>DATHDS010000015.1:0-89679 GCA_035318925.1 Gaiellaceae bacterium
CGCCTCCGCCTCCGCCGCCTCCGCCTCCGCCTCCGCCACCACCAACGGTGCGCTGCCATGTACCTCGGGTGATCGGGCTGAAGCTCGGGGCGGCCAAGACAAGGATCCGCAGGGCGCACTGCTCAACGGGCCGCATCAGCCACACCCGGTCCGTTCGGCTCGGCCGGGTGATCGGCCAGAGCCCGAGGCCCGGCCGAATCAAGCGCCGGGGCTTCCCCGTCAAGCTCGTCGTGGGCCGGCGCTAGCCAGGGCGAAAGGCTCAAAATGGGCATTTGGCTTTATCGAGCGAGAGTGCTAACAATCTGCGTGTGAGGGGAGGACGTTTCAGGGTCTTGGTGGCCTGTGCGACCGCTGCGGCGATTGCGGGTACGGCCCTGGTCGTCAGTTCTTCGAGCAGCGTTGCACCTGGGTCGCTGCGCAACGTGGTCGGGCCGGCCGCGCTCGCCGGCGGCTCGAATGGTCCGGGCTTGGCAGCGTTGAACCTTTCCTCGCCGGCCAAAGTCGTGGGCCGCTCGCGCGGGTACCTGACGCCTCCGATGCGCAGCCTCAAGTCTCTCCCGCAGAAACAAAGCTTGCTCCAGAGGCCAGACACCGAGTCTCTGCCCCTCCGCGTGCCGATCGGGAACGGCTTCCACCCCGACGGCGCGCTGCAAAGCGCGCAGGGCAAGGACCACACCCCTGCACCGACCACCACCTTCGAAGGTGTCAACAACCTGTGCACCTGTTACCCGCCGGACACGAACGGTGACGTCGGGGCCAATCACTACATGCAGTACGTCAACAACTCGTTCGCGATCTGGGACAAGAGTGGCAACCTCGTGCAGGCGCCTCGGTCTGGCAACACGCTCTTTACCGGTACCCCGCACTGCTCAACGCTCGGCGCGGGTGACCCAGTCACGCTCTACGACCAGTTCGCCGGACGCTTCGTCGCCTCGGATTTCGCCTTCGCCAGCTTCACGGCACCCCCGTACTACCAGTGCATTGCCGTTTCGACGACGAGCGATCCGACGGGCAGTTGGTGCGCCTACGAGTTCACGGTTCACAACACGAAGGCCAACGACTATCCGAAGTTCGGCGTCTGGCCCGCCCAGCACGCGTACATGATGACCGCCAACCAGTTCTTGCTCGGCTCGAGTTACGGCGGCGTTGGCGTCTGGGCGTTCGAGCGCGACCAGATGATCGCGGCCGGCTGCCCGACTGCCCGCTTCGTCTACCAGGATATGGAGGCGATCGATCCATACCTGCCGCCCACGCTGCCGGCTGACGCCGACGGCGACATGCCGCCGCCCGCCAACGCGCCGGCTCCGCTCGTGGCCGTCAACATCGATGGGTCCGGCCTTCCAGAGGACAACCTCCAGATTTGGGACGCCACGGTCACGTGGGGTGGGTCCCCGTCGATCCAGGTCACGCACAACACGGACATCCAGGCGGCACCTTTCGACTCGAACCTCTGCGACTACACCCGCTCCTGCATCCCCCAGCCGGGGACTAGCGTGAAGCTCGATACGCTTGCCGATCGGATCATGCATCGGGCCCAGTACCGGAATTTCGGTACGTGGCAGACGATCGTCACCAGCCACTCGGTCGACGTCGGCGCAGACCGTGCAGCTCCTCGTTGGTACCAGCTGGAGAACACCGGTGGTGGCTGGCAAATGCGCGACGAGGGCACGTACGCTCCGGCAGACGGCCTCAACCGCTGGATGCCGAGCGTGGCGATGGACAAGAGCGGCGACATCGCGCTCGGCTACTCGGTATCGAGCTCGTCCACGTTCCCGAGCATCAAGTACGCCGGTCGCGTCCCCTCCGATCCGCCGGGCACGCTCGGCTCGGAGGAGACGGTGATGGACGGCACAGGGTCCCAGACCGGGCCTGCAAACCGTTGGGGCGATTACTCGATGATGTCGGTCGACCCCGTGGACGACTGCACGTTCTTCTACACAAGCGAGTACCTCGTAACGACGACCGCCAACAGCTGGCACACCCGCGTCGGCAAGTTCACGTTCCCGGACTGCGGGCCTGCGCCGCCTCCACCGCCGGCACCTCCGCCGCCGCCACCGCCACCACCGCCGCCGCCTCCGCCACCTCCGCCAGGCGACTACACGATTTCCACGCAGACGGGGCAGTCGATCGTCCCGGGGACCGATGACCTGGGGAGCCACTGTGACGACTGCTGGCGCCATATCACCTTCCCGTTCCCAGTGACGTTCTACAACCAGTCGTTCACCGAGGCCAACGTGAGCTCGAACGGGGTCATCAACTTCACGGGTGAGAACAATCAGTACACGAACGCCTGCCTGCCGTCGCGGGTGGAAGGACGGGCCGTCCTCATCTACTGGGACGATCTGCTCACTTCCGGCAGCGGCCACGGCATCTTCACGTCGACGATCGCCGGCAATCCGCAGCAGTTCGTGATCGAATTCCGAGTCGGCTATGCCAACGCCGGCGGCTCCGCGAACTTCGAGGTCATCTTTACGGAGGGGAGCAGCACGATTCGTACTGTGTATGGCGCTGCCACGCACCTCGGCGATACGTCGACCGAGGGTGTCCAGGCGGCGGGTTCGGGCCCGAACTTCACTCAGTTCGGATGCAATCAGCCCGTTATCACGCCAAACACGGCTGTGATCTACACGCATACCGGGCCGCCGCCGCCTCCACCACCACCTCCGCCACCACCACCTCCGCCACCGCCTCCACCACCTCCGCCGCCACCTCCGCCGCCTCCACCACCTCCCCCGCCACCTCCACCTCCCCCGGTGGCCTGCGACACCTTCGCCGACGCGTCCGCGATCTGTCGGATCGCCGGTAGCGGCGCGAGAACGGGCTCGAACTCGGGCGCGACCGGCGAGACGGGCGAGCCCAACCACGCCGGAGTCTCGATTCCGCTGAACTCGATCTGGTACGCGTTCACGGAGGCCAGAACGAGCACGGTCAGGTTCGATACTTGTAGGGGAACGAACTTCAATACGACCCTCGCGGCGTACACGGGCAACTCGGTGGGCACGCTCACTCAGATCGCCGCGAACGACGACGCCTGCGGAACGGGCAGCAGGATCACCTTCACGGCGATGGCCGGGACGACGTACCACGTCGCGCTCGACGGCAACGGCGCCGCTGTCGGAACCTTCAAGCTGAGCTTCAAGGTGCACTGACCCAGGCCTCGAGGAGCCGGCTAACAACCTCCTCGGGCTGACCCGAACACAAGGCCCGCCCCCGTCGGGGGCGGGCCTTCTCTTCTCACGCGGCCGGAGATAGGCTTGCGAGCGGGTGCTCAAAAATCTCGTTGTTGCGAGTGTTTCGGCCCTTGCCTTGTTACTGGCGCCGGGTGTGGCTTCTGCGCAGCCGATCGTCGATTCCGCGCACGACCACGCGAGCGGCACATCGATCAAGCCCTTCGTTGTGTACGGCGTGTACACGCGGGAGCAGCGTTCCCTGCTGGTCAGTGAGGGGTATGACATCGGCGAGGCCGCCTGGGCCGATCATGTCGACCTGTTCGGGAGCGACGAGCAGGCACTGACACTTGCCCTGCGTGGCTTCCGGGTCGTACCGAAAGCGGAGCCCGACGACTTCCCGCCGCCGGACTCGAACTACCACAACTACTCGGAGATGGTCGCCGACCTCGAGGCGGTAGCGGCAGCGCATCCGGCAACCGTGCACCTGTTCTCACTTGGGACCTCGTACGAGGGCCGGAACCTGATCGGCGTGCGCATCTCAAACGACGCGACCGACAACCTGTCCGAGCCAGGCGTGTTCTTCGTCGGCCAGCACCACGCCCGCGAGCATCTGACCGTCGAGGTCGTCCTCTCGCTCGTACACCTGTTCGCCGAGAGGCCGCTGACCACGAATCTCGTCAACACGCGCCAGATCTACCTCGTCCCGAGCTTGAACCCCGACGGCGGCGAGTACGACATCGCCACCGGTCAGTACGCGTATTGGCGCAAGAACCGACAGCCATATCAGGGCATCTACGGCACCGATCAGAACCGCAACTACAGCTATAGGTGGGGCTGCTGCGGCGGGTCGAGCGGGGATCCAGAGAGCGACATCTACCGCGGCCCGAGCCCGCTCTCGACGCCCGAAGATGCGCGCATGGCCGATTTCATGATCGCTCACCCAAACGTCAAGACCGGGATCAGCTACCACTCGTACGGAAACCTGATCCTCTACCCGTACGGGTACACATACGAGGACCTCCCGCCGGACATGACGCTCGTCGACCACAACACGTTCGTGGCGATGGGCGCGGAGATGGAGCGCACGGCCGGCTACCACTCACAGCAGTCGTCGGACCTCTACATCACGGACGGGGATTGGAACGACTGGATGTACGGAGCACTGCACCGCTACCCGATCACGATCGAGCTCAGCGGAGGCACCTTCTACCCACCTGACGAGTTCATCCCGGGCGAGAGCCTGCGGAATCACCAGGCCGCGATCTTCGTCGCCTCGATCGCGGACTGCCCGACGAGGATCGTCGGCGTAGCGTGCTGAGCTCGTAGCGGCACCTGCTGTGACCCTGGCGTCCACGATGTGGCGGTGACCTAGGCGGGCGGCGTCGCGGTCGCCTACCGCACCTCGTGCGCGCTCACAAGATGTTCCCCGCGCCGGGTGTGTACGAGTTTGACACGACCGAGTTCGTGATCACCGTGTCAGCCTTGACGACGCCGCTGAAGGTCGACATGCCTGCGTTGACGGTCAGCGTGCCGACCGAGATCTCGGCCGTCCCCGCGTTCACGGTGACCTTCGCCGACGCTGTGACCGTGATCCCGCTCGGTTCGAGCTTGACGGAGTTTCCGTTCGAGTCCTCAACAAGGATTGCGGAGGCGCCGTCCTTCAAGGTCACCTTCTGTCCTGCGGGCGTCTCGAGAACGAGCTGCTCCCGCCCGTCGGTATCGTCGAGCGTGACCTTGACGCCGTTGCGGGAGCGCAGCACCTTCTTCGGGTTGTGTCCCGCGGGGTCCATCGTCTGCGGCGGCGGGTGGCCGGCATTCCAGAGCGCGCCGATGACGTACGGCCGGCGCGGGTCGCCGCCTTCGAAGCCGACGAGCACCTCGTCTTTCACGTCCGGCACGAACCAGCTGCCGCGATTCTTCCCCGCCATCATCGTCGCAAGCCGGGCCCACTCCGCGTATGCCGCGCCGGTGTCGGGCGCCCGAAGCTTCACCTTCACGCGGCCCTGCCCCTCGGGATCTTTGACGTCGCTGACGAGCGCGGGATAGAGCCCGTACCAGCGCGCATGTCCCTTGGTCGCCGAGTCCCCCATGCGGCTGCTCAGGCTAGCCGGAAGGGCGGATATCCACGATCAATACAGCGACGACCTGCTCCACGGGTGCCGGGCCAGGCTCGCCGCCAGCGCGCGGGCGCCGTCGCGCAGCACCGGTTCGCCGTGCGTGACGAGCACCCGCTCGACGTCGAGCCGGGTCAGCGCTTCCAGCGTCGGCAGGAACCGTTGCTCGTACCAGGTGCGGCGACGCTCGAGGTCGCGGTGCCTCGGCCAGACGCGCAGCTCGCCGTCGATCTCGAGCACGGTGTCGCCGAAGGCCAGGGCGCGGTGCGACGGCAGCTCGAACGGGATCTCGGCGCGCCGCGGTTGCCCAATCGGGTGCGCGCGCACGCCGCCGTCGAGCGTCTCGCCGCCGCGCAGCGCCCGGAAGGCGGAACGGTCGTCGAGGCGCGTGGCGCAATGCTCGTGCCCGAAGATGGTGACCTCGTGCCGGTCGCGCCAGCGCCGCCACAGAAGCTCGGAGCCGCGCACGTGGAACGGGGTGGTGACGAAGATGCGCACGCGTCCGCGCACGATCTCGTCGAGCCCCGCCAGCAGCGGCGCGGTCTCGCCGGCAACGAGCGGGTCGACCAGGATCGTGTCCTCGCCGTCGCGCAACGCATACGCCGTCATGGTCGGAGGAATGCCGTTCCGGGAGACCGCGAACCGCCAGAGCCCGGGCGCGATCTCCTCGAGTGAGGACATGACGCCATCATCGCGCCTACGCCAGCACCGCGATGCCGCTCAGGGAAGCGTGGTGGACCGTGTCGTGAGAGACCGTTCCACGGTTTCCTGACGCGTCGCTCAGACCCCGTATGCGAGCGGAACAGTGCTGGGTCGCACGGGCCGCTCGCAGGAGGGGGCTGAGCGGCGCGAGGCGTGCCCGGAGCCGGGCTCCGCCCGGCGGGAGGGCACGCCGGTCAGGGAAGCGTGGTGGGCCGTGTCGTGAGAGGCCGCCCCACGGTTTCCTGACGCGTCGCTCCGTGCCCGTATGCGAGCGGAACAGTGCTGGGTCGCACGGGCCGCTCGCAGGAGGGTGCGGAGCGGCGCGAGGCGTCCCGCGGAGCCCGGCTCCGCCGGGCGGGAGCGGGACGCCGGTCAGGGAAGCGTGGGGGGAAGCGTGGTGGGCCGTGAAGGATTCGAACCTTCGACCTTGGGATTAAGAGTCCCCTGCTCTACCAACTGAGCTAACGGCCCTGAGAGCCGAGTATAGCCGCGTGTTTTCGGCCTCTCACTCGGCTCTTAACAGGGCCATAACGGTCCCGGCGTACGCTTCGAAGCGACATGAAGATCCTGCTCACGATCGCTGCCGCGATGGCGGTGGCAGTCGCCCTGTCGACGTCGAGCGCGCCCGCGAGCCGCTCGGGACAGCGGGCCGACTGCTCGCTCACCTCGACCGGCCTGGTCCCGCTCACGGACATGGGCAAACGGCGCTACCGCGGCTTCCGGGGCGGTCTCTATCCCGCCGGGCGCAACCACCCGACGGCGGCCTACCTGCGCAAAGGGCTCGCGGCCGCGCGCAAGGTCCGGCCGATCGACGGGAAGATCGTCCTGCTCTCGATCGGCATGTCGAACGCGACCGCCGAGTTCTCCGCCTTCAAGCGCGTCGCCGACCGTGACCCGGCGAAGAACGCGAACGTGACGATCGTCGACGGCGCGCAGGACGGCTGGGACGCGACCCGTGTCAAGACCGACCCCTCCTACTGGGACAGCGTCGATCAACGACTGATCGCAGCCGGCGTCTCGGCGAACCAGGTGCAGGCGGTCTGGCTGAAGGAGGCAATCGCCGGTGAGGACCGGCGCTTCCCCAAGGATGCGCGAGCGCTCCAGGCGGACCTCCGGGCGATTGTCCGCACCATGCGCGTCCGCTACCCGAACCTCCACCTCATCTACCTCTCGAGCCGCACCTACGGCGGCTACGCGATCACCGGGCTCAACCCGGAGCCGGCCGCCTACGACAGCGGCTATGCGGTACGAGGCGTGATCCAGGATCGCATGGTCGGCAAGCTGAAGGGACCGTGGCTCGGCTGGGGCTCGTATCTCTGGACGGACGGCCTGATCGAGCGCAGCGACGGCCTCACCTGGACGTGCGATGACGTCGAGTCCGATGGGACCCATCCGTCGAAGTCAGGCGTGCAGAAGGTGGTCAACCTCCTGATCACGTTCTTCAAGACGGATCCCACTGCACGACGCTGGTTCGTCAGCCGCTGAGCCCGAGAGGCAGCAGGGCGGCCTCTGTACTATCGCGCCGGTGAAGGGACTCATCGGAATCATCGGAGCCGGCTATGTCGGCCTCCCTCTCGCCCAGGTCTTCGCCGACGCCGGCCGCCGCATCATGCTGCTCGAGTCGAATCCGGAGAAGGTGGCCGCCGTCCGTCGAGGCGAGAGCTACATCAGAGACGTCGACTCGGCCGACCTGCGCCGTCACGTCGAGTCGGGGGCGATCGAGATCACCTCCGACTACGACGCGCTCAAGGAGACCGAGGCGATCCTGATCGCACTGCAAACACCGCTCTCGGCGCAGCGCGAGCCCGACCTTTCGTTTGTCTTGCGCGCGGTTGAGGACCTCGCGCCGCGGCTCCAGAAGGGCCAGCTGGTCGTGCTCGAGTCGACGACCTATCCGGGCACGACCCGCGAACGTCTACTGCCGCTGCTCGAGCAGGGCGGCCTACGAGTCGGCGAGGACTTCCACCTCGCGTTCTCTCCCGAGCGGGTCGATCCGGGTCGTGAGGACTGGACGACGAAGAACACGCCGAAGATTGTGGGCGGAATCACCCCCGCGTGCACAGAGCGGGCGGTCGAGCTCTATAGCAGCGCGCTCGAGACCGTCCACCCGGTCTCGACTCCCGAGGCGGCCGAGCTGACGAAGCTGCTCGAGAACATCTTCCGCTCGGTGAACATCGCGCTCGTCAACGAGCTTGCACAGCTTTGCGATCGCATGAGCATCGACGTGTGGGAGGTGATCGGCGCGGCGGCGACGAAGCCCTTCGGCTTCATGAGCTTCCAGCCGGGCCCCGGGCTCGGCGGGCACTGCATGCCGATCGACCCCTTCTACCTGACCTGGAAGGCGCGCGAGTACGACTTCTACACGGAGTTCATCGAGCTCGCGGGCAAGGTGAACGAGAACATGCCCTACTGGTGCCTCGGCAAGGTCGTTCGCGCCTTGAACCAGCACGAGAAGGCACTGAAAGGCTCGAAGGTCCTGGTCCTTGGCGTCGCGTACAAATCGGACATCGAGGACACCCGTGAGTCACCGGCCTTGAAGCTGATCGAACTCCTCCAGGACGAGGGCGCGGACGTCTCCTACCACGATCCGTTCGTGCCGGAGTTGCAGGAGCAAGGGCTCGCGTCGGTGCCTCTCGACGTGCCGGCGGCAGACTGCGTCGTCATCGTCACGGCGCACTCCGGGATCGACTACGAGCAGCTCGTGGAGCAGGCGCTCCTCGTCGTCGACCTGCGAAACGCGACGGGCACGAACGGTACGGCGAACGGAAAGGTGTGGAAGCTCTGAGCCCACTGCGCGTGGGCCAGGCGGGGCTCGGCTACTGGGGCCCGAACCTAGCCCGGAACTTCGGGGAGCTCGCCGACCTGCGCTGGCTCTGCGATCTCTCCCCGGAGCTGCTCGCGGAAGCCTCCACGCGCCACCCGCAGGCGCGGACGACGAGCAACTTCGAGGAGCTCCTGGCCGACCCGGAGCTGGACGCGGTCGTCATCGCGACTCCGGTCGTCACGCACTACGAGCTTGCACGGCAGGCCCTGACCGCCGGCAAGCACGTCTTCGTCGAGAAGCCGCAGGCCCAGACTACGGCAGAGGCGGAGGAGCTTTTCGCGCTCGCCGAGGAGCGGGGGCTCGTCCTCATGCCCGGCTACCTGCTGCTCTACCACCCTGCCGTCGACAAGCTGAAGGAGATGGTCGATGGCGGCGAGCTGGGGGACGTTCTCTATCTCTATGGAAACCGCCAGAACCTCGGCAAGATCCGGTCGGACGAGAACGCGCTCTGGTCGCTGGGCGCGCACGATCTCGCGGTCATGATGCACCTGATCGGCGAGGAGCCGGTCGAGGCCTGGGCACGCGGCGAGTCGTACCTCAACCCCGGGATCGAAGACGTCGTCTTCTGCTTCCTCCGCTTCCCGTCGGGGGTCGTCGCCCACATGCACGTGTCGTGGCTCGACCCGCACAAGATGCGCAAGCTGACCGTGGTCGGCCGCGACAAGATGGCCGTCTTCGACGACATGGAGGCCGAGCGGAAGGTGACGGTCTACGACAAGGGACCGGTCCTGCGGCCCGCGACCGAGTGGCAGGTACGCGAGGGCGACATCAACATTCCGCAGCTCGCGCGCGAGGAGCCGCTGCGCCGCGAGTGCGCGCACTTCCTGTCGCTCGTCTCCGGAGCGGGCGACCCGCTCGAGCCGGGCCGGCAGGGCGTCGCCGTCGTCAAGGCGCTGGAGTTGCTTCAGGCATCGCTCGAGACAGCCGCGGTGTGAGCTACCAGACGGCCGAGACCGCGGTCATCTATCCGGGAACGGTGATCGGCGAGGGCTGCGTGATCGGCGACCACGCCGTCGTCGGCAAGCAGCCTGCGCTCTCGCCGCGCTCGACGGCGAGCCGGGAGGAACTGCCGCCACTCGAGCTGGGAGCGGGAACGGTCGTCGCCGCGGGCGCAATCGTCTTCGCCGGGACGACGATCGGCGCGCGGGTGATCGTCGGCGATCAGGCCTGCGTCCGCGAGCGCTGCACGATCGGTGACGACGTCGTGATCGGCCGCGGGTCGCTCGTCGAGAACGACACGGCGATCGGCAAGCTGACGAAGATCCAGGCGAACGCCTACATCACGGCCTATTCCACGCTCGAGGACGAGGTCTTCATCGCGCCCTGCGTGACGACGACGAACGACAACTTCATGGGGCGGACGGAGCGCCGACACGAGCTGCGGAGAGGCCCGACGATCCGCCGCGGCGCGCGCGTCGGGGGCGCAGCCGTCCTCTGCCCGGCGGTCGAGATCGGCGAGGAGGCCTACGTCGGTGCCGGCGCCGTCGTCATCCGGGACGTCCCGCCGCGGGCAGTCGTCGTCGGCAATCCCGCGCGGCAGATCCGCGAGGTCGCTACGGAAGAACTGCTCGGAGCGCCGCCCGCCGGGGGCCCTTCCGGAACCTGAGCGAGTACCTGCCCGCGCCGGGGTTCGCAGCCTTCACCTCGAGGAAGTACCAGCCGCTCTGTTGCGCGCGCACGCGAATTCGCTCGAGCGAGCCCGGAGACTTGGACTGCGCGGCGAGCAGGCGGCGATCGACCGCGAAGCCTGCGACCCGGCGAGTTCCGGGCTTCCAGAGGAAGAGATTTGTATCGGTGCCGCGCGGGCCCCGGAGCCGTGCCACGAGACGCTGGCCGCGCCGGAGCTTGATCTTGTAGACGTCGACCTGGTCGTCCCAGTAGTCGATCGTCGCGTGGATCTGCTGCCCCCGACGGCCCCAGATCCGGGCCGCGGTCGAGGCCTCGTCGTTGGCCTCGAAATGATCCGCCGCGGGGAGCGTCCCGTCGAGCGACTGGATCGCGCCCTCCACGTCCAGAACGCCCCATCCGGTCAGCGGGTCGTGGCCCGACGAACACCGGTCGCAGCCGCTGGCGGGCGCCGCGTCGTTGGCCGCACCCGTCAGAAGCGCTGCGACTTGGTCCGGCTGGAGCTGCGGATCGCTGGCGAGGAGGAGCGCGGCGGCCGCGGACACCTGCGGCGCCGAGAAAGACGTCCCTTCGCCGCGGCGGAACTCGATCGGCCCGCAGTCGGAGTACCCCTGGAGGACACAGCCCGGGCGGGTGTCCAATGTGAGTGCTCGCGGCAGCGTCGAGAAGATGTCCTCGCCGGGCGCAGCGAGGTCGTTGTAGACCACATCTCTGTTCGAGAACGAGGGCACCGATCCGTCGCGTGCGACGGCGCTGACTCCGACCACATGCGGCAGTGCTGCCGGATAGCCGGCGTAGCCCCAGGGCTCGGAGGGGGCGCCGTCCCCGTTCCCGACGGCAGCGACGACGAGGGCGCCGTTGCTGACCGCGTACTGGATCGCGGCCGCCTCGAGCGGCGAGTACGTGTCACGCGTCCTGTCGTCCGGGTCGCGCATGCCGCCGAAGCTGAGGTTGATCACCTTCGCGCCGTGGTCGACCGCCCAACGGATGGCCTTGGCCTCCGCGTCGGGCGAGATCGTCCCGTCGTTGTGGACGACTTTCGCCACGAGGAGTTGCGCCGGGAAGGCGATGCCCGCGATTCCTTGCCCGTTGTCCAGCGCGGCGGCGATCTCGCCGGCGACGAAGGTGCCGTGCCCGTTCGTGTCGCTCTGCCAGGAGCTGGCGACGAAGCTCGCGCCCACGGCGATCTGATTCTGGAGCTCGGGATGGCTCGCGTCGATGCCCGAGTCGATCACCGCCACTCGAACGCTCGGCAGGGACGGCACCTGGGCCCAGGCGTCGAACGCATGAATTCGGTTCAGGTACCACTGGTGATTCACGACGAGCGGGTCGTTCGGCGTGAACGAGAGGCGGCGCGAGTCGCGCAGTCGCTCGACCCAGGTGACACCACGAATCGAGTCGAGGCCGCGCGCACTGACTGCGTTGACCGTGAGCGCGAAGGGGCCGATCTCCGAGACGTGGCGGCCGGTTCGCGCCTCGATCTGCCGGGCAACGAGGCGGGGTGAGGCGCCGTCTTGCAGCCCGACGGCGAAGCGGGCCGCACTAGCCGAGGCCGGCGCCGCAAGCGCAAGGAGGAAGACTGCGAGGGCGAGCCGTTTCATGCCGGTCCCACCCGAAGCGTCGGGCTGAAGCCGGGAACGAAGCCGTGGCCGGGGGCGAGCCGGGCCCGGTAGTCCCCCGGAGACAAGGCAAGCCGAGCATGGAAGCGGCCGGACGCGTCGATCGGAGCGCGGACGACCGTCGTCCACCTGCTTCCGTCCAGCCGTTGCACGGCGACGGTCGCTCCCGGGAAGAGCGGGCGCGTGTAGCCACGCAGAGTGGAAGCGTCCGTCAGCCCACGGAAGCGTACGAGCGGAGCGACCGCCACATGGGCGAGCCTACTGCGAGCCGAGCCGCTCGCGAGCCTGTAGTCGGTCGTCGCCCGCGGCCTCGCCGCGACGGTCACCGCGCCGTTCGCTCCCCGTGCGACGGGGCCTAGCTGGCTCCAACCCGAAGCTCCCTCACGTTTCTCGAGCTCGACAGCAGGCAGGCTCCTCGCGACGCCGTTCAACGAGACTCGGGCGCCGAACGTCACGGGCGCATCGGGCGTCGCGAGCGAGAGCACGCCGATTCGGAACCAGCTCGAGCGCAGATTGAGAGCGCGGCGGACGTCGCTGCCGGTCGCGGTCGCCTCACCCTGGGCCCCGACTGCCGTCACGGTGCGGACGAAGCCCGACGGTGCCTTCGCGATGCGGACGTCCGTGAGGCGCCCTGGGGACCCGAGCACCCTGCCGAGACGTGCGGCAGAGATGACGAACGGCCCCCAACGGTGATACGGAGAGATCGTGTCGTAGGGGTCGTCGACCGAGACGAGGTATGGAACCGGGGGCCCTCGCCAGACGTCGTTCGCCGCCGCTGTGCGCCCGCCCGAGCTCGAGTAGAAGTACGTCGTCGCGACATGGCCCCCGTAGAGGACGACGCGGCCGGCCGTCTCCTGCACGGCCGCCGTCGTCGAGGCTCTTTCGCCGGCGATGCCTCGGTAGACCTGACTCCGGGTATCGGCATAGAGGTCGAACCACGTGCCCGTCTTGCGGACCGCAAGCGCGTACGAGCGCGCCGCGACCGCCTGTGCCTTCAAGGCCTCCGGAAGCCACGTGTACGGCATCTCCGACGGCACGACGCCGAAGAGGTAGCCCTCGAGACCGACGGAGTTGACCGCCCGCAGTGAGCCGTTGGCCAGGGACACCAGGAGCTGCCCGCGATACGGACTGCCCCCGAGGCGGAGCGGAGCTGCCCCCGGGAGGAAGGTCAGCGGATCGGGCAGCTGCTGTGGCTGCTGGACGTCGGTCGTCCTCAGGAGGAGCCCAGGCCCGAAGGTCTGCTCGCCGGCAGGGAGATGCCAGAGCTGGCCGATCCCGTCGCGCACGGTGAAGGGAGCCTCCGAGCCGACGGTCAGCCGCTGGCGCCCCACGGCCAGCAGGACGCGGACCCGCGCCACCGCGGCCGGGCCGAGCGTCGTGCCCGTGTAGTAGTGAGCGAGGATCCGGTCGTAGGTGAGCCCATGCTGGGCGTACCCGTACGTGCCCCATTGTGCGAGCCCGACACCGTGGCCCCAGCCGCGCCCGCTGACGACGAAGGTCGGGGTCGCGCGCGGGGGTGGGGTCTGAGCTCGCGCACTCGTGTCGTTCGAGTAGCCGACGGCCGATCCGGCGAGAAGCGAAGCCGAAACGAGTGCCGCGAGTAGGAGCTTCGAAGGAGCCATGTCGGCAGTGGGTTCGGCACCCGGACTCGGTTTCCTGAGCCGGGTGCAGAGGCTTTGAGGCTAGCGCATAGGCCCGCGGGCGGCATCGTTCTTTACAGGAACTTCAGGAAGGTTCCACTACTTGTGTGTTTCCGGGCGCTGACCTGCGGCAAAGTGAAGGGGAAGCAGCGTTCAGCGCCCCCCAATGGCACACGAGAACGACATCCTCCCGCCCCGCTACAAGAACGCGCGCCGGATCGGCTACGGCGGCATGGGCGAGATCTTCCAGGCCGAAGACGAGGTCCTCGGGCGCACCGTCGCGATCAAGGTCCTCGCCGAGCGCTACGCACGCGACGAGGCGCTCCGGGCGCGCTTCACCCGCGAGGCGCTCGCCGCCGCGCGCCTCTCCGCCGAGCCGAGCACGATCACGATCTTCGACGTCGGCGAGTGGCGTGGCCGCCCCTTCATCGTCATGGAGCATCTCGAGGGCGGCTCCCTCGAGGAGCGGCTGAGAGACGGCAAGCCCTCGACCGCCCAGGCGCTCGACTGGCTCGAGCAGGCCGCGGACGCGCTGGACGCGGCACACCGCAACGGCGTCGTCCATCGCGACATCAAGCCCGGCAACCTGCTCCTCGACCACGACGACAGCCTGCGGGTCGCAGACTTCGGGATCGCGAGCGCGGCCGGCATGGACTCGCTGACGATGACCGGGACGGTGCTCGGCACCGCCGGCTATCTGTCGCCCGAACAGGCTCAGGGCGAGCGCGCCGGGCCGGCGAGCGACCGCTACGCGCTGGGGGTCGTCGCCTTCGAGCTGCTCACCGGACGGCGCCCTTTCGAGTCGGACAGCCCCACGGCCGAGGCGGCCGCTCACATCAACGCCGAGATCCCCTTCGTCTCCGAGCGGCTCGACCCGGTCTTCCGGCGAGCGCTCGCAAAGGATCCGGGGCAACGATTCGGAACCTCGGCCGAGCTTGTACGAGCGCTGCGGAACGCGCTCGACCCGGGCTCGCTGACGACCCGACCGCTCGATCCGGTACGCCGCCGCCGCTCCCGGGTGCCGCTCGTGGTCTCGTTCGTCGCGGCCGCAGCGCTCGCGGGCGCGGGCCTCGCGGCAATCCTCGCCGACCGTGGCGAAGGGACGGCCACCCCGACCCCGAGCACGCGGGTCACGACGCATCAGAGCGCCCAGCCCCCGCCCCCGACTCGACCTCCGCCACCGCCACCGGCTCGAGACGGGGTCGCGCTCACCGACCAGGCGACGCGCTTGCTCCAGGCAGGGGACTACTCGGGCGCAGAGCGGATCGCGCAAGAGGCCGTCGCCGCCCTCCACGGCAGCGGCCAGACCTACGAGGCCTACGCCGAGTACGACCTCGGACAGGCGCTTGCCCAGCTCGGACGCTGCGACGAGGCGCTGCCGCACCTCGATCGCTCGCAGCAGCTCCAGGGCCAGCGCAAGGAAATCGACGAGGCGCGCAGGGGCTGCGAGAAAGGGAAGAAGAAGAAGGGCCACCGCGTACGATGACGCCGTGCGGATCCTCGTCACCGGCGCGGCCGGTTTCATCGGCTCGAACTTCGTCCACTACTGGCTCGAGCAGCACCCCGGCGACACCGTGGTCGCGCTCGACCTGCTGACTTACGCTGGAAACCGGGCGAACCTGGCGGCCGTTGAGGACCGGGTCCGGTTCGTCCAGGCGGACATCGCCGACGTCGACATCGTCGAGAACGTCCTGCGCGAGCACGAGCTCGACGTCGTCGTCAACTTCGCGGCCGAGTCCCACAACAGCCTCGCGGTCGTCGATCCAAGCCTCTTCGCGCGGACGAACGTGCTCGGGACGCAGCTCCTGCTCGAGGCCGCTCGAAAGGTCGAGGTCGAGCGCTTTCATCACATCTCGACCTGCGAGGTGTACGGCGATCTGCCCCTCGACTCCGAGGAGTCGTTCACCGAGGAGTCGCCCTACCGGCCGCGGACGCCGTACAACGCCTCGAAGGCGGCCGCCGACCACTACGTCCGCGCTTATCGCGAGACGTACGGGTTGGCGACGACGATCACGAACTGCGCGAACAACTACGGGCCGTACCAGTTCCCGGAGAAGGTGATCCCGCTGTTCGTGACGAACGCCCTCGACGACAGGCCGCTCCCGATGTACGCGTCGACGCAGAACCGGCGCGAGTGGCTGCACGTGCGCGACCACTGCCGGGCGATCGAGCTCGCCCTCGATCAGGGGGTGCCGGGGGAGACGTACAACGTCGGCTCTGGTGTCGAAGCGTCGATCGAGGAGATCGCCGACCGGATCCTCGAGCTCACCGGGAAGCCCGAGTCGCTGAAGACGATCGTCCCGGACCGGCCCGGCCACGACCGGCGCTACCTGCTGGACGCGTCGAAGATCGAGCGCGAGCTCGGCTGGCAGCCGGAGATCGGCTTCGAAGACGGCCTCCGCGAGACGGTCGAGTGGTACGCGGCAAACCGAGCCTGGTGGCAGCCGCTCAGGGAGCGCCTCCAGATCGCGGAGACCGCCTGGACCTAAAGGCCACGTCCAGGGGCCTGTCCCCGGGACATGGCTACTTGAGACGGTGAAGGCAGGAGCGAAGCCCTTCACGCCAGTGCGGGAGCTGTGGAGAACTCCGGTGCTCACTGCGGAGGACTGAGTTGGCCGGTCTTGGCGCTGGTCGGCCCAGCTCCGCTGTGGTGATTCGGCGGACTCGGCAGTCGAGGCCCGCTTCTTCGAAGATCGCTTCGGCGAACTCGGCCCACGTGCAGTCCCCTTCTCCCGCCACGTGGTACAGGCCCTCGGGCAGGTCGAGCAGCTGGGGAGTGGCCTCCGCGAGATGGCCGACGTAGGTGGGCGAGCCTCGCTGGTCGCCGACGACCGACACCTCGTCCTGCTTCGCCCCCAGATCGAGCATCGTCCTGACGAAGTTCTTGCCCGTCCAGCCGAAGAGCCACGACGAACGGACGATCCAGCCCTCCAGCACCTCCCGCTCGCCGGCGAGCTTCGTGCGGCCGTACTCCGACACGGGCAGAGGCTCGTCGGACTCGACGTAGGCCCCGCTCTTGCGGCCGTCGAAGACGTAGTCCGTCGAGAAGTAGACGACCGGAGCGCCGAGCGCGACGACATTTCGAGTGCCCTCGACGTTGACCCGCGCCGCCGCCGCCGGGTCGGACTCGGCCCCGTCGACGTCGGTCCAGGCCGCAGCGTGCAGCACGAGCTCCGGCCGGTACTCGAGCGGCGGCGGGCTCGTCACGTCGAACCGGCTCCGCTCGCGCGCGTCCGCCTCCGGGAAGACCTCGGCGAGCGCGACACCGAGCTGCCCGCCCGCGCCCGTGATCAGGACGCTTTGTCCCGTTCCGACAGGATTGGCGATTGGGTGCTCCATAGGTCGGCGACGCGTGGGTCGTTCCAGGGAATCTCGTGCTCGTCCGGATCGGCGGGGTCGTACTCCTCGGTCACGTGGTAGAGAAAAACCACATCAGTGAGCGCCTCGAACCCGTGCGCGCAGCGCCCCGGCACGTAAATCGCGGTCGGGTTGCCGTCGCCGATGTCCTCGGTGAACGTCTCGCCGGTCTCGAGGTCGAGGACAACCACGCGCAACTTCCCGCCGAGGCAGAAGAAGAGGTCGTCCTGCCCGCGCTGGTGATAGTGCAGCCCGCGGATCACGCCCTTTAGCGAGAACGAGACGTTCGTTTGCTTGATCGACTTCTCGAGCCAGCTCGCCCGATATATCTCCGCGAACCAGCCGCGCTCGTCCTCGAACCGCTGCAGCGGGATGCGCCGGAGCCCGTCGATCACTTGTTGGCGCCGTTCTGGCGCACGAAGTCGTTGACCGCGTAGTACGCGTCGATCGACTCGCCCGCATCGCCCCAGAAGCCCTCGGCCACGTCGTACTCCATCGTCCCCTGCTCGACGAACCAATTGTTCACGTCCGTGATCTCGAGCTCCCCGCGCGCCGACGGCGAGAGCGAGGGCAGGAACTCGAAGACCGAGGAGTCGTAGAAGTAGAGCCCCGTGACCGCGTACTCGCTGGGCGGGTTGTCGGGCTTCTCGACGATCCCCTGCACGCGATCGCCTTCGAGCTCGGCCACGCCGAGGTGACGAAGATGCTCCGGCTCCTCGACCCTCGAGAGAACGATGCGCGCGCCGCGCTCCTGACGGGTGAAATTCTCGATCGCCGGCCGGATCGACCGCTCGAAGATGTTGTCGGCGAGCATGACGAGGATGCGGTCGTCACCCGCGAACCGCTCCGCCAGGCCGAGTGCGTCGGCGATGCCGCTTTCGCGCTCCTGGTAGGCGTACGAGAGCCGGTCGATGCCATGCGCGTTCCCGTCGCCGAGCAGCCGGAAGAACTCGCCCGCGTGCGTACCGCCCGTCACCAACATCACCTCGCTGATCCCAGCCGTGACGATCGCCTCGATCGCGTACGTGACCATCGGGCGGTCGTAGATCGGCAGCAGGTGCTTGTTCGTGATCCGCGTCAGCGGATGAAGGCGGCTACCGGTGCCGCCGGCGAGGATGACGCCCTTCATGTCCGCGTGATCGTAGTGCCGCTACCGACCTGCGGGTCGAAGCGCCGGTTGCGGCGAGCCCCGGGAAGCAAGCGGTGAGGGCTCGACCCGGGCTACGCGCGCGACGCGCTCGGGCAGCCACCAGTTCCAGCGGCCGAACAGCTTCATGATGCTGGGGACGAGCAACGCCCGGATGATCGTGACGTCGATGATGATCGCGGCGGCCAGGCCGAAGCCGAACTGCTGGAGCCCGACGAGCGAGCCGGCGACGAAGCCCATGAACGCAGCGAACATGATGATCCCGGCCGCGGTCACGAGCCTGCCGGTCTTGGCCAGCCCGGCCGTCACGGCGACCACGTTGTCCTTGCGCTCGTCCCACTCCTCGCGCATCCGGGAGACGAGGAACACCTCGTAGTCCATCGAGAGGCCGAAGAGCATCGTGAACAGGAAGACTGGGATCCAGCCCTCGATCTGATCGAACTGCTGGAGCCCGAACGGCTTCCCCCAGCCGACCTTGAAGGCGAGCACGAGCAGGCCGTACGCGGCGCCGATTGAGAGCAGGTTCATGACGATCGCCTTCAGCGGGAGCAGGAGCGACCGGAACGCGCGCACGAGCAGCCCGTACGTGAGCAGCAGGACCGCGAGGATCAGCCACGGGAACGCCCCGTAGGTCATGTCGAGGAAGTCCACGCCCCCGGCCGGCCCGCCGCCGGCGAGCACCTCGGCTCCGGCAGGGAATGCGGACGCAGGCACGATCACGTCCCGGAGCCGGCGGACGAACGACTGGCTTTCGGGCATCCCGTAGTCGTGCTTGCCGATTGCCTGGACGTGCAGATAGCGACCTGTCGGGTCCGGCCTCTGAGCCACGACTTCGGAAACCTCCGCATCGCCTCGAAGCTGGCTCATCAGCCGCTCGACCGGCGCACGAAACTGCGGATCGGACGCGCCGCCCGCTCTGCCCGTGTCGATGACGATGTCCGTCGGCGCGATCGCGCCGTCGCCGACCGCGGCCGCCAGGACGTTCAAGCCCCGGACCGCCTCGATGTTCTGGGGAACGCCCGTGTTCGAGCCCGGAGTGAGATCCATCGAGAGAATCGGCGCGGCCGCGGCGAGGAGCACGGCGATAGTCGCGGTCGCGACCACGATCGGGCGCTGCATGATCCAGCGGGCGAGGCGCGGCCAGAAGCCGTTGACGGGATCGGCGCGCCGCTCGACGAGGCGCTTCGGGATGAAGCGCACGCGATCGAGACGGTCCTCGAGCCAGTACATGAGCACGGGCAGCAACGTGACCGCGGCGAACACCGAGACCAGGGGGATGAAGAGGCCCGCGATCCCGAAGCCGCGCATGAACGGGACGGGCATGAAGAGCATGAGCGCGAGGCCAATGGCAACGGCCGTCCCGCTGAAGACGACCGCGCGGCCGGCGGTCTCCATCGTCCGCTCGACCGCTTCCTCCCTGCTGCGGCCCGAGAGATGCTCCTCCCGGTACCGATAGACCATGAGCAGCGTGTAGTCGATCGCGATCCCGAGTCCGATCAGCATGACCATGTTCTGGAGGTACGTCGACAGGTCCATGAAGTGGGCGAAGACCCAGACGAACCCGAGGGTGACCGGGATCGCGGCGGCGGCGAGCATGAACGGCAGCAGGAACGCCAGCGAGCCGAAGACGTAGATGAGGATCAGCATCGCGATCGGAATCGCGATGAAGAGCTCGCCGACCAGGAGATCGTGGTTCTGGACCGGGTCGAGGTCGTGCTCGATCGCGGACTGCCCGGTGAGGTAGGTCTGCGCGCCGGGAATCGGGCCCGCGGCCTTGCGCATGGCATCCGTGTGCAACTTCGCGTCCGCGGTCTGAAGCTGCGAGACGATCGTGGCGGTGACCACCGTGGAGGAGACGGCGCGCGTGCCGGCGACCTTCCCCGTCGGGAGCTGAGCAGCCGCGCGCCCGGCCGCCGCGCGCACCTTCGGGAGGTTGTGCGCCGAGGAGCCGGCGGGGCCCTGCACGACGAGCGAGAACGAGCCCTCAGGCTTCTGGCCGAAGTCGTTCTTGAGGATGTTCGCAGCCTTCTCGCTCTCCGACCCGGGAAGGGCGAAACGGTTCGTGAGGAGGTCCGAAAGGCCGGACGACGCCGCTCCCGCAGCGAGCACGGCGACGATCCAGACGGCCAAGACCGCCCAGCGGAAACGGATCATCGTTCGGGCCCAGCGCGCCATGCAAGTCCTCCAGTCGGTCGGATCGCGAGGTTAGCGCCGGCTAGGTTAGTGGACACTAGCCACGGAGTCAAGGAGGTACGCCGGTACCATCCGGGCCGATGGCCCAGGACCCGATCGACCGGCTGCGAGGCGAGATGGAAGAGCTCTTCGCAGACCTCTGGCAGGTCCCTCGCTTCACGCGCCGGCGGGGAGGCTTCCGCCCGCAGATCGACTGCTACCGCACCGAGCGACCCGCCGCGATCACCGTCGTCGTCGAGCTCGGCGGCATCGACCCTTCGAAGATCCGCATCTACGCGGACGAGCGGACGCTCGTCATCTCCGGCGAGCGCCGCCGGCCGGCGAGCGCGGGCCGCACCTACCAGCAGATGGAGATCGACTACGGACGTTTCACGCGCCAGGTCGCCCTGACCGCCGACGTGGACGTCGTCGGCTCGAAGGCGACGTACAAGCGCGGGATCCTGACGATCGTGCTGCCGCTGGCGAAGAAGCCGAGCGCGCCCGAGCGGGTGGCGATCCCGATCAGGAGGGGACGATGACGGACCTGCTCGACGAGCAGGTCGACGTCGACGAGCTCGAGCTTCCTTCGGCGCTCCCGGTCCTCCCGCTCAAGGACACGGTCGTCTTCCCCGACTCCGTGCTCCCGCTCGCGATCGGCCAGGAACGATCGGTCAGGCTCGTGGACGAGGTCGTCTCGCACGACCGGCTGATCGCGCTCGTGGCCTCGAAGGACCGCGAGGTCGAGCAGCCCGACTGGGACGACCTGTACGAGGTCGGCACCGCCGCGGTCGTGCAGAAGATGATCCGCGTCCCCGACGGCTCGCTGCGCGTGCTCGTCCAGGGGATCCGCCGGATCCACCTCGTCGACCGGGTTCAGGACGACCCGTACCTCGTCGGCCAATTCGAGGAGGTCGCGGACGTCTACGAGGAATCGCCCGAGACCCAGGCGTTGATGCAGAACGTGCAGACGCTCTTCGCACGCCTGATCGGACTGATGCCATACCTGCCCGAAGAGCTCGCGTTCGCCGCTGCCAACGTCGACGAGCCGAGCGCCCTCTGCCACCTCGTCGCCTCCACGCTGCGACTGAAGACGGCGGAGAAGCAGCAGCTGCTCGAGCTGGCCAACGTCGAGAAGCGTCTGCGCGCGGTGCTCGTGATCCTCAACCGCGAGCTGGAGGTCGCCGAGCTCGGCTCGAAGATCCAGTCGCAGGTCGTGTCCGAGATGGAGTCCTCGCAGCGCGAGTACTTCCTGCGACAGCAGCTGAAGGCGATTCAGGAGGAGCTCGGGGAGGGCGACCCCGAGCAGGCCGAGCTCAAGGAGCTCCGCGACCGCGCCGCCGAGGTCAAGCTGTCCGAGGAAGCCCGCAAGGCGGTCGACCGTGAGCTCGCCCGGCTCGAGAAGCTTCCGTCGGCGGCGGCCGAGTACGGCGTCATCCGCACCTACGTCGAATGGATCCTCAGCCTCCCGTGGGACAAGGTGACCGAGGACAACCTCGACCTCGTACGGGCGCGCAAGATCCTCGATGAGGACCACTTCGACCTCGACAAGGTCAAGGAGCGGATCATCGAGTACCTTGCGGTCTCGAAGCTGAAGAACGACCTCACGGGGCCGATCCTCTGCTTCGTCGGCCCGCCCGGAGTGGGCAAGACCTCCCTCGGCCACTCGATCGCGCGCACGCTCGGTCGCAAGTTCATCCGGATCTCGGTCGGAGGCGTCCGGGACGAGGCCGAGATCCGCGGGCACCGGCGCACGTACATCGGAGCGATGCCCGGAACGATCATCCGCGCCCTCCGCGACGCCGAAGCGGGCAACCCGGTGTTCCTGATCGACGAGATCGACAAGATGGGCGCCGACTTCCGCGGTGATCCCGCGAGCGCGATGCTCGAGGTGCTCGACCCCGAGCAACACTCGAGCTTCCGTGATCACTATCTCGACCTTCCGTTCGACCTTTCGAAGGTGCTCTTCATCTGCACCGCGAACCAGCTCGACACGATCCCGCCGCCGTTGCTCGACCGGATGGACGTGATTCAGCTCTCGGGCTACACCGAGGAAGAGAAGCTCGGTATCGCCAGGCGCTACCTCGTCTCGAAGCAGCTAAAGGCCCACGGGCTCAAGCGCAAGCAGCTCACGTTCACCGAGAAGGGCCTCCGCGCGATCATCCGCGAGTACACGCGCGAGGCGGGGGTGCGTCAGCTGGAGCGGCAGATCGCGGCCGTCTGCCGGAAGGCGGCGCGCCGGATCGCCGAGGGCGGCACCGAGCACATGAGCGCGGACGACAAGCGCGTTCGCGAGTGGCTCGGGCCGCGCCGATTCGCCTCCGACGTTCGCAAGCGCACCTCAGAGCCCGGAGTCGCGACCGGCCTCGCCGTGACCGCCGTCGGCGGGGACGTGTTGTTCATCGAGGCGACGGCGTACCCCGGCGAAGGACGCCTGAAGGTGACCGGCCAGCTCGGCGAGGTGATGCAGGAATCGGCGCAGGCGGCGCACTCCTGGGTGCGAACGCACGGGCTCGAGCTCGGGATCGATCCGCACTGGTTCAACGAGAACGACGTCCACGTGCACATCCCCGCCGGCGCCGTGCCGAAGGACGGGCCCTCGGCGGGAATCACGATGGCGACCGCGATCGCCTCGGTGGCCACCGGCAAGCCCGTCTCGGAAGAGGTCGCGATGACCGGCGAGCTGACGCTCTCCGGACAGGTGCTGCCGATCGGGGGCCTGCGCGAGAAGGTGCTGGCCGCTCAGCGCACCGGGATCGCGAAGGTGATCTTCCCGCGCGAGAACGAGCCCGACCTCGAGGAGCTGCCGGCGGAGACGCGCAAGGCGCTCGAGTTCATTCCGGTGGACTGGATCCAGGAGGTACTGGAGGTCGCGTTCGACGGGTCGCTGCCGAAGGCCGTGCCTGCCCAGGCGATCTCCCGCGAGCGCAAGGCCGCAACCGCCAGGTAGTCGTTTGCAGGCTCAGCGAGCCGGGTAGAGTCGCTGGCACACGAGCCGAAAGGAATCTGAAATGGCCAAGCTTCAAGACCGGGCCCTAGACAAGGCGAGCGACGTCAGGCCCTACATCGAGCGTGCATTCAAGGACGAGCAGGTCCGTGAGGACGTCAAGAGCGCGATCGCAACCGCCCGCGACATCTACGACCAGCTGCTCGGCGGACGCGCATTCGGCGCTGCGGCGGCCAAGGTCGTCAGCGACAAGGACATCCAGCAGCAGCTGCGCGACGCGATCGACGACCTGCGCGACGCCGCCGACCGTGTCCAGGACAAAAAATCGCACTCTGCGCGCAACACGACGCTTCTCCTCACCGGGATCACCCTCGGCGTTCTCTTCAACCCCGTCACGGGGCCGGGAGCCCGCCGCTGGCTTCAGAACAGGGTCTTCGGCGAAGGCGAAGAGTTCGAGTACCGCCAGGAAAACTCGAAATAGTCCGAGCTAACCGGCAGGCTTGTTCGCCTGCTTGAGCGTGCGCTCGAGCGACCCTGGGTCGAGCCCGTCGGCGGTGGAGATGTCGGACGACGAAAGAAGGATCGCGCCGGGCCTCGGCGCGGTGCTCGAGGCTGAGACCGGCCCTGCCCAGCCGGCGACCTGTGCGAACTGAATGTCCTTCAGGTGCTTCCAGGCCAGCAGGTAGAGGTAAGGCCGAACCGCACCGTCATACCCCTCGAACAGCAGGCCCACGGGGTGGATCTCGAAGTGCAGGTGGTACGGCGTCGTCTCGGCATCGCCCGTATTGCCCATGAAGCCGACCACGGTGCCGGCCTTGACCTCGCGCCCGTTAACGGCCGCGGGCGAATAGGCGGAGAGGTGCGCGTAGTAGAACTCGTTGCCCTCGTGGTCACGGAGCCAGAGGCGCCACCCACCCAGGGTGTTCCAGCCGACCGAGAAGATCGTCCCGTCGGCAACCGCGAGCAGGGGCGTCCCGAGCGTGGCGAAGATGTCCTCGCCGTGGTGCCAGCCTCCCGAGACGTCCCCGCGAGGCGCTCCGAACGTGTCACCGAACGACGAGTCACCGTAGACCGGGAAGACATAGCCCCCGGCGGTGAGGCGCGGGGTCACGTCGGGCGGCGGGCGAACCGTCAGGCCGGGTTGCTCCGCGCCGACTCCCGGGCCTCGTACCGGCTGCTGCTTCCTCTTCCTCTTCTTGTGCGGAATGCCCGGCTTCGGGGGCTTGTGCTTCTTCACGGGCGGCGGCGCGACCGCGGCCGTCTTGGCCGAAGCCTCGGCATAGCCGATCATGACCTCGGTTCCGGCAGGAAGTCCGTTGTGCTCGACGGTCAAGCGCACGTGCAATCCCGTCACGAAGCCGCGGGCGCCTTTTGAGCTCCCCGCATCCAGCGAGGTCGTTCCGCTTTGGAGCGTGACCACGGATCCGTAGTCGCCGAGCGGGAACTGGGTGCCCGGGCCGGGCTGCACGGGCTGCCCCAGGATGACGAGGCCCGTGATCGTCGACCCGTCGGAGTCGGCCGTCGCGGCGCCGGCGCTCGCCGATGCCTTCGACTTCGCGGTCACCGCCGTCGCCGTCACCTCGCCGCCGAGCACCGAGATCGTCGAGATCTCCGACGAAGCGCTCGAAGCGGGCGACGTGCCAGGCGTTGCAAAGGCGCCGGAGGTCATCGACCCGACCGTGACAACCGAACCGTCCGTCGTCGGATACGCGTACGAGCTGCCCACGCCAACGGCGTCGGGAGGCGCCGAAACGTCGGCGGCCGAGCCGTTGCCCTGTCCGGGCACGGCCACCTGAACTGCGAAGGCCCGAGCCGTCGTCAGATTGGCGCCGGTGCGGCTTGCGTCGGCCGAACCGACCGAGGCCGCGAGCAGCGCAAGCGCCAAGGCGAGGAAGACAGGGCGTGCCACCCCTCCATTATTGGCCAAGACGGCAGACGACCGCCACGTTCTAGGAGGCAGCCGCCTTTTCGCAATCTGCGCACATGCCGGCTACCTCCACTGCGTGACTCGTCACGGTGAACCCGTGAACCCCTCCGAGACTCGAAAGCCAGGGCTCCAGCTCGCAGTCGCCCAGCTCGACGACCTGGTGGCACCCCGTGCACGTGAGGTGATGATGGTGGCCCTGGCCGCAAAGCCGATAGCAGACCTCTCCGGGATGGTGCATGAGGACGTCGACAACGCCGTGCTCGCTCAGCAGGGCGAGGGTGCGGTAGACGGTCGCGAGGCCGATTCGGTCGCGCCGCTTGCGAAGGGATTCGTAGATCTCCTGGGCGGTGGCGTCGTTCGGCTCGGCGAGCAGCGCCTCGAGCACGCGAATTCGCTGACGGGTCGTGCGGATACCGCGTTCGGCGAGGAGCTGTTGCGCAGACCGCGGCACACGCATACGATACCACTAGATGAAAGCGATAATCATTCTCGTTTGCATCGGCATCCTCGCTGCGGGCTGCGGCGAGTCGAGCCGGGCGAGCGGCAAGACGCGCGTCGTCGCGGCGTTCTATCCACTCGCGTTCGCGACGCAGGAGATCGGTGGAGACAAGGTCGACGTCGTCAACCTCACCCCCGCGGGAGCCGAGCCGCACGATCTCGAGGTCACGCCCAGCGCGGTCCGGCAGCTGCGCGGCGCAGACCTCGTCCTTCTGCTTGGCTATGGCTTCCAGCCGCAGCTCGAGAAGGCTGCGGGCGGGAGCGGCTCGGTGCTGCTGCTTCTCGATACGCCCGGTCTCAACCGCTACTCGAACGGGGATCCACACGTCTGGCTCGACCCGGTTCGCTTCTCGCTGATCGTGAAGCGGATCGGAAGCGCTCTGCACGCACCCGGTCCGACCCAGCGGCTCGTGGCGCGGCTCCACGTACTCGACGGTGAATATCGGCGGGGCCTCGCCCACTGCGCGCGGCGCGAGATCGTCACCAGCCACGAGGCTTTCGCGTACCTGGGCGAGCGCTACGGGCTGCGCCAGGTCGCGATCACCGGGCTCACCCCGGAGGCCGAGCCCTCTCCGAAAGACCTCCAGCGCGTCGTCTCGCTCGTCCGCTCCACGCACGCAACGACGATCTTCTTCGAGACGCTCGTCTCGCCCAGGATCGCCCAGACGGTTGCCCACGAAACCGGCGCAAAAACGGCGGTCCTGAACCCGATCGAGGGCCTGAAGCCGTCCGAGGCGAAAGCCGGAGAGGATTACTTCACCGTCATGAGGTCGAACCTCGCGCATCTGCGGACCGCGCTCGGATGCCGGTAGCCGTCGAGCTCCGGGACGTCTGCTTCGGTTATCCCGGCGGTCCTGAAGTTCTCCACCAGGTCGATCTCGTCGTCGAAGCGGGCGAGTTCGTCGCGATCGCAGGCCCCAACGGCGGCGGTAAGACGACACTGCTGCGCGTCGCCGTCGGGCTCGAGCAACCGCTGCGCGGGCAGGCGCTGCTCTTCGGCGAGCCGACGGCCCGCTTCAGCCGGCGCTCCGGAATCGGCTATCTCGCGCAGCGCACCGAGCTCGGGATCGATGCCCCCGTGAGCGTCAGGGAGGTCGTGGAGACGGGGCGGGTGCCGCGGCGCGGCCTCGTCGGGTTGTTGAAGGGCGGGGATCGCGAGCGTGTCGACGAGGCGATCGCGCGCGTCGGGCTCTCGGACCAGGCCGGCTCCATGCTCACGCAGCTGTCAGGAGGGCAGCAGCAGCGCGCGTACCTCGCGAAGGCGCTCGCCGCCGAGCCGGAGCTCCTCGTCCTCGACGAGCCGACGGCAGGAGTGGACGTCGATGCGCAAGAGGCGCTCGCCGGACTGCTCGAGGAGCTCCATCAGGACCTCGGCGTCACGATCCTCTTCTGCTCGCACGAGTTCGGCGCCGTCGAGCGCTTCGTCGACCGGCTCGTCCTCGTTCGGGGCGGCATCGCCTTCGATGGCGATCCGGCCGCACTCCCCACGACCTGGCACGACCCGTCGCATGTCCATTCTTGATTTCGACTTCATGCGGTACGCCTTCGCGGCCGGGGCGGTCGTCGGCCTGCTCGCGCCCGCGGTCGGCTTCTTCCTGGTCCAGCGGAGGATGAGCTTGATCGGAGACGGGATCGGACATGTCGCCTTCGCAGGGGTCGCTGCCGGATACCTACTCGGGATCTCGCCCGTGGCGACCGCGCTCGTCGCGTCGGTCGTCGGCGCGGTGGCGATCGAGTGGCTGCGCTCCAAACACCGCACGGCCGGCGACCAGGCGCTCGCGCTCGTGTTCTACACCGGGATCGCGGCCGGGGTCGTGCTCATCTCGGCCGCGGGCGCGCTGAACGCGAATCTGTTCGCGTTCCTCTTCGGCTCGATCCTGACGGTGACGAAAAGCGACCTCGTGCTCGTCAGCTCGCTCGGCGTCGCGGGGCTCCTCCTGATCGGCGTTCTCTATCGGGCTCTGCTCGCCACTGCGCTCGACGAGGAAGGCGCACGCGTCGCGGGCGTTCGAGTCGGCTTCCTCAACATCACGCTTGCGGCTCTGATGGCGGTCACGATCGCAGTCTCGATGCGGATCGTGGGCATCCTCCTGATCGCCGCCCTGATGGTGCTGCCTGTGATCGCTGCGAGCCGGGTCGCGTGGAGCGTGCGGTCGACGTTCGTGATCGCAATGGCGATCGGAGTCGGATCGGTTTTCGCCGGGCTGACGACCGCGTACTACGCGGACATCGCGCCCGGGGGTGCGATCGTGCTCGTCGCAGCCGGCTCGTTCGTCCTCGCAGCCTCAAGCCGAGCGCTGGTCAACCGGATCTAGGAGGGTTTGGCGGAATGTTGCTCGTCGCCGGGGTGCGATGCTCGTTCCGAGGCCGCGGACGCAGGGAGCCCCGATAGTCACTATCGGGGCGACTGAGGACCCGGCCTCGGGGCGCTGAGGCGTCGCTTGCGACGCCGACTCAAAGGCCCTGGCGGCTTTGCCGTCAGGGCCTTCTTAGCGCGGCCCGGCGGCTCAGCCACATTTCGCCAAACCCTCCTCAGCCGAGCTCGCGGCGGGCGAAGTCGCGGAAGCGCTCGCGGGTCGCGTCGTCCGGGCCCAGAGCCTCGTCCAGCCGGGCATCCGAGAGCTCCTCGGCGACCGCGCGCACCTCGGCGGCGATCTCGTCTCGGTGGGCGGGCGACCGCAGCAGGCCCTGGACCCACGTCTCGGTCCCGTCGTAGGCCACGACCTCGTGGTCCATCAGCAGCCGGCCGAGCACGATGCCCACCCGAATGCTCGCGAAGGTGCGGAAGGCGAGGAGCTTCTCGGGAGAGTCGACGAGAGCGCGCAGCTCGGGATCCCCGGCCTCGATCTCGTCCACGATCGCCGCGATCGGCTCGTCCGCGAAGCTCAGCCAGGCGTCGTCCTGCTCCGTCACGGGGCCAGGATACTTCGTCTCGCCCGCCAGGCCAGCTGTGCGGCGACGGCGAGCACGAGCACGCCGAAGAGTCGGCGGAGCGTCTGTTCCGGGAGCGCTTTCGCGACGAGGATCCCGAGCTCGACGCCCACGATCGCCGTCGTTCCGATGACGGCCGCGGCACGCCAGCGAACATTGCTGTACGCGTGCTGGCGCCAGGCGCCGGCGGCTACGGTCGGCAGGATCGCCAGCAGCGACGTCGCTTGCGCCTCGACCTGACCGAGACCGAACAGGATGATCAGCGTCGGCACGAACAGGATCCCGCCGCCGACCCCGAAGAGCCCCGCGAGCATCCCGGCAGCGAAGCCGAGACCGATGGCGAGCACGATCTCGATCATCAGACGAGGAGCCACACTCCGATCGCCGCCAGGAGCCCCGCGAAGCCGAATGTGAGCGCGTTCGTCGTCAGGCGTTGCTGGATCGAGGATCCGACAACGGCGCCCGCAGCGGCCGGCAGCCCGACGAGGAGCGCGTAGCCGACCCGGACGTCTCCGTGCAGCGCATAGGAAACGGTGCCGACGAGCGCGATGAGACCGATCGAGGCGAGGGAGGTCGCCATCGCCGGCCGCTCGGAGTAGCGGGCGACGAGGATCAGCAGCGGGACCATGATGATTCCGCCGCCGACCCCGAAGAGCGCGCTGAAGAAGCCGGCGACGAGCCCGATGAGAACGAGCCGCACGGCCATATCCTAGGGCCCGTGCACGCCGATCCTCTCGCCGCCCTGGCCGAGGCGCCGCAGCGCGCCGCGATCCTGCTCGACATCGACGGGACGCTCGCGCCGATCGTCCCGCAACCCGATGCCGCGCGCGTCCCCGAGGATGCGCGGGGCGAGGTGAGGCGCCTTGCCGGAACCTACGCGCTCGTCGCGTGCATCAGCGGCAGGACCGGCGAGGATGCCCGGCGGCTCGTCGGAGTCGACGGCGTCCGTTACGTCGGGTCGCACGGGCTCGAGCTCGAGCCCGAGGCGGCCGAGTGGCGCGAGCGGATCCGGTCGTTTGCGGCAAGCGTCGACTGGCCCGTGGAGGACAAGGGGCTCACGGTCTCGTTTCACTACCGGCAGGCCGGCGACGAGGACGCCGCCCTCGCGCTCCTCGAAGAGGTGGCGGAGCGAGCGCGCGGGGAGGGCCTCGTGCCGCGCTTCGGCCGGAAGGTGCTCGAGATCAGGCCTCCGGTGCGCGCCGACAAGGGGACTGCCGTCCGGCACCTTCTCGTCGAGGCGGATCTCCAGCGCGCTCTCTATGCCGGCGACGACACGACCGATCTCGACGCCTTCCGTGCCCTCGACGGGCTCGAGGTCGGCGTGCGCGTGGCCGTCTCGTCGGACGAAGCCCCGGAGGACCTCGTGCGCAGCGCGGACATCGTCGTCGGCTCCCCCGCGGAGCTGGTGGAGCTGTTGAGGCGCCTCTGACTAGGCGAGCGCGAGCACCTCGCTGAGCGACTCGATCGACGTGCCCTGCCACGCCTTACCGGGTTCGGTCAGCTCCTCGCCTGGGGCCCTTAGCTGGACGGCGGTCATCCCTACTCGCTCCGCGCCGGGGAGCTCGTCGTTCGCGCCGTCCCCGACGAAGAGGCACTCGGCCGGCTCGACCTCGAGCCGCTCGCACGCGAGCTCGTAGATTCGAGGATCCGGCTTCGACAAGCCGACGTCGCACGAGAAGACCGTCTCGTCGAGGGTGCCGGCGAGCGGCGTCTCGTCCCAGACGTAGGGGACGTCCTCGGTGCAGACGCTGATCAGGCCGAGGCGATGGCCGCGGCGCCGGAGCTCGGCGAGCGTCTCGACGGCGTCAAGTCGGGGAACGAGCGTCCGCTTCGCCCAGTCACGCCTGAGGGCAATCAGCTCGTCGATATCGCCTTCTCCGTCGAGTTCGGCGACGATCGAGCGCAGGTGATCGGCGATCGGCCCGGTCTCCCGGTCCCGCCGCCCCGCAAGCCAGACCTCCCGGAAGCGCCCGCGCTCGGCGCCGATCGAATCGGCCATCTGGTCGTAGAAGCGGTTGGCCTCCTCCACGTTCCAGGGCACGAGCGTCTGCCAGAGATCGAAGATGACCGCGCGGTACCTCACTTCTTGAGCAGCTTCTTGACCTCGCCCCAGGGCCGCGTGTTCAGGATCTGATCCGGCCCGAGCCACGCGCGCCGCGCCTGGGCGACGCCGAACTCGAGGTTCGAGAGCGCGCTCAGCTGATGCCCGTCGCTCGAGATGACGATCTTCACGCCCGCCTCGCCGGCAAGCCGTGCGTGCGCGTCGCGCAGGTCGAGCCGGTCGGGCTGTGCGTTGATCTCGAGGAACGTTCCAGTCTCGAGCGCCTTTTCGACGACGCGCTCTAAGTCGATGTCGGCGGGCGCGCGGCGGTTCAGCTTGCGGCCCGTGAGATGCCCGATGCAGTCCACGTGCGGGTTCTCCATCGCGGCCAGGACGCGCTCGGTGAGGTCCTTGTTGAAGCCGGAATGGACGGAGGCCATCACCCAGTCGCGTTCGGCGAGCTCCTCGTCGGTCACATCGATCGACCCGTCCGCCTTGATGTTCGCCTCGACCCCCTTCAGGAGCTTGAAGCGCCCGAGCTCCTCCTGCACCTTGTCGATCTCGCGGTCCTGGGCCGCCATTCGGCCCTCGCGCAGATAGTGCGAGTGGTCAGTGACGACGATGTACGTGCGCCCAAGGCGGCGAGCCTCGCTCGCCATCTCCACGATCGTGTTCTTGCCATCCGACGACCACGTCGAGTGTGTGTGCATGTCTCCCCGGATGTCCCCAAGCTCGACGAGCCGCGGGAGCTTGCCCTCGCGCGCGGCCTCGAGCTCGCCCATGTTCTCGCGCAGCTCGGGCGGGATCCACGCATAGCCGAGCCGCTTGTAGAGCCCCTCTTCGGTGCGGTCGGTGTGCACCTTGCCGGTCTCGAGCGCCTGGACGCCGTACTCGGAGATGGAGAGCTTGCGCCGCACGGCCTCCTCGCGCAGGGCGACGTTGTGCTGCTTCGAGCCGGTGAAGTGCTGGAGGAGGTTGCCGTAGGACTCGGGGGGCACGACGCGCAGGTCGAAGCGCAGGCCCTCGTTGGAGACGACCGTCGCCTTCGTCTTGCCTTTGGCGACGATCTCGTCGACCCAGGCCAGCTGCGTGAAGTAGTCGATCAGAGCAGACGGGTCGGTGGCCGTGGCGATGATGTCGATGTCCCGAACCTGCTCCTTGAGGCGGCGGACGCTTCCCGCTTCGCTGACCTGCTCGGCCGCCGGGTGCTCGCGGAGGATCGAGACGACGGCGCGCACCGCAGGCAGCGCCTGGCCCAGAAGCGGCTTGCGCTCGATCTCCTTGCGCGGAGTGGCGAGAGCCCGGAGGACGTTCTCCTCAGTCTTGGCGCCGAGTCCTGCCAGCGTCCGGAGCCGCTCCGACTCGGCGGCCTGTCTCAGCTCGTCGATCGTCGAGACGCCGAGCTCCTGCCAGATGCGCCGCGCGGTCTTCGGGCCCAGTCCCGGCATGCGCATGAACTCGACGACGTCGGCCGGGATGCGCTCCTTGCGCTCGGCGAGGGCGGTGATTTGCCCGTCGTTGACGATCTGGACGATCTTCTCCTCGATCACCTTGCCAATTCCTGAGAGATCCTTGGCGCGGCCCTCGACGGCGAGCTGCGCGATCGAGCCGCCGGTCTCGCGCATCCGCTGCGCGGCCCGACGGTAGGCGAGCGGCCGGAACTGGTCGCTGCCTTCGAGCTCGAGGAAGTCGGCCAGCAGCTCGAACTGCTCGGCCACTTCTGCGTTGCGGGGGAGTGTCTTCGCCACCCCAGCGATGATAGGCGCCGTGCGAACTGTCATCTGCCTTCCCACCTACGACGAGCGCGAGAACCTCGGGCAGATGGTCGCCGCGCTCCGTCGTCTCGAGCTCGACGACCTGCACGTGCTCGTCATCGACGACAACTCCCCGGACGGGACCGGGGAGATCGCCGATCGTCTCGCCGCCGAGGACGACCACGTCCACGTGTTGCACCGCGAGCGGAAGGAGGGGCTCGGGCCCGCGTACCTCGCGGGCTTCCGCCGCGCGCTCGAGCTGGGCGCCGACCTCGTCTTCGAGATGGACTGCGACTTCTCGCACGACCCGGCCGACGTCCCGCGGCTCGCGGCGGCAACCGCGAACGCCGATCTCGTGCTCGGCTCGAGGTACGTCCAGGGCGGAGGCACGCGGAACTGGGGATTCGTGCGCCGCTTCATCTCGCGGGGCGGCTCGCTCTACGCCCAGGTGCTCTTGCAGTCAGGCGTCCGTGATCTCACCGGCGGCTTCAAGTGCTACCGGCGCAAGGTGCTGGAGACGATTGCCCTGGGCGGCATCTCGGCCCTGGGCTACGCGTTCCAGATCGAGACGACATACCGCGCGCTGAGAGCGGGCTTCCGGGTGATCGAGGTTCCGATCACGTTCTCCGATCGCGAGGTGGGGGGCTCGAAGATGAGCAGGGGAATCGTCCTCGAGGCGATCTGGAGGGTGCCGGTGCTGCGAGGGCGCGCTCTGCTCCGGCGTCTGTAGCTTTCCGGCATGCGCGAGCTGACCGACACGACGTTCCAGCACGAGGTGCTCGAGGCCGGGCGGCCGGTCGTCGTCGACTTCTGGGCTCCCTGGTGCGGCCCGTGCAAGGCGGTCGAGCCGATCCTGGCCGACCTCGCCGAGGCGACCGCGGGCCGCGTCGAGTTCGCCAAGCTGAACATCGACGAGCACTACGAGACGGCCGCGCGCTACGGGGTCTTGTCGATCCCGACCACGATCCTGTTCGAAGGCGGCGAGGCACGCGAGACCGTCGTCGGCGCCCGCCCCCGGGCGCATTACGAGCGCGTCTGGGCGCCCTGGCTCGGCTCGAGCTAAGCGGGCTGCTCGCTCGAGCTGACGATGGGGCCGACCGGCGCCGGCATCCGCGCGCGGTCCTTGCGCCCAGCTCCGCCACTGCTATGCGTGCTCGCCCGGACCCGCGGGTCGATGGCCGCGTAGATCACATCCACGATCATGTTGAGCACCACGATCAGCACCGAGACGAAGACGACGATCGCCATCACGACGGGCAGGTCGCGCCGCGAAAGGGCCGCCGTCAGGAGCTTGCCGACCCCGGGCAGCCCGTACACCGTTTCGACGAAGACCGCGTTGGAGATCCAGACGCCGAGGTCGACTCCGAGCATGGTGACCACGGGCAGCATCGCGTTCCGCAGCACGTGCACCCGAAGGATGCGCCAGCTCGTGGCTCCCTTCGCACGGGCCGTGCGCACGTAGTCCTCGCCGATCGTCTCCAGGACGCAGGCGCGGATCATCCGCGCGTACAGGGCGGCGTAGAGCAGCGCGAAGGTCAGCCAGGGCAGGACGAGGTGCTGGAACCACTGCATGAAGCCGTTACAGCCGTACGCGGAGCCGGTCAGGTCGCAGTATCCCTGGATCGGAAAGACGTGAGCCTTGAAGCCGAGCGTGTAGGACAGGATCAGCCCGAGCCAGACCGGGTGGGCGGAGATCCCGATCAGGACGAACACGGTCGCGAGCCTGTCTAACATCGAGCGGGGCCTGAGCGCGGAGAGAATGCCGACCGGGATGGCCATGAACAGCCAGAAGATCGCCCCGCCCAGGACGAGCGAGAGCGTGACCGGCGCTGCCTCCAAGATGACCTCGTTCACATTCCGATCGGTGGCCCAGGACCTGCCGAACGACCCGTGGCCCAGGCGCCAGAGGAAGATCCCGTACTCCTTGTAGACCGGGCCGCTGATGTCGAGCGACTCGCGGACGCTCGACGTGTTCTGGGCCCGTCGCGGGCCGACGGCGCCCGGCTGCGTGGGGATGAGGAAGAAGAGGTCGTACGTGACGATCGTGATCGCGATGACCAGAACGACGGCCCAGATCGAACGCCTGACGATGAACCCGAACACGCCCCACGAGGGTCGCGGAAGAAACGCGCTACGTCAAGCGGGCGCGAAGTGATCCCAGCCGCCGAGCTCGACCGGGGATCCCTCGTGCCAGAGCGTCACTCCTGCGCCGAGCTCGCAGCGCCCGATCTCGGTGAAGCGGCCGGGCTCAGCGACCGCGGCCAGCAGCTCGAAGTCCTCGCCGAAGCCGAGATCCTCGATCCGTGCACCCTCGGCGAGCGGAACCTGCTCGAGGGCGATCACGCAGCGGACGCCAGAGCGGGTGGCGATGTGCCCGGCGTCAACGGCTATTCCGTCGGAGATGTCGAGCATCGCGTGCGCGTGAGCGGCGAGCTCCTTTCCTTCTCCCAGGCGAAGCGGTGGCGGTGCGAAGCGATCGTCGCGGAAGGCCGCGCCGGCCGCTCCGAGCGGTCCCGTCACGACCAGCACGTCGTCCGGCCGAGCGCCGCCACGGCCGGGCACGCGTTCCGAGTGGCCGAGAGCGGTGACGCTGATCGTGACGCGCTCGCCGCGGCTCGTGTCTCCTCCGATCACCGGCACGCCCGGCTCGTTCAGTCCGTGATAGAGCTCCAGCACGTCGTCGAGCTCGGTCCCGCCGGGGAGCACGATCGTCACGAGCAGGCCGTCGGGATCGGCGCCGCTCGCGGCAAGATCGCTCAGGTTGACCGCCGCCGCGCGGTAGCCGAGCTCTCTCCAGGTCAGGCGGTCGAGGCGGAAGTGGACGCCCTCGACGAGCGCGTCCTGTGTCGCGACAAGGCCGCCGTCGAGCTGAGCCGCGTCGTTCTCGATCTGCCGCGCCAGCCCGCGCTGCTCGAGCTCGGCCAGCAGGCCGAGCTCACCGAGTTGCGAGAGCCTCATTGATCGCCTTCGCATCGGAGGCGGCTCGAATGACCGCGACTCCGGCCGCTCCCGCGGCAACACAATCGGCCGCGTTCGTCGCATCGATTCCCCCGATCGCGATCACCGGGACCGAGACCGCCGCGCAGATCTCCGCGAGGCCGTCGAGCCCGATCGGCGGACCGGCGTCGGGCTTCGACGGCGTCGCCCACACCGGGCCCGCACCGATGTACGCGGCCCCGGCCGCCTCCCCGAGCCTGGCTTCCTCGGCGCTCGCAGCCGACATGCCGAGCAGCAGGCCCGCCCCGACGACCCGCTCCGCCCCCGGGTCGCTGCGACCCAGGTGCACCCCGTCGGCATCGAGAGCCAGCGCCGCCTCGACGTCGTCGTTGACAACGAATATCGCAGGCAGCTCACGGAAGGGCCGCCCCGCCTCGACGACCTCCTCGGTCGCTGCCCCCTTGAGGCGCAGTTGGACGACCGTCGCGCCGCCCGCGACCGCGACGCGGGCGGTCTCGATGTCGGTGACGATCGCGTGCAGCCTCATCCCTGGAGGGTTTGAGCCCTCGCCCGCTCGTCGAGCGTTCCGGAGTCGAGGTTGTAGAGCGCGTCGTACAGATTCACATGGAACGAGCCGGGGCCCTTCGCACCCTGCGCGGCGTCCTCACCAGCGACGCCGAAGGCGACGAGCGCCTCCGCGGCCGCCTCGAGCGGGCGGTCCGGCGCGACCGCGAGGAAGCACCCGGTGATCGCGCTCGACATGCAGCCCGTTCCGGTCACGGTGCCGAGCAGCTCATGCCCGTTGGCCAGCGCAAGCACGCGGTCACCGTCCGAAACGTGATCGACCGGGCCGGTCACCGCTACGACACAGCCGAGCCCAGAGGCAGCCGATTGCGCAAGCTCCGCGCCGGAGACGCTCGTGCTGATCGACTCCACGCCGCGGATCTCCGCCCGCCGCCCCGCCAGGGTCGCCACCTCGGCCGCATTGCCGCGGACGACCGCGATCTCAGCCTCGACGAGGAGGCGCGTCGCCGTCTCGGTGCGGAGCTTCGTCGCTCCCGCGCCGACCGGATCGAGGACGACCGGCACACCGGCACGGTTTGCGGCCGTCGCGGCCAGCAGCATGGCCTCGATCCAGTGCTTCGAGAGCGTGCCGATGTTGAGGACGAGCGCGCCGGCGATCGGCGCCAGCTCCTCGACCTCTTCGATCGCGTGCGCCATCACGGGCAGCGCTCCGAGCGCGAGCGTCGCGTTGGCGGTCTCGTTCATGACGACGTAGTTCGTGATCTGATGGACGAGCGGCTTGCGCTCCCGGATCGCAGCGAGGTCGGCTCCGGCTCTCATGCGAGGACGTTGACCGGCCCTTCGCCGGCTCCGATCTCGGCCAGCCCGTTCTGCACCGCTTCGGACGCTACCCGTGCGGCTTCTCGCGCCGCCTCCTCGAGGCTTTCGCCTCGGGCGAGGAGCGCGGTGAGCGTCGCCGAGTGCGTGCAGCCGGCGCCGTGCGTCGCCGCGACGTCATGGCGCTCCACTTCGATCTCCACGTGCTCCCGCCCGTTGAAGAGGTGGTCGACAGCGTCTTCGCCATGTCCGCCGGTCACGATCACGGCGGGGGCGCCGAGCTCGTGGATCCGCTCGGCGAGCTCGGCTCGGGAACCGCTGCGGCCGGCCAGCGCCTCGGCCTCGGGGAGGTTCGGCGTGACCACCGTCGCGAGCGGGAACAGCCGGTCGACGAGGGTCTCTACAGCGTCGTCCTCCAGCAGCTTCGCACCTGAGCTCGCAACCATCACCGGGTCGACGACGAGCGGCACGGGATGCTCGACAAGGTAGTCGGCGACGGTCTCGATCAGCTCACGCGAGAAGAGCATTCCCGTTTTCGCTGCGTCCACGCCGATATCGTCGAAGACCGCCTCGAGCTGAGCCCGGACGAATCCCGGCGGAAGCTCCTGGACCGCCGTCACCCCGAGCGTGTTCTGGGCGGTGAGCGCGACGATCGCGGTCATGCCGAAGCAATCCGCCGCGGCGAACGCTTTCAGGTCGGCCTGGATCCCAGCGCCGCCGCCGGAATCCGAACCGGCAATCGTCAGACAACGTGGTACTGCCATGAACTCCCTTCGCCGGCATGACCCGGATCAGGTTCAGCGGGTGTGTTCTCAGCCTCGGCGACGAGGCACCCCGGTGGCTCAAGGCTACCATCGCCCTCATGGCCGTCGGCGTCGCTCGGTGGGACGATCTGCTCACCGGAGAGGAGCTTGCATACCTCGGCTCGGAGCCGGCCCGGGACGCTGAGACGGCCCCGCTGCCAGCGGATCTCCCGAGCGCGCTGCGAGAGCGGCTCGAGGCCCGCGGGATCGACTCGCTCTACTCGCACCAGGCGGCGGCCTGGGACGCAGCGGCGCGCGGCGAGAACTTCGTCGTCACCACCGGCACCGCGAGCGGGAAGAGCCTCGCCTTCAACCTGCCCGTGCTGGCGGCAATCGCGGAGGAGCCGAAACACCGCGCGCTCTACCTCTATCCGACGAAAGCGCTCGCCCAGGATCAGGTGCGGGCGCTCGACGAGCTGAAGGTCAAGCGCGTCCGGCCGGCGATCTACGACGGCGACACCGAGAGCGAGCGACGCTGGCAGATCCGCAAGTGGTCGAACCTGATCCTGACGAACCCGGACATGCTCCACGTCGGCGTCCTGCCGCATCACGACCGCTGGGGCGACGTCCTCTCGAACCTGCGCTTCGTCGTCGTCGACGAGGCGCACGTCTACCGCGGCGTCTTCGGCTCGCACGTCGCCAACGTGCTCCGCCGTCTCCGGCGACTGGCCCGCGTCTACGGATCGGATCCACAGTTCCTGCTCGCCTCGGCAACGATCGGCAATCCCGGCGAGCTTGCCGAATCGCTCGTCGGGCTCGACTTCACGGTCATCGGACAGGACGGAGCGCCGAAGGCCGAGCGCACGATCGCGCTCTGGAACCCGCCGCTGCTCGACGAGGAGCTCGGAGAGAGGGGAAGCGCGCTGGCCGAGGCGTCGAAGCTGATGGCCGACCTCGTGGGGCGAAACCTGCGCACCCTGGTCTTCGCCAAGAGCCGCCGGGCGGCGGAGCTGATCCACAAGTTCACGGCCGACCGGGTCGGCGACGCTTCCGCCCTCTCGCCCTACCGCGCCGGCTACACCCCTGCGCAGCGCCGCGAGATCGAGCATCGGCTCTTTGCGGGCGAGCTCCTCGGCGTCAGTGCCACGAACGCGCTCGAGCTCGGGATCGACGTCGGTGCTCTCGACGCCGTGCTCTCGGTCGGCTTTCCCGGCACCGTTGCAAGCCTCCGCCAGCAGTGGGGCCGGGCCGGCCGGCGCGGACACGGGCTCGCCGTCCTGGTCGCCAGCGAGGACGCGCTCGACCAGTACTTCATGCGCGAGCCCGAGACGCTGCTCGGCCGTCGCGTCGAGGCCGCCATCCTCGACCACGAGAACCGCCGGGTCCTCGACGGGCACGTCGCCGCTGCCGCCTTCGAGGCCCCGATCGACGAGGCGGACGCGGAGATCCTCGGCGCCGAGGCCCTCCGCCGCGCAGCTGAGCATCCCGAGCTGGAGAAGACGAAAGCCGGCTACGTCTGGGCCGGTCGCGACTACCCGGCGGGCCGTTTCGGGCTCCGGTCGACGAGCCCGGACGTCTTCACGATGGTCACAACCGACACCGGCTCCGTCCTCGGCACGATCGAGCGCGAGCGTGCGTACTCGACCGTCCACGAGGGCGCGATCTACCTCCACCTCGGTGAGAGCTACCGCGTGGTGGCGCTCGACCTGACGGCGCGGAGCGCGCTCGTCGAGCCGTTCGCCGGCGACTACTACACGCAGACGAAGAAGGAGACGACGACTGCGATCGAGGAGGCGCTGCGCACCGAGCGGCGGCTCGGCCTCGAGCTCGCCTTCGGACGCGTCAGCGTCACCGAGCAGGTGATTGCGTACCAGAAGAAGTCGATCCGTGACCAATCGACGCTCGATCTTGTCCCGCTCGACCTGCCCGCGACGACCTTCGACACCGAGGCGATCTGGTACGTGCCCGAGCCTGAGCAGCTGGCCGGGCTCGAGGAGATGCCCCGCCTCCTCGGCACGCTGCACGCCGCGGAGCACGCGATGATCGCGATCCTGCCGCTCTGGGCGATGTGCGACCGATGGGACATCGGCGGCCTCTCGACGAACCTCCACTTCCAGACCGGACGGCCGACGGTCTTCGTCTACGACGGCCACTCCGGCGGCGTGGGCATCACCGAGCGCGGCTTCGAGGCCTTCGAGGGCTGGGTCGAGGACACGGCGAAGATGCTCGCGGGCTGCCCGTGCGAGAGCGGCTGCCCTTCCTGCGTCCAGTCTCCGAAGTGCGGGAACCTCAACGAGCCGCTCGACAAGGCCGGCGCGCTCGAGCTGCTCGACCGGATGCTCGCCTCATGATCCAGAGCATGACGGGCACCCTGCGGCGGGTCCTCGTTCGGCCGCCTGGCACGGACTTCTCGCGGTGGCGTGAATACCGGTGGCGCGCCGAGCCAGATGCAAAGCGAATCGCGGAAGAGCACGAGGGCCTCCGTGAGGCGCTTGCGGACGCAGGAGCCGAGGTCGTGGTTGCCGCCACCGCCGCCGATCGAAACCCCGACGCGGTCTACGTCTTCGATCCGGCGTTCGTCACCGAGGCGGGCGCGATCCTCATGCGACCAGGAAAGGAGCTCCGGCGAAGCGAGGTCGAGGCGTTGCGGGCCGACTTCGTGGCGGCCGGCATCCCGATCGCCGCCGAGCTGACCGAGCCGGCGCTGGCCGAGGGCGGCGACGCGTTCTGGCTCGATGAGCAGACGCTCGTCGTCGGCCTCGGCTACCGGACGAACGAGGCGGGCGCCACCCAGCTCGGAGCGGCTCTGCCCGGCGTTCAGGTCATCACCGTCGATCTGCCGCATTACCACGGCCGCGAGCACTGCATGCACATGCTGACCCTGATCAGCCCGCTTGACGTGGACCTCGCGCTCGTCTACTTGCCGTTGCTGCCGGTGCGCCTCGTGGAGGTTCTCGAGGAGCGCGGCATCGGTCTCGTCGAGGTTCCCGACGAGGAGTTCGCGACGATCGGCTGCAACGTCCTCGCACTCGGGGCACGGAAGGCCCTCGCCCTCGACGGGAACCCGGAGACAAGGCGGCGCATGGAAGCGGCGGGCGTCGACGTGCGCGTCTACCAGGGCGAGGAGCTGTCTCGCAAGGGCGAGGGAGGGCCTACGTGTCTGACCCTTCCCCTGCTACGCGGCTGAGCACGAGGTCGACCGCAGCCGCCGGTGTCTCGGCGCGGTCGATCCCTTCCAGCTCGCAGCCGGGATCCAGAACGACGACCGGACGTCCGAGCCGCATCGCAAAAGCGATCTCCGCCAGAGTGCCCCAGCTGCCGCCGACCGCGATCACCGCGTCACCGGAGCCGGCGACCGCGAGATTGCGCGCATGCCCGATGCCGGTGACCACGGCGTGGTCGATCCACTCGTTCGCGTCAGCACGCCGCTCACCCGGGAGAATGCCGATCGTCGTGCCTCCCGCCTTCTTCGCCCCGCGAGCCGCCGCGGCCATCACCTCGCCGAGGCCTCCCGTCACGACGGTGCAACCGCGCTCGGCCAGCAGGCGCCCAACCTCCTCGGCGCGAGCCTCGTGCTCCGAGCCGCTCCCGATCACCGAAACCTGGATCACCCGGGGATGGTAGAGGCGCGACGGGCCCGTGGCGGAACGCTCGTGCTCGGCGGCGGCTTTGCGGGCTCCTACGTTGCCCGGCTGCTCGGCCGGCGCGGGGCGACCATCGTCAGCCTCGAGAACTTCATGCTGTTCACGCCGCTCCTGCCCGAGGCCGCGTCCGGAACGCTCGAGCCGCGCCACGTCGTCGTTCCGCTGCGGGTGATGTGCCCGCATGCCGAGCTGCTGCTCGGCCGGCTGACCGGGCTCGACGCGGAGCGGCGCACGGCGACGGTCGAGACCGGAGCAGGCACCTTCGAGGTCGGCTACGAGCAGGCCGTGCTCGCGCTCGGCTCACACGCGCGCGTGCTGCCGATTCCCGGCCTGGCCGAGCACGCCCTGGGTTTCAAGGACCTCGCGGACGCGATCTACCTACGGAACCACGTCCTCCGCGAGCTCGAGGCGGCAGCGGCCGCAATGGACTCGAGCGCGGCCGAAGCGCATCTCACGTTCGTCTTCGTCGGCGCGGGCTATGCCGGGGTCGAGGCGCTCGCCGAGCTCGCCGACCTCGTCAGGGATGCGCTCAGGCACTATCCGCAGCTCCCACGGCTCCGTACGCGGTGGATCCTCGTCGACGCGGCGCCGAAGATCCTGCCCGAGGTGCCATCCCGCCTCGGCGACTATGCCGCGAAGCAGCTCGCGGCGAGAGGCATCGAGATCAGGACGTCGACGACGCTCGAATCGGTCGGGCGGAGCTCCGTCGTCCTGGCGGGAGGAGAGCGCATTCCGTCACACACGCTCGTCTGGACTGCGGGTGTCAGCCCGAACCGGCTGCTCGCCAAGCTCGGCCTGCCGGTCGACGAGCGTGGACGTGTGAAGGTCGGCGCCGACCTGCAAGTCGAAGGCCACGAGGGTCTCTGGGCGCTCGGCGACTGTGCACACATTCCGAACTCTGCGACGCCGGGCCTGCCGGATCCGCCGACCTCACAGCACGCACTCCGCCAGGCCCGGCGCCTGGCGAAGAACCTGGGCGGAACGCCGAAGCCCTACAGCTACCGCTCGCTGGGACAGGTCGCGACGCTCGGCCGGCACAAGGGCATCGCGCTCGTCTTCGGCCTCCCTCTGCGCGGCTTTCTCGGCTGGTTCGTGACGAGGACGTACCACCTCTACCAGCTGCCTCTCCTCTCCAGGAAGCTTCGCGTCGTCGCCGACTGGACGGTCGCGCTCTTCTTCCGCCGCGACATCGCCGAGCTGAGCATGCTCGGTCACCCGCGAGGCCTTGGCGATGACTGAACGGGAGCGAATCGTCGCGTTCCTGAGGGAGCTCGACCGGCGCTCCGCAGAGCTGGAGGCGGCGTTTCGCTTCGGGACGGCCTACCTCCACTCCCAGCTGCCCCGCGTCTGGAGCCGCAACTACCTCGTGGCCGACACCGACCTCGACGAGGCGTCGGCCGAGCTGCTCGCGGACGAGGCCAACCGCATCCTGGGCGAGGCCGGCATGCGACATCGCAAGGTCGAGCTCTACGACGAGGAGGCCGGCGCTCGGCTCGAGCCGGGGTTTCGCGAGCTCGGCTGGGACGTGCACTGCGACGTGCTCATGGTCGCGCGGCGCGAGCCCGATCGCACCGTTGATCTCGCACAGGCCGAGGAGGTCTCGATCGAAGAGCTCGAGCCGGTCTGGGCCGAGGGCATCCGCAGCGAGCCCTTCGGCGCCGACGAGGAGGTCGTCCGACAGCTCGTCGCCAACAAGCGGGTCGTCGTCGCGGCAAGAGAGACCGCGTTTTTCGCGGCTCGCATCAACGGTGCCATCGGGAGCTATTGCGATCTCTACTCGGACGGAAGCACCGGCCAGATCGAGGCGGTGATGACGCTCGAGCAGTTCCGCAACCGCGGCCTCGCCCGCGCTACGGTCTCGTGCGCGCTGGCGGCATCGCGCGCAGCCGGCCACGACCTGACGTTCCTCATGGCCGACCGGGACGATTGGCCGAAGGAGCTCTACCGGAAGCTCGGCTTCGACGAGATCGGCCGCGTGTACGAGTTCGTCCGGCCCGCGGCGAAGTAGCATCGCGGCGACTCTACGGAGGAGGGACTGATGGGGCTAGGAGATCTCTGGAACCGACTCACCGGCGGCGACAAGGCCGAGCGCGTCGAAGAACAGCTTCAGGAGGATCGCGCCGAGCAGCCGGCGGCGGTTGAGGACTACGAGGCCATGAAGGACGATGTCGCCGCCCAGGAGCATGTCCTCGGGGGCGAGGTGCCCGACAGCGACGAATAGCCCGGGTCAAATGCGGATCGATCGCCGCCTCGCAGTGGATCAGCTGTGCCACATGACGGCCCAGCCGTCGGCCGCGTACACCAGGTGCCGCTGGAACGTCGTCGGCTCGATCAAGTAGATGCCTGCCGGCTCCGAGCCGTCGCCACATCCGCCAGGCAGCAAATTGACGACCGCTTGGCCGCGGCTGGACCACCCCAACGGAATCGATTCCGGCGCCTTCTTCCAGTCTCGTTCGCCCGTAACAGCCCGCATGCGCCCGGTCGCAACGTCGATGAAGAAGGAGGTCGGCTCCTCACAATCGGCGGACCAGAGCGCCAACAGGGTCTTCCCGTCCGGCGAGAGCGCGGCGCTCTGCCACAGGCCGTCCGCGAGTGGTCCACGATACGCACGCGGCCCACGATACGCACGCGGCGGAGCGCCGGTAATCGTTCTCATGCGCCCGTGGTCCAGAACCTCGATGGTCGCGGGATGAACCGTGCTCCTCACGCTCGGACCGCAGACGAGATACCAGCGTTGGCCTTGGTTCGCCTCCGCCCGACAGTCTCGCGAAAGCCCAGCAGGCTTCGCCGAGGGAGTGGACGAGACCGCGCGGAAGGACACGAACCGGCGTGTCTTCGGGTCGAGGATGAACCGCCGCCCATGCTCGCGCAGGATCACCTTTCCCTGTAGCAGCTGGGACTCGGCGTCGATGTCAAACGTAGGAGAGATCCGAGCGACGACCTGGCCGTCCAAACCCACCATGAGGAGCGCCTTCGGTACGCGAGCCCAGTTGCGCCTGATGACGACTCCCTCGGCCGGAACACCACCGATCGCCGTCAGCGATGTGCCGATGCCCGTCGATCGCGTCGGATTCTCCGCCGCCTTCGAGCTACAGCTGATGGCGACCAGAGCAAGCAAGACAACGCTCGACGCGTATCGCACGCCACGATTCTCGCAAGCCGATGTAACCCCTCTGTAACGAGTCAGCGCACTGCTTTGAGCGCTGCTGACAGCGACTGCTTGGTCTTCAGCACGCCTGCGAAGAGGTCGCCGTGCTTCTCGATCCGGGCGAGCGCGACTTCCATCGTGAACGCCGCCGGATCGAGCTTGTCGTTCACCTCGTCCCAGCGCAGCGGCGTCGAGACCGGGGCGCCTTCTTTCGGGCGCACCGAGTAGACCGACGCGATCGTCTTGCCCTCGCCGTTCTGGTTCGAGTCGATCAGCACCCCGCGGCGCTTCGCCTTCGACCACTCGGTCGTCACGAGCCCGCGGTGCGTGCGCGCGAGCGCGCCGGCAATGATCGCGGAGAACTCGCGCGTGTCGGCGTACGTGTAGCGGCGCGCGATCGGGACCAGGACGTGGATCCCGTCGGCGCCGCTCGTCTTGACGAAGCTTTCCAGGCCAAGCGTGTCGAGTACCTGCTTCACGAGCAGCGCGACCTGGACGGTCTCCGGGAAACCGACGTCGGGCGACGGGTCGAGGTCGAAGAGCACCCAGTCAGGCCGGTCGGGCTTGTCGATCCGCGAGTACCACGTGTTCAGGTCGATGCAGCCCATGTTCACCATCCAGAGGAGCGCGAGCTCGTCGCTCACGATCGGCGCTTCGATCCGGCGCTTCTGGCGCGGCTTGTCCCGCGTCGAGACGACGATCGAGGCCGTCCGTATCCACTCCGGCATGCCCTTCGGCGCATCCTTCTGGAAGAAGAACTTCCCCTGCCAGCCGTCGGGATAGCGCTTCATCGTGAACGGCCGGTCCTTGAGATGGGGGACGAGCGCCGGCGCCGCGCGGCGGTAGTACGAGAGCAGGTCGCCTTTCGTAATCCCCTCCTCGGGCCAGAAGGGCTTGTCCAGGTTGGAGAGCTTGAGCATGCGCTTGCCCCTGCGGATCACGTCTTCCATCGGCTCCGGTCCCTCGCGGTGCACTTCGGTGGCCGCCTTGTCCTGGCGCAGGCCCTTGTAGGCCGGCGCACGCAGCCGGCCGTCGTGGGTCCATTCGACGAACTCGACTTCCGCGACGAGCTTCGGCTCGACCCAGATCACGTCGCCCTTCCGTATGCGCGGCATCTTGGGGGCGTTCTCGAACGGCGAAGTGTCGCGCTCGAGCGGCTTCAGCTTCCCGAGGAGCCGGTCGATCTCCTGGTCGTTGAACCCGGTCCCGACGTTCCCGGCGTAGATGAGCTCCTTCCCCTCGTACATGCCGAGCACCAGCGCACCAAGCGTTCCCTCACGCCGCCCCTGGCCACGCGTGTACCCGGCGATCACAAACTCCTGTCGGCCGTGTCCCTTGATCTTCAGCCAGTCCCGCGACCGCTTGCCGGGGAGATACTGCGAGCCTAGGCGCTTCGACATGATTCCTTCGAGGCCCTGTGCGTTTGCGGCCGCGAGCAACGCCTCGCCATCTTCGAAGCCCTCCGAGAAGCGCACCGTTTTGTTGCGTTTGTCGAGCAGCTTCTCGAGCCGTTTGCGCCGCTCCTCGATCGGGAGGTCGATGATCGGCTCGCCCTCGACCTCGAGCAGGTCGAAGAGGTAGTAGACGATCGGCGTCCCGCTCTTGGCCTGCTGCATCGCGGAGAAGCTGGGACGTCCGTCCTCGTCGAGCGCGCAGACCTCGCCGTCGACCACGCAGTCGGGCGTCTTCAGAGCTTTCACGAGCTCCTTCGAAACATTTTCGAAGCGTTGGGTGTAGTCCTGGTTTTTTCGGGACCTGAGATCCGGATCACCGCCTGAGACCGTCGCGATGATCCGATAGCCGTCCCACTTGATCTCGTGGAGCCAGCCGTCGCCCTTCGGGACGGCGTCGGCGAGCGTGGCGAGCATGGGCTGGTACCTGCGCAGCTTCCGTGCGGCGGGCGCCGCGTCGTCCTTCTTGCGGACGATCAACCAGTTGCGCTCGTCGCCGGACAGATGCGCCGGGACGAGCGCGTAGGTGCCCTCGAGCCGCTTCCCGTGCAGCCGGACCGTGAGGCCGCCGTCGGGCTTCTCCTCGACGAGCTCGTAGGTGCCCGTGTCCCAGATCTCGACCGTGCCCGCGCCGTACTGGCCCTTCGGGATCTCACCGTGGAACGTCGCGTACTCGAGCGGGTGGTCCTCGACGTGGACGGCGAGATGCTGCTGGCCCGGCTCCAGGGGAATGCCCTTCGGGACTGCCCAGCTCGCGAGCGCGCCGTTCCGCTCGAGACGGAAGTCGTAGTGCAGTCGGCGGGCATCGTGGCGCTGCACGACGAAGATCGGCTCCCGGCCGCGCTTGCTTCCGCCGAACGGCTCGGGCGTCTTCTTCGGGTCGCGCTTGCGCTTGTACTCGGCCAGCTTGGCCATACAGGCCTAGCTTGCCTTGTGAGCGCGCTGCACGGAATGTTTCAAGATCGGCGGGCCGGAAAGATCACAACAGAGAGACAGGACGAATACGTCCTGAAAAACTCAGCCCTACACCAGGGGGTCAGCGTTCGAGACCGGCTTTCGGGCCGGTCTCGACGCATTCAGGGGCTGGGGGAAACACTGTGGATGCTGTGGATATCGAGACGCCCCATTCTGTGGAAAAAACGGCTCAGGAACCAGGCTGGAGAGCCGGTTCGGCCGCTCTGGCCGTGTAGATGCCCAGCCGGCGGTACCGGTCGCGCCGTTCCGCACGAAGCTCCTCACCGGGAATCCCGACCAGCTCGTCGAGGTTCCGGCCAAGCGCCGCTCCGAGCATGCGTGCGGACTCGTCCGGGTTCAGGTGGGCTCCGCCCTGGGGTTCCGTCACGATCTCGTCGATCACGCCGAGCTCGAGGCAGTGCACCGCATCCGGCTTGAACGCGGAGGCAGCCTTCCTCGCCTCACCGGCGTCCCGCCAGAGAATGGCGGCGCAGCCTTCGGGCGTGATCACCGAGTAGATCGCGTTCTCCTGCATCAGCACACGGTCGACGAGGCCGATCGCGATCGCTCCGCCTGAGTTTCCCTCGCCGATCACGCAGGCGACGATCGGAACGGTCAGCCGGGCTAGCAGCGCCTGTGAACGGGCGATTGCACCGCCCTGGCCGTGCTGCTCGGCAGCGACACCAGGGTAGGCACCCGGAGAGTCGAGGAAGGTCACGATCGGGAACCCGTGGCGCTGCGCGATCTCCATCATCCTCATCCCCTTGCGGTAGCCCTCGGGATGCGGCATGCCGAAGTTCCGCCGCGTGCGCTCGTTGATGTCCCGCCCCTTCTGCTGGCCGATGACGGCGATCGTCCTCCCGCCGAAGCGGGCCAGGCCGGTCACGAGCGCGGGATCCTCCGCCCGTGCCCGGTCGCCGTGGAGCTCGACGAAGTCCTCGAAGAGCCGCTCGACGTAGTCGAGGGTGTACGGCCTTTGCGAGTGGCGGGCCAGCTCGACGGAGCGCCAGATCTCCTCGTCGGTCGGCTCGGCCTCGATGCGCTCGAGCTGTCGCTGGAGCCGCTCGAGCTCGCCGGAGAGCCGGGTCCCTCGGAGGAGCGGCAGGCTGCGGAGGCGGCTCAGCCGCTCGCGCAGGTGTCGCTCGGCCTCATTCGCCATTGGAGAAGAGTCGCAGAACGCGGCCGAGGTAGGGCCGGAGCTCCGTCCTCGGCACGATCGCGTCGAGGTGGCCGAAGCGGAGGTTCGCCTCGGCGAGGCCGAAATCATCCGGAAGCTTCTCGCGAGTCGTCTGCTGAACGACCCGGGGGCCGGTGAACGCAAGCAGCGCGCCGGGCTCGGCGATCATCACGTCGCCGAGGCTCGCGAAGCTCGCCAGCACGCCGGCCGTCGTCGGGTGCGTCATGACGCTGATGAACCCGCAGCGTGCGTCGCGGAGGTCCTCGATCGAGCACACCGTTTTCGGTAGCTGCATCAGGGAGAGGATGCCCTCCTGCATGCGCGCACCGCCCGAGGCGGTGACGGTGACCAGGGGCACCCTGCGCTCGACCGCGCTCTCACACGCCCGCGAGAGCTTCTCGCCAACGACGCTCCCCATCGAGCCGCCCATGAACGCGAAATCCATCACGGCCAGCTCGCAGGCCTGCTCCTCGATCGCCGCCTGCCCGATCAACATCGCGTCGCCGAGGCCGGTTGAGACCTCCGCCTCGGCCAGGCGCTCCGTGTACGGCCGCAGATCGAAGAAGCCGAGTGGATCCTCGGACCGGAGCTCGGCCGCCTCTTCCTCGAACACACCCTCGTCCACCAGCTGCTCGATCCGCGCTCGTGCCCGCACCGGGAAGTGGTAGCCGCACTGCGGACAGACGCGCAGGTTCGCCTCGAGCTCGTCCTCCCGGTAGTGCGAGTCGCACGACGGGCACGTGTTCGGGTGCGCCTTGCCGTCCTGCCGCTGCTCCGGCAGGTTCTTGTGCTCGATGGAGACGTCGATGCGGGGCTCGGCCAAGGCTTCGATTATCCCTGAACTTTCTCGAGGATCAGATTCGTCCTGGCCACGTGCATCCCGGCCCGCTCGTAGACACGCACCGCGCCCGCCGGATTCTCGGCGTCGACGCCGAGGCCCACGCGCTCGAGACCGCGGCTCGCACACTCGCTGAACGTCTGCCGGAGCAGAGCCGTTGCGAGCCCGCGTTGCCGGAATCTCGGCAGGACGCCGAGGATGCACACCCAGCCCAGGCCGGGCTCGTTCTCGGACTCTCGCGTGATCGCGATGCCGGCGAGCTCGTCGCCCGCCTCGGCGAGGAACCAGAGCGAGGGGTCGAATCCGGGGTCCTTCAGATACCAGTGCGACCACACGTCGAAGGGCTCGTGCGCGAACATCCAGGTGTCTGCAAAGGACGCCATCTGGGCCTCGTAGACGCGCTCCTCCTCGCCCGTGCGCATCGTCCGCACGGTGAAGCCCTCCGGCCACTCCGGCTCAGGAGCCCCGCCGTCGAGGCTGATCTCCATGCGATAGCCGTGGCGGATCACTCGGTAGCCCGACTGCTCGAAGGCGCCGCGGACCACATGATCTGCTTCCGAGGTGTAGCCGAGGAGCCCGGCGCCCGGCTTCTTCTCGGAGGCCCTCAACTCGATCGCCTCCAGGAGAGTCCGCAGGTGCTCCGCCTCGAGCCCTCTCACGTCGAGCCAGACGTGCTCGCCGTGCACGCCGAGAGCGGCGTAGCCGAGGAGAGAGCCGTCAACGGATTCGGCGAGGAGGACGTCACGCTCGAAGTCCCGGTCCGGGGACTCCCAGTACTGAAGGAGCTGGGAAGCCGATTCGTCGTCGACACCGTGCAGCAGGCGCGAGTGCTCGTTCAGGAGCCTCGCGGCCGCGTCGACCTCCTCCATGCGAGCTGGGCGCACGGTGAACGTTTCGCTCATGCCGGCACCAGCTCGTCGAGGACGTCCGGCAGATCGGAGAGGTCGGAAAGCTCCCGGTCGGGCTCGGGCCCGGCCTGCTCGGCGAGCCGGTTGATCCACACGGAGCGCAGGCCGAGCTCTCGGGCCGGCGCGATGTCGTGGAAGAGGCTCGCTGCGACGTGGACGTGCCGCTCGCGCTCCGCCGTCGTCGCCTCGAAGAAGTGCTCCCAGTGGGCGTGGCCCGGCTTGTACGAGCGGACGTCCTCGGCGACGACCGTGAGATCGATCGGCACTGCGAGCTGTCGTTGCGAGGCGGCGATCAGGTCGCGGTCGGTGTTCGAGAGGATCGCGAGCTGCCAGCCGCGCTCACGGAGCTCGGCGAGAGCGGCCGGGACTTCTGAAAACGGCGGCCAGCTCGGTAGCGAGTGGGCGAACGCGCCCGCCTCGCCCTCGGGGATCTGGATCCGCTCGTCCTGGGCGAGCCGCTCGAGCGCGAGCGACAGCACCTCGCGATAGCTCCGGAACGGCTCGGACTCGAGCTCGGGCTCGAGCTCGTGGTAACGCTCGAGCAACCGAGGCGCCTGCTCGACGCCGAAGATGCGTTCGAGCTCGGTACGGATCCCGAGGTTCCAGTCGATCAGGGTCCCGTAGCAGTCGAACGTTGCCCAGCGCGGAGCGGCCATGACGCTGAAGCCTAGTTATGGCGCGCCCGGCCTCCTCCCCACGACGAGCATATTCCGGAAATCCGCACATGTCTGTGCCGGCTTTGTGTCGAAACTGAGGCGGCGGAGGGGCTCAGTCGACGAGCTCGCGCAGGACGATGCAGGCGTTGTGCCCGCCGAACCCGAACGAGTTGGAGACGGCGACCTTGACGTCGGCCTCGCGCGCCTCGTTCGGGATGTAGTCGAGATCACACTTGGGATCCGGCGTCTCGTAGTTGATCGTCGGCGGCAGCACGTTCTTGTTCACCGCGAGGATCGAGAAGATCGCCTCGACCGCGCCGGACGCGCCCAGGCAGTGCCCGGTCGCTCCCTTCGTCGACGAGACCGGGGTCTTCCGGGCGTTCTCTTCGCCGAGGGCGAGCTTGATCACATTGGTCTCGCTCGCGTCGCCGAGCGGCGTCGAAGTGCCGTGGGCATTGATGTAGTCGATGTCCTCCGGAGAGATCTCCGCGTCCCGGAAGGCCATCGTCATCGCACGCGCCGGATTGGCGCCCGTGGGGTCGGGCTCCGTGATGTGCGCCGCGTCCGACGAGAGGCCGTACCCGAGCAGCTCCGCGTAGATCTTCGCGTCGCGGGCGCGCGCATGCTCGAGATCCTCGAGGACGATCACCCCGCCGGCCTCACCCATCACGAAGCCGCTGCGATCGGCGTCGAACGGACGGCTGGCCTTCTCGGGCTCCTCGTTTCTGCGTGAGAGGGCCCGCATCGCGCTGAAGCCGGCAATCCCGACCGGGGTGATGCCCGCTTCGGTGCCGCCCGCGAAGACGACGTCCGCCCGGCCGAGCCGGATCATGTCCGACGCCTCGCCGATCGCCATGTTCGAAGCCGCGCAGGCGGTGCACTGGGACGAGAGCGGGCCACGACTTCCCAGCTCCATCGAGACCCAGGCGGCGCCCATGTTGGGGATGATCTGGGGGATCGCGAACGGGTTCACCCGGTCGGGGCCGCGGGCGAGCAGGATGTCATAGCAGTCCTGAAACGCCTGGAGCCCGCCGATCCCGGTCGCGATCGACGCCCCGACCCGCTCGGCCTCGGGCTCGACGTCGAAGCCCGAGTCGGCCTCGGCCTGGCGGGCGGCGGCGACGATCATCTGCGCGAAGCGGTCCATGCGCCTCGCCTGCTTGTGGTCGATCCACTGCTTTGGATCGAAGTCCTTCAGCTCGCAGGCGAAGTTGACCGGATACGTACTCGCGTCGAACTGCTTGATCACCGCGGCGCCGGACTTGCCGGCGAGCAGATTCGTCCACGTCGTCTCGATGTCGTTCCCGAGCGGCGTCACCGCCCCCATCCCTGTCACCACCACACGGCGGCGTCCGTTGTGCGAGTAGTTGCTCACAACCTCACATCCCTAACCCTCCGTCGACGAGCAGCACCTCGCCCGTGATGAACGAGGCCTCGTCCGAGCACAGGAACCGTACCGCTCCTGCGACGTCCTCCGGGTCTCCGAGCTTGCCGAGGGGCGTATTCGCGAGCATCGCGTTCTGGGCCTCCTCGGGCAGCACGTCGGTCAACCGCGTATTGATGTACCCGGGTGCGACCACGTTTGCGCGCACGCCGCGGCTGCCGAGCTCGCGGGCGAGCGACTTCGTGAAGCCGATGATTCCGGCCTTCGATGCGGCGTAGTTCGTCTGGCCCCAGTTGCCCCGCAGGCCAACGATGCTCGCGACGTTGACGATCGAACCAGCGCGCCGCTTCATCATTCCCCGCGACGCCGCACGGCAGGTGTAGAAGACGCTGCTCAGGTTCGTGTCGATCACCGAGCGCCAGTCGTCGTCGGTCATTCGCGCGAGCACGCCGTCACGCGTGAGCCCCGCGTTGTTGACGAGGATGTTCAGGTCGCCGACCTCCTCGACCAGCGCGCGCGCCTCGTCCGGGTTCGAGACGTCTGCCTGAACCGCGCGGCCGCCGATCTCCTGGGCGACCGCCTCCGCTTCCTCCGCGCCCGATCGGTAGCCGACGACGACCGAGGCTCCGGCCTTGCCGAGCTCGACCGCGATCGCCCGGCCGATTCCACGCGAGCCCCCGGTGACGAGAGCCGTCCGCCCTTCGAGCGAGCAGAACTCAGGAGGGCTTGGCGGAATGTTGCTCGTCACCGGGGTGCGATGCTCGTTCCGAGGCCGCGGACGCAGGGAGCCCCGATAGTTCTCACTATCGGGGCGACTGAGGACCCGGCCTCGGGGCGAGCAGCGCGGCCCGGTGGCTCAGCCATATTTCGCCAAACCCTCCTATGCAGCGGAGAGTTTCTCCTCAGCCTTGTCCAGCCCGGCGAGGTTGTTCACCGAGATCGTCTTCGCCGTGCGATCGATCCGCTTGACAAGGCCGGTGAGCACCGTGCTGGGCCCGACCTCGACGAAGGTCTTGACGCCCTCCTCGATGAGACCACGCGCGGCCTGGGTGAAACGAACCGGAGCCGTCAGCTGCTCGACGAGCAGCGACGCAATGCGCTGCGCAGGCTCGATCTTCGCCGTGACCGTCGACATGAACGGCGCAACCGGGTCGCGGAACCGCACGCGCTCGATCGCCGGGCGCAGACGGTCGGCGGCGCGGGCGATGATCGGACTGTGGAACGCGCCGGAGACCTTGAGCTTCACCGTGCGCCGGGCGCCGAGCTCCTCGGCTTTCGCGCAGAGCTCGTTCACGGCCTCCTGCTCGCCGGAGACGACGATCTGGCCCGGGCAGTTGTAGTTGGCGGGCCAGACGCCCTCGATGTCCGCGCAGAGCCGCTCGACGATCTCGTCGTCGAGGCCGAGGATCGCAGCCATCGAGCCGTTGCTGATCCGTGCGGCCTCGGCCATCGCGAGCCCACGCTCGCGCACGAGCGCGATCGACTCGGACGGGGTCATGGACGACACCGCCGCAAGCGCCGTGAACTCTCCGACCGAATGGCCGACGACGTAGTCGGGCTCGAGGCCGCGGGCGCGCAGGGCGGCGAGCATGGCCAGGCTCGTGGCGACGAGCGCCGGCTGCTGGACTTCGGTCTCCACGAGCTCCTCGATCGGAGCGTCGAAGCAAAGCCGCTGCAGGTCGAGGCCCGAAGCCTCGCTGCCCTCGCGGAAGACCTCCATCGCCTCCGGGACGGCTTCGGCGATCTCTCTGCCCATCCCGACTTCAAGGGACCCTTGCCCCGGGAAGCAGAACGCGACGTTACTCATGCTGTGCCACCTTTCCCGTTCGCCGTCCATTCCATCAAAGCTGAGCCCCATGTGAGGCCGGCGCCCATTCCAGTCATCAGCACCATTTCGCCCGCAGCGAGCCGCCCGTCAGCCTCCGCATCGCCGAGCGCTAGCGGAATCGATCCCGAAGACGTGTTGCCATAGCGGTCTACGTTAACGACTGTCCTTTCTTCCGGGATGCCGAGCTTCCTCCGTGCGTAGTCGATGATCCGCACGTTGGCCTGATGCGGGACGTAGACGTCGACGTCGTCCACGGCCACGCCGCATTCGCCGAGCACCTTCTCGGCCGAGTCGACGAGCACCCGGGTCGCAAACTTGAACACTTCGCGGCCGTTCATTTTCGCGAAATGTTGCCGTGCCGCGACCGTTTCGGCGGTCGCGGGGGCGCGAGAGCCCCCTGCGGGCATGTAGAGCTGCGGACCGCCCGAGCCGTCTGCGCCGAGCTCGAAGCCGAGAAAGCCCCCCTCGCCGACCCGCTCGAGCACGACCGCGCCCGCTCCGTCACCAAAGAGAACACACGTGCTGCGGTCTTCCCAGTCCACGATCTTCGAGAGCACGTCGCCGCCGATCACGAGCGCATTGCTCGCCAGGCCGCCGGCAATCATCCCGTGTGCCTGGACGAGCGCGTACACGAAGCCCGTGCAGCCGGCGGAGAGGTCGTACGCGGCCGCATCCTTCGCGCCGAGCTGGTCGGCGATGATGGCGCCGGTCGAGGGGAAGAGCATGTCGGGCGTCACGGTCGCCACGACGATCAGGTCAAGCGCCGAGGCCTTCAGCCGGGCCTGCTCGAGGGCCGCCTCGGCTGCGGGCAGCGAGACGTCCGACAGCGCCTCATCAGGGCCGGCGACGCGGCGCTCGCGGATCCCGGTCCGTTCGAGGATCCACTCGTCCGAGGTGTCGACCCGCTTTGCGATCTCGTCGTTCGTCATCACGCGCGCCGGTGCGTTCGAGCCGATGCCGGTGATCGAGATGCGTCCGTTGGCGGTCGCGGTCGCGATCACGACCGGTCCACCGCAAACGTCAGGGTTCCGCGTGCGGCGAGCTCGCCGCCGACGCGAGCCTCCGCCCGTCCCTTGCCGATCGGGCCGCGGGCGCGCTCGAGCTCGCAGGACAGCTCCAGCTCGTCGCCGGGCTCCACGATCCGCTTGAAGCGGACCCCGTCGATCCCCGCGAAGAGCGCCAGGCGGCCTCGGTTCTCCTCCTGCGAGAGCACGGCGACGGCCCCCGTCTGAGCCATCGCCTCGACGATCAGCACCCCGGGCATGATCGGCCGGCCGGGAAAGTGCCCGGCCAGGTACCACTCGTCGGGCTGAACGCGCTTGCGCGCAACCGCACGCGCTCCCGGCTCCAGTTCGACGACCTCGTCGATCAGCAGAAAGGGATCGCGATGCGGCAGGATCGCCTCGATCTCTGCCTTCCCAAGCGGCACCTTCGTCTCCACCAGCGGCCTAGTGTAGTCAGGAGTGTCCCAGTCGCTCGCAGCGGAGTTCGTGGTTCCGCGCCTGCGCGGCAGGTTCGGTCGACCCTATCTCTATGCCGAGACCTGCCCTTCGACCCAGAGGATGCTCGGCCAGGAGCACTCCGAGGGCGCGGTCGCGGTCGCCGAGGAGCAGACCGAGGGACGCGGCCGGCTCGGCCGGAAGTGGCTTTCTCCTCCCGGCGTCAGCATCCTCTGCTCGATCCTGCTCGAGCCGCCGGTCGAGACCCACCGCCTGCCGGAGCTCTCCCTCGTCGCGGGCAAAGCGTGCGCCGAGGCGATCGCCACGGTCACCGGGCTCGAGCCGGAGATCAAGCTCCCGAACGACATCCTGCTCGGCGGCCGCAAGGCGGCCGGCATCCTCGCCGAGGCGCGCGACGGCCGAGTCGTGCTGGGCATCGGGATCAACGTCAACGTGCCGGCTGGGCAGCTCCCGACGGAGGTCGACCGGCCCGCGACCTCCCTGCTCGTGGAGACTGGCCACGAGGTCGACCGCGCTCAGCTGCTTGTCGAGCTCCTCGTCGCGCTGGAGCGCCGCTACGACCGGTGGGTAGAGGTCGCTACGGGTACGTGAAGACGCGGCCGTCGTTTCCTGCGAAATCGCGCGCGACCGCACGGAACGTCGAGTAGGCGCCGCCGGGAGCGATCCTGAAGCGGCCCGGCCGGAGGCGGCGCCGGGTGACCGTCCGTGTCCCGTTGAAGACCGCGGTCACGTCGGACGGCTCATTGACCCAGAAGGTCAACGTCGTGGACGAGAGCAGCCGCAGACGCGGGCCGGTCGTGTCCACCGCGAAGGGCACGGTCAAGCGAGTCGTCGTGACGGCCGAGGTCGCGCGCACGTCGGCCCGGTACTCCCGCTCGCCGGCTCCGCGCCGGAAGCGGCCGTTCCACTCGATCGTCTGCGGCCCTGCCTCGAGCGGGCCGGCGAAGACCTGCCCGAGCACCCGCTGGCCCAGGCGCACGTTCAGCGAGACCTGGGCGGGGCCGTTCAACTGGAAGTGAAAGCCGATCGTGTCGAGACGGCCGTCCCCGTTCGGCGAGAAGACCCGCGGCACGGCGCTCAAGCCCGCAAGCGTTCGATCCACGGTCACTGAGACCGTCGCCGTCGTGTCGATGCCGAGAGCGTTGCGCGCGGTGAGCACGATCCCGTAGCGGCCGTCGGCCAGCCCGGTCGCATCCCAGGGGAAACTGAACGACCCCGCGCTGCGCTGCTCGACGAAGAGCGTCGTCACGGGGGTACCGGTCGAGTCGACCACGGTCGCCGTGACGAGGGACGCCTCGCGCAGGTGGTAGCTGATCACCGTTCGTTCGCGGAGCCCGTCGCCGTTGGGCGTGATCAGCGCAGGTCGGGCGAGCGCGGTCAGCGCGGACTGGTTGGAGGTGCCGGCCACGACCCCCGTTGCCGGCCGAAGCGTGGGCCCGGCGTCGATCGCGTACCGATAGCGCCCGGCCGGAACCGTCCTGGCATCCCACGTCCAGTCGACGTCCGTGCCGGTCCCCTCACCGTTCGCGACGACATTCCCGTCCGGCTCGGTGACGACGACCGACCAGGACAGCGCCTCGGTGAGGGTCGCGGTGAAATGCACGAAGCCTCCCGGCGAGCCCGACGCAACGGGGGAATAGAGCTTCGGCAGCCCGGTCTCGGCGACGCTCCGTGTAAGCGCGGGCAGGGCTGCGTAGAGCCGGTTGCCCGGACACGTCGTGTAGCCCGTGTCGCGGTGGCCCGAAATCGAGCGCAGCCTGATGTTGCGGCCCGCCGGAAAGCGCGGGTTTCCGCTCGAGCGATAGGTGAGCGTGGAGAGCGGGTCGACGTGCGCGACGTCGAGCCGCCAGGCGATGAGACGGGTCAGTGCGTCGCGGGCAGCGGCCGAGGGCGGGGTGTCTGTGTAGCTCCCGATCAGCGCGATCCCCGTCGAGCCCGAGTTGAAGCCCTGGGCATGGGCGCCGACGACGCTCCGGTCGACTCCCCCGTAGCGGCCTTCGAAGATCTGGCCGTACTTGTCGACGAGGAAGTTGTAGCCGATGTCGTCCCAGCCGTTCCCGAGCACGTGATAGCGCTGGATCCCGCGGACGATCGAAGCCGATTGGGCTCGGGTGTACGAGTTCGAGCCGGCCGTGTGATGGACGATGGCGAACCGCACCGAGTCTGCGTAATGCGGCGGGCCGCGCCTGATGTGCTCGTTTGCGCCCCAGCTTGACCGGGAGAGGATGAGCGGCGAGCCGGCGATCGAGACGGCGCGCAGGGGCCGAGCCTTCACGGGACTCCAGACGTAATACGCGCGCAGCCGGGTGACGCCCCTAGAGGTTCTCACCTGAAGCCGGTTCGAAGGGCCGGTCCAGTACGGGCTCCCGAGCTGCCAGCCGCGGGCTCGCAGCTCACGCGTGCGCAGGTCGGGGCGGTCGTCCTCGGGCGCTGCGTCATGCCACCCGCTCCACCGTCCGGACACGCTCCGTGTACGGAACGAAACAGTGCCGATCCCCTGCCAGTGGAGCCCGACGAGATCGAACCGCGCGTGCGCGCTGTGCGTGCCTCGCGGCAGATCGCGGGCCGTCATCGTCGTCCCGGCTGCGAGCGCTGTGCCAGGAGCGAGGAAGAGAAAGAGCAGGGCGAAACGGATGAGCTTCATGGGCGGCGCTCTCTACGGAAGCAGAGACCGGAGCAACCCTCAAGGCCGAACGCCCGGTCCCAGATACAATCCTTACAAGTGAAAGGGCCGCTTCTGCGGGTATTTCTTCTCGCGCTAGGCGCGGCTTTGCTGTTCTGCGCCACCGCCTCAGCTACGCCGTCACGGCCGCATGTCCTTGCGGTCAAGTTCGAAAGTGACGTCAACCCGGTCACGCAGTCCTACGTCAACACACAGATCTCGCACGCAAACCGGGATCACTTGGACGCGGTCGTGATCCTGCTCGACACGCCCGGCGGGCTCAGCACGTCGATGCAAAAGATCTTCAAGGCGGAGCTCGCCTCGAAGATCCCCGTCATCGTCTACGTCTCGCCTCCGGGCTCTCGGGCCGCGTCAGCGGGAGTCTGGATCAGCGAAGCGGCGGACATCCTGGCGATGGCGCCGCAGACGAACATCGGCTCGTCGACTCCCATCGACGTCGGCGGCGGCAACATCCAGAGCGACCTCCGGCGAAAGGTGATCAACGACGCGGCAGCCTCTCTCCGGGAGCTCGCGCGGACGCACGGCCGCAACGTCCAGTGGGCCGACTCGGCAGTGCGCAAGGCCTCGAACCTCGGCGCCACCGAGGCGCTGCAGCAGAACGTGATCGACGTCATGGCCCCGAACTTGCCCGCACTCCTCGACAAGATCGACGGGCGGACGACGACGCCGAAAGGGCTCGTCCTGCACACGGCCGGGGCGCAGATCACCACGGTCGACATGTCGCTGTGGCAGAAGATCCTGAACACGCTGATCGACCCCAACCTGATCGTCCTCTTCATGTCGATCGGGACGCTCGGGATCATCGTCGAGCTCTGGAACCCGGGTCTCATCTTCCCCGGCACATTCGGAGCGATCTGCCTCATCCTCGGGCTCTTCGGGCTCCAGGTGCTCCCGATCAGCGCGGCGGGGCTCTTGCTGATGCTGCTCGCGTTCGCCTTCTTCGCCGCGGAGGCCTTCGTCCCGACACACGGTGCGATCACGCTCGCGGGAGCAGTCTGCTTTGTCATCGGCTCGCTCCTCCTGTTCGAGCCGGCGGGCAGCGCGTACAAAGTCTCGCTCCCCGTCGTCCTTGCGATCGCGGGCACGCTCGCGGCGTCCATGGCCCTCGTCGGAGTCAAGCTCGTTCAGGTGCGGCGGGCGCCGGTCGTGACCGGCACCAGCGAGCTCATCGGCCAGGCCGGCGTCGTGCGGGAAACGCTCGGCCCGGAGGGACTCGTCTTCGTCCGCGGAGAGCTCTGGCGGGCTCGAACCGAAGGCGAGCCGCTCCCGCCCGGCACGCCCGTGCGGGTCGACCAGATCGACGACGGCCTCGTGCTCGAGGTCGAACGCGCTGAAGAACCGACCGTCGTCACATAGGATCTAGCTCGTGGCCGCGCTGATCGCAGTTGCCGCAGTCGCAGTTCTCGCGCTGATCATCCTCTCGTCGGCGGTCCGAGTCGCACGCGAGTACGAGCGCGGTGTGATCTTCCGCCTCGGCCGCCTGAAGTCGCCGCCGAAGGGCCCGGGCCTCTTCCTGCTCATCCCGATCTTCGACAAGATGGTCCGAGTCGACCTGCGCACGGTGACGCTGAACGTCCCGCCGCAGGAGGTGATCACGAAGGACAACGTGCCGGTCCGCGTGAACGCCGTCGCGTACTTCCGCATCATCGACCCCGAGAAGGCGATCGTGCAGATCGAGAACTTCATGGTCGCGACCTCGCAGATCTCGCAGACGACGCTGCGCAGCGTGCTCGGCCAGCACTCGCTCGACGAGCTGCTCTCGGAGCGCGACAAGATCAACGCGATCCTCCAGCAGATCATCGACGAGGCGACCTCGCCCTGGGGCATCAAGGTCTCGATCGTCGAGGTCAAGGACGTCGAGATCCCCGGCGGCATGCAGCGCGCGATGGCCCGCCAGGCCGAGGCCGAGCGCGAGCGGCGCGCAAAGGTGATCGCAGCCGAGGGCGAGTTCCAGGCCTCCGAGCGGTTGAAGGACGCCGCCCAGGTGCTGTCGGAGAATCCGATGTCGCTTCAGCTCCGGTTCCTGCAGACGATGCTCGAGATCAGCTCGGAGCGCTCGTCGACGATCATCCTGCCGCTGCCGATCGAGCTCTTCCGGCCGTTGATCGAGAGCTCGCAGGGCTACGGGCAGAAGAGCTGACCCCGGCGAACCTGCGGCAGGACCCGCTCTCAGGACGGCTCGTCGCCATCGCGCCGGCGCGGGCGCGGAGGCCCGGAGCGGAGCGGGAAGCGGTCGCGCCTGCGACCGCCGAGGAGCTCGAGCAGTGTCCGTTCTGCGCAGGACGCGAGGATCGCACGCCGCCCGAGACCTTCGCGGTCGCGCCTCCGGGCCGCGAGCCCGACACGCCCGGCTGGCAGGTCCGCGTCGTCCCCAACCTCTACCCCGCGTTCGACCACCAGGAGGTCGTCGTCCACACGCCACGCCACGCCCGTTCTTTGGCCGAGCTCGACGACGAGGAGCTCGACTCGGTTGCGGTCGCCTGGAACGCTCGGCTCGAGGCGGCACGCGAAGCCGGCTTTGCTCATCCCTTCCTCCTCGTCAACGAAGGCAGGGAGGCGGGCGCAAGCCTTCCGCACAGCCACTCCCAGCTCGCCTGGCTCCGTGAGGCCCCCCCCGAGGTCGTCGCGGAGCTACCCAGGTTGCAAAAGAGCGACTGCGCGCTCTGCGAGGTGCTCCGAGACGAGACACTGGAGATCGCATTCGAAGGGGACCTCTCGCTCCGTGCGGCCCAGGCCGGCCGCGTACCGTACGAGCTGCTGATCGCTCCGCAGGCGCATGACGAGCGGCCGGCCGAGGAAGACATCCGCGGCGCGCTGAGCCTGCTCCGAGCTGCCGTCCAACGATTGCACGCGACGGAAGGCCCGGTCCCGCTCAATGCGTGGCTGCACACCGGCGCCCACTGGCATTTCGAGATCGTGCCGAGGCTCACCGTCTTCGCCGGCCTCGAGCTCGGCGCCGGCCTCTACGTCAACTGGTTGCCGCCCGATGAAGCGGCTCAGCGGTTGCGTTAGTCAGAGGACTCTTTGGATCCGTTCAGCTCGCGAAAGCGCTGCGCGGCCTCGATCGCCGCGCCGAGATTCAGCCCTTTGTCCTTGGCCTGCTTGATCAGCATCACCGTCTCCAGCGCATCCATGTCGTAGATCCGCTGCTTCCGGCCGTGAGTCGGAATCTGAGCCTTGTTCGTCCAGTAGTCGAGCTGCATCTTCGAAATGCCCGCGATCTGGCACACCTGGCCCAGGTACAGCTGGATCTTGTCCAGATGCTCCGCGAGATCGATCGGCTCTAGAAGATCTACTTGTCTGCTGGCGGCCATCAACTCTCTCCCGGCGGAAAAACGAAACCCCTCTCCGCGAAGATATATCGCTCTCAGCACTTTTTGTGAAGTGTTTCGTCCCGAAACCGCTTGAAATTGCGGCGTATTCCCTGGAGGGGTTGGCGGAACATTGCTCGTCGCCGGGGTGCGCTGCTTGTTCCGAGGCCGCGGACGCAGGGAGCCCCGATAGTGACTATCGGGGCGACTGAGGACCCGGCATCGGGGCGAGCAGCGCGGCCCGGCGGCTCAGACCATGTTTCGCCAACCCCTCCCTGACTAGACCGGGTCGGACGCAGGTTCGGGCGCCGGCTCGACGACCGATTCCGGGACTTCTTCGTCCTCGGGCTCGACTACGGGCGCGAGCGCGGAGACCTGCTCGCCCTTGCGGAGCCGCATGACGATGACGCCCTGGGTCGAGCGCCCGAGGCGCTTGACGTCCTCGACCGGGATCTTGATCACGGTGCCGCCGTTCGAGATCAGCATCACCTGATAGCCGTCCTGGACGATGCGGGCGCCGGCGAGCTGCCCGCGAGCCTCGGTCAGCTGCACGGTCTTCACGCCCAGGCCGCCTCGTCCCTTCCGCGGGTAGTCCCCGAGCTTCGTCCGCTTGCCATAGCCGTTCTCGGTCACGACGAGCAGGTCGGCCTCGTTGATCCCGACGACGTCCGAGGTGATCACCTCGTCGCCCTTGCGCAGGCCCATCCCCTTGACGCCGCCGGTGTCGCGGCCCATCGACCGCGCCTCCTTCTCGCTGAAGCGGATCGCCTGGCCCTTGCGCGAGACCATCAGGATGTCGTCCTCGCCGGTCGAGTGGCGAACGGATACGAGCTCGTCGTCGTCGCGCATCTTGATCGCGATGATCCCGTCCGCCTTCAGCGGTGTGTTGTACGCGGAGAGCTCGGTCTTCTTGACGATGCCCATCTTCGTCGCGAAGACGAGGTACTTCGACTCCTCGAAGTCGCGCGTCTGGATGACCGCGCGCACCTGCTCGCCCTGGCGGAACGGCAGGAGATTCTGGATCGCACGGCCCTTCGACTGGCGAGACCCGAGCGGCAGCTCGTGCACCTTCAGCCGGTAGACCTTGCCCACGTTCGTGAAGAAGAGGACGTAGTCGTGCGTGGAGGCGACGAAGAGGTGCTCGATGTAGTCGTCCTCCTTCAAGTCCATTCCCATCACGCCCTGGCCGCCCCGCCGCTGCTCGCGGTAGGTCGTCACGGGGAGCCGCTTGATGTAGTTCGAGCGGGTGATCGCGATCACCATGTCCTCCTCGGCGATCATGTCTTCGAGTGAGAACTCGCCCTCGGCCGCGATGATCTCCGTGCGGCGATCGTCGTTGCGGCCGTAGATCTGCTTGATCTCGAGCAACTCCTCGCGGATGAGGGCTCCGATCCGGGACTCGTCGCCCAGGATCGTGCGCAGCTCGCTGATCCGCTCGACGAGATCCTTGTGCTCGTCGTCGACGCGCTTGCGCTCGAGCGCCGTCAGGGCGCGCAGGCGGAGATCGAGGATCGCCTGAGCCTGGATCTCGGACAGCTCGAACTCCTTCATCAGGCCCTCGCGCGCCGCGTCCGCATCGGCGGCGCTGCGGATGAGCGCGATCACGGCATCCAGGTTGTCGAGAGCGATCAGGTAGCCGAGGAGGACGTGAGCACGCGCCTCGGCCTTGCGCAGCTCGTACTTCAGCCGGCGGGTGACGACCTCGCGCTGGAAGTCGAGGTAATGGCTGAGCAGGTCGCGCAGCGCGAGAGTGCGCGGCACGCCGTCGACGAGCGCAACCGCGTTGTACCCCCAGGTCGCTTGCAGCGCCGTGTGCTTGTAGAGCTTGTTCAGGATGACCTGCGGAATCGCCTCGCGTTTCAGCTCGATCTGAATGCGCATGCCGGTCTTGTCGGAGAGGTCCTTGACGTCGGAGATCTCCGTGAGGACCTTGTCGTTCACGAGATCGGCGATCTTCTTGATCACGCCGGAGTCGCCGCCCTTCTTCACCCCGTACGGCAGCTCGTTGACGATGATCGCCGTCTTGCCGCCGCGCAGCTCCTCGATGTGAGCCCTGGCGCGCATGACAATCCGACCCCGCCCCGAGCGATAGGCCTCTCGGATCCCTTCCCTTCCGACGATGATCCCGCCGGTCGGGAAGTCGGGGCCCTTGATGTGCTTGGTCAGGCGCTCGACGTCGATCTCGGGCTCGTCGATCAGCGCCACGAGGGCGTCGACCACCTCGCCCAGGTTGTGCGGCGGGATGTTCGTCGCCATGCCGACGGCAATCCCCTGCGAGCCGTTGACGAGCAGATTCGGGTAGCGGGACGGCAGAACGCTCGGCTGCCGACGCGATTCGTCGTAGTTGGGGACGAAGTCGACGGTGTCGGAGTCGATGTCGCGAAGCAGCTCGGTCGCGAGCTTCGTCAGCCGGCACTCGGTGTATCTCATGGCGGCCGCGGGATAGTCGTCGATGTTCCCGAAATTCCCCTGGCCGTCGACGAGCGGATAGCGCATCGAGAACGGCTGGGCCATCCGGACGAGCGTGTCGTAGATCGCCACGTCGCCGTGTGGATGGTACGAGCCCATGACGTCGCCGACGACGCGCGCGCACTTCAGGCGCGGCCGGTTCGGCTGCAGGCCGGCCTCGTGCATGGCGAAGAGGACCCTGCGGTGCACCGGCTTCAGGCCGTCGCGCACGTCCGGGAGGGCGCGCGAGACGATCACGCTCATGGCGTAGTCGAGGAAGCTCGAGCGCATCTCCTGCTCGAGCTCGCGGGGCTCGATCCGGCCGGCGCCCAGGGGCTCAACCGAAGACATCTAGGCCCTCACCACGATCAGACGTCCAGGAATCTGACGTCCTTCGCGTTCGACTCGATGAAATCGCGGCGCGGCTCGACCTGGTCGCCCATGAGCATCGAGAACATCCGGTCCGCTGCAGCGGCGTCTTCGACCTCCACCTTGATCAGCATCCGCTTCGCGGGATCCATCGTCGTCATCCAGAGCTCCTCGGGGTTCATCTCGCCGAGGCCCTTGAATCGGCCGATGTTGATCCCTTCCTTCGCGAGCTCGAGCGCCTCGCGGCGGAGCTCTTCGAACGTCTCGGCCGTGCGCTCCTTCTTGCCGAGCGACAGCGTGAACGGCGGCATCCCCAGGAACTCGTGAAGTCGCGCGTAGGAGCGGCGCAGGTTCGCGTAGACCGGCGAGGCGAAAAGGTCGGTGGGAATCGTCACATGGCTCGCGGCGCTCGTCTCGACCTCGACGATCTTGATCGTCGTGAACTCATCGGTCTGCTCGAGCACGGAGAGCTCGTGGCCCTCTTCGCCGACCGACTCGAGCGTCTTCGCAAGATCCTTGCCGGCCGCCGCGTCGATGTCGACTTCGACGAGCCGATGCTCGATCACGAAGGTCGCCGCAGCCTGCCCGAAATCGGCGCGGAGTCGCTGGGTCCAGCCCTCGAACTCGTTCAGCGCCTTCGTGAAGCGGCGGTAACGGGCCTCGGTCAGCTTCTGAGAATCTTCGTCGCGGGGGGCGACGACGATGTCCTTCACCCGCTCCCTGACGAGGATGTCCTCGAACTGGGACTCCTTCTCGACGTACTGCTCCCGGTTCCCGATCTTCACGCGGTAGAGCGGCGGGACGGCGATGTAGATGTAGCCGCCCTCGACGAGCTCCTGCATCTGGCGGTAGAGGAACGTGAGGATCAGCGTGCGGATGTGGGAGCCGTCGACGTCGGCGTCGGTCATGACGATCACGCGGTGGTACCGAAGCTTCTCGAGGTCGAACTCGTCGCCGATCCCCGTGCCGATCGCGGTGATCATCGACTGGATCTCGAGATTCGACAGCACCTTGTTGATGCGGTTCTTCTCGGAGTTGATCACCTTCCCGCGCAGCGGCAGGATCGCCTGGAAGGTCCGATCGCGGGCGTCGATCGCCGAGCCGCCGGCCGAGTTGCCCTCGACGAGGTAGAGCTCGGCCGACTCGGGATCGCTGATCGAACAGTCGGCGAGCTTCCCGGGTAGCGCCATGCTGTCGAGGGCGCTCTTGCGGCGGGTCAGCTCTCGCGCCTTGCGGGCCGCCTGCCGCGCGTTCCGCGCCGCGAGCGCCTTCTGCATGATCTGCTTGGCCTCGGTCGCGTTCTCCTCCAGGAACTCGGCGAGCTTCACGTTCACCGTCTGCTCGACGAGGCCCCGAACCCAGGCGTTGCCCAGCTTCGTCTTCGTCTGCCCTTCGAACTGCGGGTCCTGGAGCTTGACCGAGATCACCGCGGCGAGCCCCTCGCGCACATCCTCGCCCTCGAGATTGTCGTCCTTCTCCTTCAGGATCCCGTTGCGGCGGGCATAGTCGTTCAGAGTTCGCGTCAGCGCCGACTTGAAGCCGGAGAGGTGCGTGCCGCCCTCATGCGTGTTGATGTTGTTCGCGAACGAGAACACCGACTCGACGTACGACGTGTTCCACTGCATCGCGACCTCGACCTCCCCGGCCGTGGCCGCGTCGCCGTTCGTCAAGGTCTCGAAGTAGATGATGTGCTTGTGCGCGGGCTCCTTCGAGTCGTTCACGTAGGAGACGAAGTCCCGGATCCCGCCCTCGGCGTAGAACTCGTGCCGCTCCTCGCCCTCGCGCTCGTCGATGAGCACGATCCGTAGTCCCTTGGTCAGGAATGCCGTCTCGCGCAGGCGCTGGATGAGGATCTCCTCCGACCATTCGAGCTCGTCGAAGATCTCCAGATCCGGCAGGAAGGAAATCGTCGTGCCGGTCTCCTTCGTCGGGCCGACCTTCTTGAGATCGGTCGTCGGCTCGCCGCGGGCGAACTCCTGGTGGAAGACCTTGCCGTCGCGCTTGACGTCGACGTGGAGCCACGCCGAGAGCGCGTTGACGACCGAGACGCCGACTCCGTGCAGTCCGCCGGAGACCTTGTAGCCGTCACCGCCGAACTTGCCGCCGGCGTGGAGCTTCGTCAGCACCACCGTCACCGCCGGGAGCCCCTGGTCCTTCATCACGTCGGTGGGGATGCCCGAGCCGTTGTCCGTGACGGTGACCGAATTGTCCGGATGCAGGACTACTTCGACGAGGTCGGCACGGCCTGCCATGGCCTCGTCGACGGAGTTGTCGACCACCTCGAAGACGAGGTGATGGAGCCCGCGAGCGCCCGTCGAACCGATGTACATGCCCGGCCGCAACCGGACGGGCTCGAGGCCTTCGAGGACAGTGATGTCTTTTGCGCTGTACGCAGCTTCAGTCATTAAAAAAAGCCCTGCAAATCTTCACTTTCCGGGGCAAGTGAAGTGTACCAGACAAAGCGGCCGTCAGGAGGGCCTTGTGAGGCTCGCCGCAGCCGCCTTTGCAACGATTTTGCGCAGAGATTCGTCCTCGATCCCGGAGGCGAGCGCCGCGGCCAGCTCGTGCTCTTCCGCGGTCGGCTCGCGCGACACCTTCGAGGCGCTTGGAGCGTCGTCCGCGGAACGCTCCGGAAGCTTCCCGGGAGCGAACCTCAGGCCCGCGGGCGTGGCGTCGCCGAGCACCCGGCCGAGGCGCTCGAGTAGCTTCGGCTCGAGCTGCGCGAGCTCGAATGCCCAGGCGGAGGACGCCGTGGCGACGTGCAGCTTGCCGTCCCGGGCCAGGCGCGCAGGCCAGGCATTGCGGGCGATTTGCTCGCCCATCACTTCGGGCCAGGCGCGCACGATCTCGGTCATTCCTTCCGCCGGGCCGAACCGCGAAAGCTCCCGCTGGACCTCGCTGCCGATCCGTTCCGGCTTCACGACGCGGGTCTCGCAAAGCCGGGTTCGACCTCCACGAGCTGGCTCGGCGCGAAAGGAAGAGCCGACGCGTCGGTGGCGGTGATCAGCGCCTGCCCGCGGCCGGTCAGGCGCTCCGCGAGAACGCGGCGCCTCCGCTCGTCCAGCTCCGAGAGCACGTCGTCGAGGAGTAGGAGCGGCGGTGCCGGCCCGCGGTCTGCGAGGAGCTCCGCCTCCGCGAGCAGGAGCGAGAGCACGGCCAGCCGCTGCTCTCCCTGCGAGCCGTAGCGGCGCAGGTCGCGGCCGCCGGCGGCGATCCCAACCTCGTCCAGGTGCGGCCCGAGCCCGGTCGTGCCACGCTCGAGATCCTCGTCCAGGCGAGCCTCCAGCGCATCGGAGCTGAGCGGCTGGGCCTCATAGACGAGCTCCGCGGCGGCCAGGCCCAGCTCGGCCGCCCGCTCGGAGAACGGCGGCACCAGGGCCGCGATCACCTCGTGCCGGGCCGTGACGAGCGCGTTTCCGTGCTCGGCCACGCGCTGCGTCCAGGGCCCAATCGCTTCCCGTGACGATGCGCCGACCATCACCCGCCGCAGCGCCGCGTTTCGCTGCGCGACGGCCGCGCCGTACTCGGCGGGAAGCCCGGCCCGGGCGGGCAGGAGCCGGCCCAGCGCACGGTCGAAGTACGCCCGCCGTGCGGCCGGGCCGCCCTTCACGACCACGAGCCGGTCGGGCGTGAAGACGAGCGTCTCGACTTCCGCGCGCAGCTGCTCGGCCGCCCGCAGCGGCGCGCCGTTCAGCTGAGCCCGCTTCGCATCGCCGGGCCGCAGCGTGAGCTCGATCTCGAGCTTCCGCCCGCCGCGTTCTCCCGCGAGCTCGATCCGCGCGGCCTCGGCGCCGAACCGCACGAGCTGTGCGTCGTTGCGACTACGCGGCGAGAAGCCCTGCGTGCCAACGTGCAGCGCCTCGAGCAGGTTCGTCTTGCCGGCCCCGTTCTCACCGACGGCGAGCACCAACCCAGGCTCGAGTTCCAGCTCGAGCGAGGCATAGGAGCGAAAGTCGCGAAGCGTGAGCGTCCGGACGATCAGCCCGCGAGCCGAATCGGCATGATCAGGTACGAGAAGTGCTCGTCGTCGGAGTGGATGAGGCCGGGGCGAAGCGAGCTGATCAGCCGGAGCGCGACCTCGTCGCTCGCCACCGACTCCAGGCCGTCGCGCAGGAACTCCGGGTTGAACCCGATCTCGAGCGGCTCGCCGGAAAACGGCACCGGCAGCGACTCCTTCGCCTCGCCGACGTCCTGCGTCTGAGCCGAGACGGTCACCTCACCCTCCGCGAAGCGAAGTCGAAGCGGCGAGTTGCGCTGAGCCATGACCGAGGCGCGCCGGACGACCTCGAGGAACTCCTCACGGGGCAGCTTCACCTCGTGCTCGAAGGTCTCCGGCAGCAGTTGCTTGTAGTTCGGGAACTGCCCGTCGATCCGCCGCGTCGTCAGCCAGGTCTCGCCCGCGCCGAACACGACGTGGTTCTCCTGGACGCCGATCCGCAGCTCGTCCGCGTCCTGGGCGATGCGCGAAAGCTCGGTGAGCGCCCGCGCCGGGACAATCGCCTCGAGCTCGGCTCCTTCGCTGCCGGCGATCTCCGTCTCTTTGACCGAGAGCCGGTACGAGTCGGTTGCCGCCATGACCAACTTGCCGCCCTCGAAGCGCACGAGGATCCCTGTCAGAACGGGCCGCGACTCGTCACGCGACGCCGAGCGGGCGACGCGCGAGACCGTTTCCAGGAATGCAGGGCCATCGACTGTGAAGGTCTGCGCGCTCCCGGCGTCCGGGAGCTTCGGGAAGTCTTCGGCGCTGTAGGTGTTCAGCTTGTAGCTCGCCGGGCCAGAGGTCACTTCCAGTACGCCTTGCTCCGGCTTGTGCTCGAGGATCACCTCCCCTTCCGGTAGTAGCCGAGCTAGGTCGACGAGCAAGCGCCCAGGAGCGACCACCGCGCCGTCCCCTTCCACCGTGCAATCGACGACAAGGCGGAGTGACAGTTCCATGTCGGTCGCGGCGAGCTCGAGCTGTCCGCCGGTTGCCCGCAAGAGCACGCCTCCGAGCACCTGCACCGACGCCCGCGTCGACACCGCTCTACCCACCAGTGATAGAGCACGGGCGAGCTCGTCTTTCGAGCAGATGATCTTCACGGTTCCTCCAACTGCGGTTTCTGTCTCTGTCATCTATTTAAAAGAATTTGTAGTAGCAGTAGTAAGGAGTGTGAACTCTGTGGATGATGCCGTATCGCGGCTGTCGGAGAGCGTTTGCCCTGGGGACGCGAAATGTGGGGAAGTGGACTCTTTGCACATGTCTGAAGGGGCCTTGTTCGACTGTCCCCAGATTTACCGGGTTTGCTTGATGCGCGCGGTCAACTCTTGCACCAGGTTGTACACAGAGCGATCCTCGCGAATCAGCCGTGCGATCTTGGAGGTCGCGTGGATGACCGTCGTGTGGTCGCGGCCGCCGAACTCCCGCCCGATCTTCGGCAGCGACGCATCGGTCAGCTCGCGGGACAGGTACATCGCGACCTGGCGCGGGTAGACGATGTTCTGAGACCGGCGCTCGCCGCAGAGCTCCTCCATCGAGAGCCCGAAGCGGTCGGTGACGGCCGTCTGGATGCGCTCGATCGAGACCTCAGGCGCGGCACCTTGCGGGAAGACGTCCTTGAGCACGTCCTGAGAGAGCTCGACCGTCATCGGCCGGCCGGTCAGGCTCGAGAAGGCGACGACCCGCGTGAGCGCGCCCTCGAGCTCCCGGATGTTCGTGGACACGCGGCCGGCGATGAACGTCAGCACCTGCTGGTCGGGGATGTGGATCCCGTCGGTCTTGACCTTCTTGCGCAGGATCGCGATGCGCGTCTCGAGGTCGGGCGGCTGGATGTCGGTGATGAGCCCCCACTCGAACCGCGAGCGGAGCCGCTCCTCGAGGGTCGAGATCTCGCGCGGCGGCCGGTCGGAGGAGATCACGATCTGCCGGCCGGCCTCGTAGAGCGAGTTGAACGTGTGGAAGAACTCCTCCTGGATCCGCTCCTTGTGCTCGAGGAACTGGATGTCGTCGATCAGCAGCAGGTCGTAGGTCCGGTAGCGCTGCTTGAAGCCCTCGATGCGCTTGTCGCGCAGCGAGTTGATGAAGTCGTTCATGAACGTCTCGCTCGTGATGTAGCGGACGGAGAGCTTGCGCGAATGCTCGCCCACGTACTGGCCGATCGCCTGGAGGAGGTGGGTCTTGCCGAGCCCGGTGCCGCCGTAGATGAACAGCGGGTTGTACGCCTGGGCCGGCGCCTCGGCGACGGCGAGCGCGGCGGCGTGCGCAAAGCGGTTGGACGAGCCGATCACGAACGAGTCGAACGTGTACTTCTGGCTTATCTCGAAGCCGGGCCGCTTCGGCGCCGTCGGCTCCTGTACGGGCCCGGCCGATTCGACCTCCTGCTCGACCGACAGCCGAATCCGGCGGGGGGCGCCGGTTGCGTCGCGAACCGCGGCTCCGATCAGGTCGAGAAAATGCCCCTCGATCCACTCGCGCGTGAAGTCGTTGGGCACCGAGAGAACGAAGACCTCGTCGGTGAGCTCCACGCTCGCGACATCGTCGAACCAGGTGCCGAAAGTCGTCTCGTTCAGCGCCCCCTTGAGGCGGCCGGAGACTTCGGTCCAGAGACCCTCTGCTGTCAGTTCTTGCTGGTGCGCCACGCCGCCGGACCAATCTCCTCGCTCAGGGAAGGGGGACGAGCATAACAGCGTCACCAAAGCCGCTCAACGGGTACCCCCGGGGGTAAAAAGCGACCGTTTTGCAGGTACTTCTGCGCGATCCACATGTTCCTCCACAGGTGTGGAAAGCACGGTTGGCGAAGGACACGATCGGTGCGACAGTCGCCCTCTCGCAGCGGTTTTTCAAAACTGGCAACAAGACCGAACCTGTGGATAACCCAGGGGTAAGGTGCTCGTCTATACTGGCCTCGCGCCCGGGGAAAAGGGCGCTCGTTCCTCTTTTTCTCTGACCTCTTACCGTGAAGCGGACCTACCAGCCAAACGTGCGCCGCAGGAAGCGGCGGCATGGATTTCGCGCTCGCATGGCGACGCGGGGCGGCCGTGCGATCCTGAAGCGACGAAGGGCCCGGGGCCGCAAACGGCTCTCTGCCTGATCCGCCTAGAGCGTTTTGTCTGTGACCCGAATTGGCTCGACCGGTCATTTCCGACGGACACACGAGCAAAGCTCGTGCGTCCTGGCGTCGGCACCGCAGGCGGCGCCTTAGGTGCAACGCCGGCACCGCCTCTCCCGCTCACGGGACTTCGACGCCGTCTATCGGCAGGGACGGTCCGTGTCGACCCGCTTTCTCGTCCTCTACTGGTTCCCGCGCGAAGAAGGCGAGGAGCCGCGGCTCGGCATCGCGGTGCCGAAGGGCACCGGCGGCTCGACCGCCCGCTCGAAGATCAAGCGGCAACTGCGCGAGACCTGGCGCGCTCGGCTCGAGACGCTTCCGCCGGGGTGCGACTACGTGTTGATCGTGCGCCCCGGGCTCGTGGAGGGCACTCAGTCGAAGGGCTTCGAGTGGCTCGGCGAGCGCGTGGACGAGGTGCTCGGAAAGGCGGCTGCGTGATTCTTCGACTTCCCGGCTACCTCGGCATCGGGCTCGTGTACGCGTACCGCTACACCTTCGGCGTTCTGTTTCCGGGCGGATGCAAGTACTACCCGTCGTGCTCGCAATACGCGATCGACTCGCTGCGTCGCTACGGGCTTGTCCGCGGCGTCATCCTCGCCGGCTGGCGGCTCCTGCGGTGCAACCCTTGGAGCAAGGGCGGGGTCGACTACGCCGAGCACCAGAGGTTGTTCCATTGATCCTCGCCAGCCCGCTTACGCCGCTCGAGAACGTCCTTCGGAGCATCCTCGAATGGATTGGCCCGCACGGCGCGGTCGGCCTGCCGTGGGGGTGGTCGATCATCGCGCTGACGCTGATGGTCCGGATCCTGCTCGTCCCGCTGACGGTCAAGCAGATCCACTCGATGCAGGCCATGCAGGCTCACATGCCGGAGATGAAGTCGATCCAGAAGCGCTTCAAGGACGACAAGCAGAAGCGCAACGAGGAACTGATGCGCTTCTACCGCGACAACAACGTGAACCCGGCGGCTCCCTGCCTCCCGATTCTCTTCCAGTTCCCGGTCTTTATCGCGCTCTACCTCGTGCTGAAGCACTCGAACCGGCTGATCCACATCGGCGACAACGTCCGGTGGCTGGGATTCGTCCCGGACATCACGCATCACGCGAACGCGCACTGGTCGGGCTACGTGCTGCTCGTGGTCTACGTCCTCAGCCAGCTCGCCTCGACGTACTTCATGTCGGCGACGATGGACAAGAACCAGCGCGTGCTGATGATGATCCTGCCGGTCGCGTTCGTGCCCGTGCTCGTCAAGTTCCCGGTCGGGCTCGTTTTGTACTGGGTGACGACGAACCTGTGGACGGTCGGCCAAGGGGTCGTGACGCGGCGCCTGGTCCCGAAGAAGCCGGCTGCGCCGCCGAAGCGCTCGTCGCGCACTCCGCCTCGCAACGAGCCTCCCGCGGGCGACGGGGACGGCGATGGCGATGGCGCGGAGCCTTCCCCGCCCGGCCAGCCTGCGCGGCCGCCGGCCGCCCCGAAGCGTGTGAAGCGCAAGAAGAAGCAGGCGCGAAGATGAGTACGCTACGCGTCAAATGTTCACGTGAGCGGGCCATTCGAGGTCGGGTCAGATGAGCGACGACCACCGCCAAGTCGAAGCGACGGGCGAGACCGTCGGCGAGGCGAAGTGGGCGGCGCTCAGGGAGCTCGAGAAGCTCCATCCCGCCCTCGACAAGGCCGCCGTCCAGTTCCAGGTCGTCGCCGAGGGCGAGCGCGGCCTGCTTGGCGTCGGCTACTCGCCGGCGCGGGTGATCGCCTCGATCGATCAGGACGCTGTCGGCGAGGCCGTGGAGGAGACCGGCAGCGACCTCGCGGGGCAGGTTCGCGACCTGGTCGAGCGGATCTGCGCCGGGATCGGGGTTCGCTGCCGCATCGAGGTCGTCGAGGACGACGAGGTGCTGACCGCGACGTGCTCCGGGTCGAATCTCGGCCTCCTGATCGGCAAGCACGGGCAGACGATCGATGCGATTCAGTACCTCGTGAACGCGATCGTCTGGCGATCCCGGCCCGACGATCGCAAGGACATCGTCGTCGACGCCGCGGGGTATCGCGAACGGCGGCGCTCCGCCCTGGAGGCGCTCGCCCTTCGCAGCGCCGAGGAGGCGCTCGCGACCGGCTCGAAGATCGAGCTCGAGCCGATGACGGCCGTCGAGCGCAAGACCGTCCACGTTCGGCTGAAGGAAGTCGACGGGGTCGAGACGGGGAGCGAAGGCACCGAGCCGAACCGCTTCGTCGTCATCTTGCCGATCGGTTGACCGACCCCCGGCTCGAGCGCTGGCTGAGCGACCTGCTGGCGATGCCCGGGCTGACGGCGATCCGCGACCGCGACGAGGCGCGGGCGATGCTTCTGGAGGACGCGCTCCGCGGCGTGGACGTCGTGCGCGGCTTCGACGGCCCGATCGTCGATGTCGGCTCGGGCGGCGGGTCGCCTGGGATCCCACTCGCAGCTGCGCTTCCCGACCGTGACGTGACGCTGCTCGAGGCAAACGCCCGCAAGGCGCACTTCCTCGAGCGCGCGACAGTCGGCTTCCCGAACGTGACTGTGGTCCGCGGCCGCGCGGAGGAGCAGGCGCCAGACGTGTTCGGCGTCGCGCTGGCGAAGGCGCTCGCCCTGCCTCCGGTCGCGCTCGAGTGGGCGCTGCCGCTCGTTCGTTCGGGCGGCGCGGCGGTCCTCTGGCTCGGCCCTACGGTGGATCTCGAGCAACTGGCTTGGGTGGCCGAGCAACTCGGCGGCGGCCCGCCCGAGAGGCGGGTCGGTTTGGTCGTCGTGCCGAAGGTTGGGCCGACTCCGGCCGGCTTCCCGCGCCGCCCCGGCGTGGCCCGGAAACGTCCTCTCGCCTGACTAGAGTGGCCTGCGTGGCCGGCCGCATCTACGCCGTCGCCAACCAGAAGGGTGGCGTCGGCAAGACGACGACTGCAGTGAACCTCGCCGCCTGCCTCGCGCAGGCCGGAGAGCGTGTCCTGCTCGTGGATCTCGATCCGCAGGCGAACGCCACCTCCGGCCTCGGTGAGCGCGCGAACGGCGCATCGAGCTGCGATCTCCTGGATGGGGCGCCGCCGAGCGAGCTCGCGCGGCCGACGCGCTTTGCGAACCTCGATCTGATCCCGTCCAAGCCCGACCTCGCGGGCACCGCGGCCGACCTTGCGCGCCGGGGTGACGGCGAGCGGTTCCTGGCCGAGACCCTGGCGCCCGCGGCCGAGGCATACGCCTTCGTCTTCATCGACTGTCCACCCTCGATCGGCCCCCTGACCGTGAACGCGCTCGCGGCCGCCTCGCGTGTGGTCGTGCCCGTCCAGGCCGAGTACTACGCGCTCGAGGGGCTCTCGCAGCTCGTCCACTCGCTGGGCCTGATCCGCACGCGCTTGAACGCCGAGCTGACACTTGCGGGCGTGCTCCTGACGATGGTCGACGGGCGGACGAGGCTCTCGGCGGATGTCTCCGCCGAACTCGAGCGGCACTTCGGGGCGCTGCTCTTCCGCGCCCGCGTGCCGCGCTCGGTTCGAATCGCCGAGGCACCGAGCCACGGCGAGCCCGTGATCACCTACGACCCGCGCTCTGCCGGCGCGGAGGCCTACTGGAAGGTGGCGATGGAACTTGTCGACCGTCCCTGAGCGCAGAGGCCTCGGCCGTGGGCTCGAGGTTCTGATCGGAGGTGCGGGCACGTCCGACCTGGCACACGTGCCGGTCGATCAGATCCATCCAAACCCGCGCCAGCCGCGCAAGCGCTTCGATCACGAGGCAACCGCCGGCCTGGCCGATTCGATCCGCGCGCAGGGGATCATTCAGCCTGTCGTCCTGCGCCCGCGCGCGGGCGGAGGCTACGAGCTGATCGCCGGCGAACGCCGCTGGCGCGCGGCGCGCGAGGCGAATCTGGAGACGCTGCCGGCGCTCGTGCGGGATGCCGCGGACCGCGACGCGCTTCTGCTCGGTCTCGTGGAGAACGTCGCGCGCGAGGAGCTCTCGCCGGTCGAGGAGGCCCGTGCCTACGCGCTCCTCGTGGACGAGTTCGAGCTTTCGCTGGGCGAGATCGCGGAGCGGGTCGGCAGTTCGAAGCCGGCCGTCTCCAACCGCGTGCGCCTGCTCGAGCTCTCCGACGACATTCTCTCGATGGTCGAGCGCGGCGAGCTGACCGAGGGGCACGCGCGCGCTGTCTTGGCCGTTCCGGACAACGAGGGCCGGCGCCGCCTCGCCCGCAAGATCGTTCGCCAGGGGCTGTCCGTTCGGGCGGCGGAGCGCGAGGCGCGCTGGTCCGGCGCGAAGGTGAAGCGCAGGCGTCAGGCTCCCGCGGACCCGCAGCTCGCGGAGCGCGTCCGGCGCGCTGCCGAGAAGCTGACCGGGCTCCCCGCCAAGGTCACCGCGCGCGGGCTGGAGATCCCGGTCGAGAGCGAGGTTCAGCTCGAGGAGCTTGCCGAGGCTCTCGAGCGGGCGGGGTCCGTAACCAATGCGGTCCCCTCTGCGTTGGAGTACTGATGTTTGGCGAGTGGATGCAGGATCTCGAGTCCTTCGAGGCAATCTCCCAGGACGCTGAAGCCCGCACGATTTTCCTGCGCATGGCTGCGATGTCGCAGGAGGGCCGGCTGGATTCGTTCCTCATCGAGCTAGCCGACACGTCCGAGCTCGACGACTTCACGAAGTGCACGCTCAGCGAAATCGCCCGCAACGAGGCGTTCCTCCTCGCCGTGGACGACTACCTCCACCGCACGCGGGTTCTGCACTAGCTACGCGCAAGGAAGCGAGCCGTCGAGCGCGCCGGGCACGGGTGGCGGAAGCCTCTGCCCGGGAGCCACGTTGACGTTGAGCCCCTCGAGCGCGGCGACTGCGGCGCGCATCCTCGCGCGTTTTCCGAAGATGACGATCGTCGAGGCTCCGGTCTGGACCTCGAGCCGGTAGCCGCCTTCGAAGTAGGCCGCCGGGACACCTCGGATCCGCGTCTTCCTTGGAACAGGGCTTCCCAGCCCTTGCCTGTAGAGCGCGGGATAGTGCGCGCAGGCCGGCCAGACCTGGATGTTGAGAGGCAGCGAGCAGCTTCCTTCTGCTCCGGAAGGAACCACACACGACCCGTAGTCGAACTCGAAGGAGCTCACCCCTCTCGCCTTGCGAATCTTCGGCGCCGTGGGCGTTCCCGGCGGGGCTGTGACCGGTTCTCGGTTCACAGCCGTCAGAGGCAGGCCCGCGACCTTGTCCCCCGCGTAGTAGACCGGGAACCGCTCGTACGCACGCGCCTCCTCGAGGCTGGAGTTGCTCTTGAGCTTCACCGGCTGCCCTTTGCAGCCGACCCCGCCGAGGCCGGCGAGGATGATTGTGATCAGCGCTGCGCTCCTCATGGCCAGCCCCGTTTGCGAAGTGGGCGATCGTGGATTCGAACCACGGACCTCCGCCTTATCAGAGCGGCGCTCTAACCAACTGAGCTAATCGCCCGGGGCGCTCGATTCTAGCCACGCGTGAGCACTCCTTGGGGGGAGGGGGCTAACCAGGCACCGCGCTAAGATGATTTGAAGACAGCCATGCAGGAAATGGTCATCTACGGGGTCAGCTTCGACTTGGGCAGCAAGCAGCCCATCGTCTTGCTCAGGACTGCCGACGGCAACAGGTTCCTGCCGATCTGGATCGGCCACCCCGAGGCGGCCGCGATCCTCATGAAGCTCCAGGGCGCGACGACCCCGCGGCCGATGACGCACGACCTCGTCACGGACATGCTCGACCAGCTCGAGGCGCAGGTCGTCCGGATCACGGTCACCGAGCTCAAGGAGAGCACGTTCTACGCGTCGATCACCGTCCAGCAGAACGGCTCGGAGGTCGAGATCGACTCGCGGCCGTCCGACGCGATCGCGCTCGCGGTGCGGGTCGACGCGCCGATCTTCGCCGCCGACGACGTGATCGAGGAATCGGCGATCGAGTTCGAGGGCGAGGAAGTGAACGAGGACGAGATCGTGGACGAGTTCAAGCGGTTCCTGGACAGCGTCTCGCCCGACCAATTCGCAGTCGAAGGCGAAGAAGAGGCTTAGCGGCCCAGCCAGTCGACGTAGACGTCCTTTGCGGGCGGGAGGCTGATGAGGCGGTAGGGGTACGTCACGTGGGGTTGGACCCTCTGGCCTACTCGTGGGGTGCGCTCCTGGACTCGGACGGTGATCTTTCCACTGCGTTCGCGTGCGCTCAGGACCTCGACTGAGTAGCCCGTGCTCGAGCGGGGGCCCGGCGAGACGAGCAGGAGTTGCCCGGTCGAGAAGTCCACGGTGGGCGCCGGTCGCGTCGCCTTCGTTTCCCGCAGGTAGCCGACGAGCTTCGCGCGGTCGCGGAAGAGTCGGTGCTCCGAACGCACGATCGTGAGCGGGCCGACCTGCGACGTGAGGTCCTGCCACGCCACAGCTTTTGCCTTTGCCTCGGGCCGCAGGCTGAAGCCGATCAGCAGCGCGGCGAGCGCGAGCACCGCCGTGACCGCGAAGATCGTCCGGCCGTTAGTAGTAGACGTAGATGGTCTCGCCGTAGCGGTTCGATGCGTAGAGGCTCGGGGCGACCCACATCGGGATCCGGACACAGCCGTGCGAGGCCGGGTACGAGGGCACCGACGGATAGCCGTGGATCGCGAAGGCGCCGAGGAAGAAGGACGAGTCGAACATGCCGGTGGGGAGAAACCCGGGCACCTTGCTGTAGACGTGGAAGCGGCCGACCGGGGTGTTGCCCGTCGCGCCGGTCGAGACGTGGATGACCCTCACCACCCGGCCGCCGTTGACCTCGAAGAGCACCTGGCGGGTCTTGTCCACCTCGATGTGGTGGCCGCCGCCGGCGTAGCGGGGGTACGGCACGTGCGCTGTCTCGAGCCGCCGCCAGAACGCCGGATCGACCCGGCCAGTTCGGGCCATGCCGTGCACCTTCTGGAAGGCGAGTACGGCATCCGACGTGTCGTAGGAGTAGTAGGTGTCCACGCCTCGCAGGGCATAGCGCAGCTCCGCGAGCTGCCGCTCGAGGATCCGGACGCTCGGGCCACGGCTACCGACGGAGAGGTACGGCGCGAGGACGTTCGAGCGGACGGTCGTCGTTTGTCCGCGGTAGGCCCCGTTCGGCTCGACGGTGATCCGGACGACGTAGGCGGCGACCTTGCCGGTGCTGAGCGGGAGTGCGGCTCGGTCGATGAACGTGCGCCCGCGGAGCTTGTGGCCTTCTCGCCAGACCTCGATGTGGAGGCTCCCGCTGCCCCGCGGCTGGAGCGTCGCGCGCAGGACGAGCGGCTGCCCGACCGTACGCGAGTCGGGGAGCGCGACTTCGAGGTCGGGCCGGAGCGGCACTGTGGCCTCGTTGGAGACGACCGAGTCCAAGTGCACGGTAAAGGTGTCCGGTGCCCTGAGACGCAGGTGGAAGTGGAAGCGCCCTCGTTTGTCTGCCTTGCCGAAGCGGACAGCGGTGTCCCCGGCAAAGAGCGAGACCGGCGCTCCTCGCAGCGCGGGCACGACCCGACCGGCGAACGACGCACGCTCGCCGTAGGTTCCGACTCTCGGGGCGGTCAGCTTGATCGTGACCGCAGCGATCGTGACCGACGCCTGAGCCGTCGTCCCGTCGGCCCCGGTTGCGGTCACGGTGGCGGTGTAGCGCCCGGCCTCGTAGCGGTGCTGGACGACCGGCCCGTCGGCCTCGGACCCGTCGCCGAGGCTCCAGTGGTAGGAGAGGGCATCCCCGGCAGCCGTGAGCGTGACATCCAGCGGCGCCTGGCCGAGCGCGGGATTCGCGCCGACCGTGACGGTCGGAGTGGCGTGCGCCGGCGCGACCCAGATCAGAAACGCCAGGACCGGGAGTAGGCGCCGCATTGGGCACAAAGGCTAGCGTCAGCCCGCGATGCCAATGGCCAGCCCGGCTGCGTTGAAGCACGCATGGAGCAGGATGCAGGGGTAGATGCTCTCCGTCCGCGACCGGAGATAGGCGAGCCCGATCCCGAACGTCGTGATCACTGGGAAGCCGGCGACGAGGCCGTGGGTGAGTGCGAACGCGACCCCGACGAGGAGCACGCCCGCATTGCGCCCGAACGGCTCGAGGAGCCCGTAGCCGACGCCCCGGAACATCAGCTCCTCGACGACCGGCGCGACCCCGGCCACGAGCACGGCGAAGGCCGCGAACTGGGCGACCTTGTGGGAGTCCCAGCTCTGGGGGATCAGGCCCTGCTCCTTCTCGGGATCGCCGAACGGCGCGACGGCGGCGCCGATGGCAAAGACGGCAACGAGCACGACCGCCGAGATACGCAGCGCCCGCCACCACGACGTCGGGCGCCGGAACGCGAGAAAGCGGCGGCGGTCGAGCCCGATCGTGAGCAGCCAGACGAGGCCGAAGACGATTGCGTACTCGATGAGCCCGAGAATGCTCGAGTCCCACCGGTAGGCGACGTTCTTCGGAGGCTTCTCGCCGCTGAAGTAGGCCACGTAGGCCAGGACGGCCAGGAAGCCGACGAACGCGATCCAGCCGCTGAGACGTACCGTCACGCGGGCTCTAGGCCACCCATTGCCAGAGGGCCCACTGGACCACGGCCACTCCCAGGAGGAGCGAGCTGATCGAGACGATCGCGGTGTGGGCCCGGGGCCGTCCGCCGATCGCCGCGAGCGCGAGGAAGAGCGGGAAGATCACGAGCCCGAAGCGGGGCAGCGAGAGGAGCGGCCAGCGTTCGCTCGGGACGCTGAGCGGGATCGCGAGACTGAGCGCGGAGAAGAGCCCGTACGGCGCGCCAAAGCGGCGCCAGGCGACGACGGTCAGGATCGCGAAGAGGACGAGAGCAGCGAGGCACTCGAGGTTGACGGCGGCGACCCGCATGGGGTCGGTCCCTTGCACCGCAGGCCAGTACGTGTGCGTATGGGAGCCGGATGCGAACTGGCGAACTCCTGCCCAGCCCGCGCGGAGCCCGTTCCAGAGGCCTCCGAACGGCCCTGCGGGCGAGAGGTGGCGCGCCCAAATCCCCTGCGCGTTGAGGAACGACCAGGGGTCGCCGCGCTGAAGCCACAGGAGCAGTGGATAGACCGTGAACATGGCCGGCGCCACGGCGAGCCTCGCGAGGGCGCCCCGCGGGTTCGGCGATCGCCAGGCGATGAGCGCGAGCGCGGGCAGGAGCGCGACGGCGACCGGCCGCGTCAGCAGCGCAAGTCCGGTCGTCACGCCCGCCGGAAGAAAGCGCCTGCGCTCGGCGAGCGTGAACGCGGCGAGGCTGAGCAGGAGGTAGAGGGACTCGCTGTACACCGCCTGGAGGAAGAGCGCCATCGGGAAGACGGCGAGGTAGAGGACGGCGCGGCGTGCTCCTTCGGCTCCCAGCCGCGTTTCGGCGAGCCGGTAGAGGAGGACGAACGAGCCGAGACCCGCCGCGAGCGAGACGACGATGCCGGCCAGCACGTAGTGGCCGAAGAAGACGCGCCCGAAGAACCCGACCAGTGCCGGGTAGAGCGGGAAGAAGGCCGTGGCCGAGCGGGCCAGGTGCTCGTAGCCGTGTTCGGCGACGCGCAGGAAGAAGATGCTGTCCCAGCGGGCCCAGATGTCGGTCACCGACCCGAGGTCGCGAGTGACCGAGGGGTCATCCCAGCGGGCCGCTTCAGGGTGCCGGTTCGGCTCGAAGACGAGGAACGCGAAGAGCGCGGCCGCCCAGATCGCGGCGCGGCTCCAGAGGAAGATTTCCACCGCCGGACTGCGCGCCGGCTCGAGAGGCAGGTCGCTCGCCTCGACGTGTGGCTCCCGAAGCCGTTGACCCGTGCTCACGACGGCGGGGATCATACGGGCGTGGCGCCCCGCTACTTCACACCTGACGAGGCGAACGAGGCTCTCGGCGAGGTCCGGCCGCTGACCGAGGAGCTCGTCGGGCACCGCCGCGCGCTCGTCGATCTGCAGGAACAGCAGGCTGCCCTGACGGCCCGGATCGCGGGCAACGGCGGCGACCTCGAGCCGCACGAGCTGCAGGACGTACAGGAGCGGCTGGACGAGGCAGTGGCCGGCATCGCGCGCTGCGTGGCCCGGATCCACGAGGCGGGTGCGCTCGTGAAGGACCTCGACGAGGGGCTGGTCGACTTCCCCGCGCGGCGTGAGGACGAGGAGGTCCTGCTCTGCTGGCGCCTCGGCGAACCAGAAGTCGGCTTCTGGCACGGCCTCGAGGAGGGCTTCTCGGGCCGTAGGCCGCTCCCCCTCTGATGCTCAACATGGACGCGCGCCGCGAACGCCCAGAGGTGGATAGCCGGCGCGATAGAAGGTCTTCCGCGCAAATCTCTTCCGCATCGCGGCTGTCCACGCGCGTCTCCTCGCCCGCTTGTCACGAAACCCCTGCGTCACACTGCGATAGACCCGCTCCTGAACTAGCAGCCCATGGACGTCGTCTCGAACATCGGCATCGCTCAAGTGCTGGCGCTTGAGCTGCCTCCAATACGCGCTCCGGTCGTTGCCGAAGAACCGTCGCCTGATTCGCCGGAGGCGTCGATCCACATCGCTACTCGTAACCGTGATCTTCAAGTCCTGAGCTGACTTCGCGAACTCGATCCGCTTGACGAGATACGACATGGCCTGCCGGACGAGGCTCTGATACCCGGCGGAGCCGCGTGCCGGGAAGGGATCCCCCATTGCTTGGTACTGGTACTTCGCTCTCGCCAGCAGGTCAGTGATCTCGGCTCTCGCCACGGCCCTGTCCCCGACGACGGCGACGGAGCCCGGCGGCACTCCGCCACAGCGCTGGGCGAGGGTGGACAGGTGGTCTATCGCGGCGAAGTCGTCCTTCTTCGGCAGAGGAAGGTCGCCGTCTGACGAGCTGAGCTCGTGGAGTGAGCTCTGGCCTGCGCGGCCCGTTCGCGCTGCCTCAGACGCCGCCGCGAACGTCAACTTGGCAGTAGCCGCTCGGACGTCGAGTGCGTAGACCCGTGTCGCCCCGAGAAAATCGACGAGGAGAACCTGCCTGTGGTCCGACGAATCGAGGCCGTCTGCCTGGGTGAGCGCCTTGTCGGCGGCTAGCTGGAGCTCTCCCGCTGCCTGGCCCACGGCGGGCAGATCCCCACTCGCATCAGTTGCGCGCAGGGCGTTGCCCAATGAGGCGGTGGTTTTGTCGACCGGTCGGAGTATCGGCTTCGCGTGCTTCGTGAAGTCGTCCTCGTTGAAGACAAGGAAAATGAGGGAGCCTGCCGCCCCAGCTCCGAGCAGGACCGACGCCGCCATCGAGATCAGGATCTTCCGCTGCAAACGCTTCGCGGAGGCTAACCCTTCAAGTGGCTGAGGATCGCCCGCTCCTCCGTCGAATAGAGCGCGCATGGGACTCTGGCAGCGCTGGCTGATCGTCGGGGGGATCGTCGTTTGCGCGACGGTGCTCGCGAAGCTCGTCGACTGGCGCATGTCGCGCCGCGAGCTTCCGCCGGCGGCTGTCACCCGCTACCGGGTGTTCCGCCGCAGCCTGATGACCGCGATCGTCGCCGTCGGAATCCTCTCCGCGCTGCTCGTCGTCCCGCAGGTGCGGGCGATCGCCGCCGGGCTCCTTGCGTCCTCCGCCATCGTCGGGCTCGTCGTCGGCCTCGCTGCCCAGCGTCCCCTCGCCAACTTCGTCTCCGGCCTCGTCATCGCCTTCACCCAGCCGCTACGCCTCGGCGACCTGGTCACGGTCGACGGCGTCGAGGGCACCGTCGAGGAGATCGGCCTCACCTACACGTTCATCAAGACGGCCGACAATGCGCGACTTGTGATTCCGAACGAGAAGTTGGCCTCGGATACCATTCGCAACTCCACCATCGTCAGTCGGGAGAAGCTCGCCCAGGTGACCGTGCAGGTACCGCTCGACAGAGATCTTGATGCGGTGGTCGACCTGTTGCGCGGCGAGACAGCGGGCGACCCCGCCGTAGACGTGCTCGTCACCGGGCTGAACGGCGCTGCGACGGTGTCCGTCCGCTCCTGGGCTCCCGATGCGGCGTCCGTCGAACGGCTCGAGAGCGAGCTCAGGCTGCGCATCGCCCGCCGGCTCCGGGAGCAGAGCCTGCTGTGAGCCCACGGCCGCCCGCCAATAGCCCTCGCCGCCGGTCCCGCGGGCTCGACATGCCCGGGCGACGCCGCGATCGCCGCCGGTCGAAAGCCCGCCGTCGCCGCAAGCTCGGGATCGTCTTGTTCGTGCTCTGCGGTGTCGTCGCAGTGCTCGGCACGGTCGGTTTCGGCGCGGCGTCTTCGATCAACCGCAGCTGCGATCTCGGCGCGCTCCGGCCCGCTCGAATCGGCTCGAACTCGTTCATCTACGCCGCCGACGGCTCGTTGCTCGGATCGATTCCCGCGGAACGGAACCGTCAGCCCGTGACCCTTGCGGAGACGAGCCCCTGGATGAGCAAGGCAACTGTCGCGATCGAGGACCGGCGCTTCTACAACCACGGCGGCGTCGATCCCCAGGGAATCGTGCGCGCGGTCGTGAACGACATCAAGGCGGGCCGGGCGGCCGAGGGCGGCTCGACGATCACGCAGCAGCTCGTTCGCAACCTCTACATCCGCCACAACGAGCGGACGCTGAGGCGGAAGTTCGTCGAGGCGTGCCTCGCGATCAAGCTCAGCCGGGAATGGAACAAGGACCGGATCCTCGCCGAGTACATGAACACCGTCTACTACGGCAACCACGCCTACGGCGTCGAGGCCGCCGCGCGGACGTACTTCTCCAGGCCGGCGAGCAAGCTCTCGGTCCTGCAGGCGGCGCTCCTCGCCGGGCTCCCGCAGGCACCGTCGGACTACGACCCGTTCGACTACCCGGATCGCGCGCTCCAACGGCGGAACGATGTGCTCGAGGCGCTCTACCGCAACCACGACATCAGCTACGGCAACCTCCAGGAGGCGCTCCGGGTCAAAGACCTGAAGCTGAAGCCGGGCCGTATCTACACGACGATTCGCGAGCCCTATTTCTTCGGCTACGTGCGCGACGAGCTCGTGAAGAAGTACGGCGCCGAGACGGTCCGCTCGGGCGGGCTCAGGGTCTACACGACGATCGACCGCCGCTTCCAGCGCGCCGCGAACAAGGCGGTCCACGACACGCTCTACTACAGCACCGACCCGGCTTCGGCGATCGTCGCGATCGACCCGCGGAACGGGGCGATCAAGACGATGACGGCGGTCACTCCGGGCCGGACCGGGAACCAGTTCAATCTCGCGGCGCAGGCGCGCCGGCAAGCAGGGTCGACCTTCAAGATGTACGTCCTGGCCGAGGCGATCGCCGAGGGCGTGAACCCGGACACCACGAGCTACGAGTCCGCGCCGCTGCACTACCAGCCCGACCCCTATTCGCAGGCCTGGGACGTTTCGACCTATTCGCACACCTACGTGGGGTCGACGTCGATCACGCGGGCGACGCTGCTCTCGGACAACACCGTCTTTGCACGGCTCACGCTCGACCTCGGGCCGGAGAAGGTCGCGGCGATGGCGCACCGACTGGGCGTCCGCTCGTCGCTGAAGACGAAGGAGGGCGCGTACGTCCCGTCGCTCGGCCTCGGCTCGATCGGCGTCTCGCCGCTGGACATGGCCTCTGCGTACGCGACGATCGCCGCCGGAGGGATCTACTCCGAGCCAGTTGCGATCCGGAAGGTCGTTCTTGCCGACGGCAAGCCCGACAAGGATGCCGGCTGGGGCAAGCCGAATCGGCGACGGGTGATCCCGGACTGGGTTGCTGCCGAGGTGACGAGGATCCTGGTGCTGAACGTCCAGGCAGGGACGGGCGTCGGTGCCAACATCGGGCGCCCCGCGGGCGGCAAGACCGGCACGACCGAGAACCACGCCGACGCCTGGTTCTGCGGCATCACGCCGACGCTTTCGGCCAGCGTTTGGGTCGGCTACCCGCAGGCTGAAATTCCGATGACGAACGTCCACGGCATCGCCGTCGCGGGCGGCACCTTCCCGGCGACGATCTGGCGCCTGTTCCTGGAGCAGGCGATCGGGCCGACTCCGGTGCGCGACTTCCCGGAGGCACACTCGGAGCCGGTCTGGCGCCCGTTCACGCGTGGGCAGTACGCCGGCGAGGTCTACCAGCCGCCGGCCTACGTGCCGCCCTCGACGACAACCGCCCAGCAGACGCGGTCGAACGCGCCGCCTCCACCCCCGCCGCCGGTCGAGCCTCCACCCCCGCCGCCGGTCGAGCCTCCACCGCCGCCCCCCGAGCCGCCGCCTCCGCCCCCCGAGCCGCCGCCTCCTCCGCCGCCGCCTGTTCCGTAGGCGCCCGGCAAGCTCCGGCGAGTTGCGACTCGCCGCCCGCGTCGCCGGCCTGACGGCGCCCGTCTTCCTCGCGGCCTGCGCGGTCCCCGACGGAGGCCTCTTTCGAGCGGACCGTTTCCGCGACGTGCATCTGTACGGCATCTACGCCGACCGGTTCCTGCGCGGCGAGCTTCCGTACCGCGACCTCTTCGTCGAGTATCCACCCGGGGCCTTCGCCGTCTTTCTCCCGCCGGCCGTGCTCCCCGGCGGCGCCTACAACTTCGCGTTCAAGAGCCTGATGGCGCTCTGCGGGCTCGCGGCGCTCTTCGCCGTGCTGCTGGCGCTGGCGACGCTCGGTGTGCGAGGGCGCCGGCTCTACGCAGTCGCAGGGCTCTTCGCGCTCTCCCCGCTCGCGGTTGGGCCGATCTCCCTCAACACCTACGATCTCTTTCCCGCTGCGCTGACCGCCGGCGCCCTGGCTGCGATCCTGCGCCGGCGGGACCCGCTCGCGTTTGGGCTGCTCGGGCTGGCCGTGACCGCGAAGCTCTACCCGCTCGTGCTCGTGCTGCCTGCGGCCGCGTACGTCTGGACCGTCGCCGGCCGCCGCACTGCGCTCCGATCGTTACTCGTTCTCGGCGGAGTCGTGGCTCTCGTGGTCGCGCCGTTCGCCGTGCTCGCGTCGGGAGGGCTTTGGGACAGCTTTCACGCGCAGTCGTCGCGGGGGCTGCAGATCGAGAGCCTGGGCGGCGCGGTGCTCCTGGCCGCCCACCGGCTGGGGTTGTACGACGCGACCGTCGTGCGGGGCTCGACCGGAGCGGTCACGCGCGACCTCTCCGGCTCGTTTGCGGACACGACGGCGACCGTCATGTCGGTGCTCCAGGTCGCGGCGGTCGCGGCCGTGTTGGCCATCTACGCTCGAGCGCCGCGCGACCCGCAGCGGCTTGCGCTCGCGTTCGCCGCAGCGACGGCCGGCTTCCTCGTCTTCAACCGCTTCATCTCACCCCAGTACGTCGTGTGGCTGATCCCGCTCGTCCTGCTCGTGCCGGGGCGATCCGGGACGGCGGCGGGCGCGCTGCTCGCGACCTCGCTCGTGCTCGGCCAGATCTGGTTCTTCCACTACCGCGACGTCTTCGCGCTCGACCGGATCGTCTGGCTCGTCGTCGCGCGGGACGCCGCGCTCGTCGGGCTCTTCGCCGTGCTCTTCGTGCGCCTCTGGAAGACGAGCACGCCGTCGTCCGAGAAGACGAGCCGCCAACGAGGGTTGCGCCGGAGGCGGGCCAGGTCGGTTGCGGTCGCCAACGGGTCCCAGCGGTCGGCGTAGCCGGGCTGGGTCTCGTCGGCTGCGATCCAACGCGCGTCGCGCACGTAGGGGAAGCTCAGGAACCGCCTGCGGGCCGAGAGGTGGGAGCCGAGCGAGTTCGTCGCGCTGACGACGTCGCCGTCGGGAATTAGCCGCACCGCCCGGTCGGCGATGCGGTCGTGAGCCGAGACGTGCGAGGCGTAGGCCTGGTAGGCCTCGGCGCCCGGCAGCCCTCGCCAGAGCGGAAATGCGCCCAGCCGGTAGTTGGCGGCGAGCGCCACCACGACGGCTAGCGCCGCGAGCGCGACGGCTCTGCGCTCACTCCCTCTGGCCAGTCGGCCGGCGCCGAGCACCGAGGCCACGACCAGCGGCGGGATCAACCCGGCGGTGTAGTGGTGGTGGATCGACACCTGGGTGTCCGTGGCCGAGAGCAGGTTGAGGCCGAGCTCCGGAATCGCGGCGACAAGGGCGAGCGGCGCCGCCGCGAAGAGCAGCGCGAGCGGGAGCAGCAGGTCGGCGAGATAGTGGAGCCCTTCCCAGTCGAAGGCGGCGCTCAGCAAGCGCCCGGGATGGGTGAAGGCGGTCGCGACGATCTGGCGCGGAGAGTGGCCGAGCGCGCCGTAGCGGTCGTAGAAGCTGGACGAGGCGCCGTGGTTGAAGTGCGGCAGGACGAGCTCGATCGAGATGCCGGCGAGCAGCACGCCGAACACCGCGATTGCGCTGCCGGCGAGGAAGCGCCGCCGGGAAACGGCGTACCAGACGCCCATCCCGGCGATCACGAGCGGGATCTCCTCCTTCGTCAGCGCGGCCAGCGCGGCGAAGACGGCGAAGGGAACGAGGCGGTCCTCGTCGAGGTACCAGAAGGCAAAGAGCAGAAGCGGGCACGCGAGCGCTACGGGGTGGAACTCGTTCAGCGTCAGCCACTCGACGGCCGGATAGAGGAGATACGCCAGCGCGAAGCCGAGCGCGGCCCGCTCCGAGCCGAGGTACTTCCGGGCGAGCCAGAACACCGGCAGCGCGCCGAGCGCGACCGCGACCGCCTGCGCCGCGAGGAGCATGGTCGGGCTCGGCCAGAGCCACCAGAGCGGGGCGAAGAGGACGAGGATCGGATCGACGTGCGAGCCGAGCCGCGACACCTGCTCGCCCTGGAGGTTCGTCACTGCCAGCGGGTGCCCGTGCGCCGTCGCCCAGACGGCCTGCGTCATGTTGCCGAGGTCGAACCGCCCGACGTTGAACGAGCGGTAGCCGAGGATGGAGAGGGCGCCGAAGCCGCACGCGTAGGCGGAAATCGCCGCCCACAGGAGCCTTTTCGGCCCCGGGGTCAGAGCAGCTCTTCGATCAAGGACCGCCACCTCGCGCCGAGCACCTCCTCACTTGCCCGTTCCTCGTAGATCTTCCTGCCGCCGATGCTGAGCCGCCGGGCGAGCTCGGGGTCGCCCGCCACCTGCCGCATGGCCTCCGCCAACGCCGTGGGGTCGCCCGGAGGAACGAGCAGCGCGTTCTCGCCGTCGGTCAGGAGCTCGCGCGCCCCGGGCGTGTCCGCCGTGATCAGCGGCGTGCCGCAGGCAAGTGCCTGGAAGGCCTTGTTCGGGATCACCCGGAGCGCCTTGTCCGAGGTGCCGAAGATCCCGAGCGCGCAGCCTGCGCCCCAGTACTCGTCCGGCAGGTCCTCGTACTGGATCCACTGCACCCATTCGACGTTCTCGGGCCGGCGCTCCATCGCCTTGTCGAGCTGGCCGCTGCCGATGAGGCGAATCCGAAGCTCGGGCGCGAGCCGGGCCGCCTCGAGGATGACGTCGAGCCCGTGGAGCGGAATCAGCTTGCCGACGAAGAGGAAGCGGAACGGCTCGTCGGCGCGCCAGCCGGCATGGAACAGGCGGTCTTCCGCGCCCACGAGGCAGACGCTCACGCGCGACCGCGGAATCTCGCCCAGCTCGGCAAGGAAGTCCGCGTCCGCCTCCGTGTCGGCGACGACCAGGTCCGGCAGCCGCAGCGCCCGACGGTCGACGGCGCGCAGGATCCAGGCGGCGAGCAGCCCCTGACGGAAGCGCTTCCGGTCGGAGACGAGGGTCTCGTGGAGCGAGACGAGCGGGTTGAAGAGCAGCGGCTTCTTGCCGGCGATGCGGCGTGCGTGCGGAACGTCGAAGTGGCCGGGATACCCGACGACGACGGCGTCGAAGGTGTCGCGCGGCGAGAACCGCAGCCGCAGCTCCGCCACCGCGAGCCGGGCCCCCGTTCTCCAGCGGGCCGACCAGTTGTCCCGGCGCCCCTCCCAGACCGGTGTGTGGCGTTCGATCACGTCGACGCCTGCGCCGCGGAGCGCGGACATGACCTCGGCGTTCCGCGGATAGTCACGCTCGTAGGTCCCGAAGTAGAGGACGCGCAAGCTAGTACCCGCTCAGCTGAGGATCTCTTCGACCTGCGCGACCTCGCGCTGGTCTGCACCGGCCCGTTCCTCGTGGTGGCTCGTGACCATCTCGCTGATCAGTCCGAGCGAGAAGAACTGGAGGCCGACGACGACGAGCAGGACGCCGAGCGTCAGCAGGGGCCGCTGGCCGATCGCGGACCCGGTTGCCTTCAGCACGGTCAGGTAGACGAGGATCGCCGTGCCCAGAAACCCCAGGACGAGCCCGAGCCCGCCGAAGAGATGCAGCGGGCGGTGGCGGTACCGGCCCATGAAGGTCACCGTCAGCAGGTCGAGGAACCCCCGGACGTAGCGCTCGAGCCCGTAGCGGGAGCGTCCGTGCGTCCGCGGCCGGTGGTTCACGGGCAGCTCGGCGACGCGGTAGCCGCGGTAGTGGGCGAGCACCGGGATGAACCGGTGCAGCTCGCCGTAGAGCGGAAGCCCGCGGACGACCTCGGCGCGGTACGCCTTCAGGCCGCAGTTCATGTCGTGCAGGCGCAGCCCCGAGACGCGGCCGGTGACGACGTTGAAGATCCGTGAGACGAGCCGCCGGCGCCAGGGATCGCGGCGGCGCGCCTTCCAGCCGGAGACGAGGTCGAACCCCTCCTCCAGCTTCGCCAGCAGGTGGGGGATTTCCGCCGGGTCGTCCTGGAGGTCGCCGTCGATCGTGACGACCGTGTCTCCCTGCGCCTGGGCGAAGCCGGCCGCGAGCGCCGCGGACTTGCCGAAATTGCGGCGGAGGCGGACGACCTTCACGTTCGTCGCCCCCGAGTGCAGCCGGGTGAGCGCCGAGAACGTCCCGTCCTGGGAGCCGTCGTCGACGAAGATCGCCTCCCAGGGCTCGCCCGCCGGCTGGAATGCAGCCTCGAGCTCGTCGTAGAGGAGGGCGACGCTTCGCTCCTCGTCGTGCACCGGGACGACGACCGAGATCACGCCTGGAGCCTAGCCGGGAGCAGGAGGTGGAGGCGGAGGCGGAGGTGGAGGCGGCGGCGGCGGCGGCGGCAGCAGCGGAG
>DATHDS010000016.1:0-68653 GCA_035318925.1 Gaiellaceae bacterium
GCCACCACCTCCTCCACCGCCACCTCCACCACCGCCTCCTCCGCCTCCGCCATCTCCGCCACCTCCGATTGTGCGTTGCCATGTACCGAGGGTGATCGGACTGACCCTCGCGCGTGCACGGCCGAAGATCCGCCGGGCGCACTGCTCGGTGGGACGCATCCGGCGCGCCCGCTCGAGACGTGTCGGCCGTGTGATCGGGCAGAGCCCGCGGCCGGGCGCGGTCAAGAGCAGTGGCTTCCCGGTCAAGCTCGTCGTCGGCCGCCGCTAGGAGGGTTTGGCGGAACGTTGCTCGTCGCCGGGGTGCGATGCTCGTTCCGAGGCCGCGGACGCAGGGAGCCCCGATAGTTGAACTATCGGGGCGACTGAAGACCCGGCGTCGGGGCGAGCAGCGCGGCCCGGCGGCTCAGCCATGTTTCGCCAAACCCTCCCAAACCCTCCTAAAACGAGGGATGAAGCATCGGCCGCGGCGGCCGATGTGGAGGACGGAACCGCCGCGCATGCCCAAGATCCGCCCCCGCCTCGAGTCCTACGTCGTCCGCAACACAGCGGACCTCGTCGACGAGCTCTCCGACGAGCGGCGCGAGGAGCTGGCCGAGGTCCTCCACGACCTCGAAGGTCATAGCCCCCGAGCCGTGGAGGCCGAGCGGCGCACCGAAGAGCTGGTCGAAAGGCTCGAGCACCGCAACATCGTCCTCGCGAAGTCGCGGGCCCGAATCGAGGAGCTCGAGCGCGATCTCGCCGAGGCAAAGGCCGAGATCGGCGACCGCGAAGAGCGCATTGCCGCGCAGGTCGAAGCCGAGCGCATCCGCAGCGCAGAGCGCGAGCAGGACTTCCGCAGCGAGCTCGAGGGCCGGGAAGCCGAGATCGCTCGGCGACTGGAAGCCTTCGACGTCCGCCAGCAAGAGGTACGCCACGTAGACAGTGAGCTCGCGGAGCGCGAGCGCAGCCTGTCGCTACGCGAGGCCGGCGACGAGAACCGGGCACGCGAACTGCAAGCACTCGAGCGCCGCTCTGTCGAGGCCGCCGAGCTCGAGAGCCGAGTCGCCCTCCGGGCAGACGCCGTCGCCAAGCGCGAGACGCAGCTCGTCGCGGAGGCCGAGCTCCTGGAGCAGCGATCCGCCCGACTGGCCGAGCTGGAGCAGCAGTTGGACCATCGCAAGAACGATCTAGCCCGCGCACAGGGCATCCGCACCGTTCCCTTCCAGCAGTAACCCCCGAGGACGCGTAACGCGGGACGATCGACCGTGGCATCGGCGGGCTGATCGACGTGTCGTTCCCCGGATCATGTGCTCTTGGTCGCCGAAAGTGCGGAGCACTTTCGGCGAGTCCCAGGCCCGTGGCCTGGGACCTCGATATGCTCGGCTCATGGCCACTCTCGGCGAAGTCATGTCACGCGACGTGATCACGATCGAGCCCTTCGACACGATCGGCCATGCCGCGGAGAAGATGGTCGCGGAGGGCGTCAGCGCGATCGTCGTCTCGGACGGCGGCCGCCTGATCGGGATCGTCACCGAACGAGACCTCACGCGGGCGGTCGCCGGCAGGGTCCATTCGAGCGAGGCACGGGTGCGGGAGTGGATGACGGCCGAACCGAAGGTCGTCTCCGAGTCGACGGACCCCGTCGAGGCTGTTCAGATCATGCTCGAGGGCGGCTTCCGCCACTTGCCCGTGGTCGAGAACGAGCGCGCCGTCGGCATCGTCAGCATCCGCGACCTGGCCGAGTGGAGCATGGTCGGCTCCAAGCCCGAAGCCTCCTAGGGGGTTTCCACCGTCCCGGAGCCGGTCGTCGTCGTCGACGAGCTCGTCGTCTGCTCTTCCTTGCGCTCGACGACGAGCCGAGGGCCGTGCAGTCCGGTCTCGCGGCTTGCGAAGTCGGCGCCTTTCGGGGAGGCGGAGGCCAGCGCAAAGCTGATGCGCCGTTCGTCGCCGGAGATGAGGGAAGTGACGTCGACCGCCTTCCAGGCCCCCGCCCGCAACGGCCCCGAGGGCACGAAGCTCGGCGAGGCGCCCGGTGCGTTGGCGAACGTGATCCAGCGCTCACGCCAGCGCTTGGAGACCAGTCGAATCTGATACCCGGCCTGCGAACGCGTGCGGCTGTAGAGCAGGAGGCTGACCTGCTGCACGTCGATCGAGCGGAGGTCGACATCGAACAGCACGTACGACCGCACGGTGGGGGAGGAGCCGACCTTCAACTCGCGGGCATGGCCGAAGTTCTGGGTGCGGTTGGCACCACTGACGAACGCGTCGGCTTTGGGACGCATCGCGCGGATTCGCGGTCCACGGCCGAGCCCCGCACCGGGAAGCGCTTGCACGCTTAGGCCGGCGGCGACGAGCGCGACGAGCGTTGCCGCAACGAACGGTCGCAGCCGTAGCTCGTCCTTCTGGGCGCAGGGGCTGATCGCAGTACTCCTTTCGGTATGGGTACCGAAACGGCTCGACGAACCCTTACAGCGCCTCCTACTAGCGCAGGGGCTGAGACTGGATGGCCACGGCCTTCTTGAGGACGCCGAGCGCTTCGTCCTTCTGGCCATCCGCCTCCAGCAGCGCGGCGAGCTTCTGGTAGACCTCGGTGAGGTACCGGGTTTGCGCGGCCTGGAGCACCTCGGCCGCCAGCTCGTAGAGCTCCTGGGCCTTCGCCGAGTCGCCCAGCTCCAGGAAGACATCGCCGATCAGCATGTACCCCCGGCCTGCATCGTGAGGACTGCCGTCGGCGAGCTGCGCGGATGCCTCCATGGCAGTTGAGGCCGCTTCCTCGCGCCGGCCAAGCTGGATCAACGCACGGGCCCCCTCGAGCCTGAACAGCGCCTGGTCGATCGGGCTCCCGGACTCGCCGAGCAGCGCCAGGCCCTTGTCGACGAGCTCGAGAGCGTCCTCAGGACGGTTCCGGTCGACTTCGATGTGAGCAAGGAGCTGGTGTGCGACGGCGGTGTAGTACGTGTGCTCCGTCAGCTCGAGCAGGTTCAGGGCCTTCCGTCCATACCGCGCGGCGAGTACGGGGTCGCCCTGGGCCGTGTGCAACCGCGAGTGCGACCAGTAGAGGCGGGCGCGGAAGATCGGATCCTTCGAATCGGGCGAGATGGTGACCGTCCGCTCGAGCAGCTCCCGGGCGGGTGGGAAGTCGCCCATATCGATCAACGCGTTCGCGAGCAGCACCGCGAAGCGGATCGTCTCGGCGGGGTCGCCTTGCTCTTCGGCTGCGGCCAGCGACTCTCGGAAGACCGCGGTCGCAGACTCCAGCTGGTCGACCATCGCGTACGCGCGACCGAGGCTGTCGGCCGTTGCCGGGTTGTTGGTCAAACCGTCTTGCCAGAGGACTCGTGCCTCTTCGAACCGGGCGATCGCCTCCCGCGGCTTGCCGGCCCGGAACGCGATCTGCCCGAGACCGGCCAGAGCCTGGGCTCGCTCGTCCTTCGTCGCCGCGCGCTCCAGCGCTTCCTCGTAGAGCTTCTGGGCAACTTCCGGCTCATCCAGCCGCAGGGCGAGCTCCGCCTCGATCAGGACGGACGCCTCGTCGTCGCGTTCCTTTCCGGTCGCGAGATAGTCCTCGCTGACGCCGAGCTTCCGGCCCATCTCACGAAGAAGCTGGAGCGACGGGATGCGATCGCCGGCCTCGATGCGAGAGATGTAGGCAGGCGAGCAGCCTGGGAAGGAGAGCTGCCGCTGGCTGAGCCCGGCGCGCGCTCGCGCTTCTTTGAGTCGACGTCCGACAGCGTGGGGGTCGTCGACGTGGGTTGACTTGCGTCGTGGCATGAGGTCCTCCCCTCTTCCTATACTAATCGTCTCCTCGGGCCCGGGGGCTGTCCGCTGTTTTACGACTAGAAAGGATGGTTCCCGGTGTACATTCGCGTGCTCCTCTTTTTGGCTCTGCTGAGCGTGTTGGCGGTGGCTGCGGCCTCAGGCCCGATCTGGCCGTAGGCCCCACGTAGGAATCCGGGGGCGGGGCGAGCCGGCTCGCTCCGCCCCTTCCTCGCACCTCGTGCAGGGCCTGGAACACCTCCGACCGGGCCGACTCTCTTGACCGCAGTTAGCGGCGCTCAGTCGGCCTGGGGGACCTCCTCGGCGTCGGGCAGCTCGCCCTCTTCGGGATCGGGAGCCGGAGACTCGGGGATCTCCTCGTTGCGGTCGTCCTCGCGGGGCATATTCTGATCTTCCATGAAGGTCGTCCTTCCCGACTCCTCGGAACTCGAACTCCCCGACGGCGCCACCGGGCTGGATGCAGCTGCCGCCATCGGGCCGAAGCTGGCGAAGGAAGCCGTCCTCGTGCGCTCGAACGGCCAGGTCCAGGATCTGCGCGCACCACTGGCGGACGGCGAACCGGTCCAGATCCTGACGACGCGCGACACGGACGATCCCGACGCGTTGTACGTCCTGCGCCATTCGGCCGCCCATCTCCTCGCCGAGGCTGTCCGGCGCCTCTATCCGGGGACGAAGATCGCAATCGGCCCGCCGATCGAGAACGGCTTCTACTACGACTTCGAGTTTCCGGAGCCGATCGGCGAGGACGCGCTCGAGCGCATCGAGGAGGAGATCCGGCGCGAGTTGAAGGAGGGCCGGGCGTGGGAGCGGCGGGAGGTCTCCGCCGAGGAGGCGAAGCGTCTCTTCGCCGAACAGGGCGAGGACTACAAGGTCGAGCTCGTCGACACGGCCGAGGGCGAGATCTCCCTCTACACGCAGGGCGACTTCACGGATCTCTGCCGCGGGCCGCATCTCCAGAACTCGGCCCCGATCAAGGCGATCAAGCTGACCGGCCTCGCGGGCGCCTACTGGCGCGGCGACGAGAAGAACACCCAGCTGACACGGATCTACGGCACGGCGTTCTATTCGCAGGCCGACCTGGACGCCTATCTCGAGCGTCTCGAGGAGGCGAAGAAGCGCGACCACCGGCGCCTCGGCATCGAGCTCGACCTCTTCCACTTCGACGAGCACTCGCCGGGCTCGCCTTTCTGGCACCCGAAGGGAATGGTGATCTACAACGAGCTCGAGGCCCTGCGCCGCCGCGAGAACGCAAGCCGTGGCTACTCGGAGGTGAAAACGCCGCTCATCTACGAGAAGGCGCTCTGGGTGACCTCGGGGCACTGGGAGAAGTTCCGCGAGAACATGTTCCTGATCCCGCTCGACGAGCACGTGTACGCGATCAAGCCCATGAACTGCCCAGGGCACATGCTGCTGTTCGGCAGCGCGCTGCGGAGCTACCGCGAACTGCCCCTCCGGTACGCGGAGGCGGCGCCGCTCCATCGCAACGAGCTTGCGGGGGCGCTGCAGGGGCTCACGCGTGTCCGCTACGTGACGCAGGACGACGCGCACATCTTCTGCACCCGCGAGCAGATCGAATCCGAGCTGGACGGCACCCTCGAGTACCTCCGGTACCTCTACGGCCTGTTCGGGCTCGAGCCCCGGGCCGAGCTCTCGACGCGTCCCGACAACAAGCTCGGCACCGACGAGGAGTGGGATTTCACCGAGGGAGAGCTCGTGCGCGCGCTCGCGCGCAACAACATCGAATACTTCGTCGGCGAAGGCGAAGGGTCGTTCTACGGCCCGAAGATCGACCTGCACATGACCGACGTGCTCGGCCGTTCCTGGCAGCTCGGCACGATCCAGCTGGACGCGCAGATGCCGGCACGCTTTGGCCTCACGTACGTGGGCGCCGACAACAGCGAGCATCCGGTGTTCGTCATCCATCGCGCCTTCTTCGGCTCGTTCGAGCGCTTCATCGGGATCCTGACCGAGCATTACGCAGGCGCGTTCCCGGTCTGGCTCGCGCCGGTGCAGGTGCGGGTGATCCCGGTCGGCCTGGATCACCGGGACGCGGCGAAGGCGCTGGCCGAGAAGCTCGGCGAGTTCCGCGTCGAGGTCGACGACTCCGACGAGACCGTGGGGAAGCGGATCCGGAACGCCGAGGTAGACAAGATCCCGTACGTCGTCGTCTGGGGCGACAAGGAGTCCGATGATTCGATCGCGGTCCGTGAGCATGGGGGAGAGCAGTCCACGAAATCCCTCGACGAGTTGCTGGCGGAGCTTTCGAACGCTGCTAGTGTTTGAACCCTGCTAAGCAGGGGCGACACGTTCCTCACCTCCGGGGCCACGAGCCTGTCGGAGGTTCAACCCAGGAGGTTGGAAAGGATCGAGCCGCTGCAATGCAGCGGTTTTTGTCGTTTCGAGAGGGAGGAGCTAGCAGCTTGGTGAAGCGCCTTTGAGGCCACGACGTCGGGTTGAGCCCACGCGGCCGGTCATCCCGCACAGCCGGATCAACGAAGACATCCGGGTGCAGCAGGTGCGGCTCGTCGGCGAAGACGGTGCGCAGTTGGGGGTGAAGCCGATCAAGGAGGCGCTCGACTACGCCCACGGCAAGGATCTCGACCTCGTCGAGGTCGCCGCTGTCGCCGACCCGCCGGTCGCGCGGGTCATGGACTACGGCAAGTACCGCTACGAGCAGGAGCAGAAGGCAAAGGTCGCGCGCAAGCACCAGGTTTCGATCAACGTCAAGGAGATCAAGCTCAGGCCAAAGATCGGTATTCACGACTACGAGACCAAGAAGGGCCACGTCGTCCGGTTCCTGAAGCAGCGGGCGAAGGTCAAGGTCACGATCATGTTTCGCGGGCGGGAGACGACTCACCCAGAGCGCGGACGTGACTTGCTGATGAAGCTGGCCGAGGACGTGAAGGAGCTCGGCCAGGTCGAGTCGCCGCCGCTCCTCGATGGACGAAATATGGTCATGTTGCTCGGCCCCACCAAGAACGCAGGAGTCGCAAAAGATGCCCAAACAGAAGAACCACAGCGGAGCGAAGAAGCGGTTCAAGGTGACGGGAGCGGGGAAGCTCCTGCGGCGCCGAGCGATGAAGAGCCACTACCTGAGCAAGAAGTCACCGAAGCGCAAGCGTAAGTTCCGCACCGACCAGCCGCTCCACAAGTCGAACGACCGCGCAGTGAGGCGCCTGCTCGGAGGAGTGAAGAAGAAGTGAGCCCATGCCCCGCGTAAAGCGATCGGTCGCGTCCCGCAAGCGCCGCAAGAAGGTGCTCGACGCAGCGAAGGGCTTCGTCGGCACGAGGCACTCGCGCTACAAGGTGGCGAACGAGGCTGTCGAGCACGCACTCGTTCACGCCTATCGCGACCGGAAGCGGCGCAAGCGGGACATGCGCCGGCTCTGGATCATCCGCATCAACGCGGCCGCGCGTGCCGAGGGGCTCTCGTACAACCAGTTCGTCGCTGGCTGCCGCAAGGCGGGCGTCGAGCTCGACCGCAAGGTGCTGGCCGACATCGCCGTCGACGACCCCCGGGCCTTCGGGAAGATCGCCGAGCAGGCCAAGGCGGCGCTCGAACCTGCCAAGCAAGACTGAGCTCGCCTCGCAGCGCGAGGTCTTCGAGGCTCAGGCCGAGCACTGTGAATCACGCTCTCCGCTCTACGCCGAGCTCTGCCGGCGCTATGCGGACGATCCGGTGGTGGGGGAGATCGTCGGCAGTGGGGTGACGTGGGACCAGCCGCTGCGCCTGCTCGGAGGTCTGCACTACCTCGTCCTCGGTGGTGAGGCTTCCTGGGACGATCCGCTCGAGGCCCATCGCGAGTTTCTGTCCAACTTCTGCCTCACCCAGGGCGTGCAGACGAATGAGGTCCAGCGTTCATGGTTGCTGGCGCCGCTCTTCTTGCGCGTCGCGCAGCGGACCGGCGCTGAGATGTTCGATCTCGTCGAGCTCGGGCCCAGCGCGGGCCTGAACCTCGTTTGGGACCGGTATCGGTACGAGTACGAGGCCGGGATCTGGGGGCCTGCGGGGGCGGCGCTGACGCTTTCGGCTGAGGAGAAAAGGCCGGTCCCCGGCGGGCTTCTCGAGCTGGCTCCGAGGGTGCGGAAGCGGATGGGCATCGACACGAACCCGATCGACGTCACGACGGGCGAAGGTGCGCGACTGCTCAAGTGCTTCGTCTGGGCGGGGCAGACCGCACGTCTCGACCGCCTCGACCGGGCGATCCGAGAATTGCGCGCCGATCCGCCCGAGCTGACGAGAGGCGACATGGCCGAGGAGCTGCCCGAGGTGCTTGCCGGCCGTGCCGATGACGCGCTCACGGTTGTCTTCGAGACCGCCTCGCTCGGCTATCTCCCGGACGAAGATGTCGCACGGGTTCGCGCCGCGCTCGAGCAGGCGGGGCGGTCCGGGGGGCTTGTCTTCGTGAGCAGCGGAAGCGCTCGCACGAACAGGCAGGACTGGGGGCTGCGCATCACGTACTACCCGGGCGGCGACCGCGAGTTCGCCGGCGAGGCCGACTACCACGGGGCGTGGCTCGACTGGTGGCTGTGATCACCTCGGCGACGAACCCGAAGCTGCGGCTGATCCATCGCCTGCTCGACTCGCGGCGCCAGCGCGAGAAGGAGGGGCTGTTCGTCGTCGAGGGCGAGGATCTCGTCCAGGCCGCGGACGATGCAGGCATCGAGCCGGTCGAGCTGCTCCGCGCCGGAGAGGACGTCGAGCCCGACCTGCTGGCGAAGGTCTCGACGATGGCGCATCCGCCGCGGGTGCTGGGGATCTATGGCCGCGATGCGTTGCCGAGGGGAGTCGAGCCTCTCTCGCTCGCGCTCTGGCACGTGGCCGACCCGGGCAATCTCGGCACGATCCTGCGCAGCGCAGACGCGTTCGGCGCCTCGGTCGCGCTCTCGCCGGGCTGCGCCGATCCGACCGGGCCCAAAGCGGTGCGGGCCTCGGCGGGCGCGGTCTTCCGCGTGCCGCTTGCAGGCTTCGATGAGCCCGAGGGAAAGCGGATCGCGCTCGTCTCGGAGGGAGGGCGGGCTCTGGCGGAGATCCAGCCCGGGGTGCCGGTCACCTACGTGCTCGGCGCCGAGCGGGAGGGCCTGCCGGACGACGTCGTCGCCGGCTGCGACGAGTCGGCGACGATTCCGCTCGCGCCGGGCGCTGAGTCGTTGAACGTCGCGATCGCCGGCGCAATCGCCCTCTACGAGCACCGGCGCGGCGGGTAGAGTCGCAACGTGGCGAAGATCGCGGGAGTGTGGACGTCACCGGCGCGCAAGAGCGGGCGCATGGACGGGCACGAACGGCGCCGGGCGATTGCGGGCGAAGGTCTCGAAGGCTGTGCCCACGCAAATCCGCCGAAGCGGGAGGTGCTCTTCGCCTCGAAGGAGCATCTCGACGCGGTCGGCGTCGAGCCGGGCGCGATCCGCGAGAACCTGACCGTCGAAGGGGACGACGTCGAGCGCTGGCCGATCGGTCAGCGCGTTCGCGCCGGCGGGGCCGTCTTCGAGATCACGATGGTCTGCGATCCGTGCCACCGGATGGACGAGCTGCGCGACGGCCTGCGGGCCGAGCTCGAGGGCAGGCGCGGGATGCTGGCGCGAATCGTCGAGAGCGGCGAGGTCGCCGTCGGCGACGAGATCGAGCTGCTCTAGCTCGCGCGTCGGAAGCGCCAGAAGCGCCACCTACGCTGAGCCGCACGCTCGCGGGCTTGACGTTCTTCCTCGAGTATCGCCTCGTGATAGGCGATCCGTTCCTGGAGACGTCGGCCGAGCTCGTCGTTCCGCGTCTCCTCGCGCGCCCGCTCAGCCCGCTCCAGTCTCTTCCTCTTCTTCTCGTCCATCGTCCTCCTCGAGCAACAACCGGATCTCTCGAACCTCCGCGCGGATCTCCATCAGCGTCGACATGATAAGCAGCGTCTCCTCACGCTCGATCGGCAGCTGGGCGGGAGGACGACGCCGTCGAAGCACCGGGAGATGGTTGCCGAGCCGCGAATCCGTCGCAAGATGTCCGGATCAGACAGCCCTGGCGACGAAGACCATGTCCTCGCCGCCGAGGAATGGCGTCCGGTCGAACCAGCCGTAGCAAGCTTCGACGGTGAAGCCGGTCTCCTCGAGGAGCTGCTGCCACTCGTCGAGGGAGATCCAGGAGAGTGCCATCGTCGCCTCGCTCGAGGGGCCGCGGACGGAGAGGGTGAGCGTGCGTGCACCCTCGTCCCATTCGGCGAGCTCGAAGATGCCGGGCTCGCGCTCGAGCCAGCGGCCGTGGGTCTCGGCGATGTCGTCCGGCTTGGGGGCGAAGACGTCGAAGACGAGGTGCCCGCCGGGGCGAATCGCCGCGCGTGCCGCCGTCAGCGCCTCGACGCGCTCGCCGTCGTCGGCGAGGTGGAGATAGGAACGAAAGGGGCAGATGACGAGCGGCACCTGCTCGTCGAGCGGCGGCTCGCGCAGGTCGCCGAGACGTAGGTCGAGCAGGTCGGCGACGCCTTCGGCCTCACCGCGGCGGCGGCAGGCGGCGAGCATCTCGCGCGAGGAGTCGACGCCGATCACGCGGATCCCCTTCTGGGCGATCGGAATCGCGATCCGCCCGGTGCCGACACCGAGCTCGACGACCGGACCGCCCGACCTGTGCGCCTCCGCCACGTAGAAGTCGACGTCCTCGGTGACGCTGCGACTCCAGGGGTCGTAGAGGTCGGCAATCGTGTCGTAGGGACTCGCCCCACCGGAAACCTGGCGCACATCCGTCACAGACGAGTCCAATTCTTCTCGTTACGCTGGGGGCGGCGGAACGCGGACCCCCACCCGGGTGGGTGGATTGGGGTCACGAGGCGAAACGGCCTCACGTGGGTTTCCGGGTGACCCAGACAAACTCCCGGCTCTCCTTGTCGAACGGTCGGCGGTCAAAGTCGCCGTACAGCGCCTCGACATCGAGTCCCGCGACATCGGTCAGGCCTTCCCACTCGGCGAGGCTGACCCACCACAGCGAGAGCTTCCGCTCGCCCTCGCCCGGACGGTCAAGCCACACGGTGATGTCGATGCGGCTCTCGGTCGGGTCGTAGTCGACGCGCTGCCAGATCCGGCTGTTCTCCGCGTGCTGCTGGACCTCGCCCGAGAGCCGGCCCGCGATCAAGGGATCGAAGACGAACGCGTTCCACGCGAATCGTCCGCCCGGCTTCAGCGCAGCTGCGACGCGCTCAAAGACGCGCCGGCGGTCTTGCCAGTTCGGTAAGTGCAGCAGCGACCGGGCCGGCGAGTAGATGAGCCCGGCCGGCTCGGCCAGCGCCAGGTCGCGCATGTCACCCTCCCGGAGCTCGAGGTCGACGCCCTCGGCATGGGTCCGCTCACGTGCCTGAGCGAGCATGGCGGGCGAGAGATCGATGCCGATGATCTTTCGCCCGGTCTCACGCGCCACCGGAATCGCGACGCGGCCGTTGCCGACCGCGAGCTCGACGATCGGGCCGTCCGCCTCGCGGGCAAGGTCGACGTAGTACGCGACGTCGTCGGTCATGTGCTGCGACCACTCGTCGTAGATCTCCGCGAAAGCCTCGTACTGGCTCATCGCCCTATTCTCGCTGTATCGTTTGAACATGGCGGCAACGCGTTCACGTTCTTTCTTTACCGGGCCTCGGCTTCTCGCCGGGGACCGGCGCTGACGCGCAGCCGATCCCGACGAAAGAGCCGAGGCCGGACCAGGCGATGACTGAGCCAGGCGATACAGTCGCGCACGTGGACGCGGAGGCGCTCCAGCGCGAAGCCCTGAGCGCACTCGAGGCCGCATCGACGGCCGCTGAGCTCGACGAGCTGCGGGTGCGCTATCTCGGCCGCTCGAGCGACCTCAAGCTTGCGCTTCGCCAGGTTCGCGACCGCGAATCCGGCATGGCGCTGAACGCGGCCCGTGAGGCGATCGAAGCCGCAGTCGAGGCGCGGCAGGCCCAGCTCGAGCGCACGGAGCTCAACCGCTCGCTGACGGAGGACGTCGTCGACATCACGCTGCCGGGAGACGAGCTTCCGCTCGGGCACCTGCACCCGATCACGCAGGCGCGACGTCAGATCGAAGACGCCTTCATCGGTCTCGGCTACGAGATCCGCAACGACCGCGAGGTCGAGACGACCGAGTACAACTTCGACAAGCTCGCCTTCGACCCGTGGCACCCGGCGCGGTCGCCGCGGGCATCCTTCTTCTTCGACGAGCGGCACGTGCTGCGGACCGAGACCTCACCCTCGCAGATCCATGCGCTGGAAGAGGGAGCGCCGCCGATCTACATGGTCTCGATCGGCCGTTGCTACCGGCGCGACGCGATCGACGCGACGCACTACCCGATCTTCCATCAGTTCGAGGGCCTCGCGGTCGATCGCGGCCTCACGCTCGCCGACCTCAAGGGCACGCTGCTGCACGTCATGCGGGCCGTCTTCGGGCCCGAGCGGCGCGTCCGCTTCCGCACCCACTACTTCCCGTTCACCGAGCCGTCGATGGAGCCTGACGTGTCGTGCGGGATCTGCGGCGGGGAGGGCTGCCGCACGTGCCGCTATTCGGGCTGGCTGGAGATGGGCGGCGCCGGCATGGTCGACCCGAGGGTCTTCGAGAACGTCGGCGTCGATCCGGAAGAGTGGTCGGGCTTCGCCTTTGGCTGCGGCATCGAGCGGGTTGCCCAGCTGAAGTTCGACTTCCCCGACATCCGCGCGCTCTGGGAGGGCGATCTCCGGGTGCTGAGGCAGTTTTGAGAGTCCCAGTCTCATGGCTTCGCGACTACGTCGCGGTCGACATGCCGCTCGAGGAGCTTGCGCATCGCCTCTCGATCTCGACTGCGGAGGTCGACGGGATCGAGCGGCGCGGCGTTCCCGACACCGACGGCAATCTCGGGCTCTTCCGCGTCGGGAAGGTGCTCGAGGCCGAGAAGCATCCAAACGCGGATCGCCTCCAGCTCTGCCGTGTGGACGTGGGGGAGGCCGAGCCGCGCCAGATCGTCTGCGGCGCCTGGAACTTCGGAGCAGGGGCGACGGTCGCCGTCGCGCTTCCCGGTGCGGTCCTGCCCGGGGGCCTCGAGCTCGAGCGGCGCAAGGTCCGAGGGGAGCTCTCGGACGGGATGATCCTGGCCGAGGACGAGATCGAGCTCGGCACCGACCACTCCGGGATCATGGTACTGCCCGACACCGAGCCCGGCACTCCGCTCACCGACGTCATTCCGCTCGTCCAGGAGGTGCTGCTCGTCGAGTCGACCGGCAACCGGCCCGACCTGCTCTCCATCTACGGGCTCGCTCGCGAAGTCGCCGCGCTGTACGAGCTCGAGCTCGGGCCGCCTCCCGGGATCGACCCGGCGCCGGCGGGAGACGAGTCGGTCGACGTCGCGGTCGACGATCTTGAGGGCTGCCCCCGGTACATCGGGCGTCTGTTCCGGAACGTCGAAGTCGGCCCGTCGCCGATCTGGCTCAGGTCACGGCTCGTCGCTGCCGGGATGCGCCCGATCTCCAACGTCGTCGACGTCACGAACTACGTCATGCTCGCGCTCGGCAACCCGCTCCACGCGTTCGACCTCGCGACCCTGCGCGGCGAGAAGATCGTCGTCCGCCGCGCGCGGCCGGGCGAGACGATCCGCACGCTCGACGGGGTCGAGCGGCACCTCGATGAGGCTGACCTCGTCATCGCCGACGCCGAGCGCGCAATCGCGCTCGCCGGGATCATGGGCAGCGAGGACACGGAGATCGGAGAGTCGACGACGAACGTCCTGCTGGAAGCGGCGAATTTCGAGCCCACCGGCATCTTCCGGAGCTCCGAACGCCTACGACTCCGAACCGAGGGATCGAACCGCTGGGAGAAGGGCGTCGACCCCCACCTGGCCGACCACGCCGCGAGGCTGGCTACACAGCTGATTGTCGAGACCGCCGCCGCGCAGTGGGTCGGCCACGTCGACGTGCAGGGCAACCTTCCCGAGTCGCCGGTCATCGCGTACCGGCCCGAGCGTGCCGACGAGCTGATCGGCCTACCGACGCCGGTGGCGCAGCAGGTGAGCTGGCTGGAGCGGCTCGGCTTCGAGCATCGAGACGGCGACGTGGTGGCGCCGACCTGGCGCGCGCGCGACGTGACCCGCGAGGTGGACGTGATCGAGGAAGTCGCGCGCCACCGGCTCGAGGACGTCCCGTTCACGCTCCCGGCGCGCCGCGAGATGTTCGGCGCGCTCACTCCTCTCCAGCGGTTGCGCAGGCGGATCGAGGACGTGCTCGTGGGACTCGGGCTGACCGAGACCTACACGCCCTCGCTCCGCGCAGACGATCCCGCTGCGAAGTGGCGATTGCCGGAGCCGATCTCGGCCGACCTCGCAGTGCTGAGGACGCGCATTCTCCCCAGCCTCGTGGACGCCGTTCAGCGCAATATCGAGCTCGGCTCCGAGCGCATCGCTCTCTTCGAGGTCGCGCGGGTGTACCTGGCCGACGGCGAGTTGCCCGACGAGCACACGCATGTCGCTGGCATCGTCGAGGGAGGCTGGCCCCGGGCCAAGGGAGTCGTCGAGACCCTCTACGCCGCACTCAAGGCGGACCCGGTCTTCGAGCGCACCGCGGACGATCTACTCCACCCGGGCAAGGCCGCTACGGTCGGCGCGGGCGTCGTGGGCGAGATCCACCCCGCCGTGATCGACGGCGTCTGGGGCGCGTTCGAGCTCGATCTCGCCGACCTCTTCGCCGCCGCCGACGACGAGGTCAAGTACACCGACGTCATCACCTACCCGGCGGTGCGCCAGGATCTCGCCTTCGCCGTTGCCGAGGACGTCGCCGCCGGCGATCTCGTCACCGCTGCGCGCGAGGCCGTCGGCCCTGAGTTGCGCGAGATGCGCGCCTTCGACGTCTACCGAGGCGGGCAGGTCGGCGAGGGGCGGAAGTCGATCGCGTTCGCGGTCGTCTTCCAGTCAGCCGAGCGCACGCTCACGGACGAAGACGCCGCGGCTCTGCGCCAGAAGATCGTCGACGCCCTGGCCGAAGGCTTCGGCGCCGAGCTCCGCGCCTAAAGCGTCGCGGTCGCGAGTCGTTCCGCGAGCGAGAGCAGGACCTTGCGCTGGATCTCGGGATGCTTCTCGAGCAACGTGCGGAAGTTGCGCGCCGTGATCACGAGCACCCGCACGGGTGAGGTCGCCTTGACAGTCGCGGTTCGCGGCCGGCCCGTGACGAGCGCGATCTCGCCCAGGAAGTCGCCCTGGCGCACCGAGTTGATCCATTTTCCGCCCATCAGGACGTCGGCCGTGCCTTCGACGATCGCGAAGAACTCTCGGCCGGCCTTGCCCTCGCGTGTGAGCTCGGTCCCTTCTTTGAGGTCGAGCTCGTCCGCGATCGCGGCGATTTCCGCGAGCTCGCGCGCCGTGCAGTGCCTGAACAGCGGGATCTTGCGGATCAGCGCGACCTTGGCATTCTTCCGCAGCTTCATTAGCGAGGAGTCTAAAGCGCGCAAGTGGGTAGGGGTTGGTGGTAAGAAAGGAGGCAACCAATGTTGCGTGCGCTACTAGCAGGCGGCGTGCTCGCCGCCGTTTCGCTTCCGCTGGCGGCCAGCGGTAGCCCGATCGTCCCCCAACTGGACGCCAAGGTGACTGCGCGGTCGATTGCGTTGCGAGATGCGCAGGGCCAGCGGGTGCAGGTGCTGCTCGAGAACACGTATCGCATCGTCGTCACGGACTCGTCGAAGACCCGGAACTTCCACCTCGTCGGGACCGGCGTGAACCTGCGCACCAGGATCTCCGCGACAGGCACTCGCTCCTGGACCGTGTATCTCCGGCCCGGCACCTACGTCTACAAGTCGGATCGCAGCGCGAAGCTGCGCGGCACCTTCAAGGTCAGCGGAGGCCCGCCTGCGTAGGAAAAACCGGATCGGGCCGAAACGCGTAGACAAAGGCGTGAAGGTGACTCATGTCCGACGAGCGCTGCTCGTAACCGCGCTCGCTGCGGTCGCTATCTCGTTGCCGACGGCAGCCACGGGGCGGCCTGCCGCCACATCGCTGCTCGGCGTCGTCGGGCCAGGCTTCAGCATCTCGCTCAAAACCCCCGACGGCGTCGCCGTGACGCATCTCGATGTGGGCGCGTACACGATCAGCGTCGACGACCGCTCCGAGGAGCACAACTTTCACCTCTCCGGCTCCGGGGTAGAGCAGCAAACGGCGGTCGAGACCATCGGCATGGCGACCTGGAACGTCCAGCTCGTCGACGGCACCTACGGCTACATCTGCGACGCGCATCCGGCGCAGATGAAGGGCAGCTTCACCGTCGGCACCGTCCAGCCGCCGCCCCCGCCGCCGGTGAAGCTGAACGGCAAGGTGACCGCGCGGACGATCTCGCTGAAGAACGCCGGCACGAAGGTGCTCTCGGTCGTTGCGGGCACGTACAAGGTTGCCGTCAGCGACACGGCGAAGACCCAGAACTTCCACCTCACCGGCCCCGGAGTGAACCGCAAGACCGGCGTCAAGGCGAGGACGAAGGTGACGTGGACGGTTGCGCTCTCTCCCGGGAAGTACACGTACCGTTCTGACAAGAAACGCCGCCTGCGCGGCAGCTTCATCGTCACGGCGGAACCGCCGGGTTAACGCGTGCCCCGTCGGTCGAGCTCCGCGTTCAGCTCGGCTCCGAAGAGCACTGCCCACGCGCTGTAGTTCAGCCAGAGCAGGAGCACGATGCCGCCGGCGAGCGACCCGTACGTCCTCGAGTACGAGCTCGAGAACGCGGTATAGAGGGCGAAGAGCCCCGAGAGCGCGAACCACATCAGGCCGCCGACGAGCGAGCCAGGCGTGAGCCAGCGCCAGCTGCGCTCCTCGACGTTCGGCGCGAGGTAGTAGATGAGCGCGAAGAGGAGCAGGACGGCGAGGAACGCGACCGGCCAGCGGAAGACCTCCCAAAACCACGTGAAGGCTCCGGAGAGGCCGGCCCTGCGCGCGATCGCGTCGCCGAGCTTGCCGCCGAAGACGACCAGCAGGAGCATTCCCGCCAGCACGAGCCCGGAGGCAAGGAGCAGGACGAGCGAGATCAGGCGCACCTTCCAGAACGGTCGCGTCTCCCGCTTGTCGTAGGCGCGGTTGACTGCTTTCACAATCGAGCCCATGGCGCCGCTTCCGGCCCACACGGCTCCCAAGGCTCCGAGGACCGCGGCCGCCGCCGAGCCGCCGCTCGACGAGTCCTGCTGGAGTTGCTCGACGATGTCCGTGACCGACTTCGGGGCCACGGGGGTCAGGAAGCTCTGCAGCGTGTCGTAGGCGCCGATCAGGCCGAGGACGGCGACGAGGAAGACCACCGCCGGGAAGAACGCGAGCAGCGAGCTGTAGGCGATCTGCTGGGCGAGCCCCATGCAGTCGTCGGCGAGAAACTGCCGGAACGTTCGCTTGCAGACCGCGAGCCACTCGGCGGGTCGCAGCCGCTCGGGGCCGGAAGGCGCGCGTCCGGTACCGGCCGTTGGGTCAGTCGCCGTCGCCAAGGGAGATGCGGCCGAACCGAATCTTCCTGCGGCGACTCCGCTTCCGGCCGCTGGCGAGGCGGATCGCTGCGCCGATGCCGCCTGCGACGACGAACCCGACGCCGAGGGCGCCTGCCGCGACGAGCGGCAGCTTCGCGCGCAGCTTGGCGCCGATGTTGGTCGCCTCGCCGATCCCCGAGCGGAGAGAGTCGACGGCCCCCGTGAGCTGGTTGCGCTCGGCCTCGATCTCCCGGCGGACCTGTTCGAGGCTGCGGCTGTTACCGGCCATTGTTCTTCAACGCGCTGGTGGTCAGCTTCGCTTCATGGATCGCCTGCTCGGGCAGGGGCGGCGTTCCCTTCTTGATCTTGGCCACTCCCACGAGCCCGAGGGCGGCCGTCAGGACGAAGAGGCCGACAGTGACGATGAGCAGGGCGAGCCACGTGGACAGGAAGGTCGCGAGCGCCGCGGCCACCGTCGCGAACAGGAAGCCGAGCGCAAAGACCGCGACGATTGCCGCTCCGATGGCGAGCCCGATGCCGACCGCGAGGGCCGTCACCTTCCGCTTCACCTCGAGGGCGGCCAGCTCGAGCTCGAGCCTGACGAGCGAGCTCGCGTGCTCGGCGACCCGCTTGGCGAGCCCGCCGAGGCCCCTGGGGTGGGAGTCAGTCGTCCGCGTGGCCACGGGTTTTCCAGTCGATGATTTTGGCGAGCGCGACTCCGGCGACGAGGGCGATGCCGACGACGAGGAAGGGGTTCGGCCCGCTCTTGGGCTTGCGGCGCTTGCCGGGCTGCGGTTCCGACGGGGAGACCGCGCCGTCCACGGGCTTTCCGTCGGTCCGAGCTTCTCCCTTCGCTCTCGCCAGGATGAGGCTCGGCTTCAGCTTGCGCAGGAAGGCGGCATCGTCGGCCAGCGGCTGTGCGAGCTTGGCGGCGACGCCTCCTTCTCTGGCCGCTTTGTTGGCGATTTCCCGGAGGCGGGTTGCGGCCCTGTCGACGAGTTGGTCGGCCTTCGTCATTTCCGCTTCACCGGCGGCTCTTCCCCGGTTGTGACGCGCCAGATTTTCGAAGCCGTCCGTCGCGCGACCAATGTCGCGGCGGCTGCCAGCGCGCCGTAGAGGCCGTTCCACATGAGTCTTCGTAGCACCGATGCAAGCCTACCGCGAAGGAGGGGATGCGAAACGTTGGACGGAGGCTCCTGCATACTTATTCTTGCCCTATGCGCAGCGAGCGACGGCCGCTGGGGAAGGACGAGCGGCAAAAGTTGATCACAAGCATCGTCTCGCGACGGCGCGTGGGCACTCAGCACGAGCTGATGGACGCGCTCGCGCGGGCAGGCTGTCTCGTCACCCAGGCGACGATCTCACGCGACATCCGCGAGCTCGGGCTCGACAAGACGCACGACGTTCTCGGTCGTCCTCGCTACGTAGCGCCCCAGACCGCTCGGAGCAGCGATCCCCGTCACGCGCTCGGCGGTTTGCTCGCCCAGTTCGGCCGGCGGGTCGTCGCCGCCCAGAACATCGTCGTCGTCCAGTCCGAGCTCGGCTCGGCGCCTGCGGTCGCACGTGCTCTCGACCGGCTAGAGCATCCACGGATCGTGGGCACGATCGCCGGCGACGACACCTGCATCCTGATCGCGCGCAACACCCGAGATGCGGCCGCTTTGGCCCGCGAGCTCGCGGATCTCGTCGGCTGAATGGCCCCCCCAGAAGGGGGATCTTCGCGCCGCTTTCGAGCTCAGATCGACAGATTTGCATAGAAAAAAGTCTCCAAAACCGTCTAAGTCTGCTCGTATCTCTCGTGTCAAACTCTGGCGCAAGGCGCCGATAAGGACGCGAGCTTTTCAAACCGCCGTCACCGTCTGGAGGGGCCAACCATGTTGAGTTTGCTGATCTGCGACGACTCGCCCGAGGCGCGCGAGCTCATCAGAGCGAGCCTCGCCGGCCACCCGGAGGTCGAGATCGTGGCCGAGGCCGAGGACGGCGAGGAGGCGATCGCTCTCGCCGCCGCCACTCGCCCGGATGTGGTCCTGATGGATGTCCGGATGCCCGTCCTCGACGGGATCGACGCAACGAGGCGCATTCGCGAGCTGCTGCCGAGGGCCCGGATCGTCGCGTACGCCGGCTCGGACGACGCCGACGACGTGACGGCGATGATGGAAGCCGGAGCGGATGCGTACTGCGTCAAGGGCGCGCCGCGGTGGGAGCTCGAGCGCGCCCTCGCCGGGGCGAGTGACCCGCTGATGCGGCTCGCGCACGCAATCTCACGGTCGGTCAAGGGCGGCGGAATCGCCGAGCTCGTCGCGCGCGAGCTCGCCGAGCTGACCGGTGCTTCGTTCGCTGCCACGTATCTCGCCTCCGAGGGCTCGCTCTCGCTCGTCGCCCTCGCCGGGCCGGCTGCTCCCGACTCCTTCCACTCGGCGCCCGGCGTCGTCGCGCGCGCCTTCACAGAGCTCCGGCTCGCGCGCGCAGACACGCACGAGCTCGGTGAGCTCTATCGACTCGGCGCCGCGTGCGCCGATGCGGTCTCCGCCCCCCTTTGCACAGACGGCGTGGCGCTCGGCGCCGTGCTCGTCGTGCTTCCGCCCAACCTCCATGACAGGGCGGATGCAGAGCTCGTTGCGGCGGTGGCCGACCTCGCCTCGGCAGCGCTTGCGAACGAGCGCAGGCTCGCCATGACCTACGCCGAAGCGCGACGCGACGCGCTGACGGGCCTGGCCAACAAGCGTGCGTTCGACGAACGCCTCGAATCGGCGCTCAGCGACGCCGCCGACAGGAAGAGCGTCTCGCTCGTCGCCTTCGACCTCGACGACTTCAAGGACGTGAACGACCGGGAAGGGCACCTCGTCGGAGACGACGTGCTGCGTGAGGTCGGGCGCGTGCTCATGCGTGTCGTCAGGGCCGACGACGAGGTCTTTCGGATCGGCGGGGAAGAGTTCGCCATCCTCGTGAACGGCACCTCGGCGGTTGCCATGGGCGTCGCCGAACGGATGCGAGCTGCCCTGGCCGAGCATCGTCGCGGCCACGCGCTCCCGACCGTGACGGTGGGTGTCGCGACCTTCCCGAAGCACGCGTCGTCGGCCGAAGACCTGCTGCGGAAGGCCGACACCGCGCTCTATGCCGCGAAGTTCGCCGGGAAGAATCGCGTCCAGCTATTCAGCGGCGAGCAGGTCGATGCTCAGGTTCCGGACGTGCCGATCGAGGTGGAAGCCGTCTCCGGCCCGCCGTCGCTAGACCGGCACGGGCTGCGGCTGCTCGTCGTCGACGACGATGCCGCGCTCCGCATCCTCTTGCGGACGACCTTCGAGGTCGTCGACATCGAGGTCGAAGAGGCGGATTCCGCGGAGGCTGCGTCGGGGCTGATTGCGAGCTGCGCGCCCGACGTCGTCGTTCTCGACGTGGGGATGCCCGGCATGGACGGTCTCACCTTCTGCCGCCGGCTGAAAGCCGATCCGGCCACTGCAGGCATCGGGGTCGTCCTGTTGACCGGCATCGATGCGGGCGACGAGAACGGTGCCGGAGATTGCGGCGCGGATGCGTTCCTGCGCAAGCCGTTCAGCCCACTCGAGCTGCTGAACGTCGTCGAACGGATCGCGGGCGGCCTCTACGAAGGGCCGTTCCGCGTGGCGGACAATCCGCCCGAGGAGCAGCTGATCCTCTACGCCCAGGATCTGAGACGACTCCTCGAAGTGGAGCGCGGGCAGGCGGCGCTCATCCAGCGCGCGTACCGCGAGACCGTCGTGGCGCTGGCCGGCGCTCTCGAATCGAAGGACACGGGCACAGGCGCCCACTCCCAGCGGGTCCAGCGGTACGCGATCGAGTTGGCCCGCGAGCTCGACCCGGCCCTGCTCGAGGACGAAACCGTCGAGTACGGGTTCCTGCTCCACGATGTGGGCAAGATCGGGATTCCGGACAAGGTGCTGCTCAAGCGGGGGTCGCTGTCGAGCTCGGAGAAGCGGCTACTCGAGACGCATACAGTCCTCGGCGAACAACTGCTGAGCGGGGTCGCCCTCCTCCAGGGGAAGGGATTGCAGATCGTGCGCCACCACCACGAGCGCTGGGACGGCCAGGGGTATCCCGACGGTCTCGGCCGAACGGAGATCCCGCTTGGAGCGCGCGTCTTCGCCGTGGCCGACGCGCTCGACGCGATGACGAGCGACCGGCCGTACCGGCGCGCCCGAAGCTGGGAGGCGGCGGCCGCCGAGATCATCGGTGAGGCGGGGCGGCAGTTCGACCCGACCGTCGTCGAGGCGTTCCGCGAACGTCAGGCGCGGCTCCGCCGCGTTCACTACGAGCTCGCCAGAGCTTAGGAAGAACGGAATGAAGACACCCCAACCCAGGAGGTATCGCGCAGACGCCCCTCGAAGGAGGGATCGCACGCAAGTTCCGCCCGAGTGGGGCGTCTGACGTGACAACGATGCCAGATTCAATCAACGCAGCGCGTATCGACTCAACGGTCACACCTTCCGCATGCTGGTCGTCGACGACGATCCGCATCTACGTGCTCTCCTGCGGACGAGCTTCGAGCTCGCCGACATCGAGGTGCACGAGGCGGACGGCGTGAGGTCGGCCGCCCGGCAGATAGCTGCCGGTCATCCCGATGTCATCGTGCTCGACGTCGCCATGCCGGAGACGGACGGAATCACCTTCTGCCGCGGGCTGAAGGCCGACCAGCTCACGCGTTCCATCCCCGTCATCCTCCTAACCGGAGACACGATCTCCGAGGCTGAGGGTCGGGCCGCCGGGGCCGACGCTTTCCTCCGCAAACCCTTCAGCCCGCTCGAGCTGCTGACCCTCGCCGAGCGTCTCGGAGCAGCCCAGGGCGAGCAGGTCCTCTCGTCGCACACCGTTGCTCCTCCGGACAAGCAGCTCGCGCTGTACGCACGGGACTTCCGCCGCCTGCTCGAGCTCGAGCGGGGGCAACGAATCCTCCTTCAGGACGCCTACCGTGACACCGTCGTCGCCCTTGCTCGCGCCCTCGAGTCGAAGGACGGCGTCACTGGAGCCCATTCGGAGCGCGTCCGGCTATACGCCAACGCGCTGACAGAGTCGATCGCTCCGTCGCTCTTCGAGGAGCCTGGCCTGGAATACGGCTTCATCCTGCACGACATCGGAAAGATCGGGATCCCCGAGGCCGTGCTCCGCAAGCCCGCGCCGCTCACGGACTCGGAGCGGCGGCTGATCGAGACGCATCCGGTCCTCGGCGAGCAGATGGTCGGCGAGGCGACTCTCCTCCGTGGACAGGGGGCTCGCGTCGTGCGCTCGCACCACGAGCGGTGGGACGGCTTGGGGTATCCGGATCGCCTTGCCGGAGAAGAGATTCCTCTGGGCGCTCGGATCTTCTCGGTCGCAGACGCGCTCGACGCGATCACGAGCGATCGTCCCTATCGGCCCGCAAGCACGTGGGATGAGGCGGCGGGCGAAATCGTCGCGGGGGCAGGCACACAGTTCGACCCGGAGGTCGTCGACGTGTTCCTCGGCCGCGAAGAAGCGTTGCGACGCATCTTCTCGGAGTTCAACGTCAACTAGCCCGGCCCGATCAGGAGCGAGGAGACGGCATCGCTCACACCGATCGCCCGTCCAGGTACCAGACGGGCCCCTGCGTCGCGACCGGGTCGGTATCCGAGAGAACACGGAGGATGCGGAGCTCGCCGCGGATGTGCTCCTCGTCGACGCGCTCGAGACAGCGGCGCGTCATGCCCGGGGCGGCGCCGTACCCGAAACGGCGCGCGACACGGAAGCGGAAGCCCGCGACATCGCCGTAGCGAGCGGGGTTGAGCGGCGCCATCAGCAGTGTGGCGCGGTCGAGCCAGTCGGTGGAGACGAGCTCGACCTCGGCATAGAGGTCGCTCCAGTCGGGCGGTAGCCCGGCGATCGATTCGTCCCACGTCGCGGCAAGGGTCGACACGTGCGCGACCGTCTTCGCCGCTGCGTCGCCGGCGCCGACGAGCTCGAGCGCGCCTGAGATCTCCTCTTCATCAAGTCGCGCGAGCAGCCGCTCGACGAGGGCGGGAGCATGGCTCGCTCCACCCTGCGCAGCAAAGAAACGCAGCGTGTTTCCGCGCTGCCCCGGGTTCAAGGGCGCGAGCACGGCAGCGGCCCGGGAAGCGGCGCGTTCGCCCGCGACAGTCAGGCGCAGACGGGCGTCCGCCCAGGCCTCGGGCAGCTCCCGAACTATCTCCTGCCACTGCTTGACGAGGCTCACGAGCCTGAGCATAAACTCAAACTCGAGATGGCCAAGGTGGAGAAGAAGGGTGCCGTGTCGGAGGATCTCCTGCGCGAGTTCTTCCGCGAGATGCTGCTCATACGGCGCTTCGAGGAGAAGGTCGAGGAGCGGTTCCGAGCGGGAGAGCTGCCGGGCTTCCTCCATGTCGCGATCGGGCAGGAGGGCTGCGCCGTCGGCGTCTGCCGCGCGCTGGAGGAAGGCGACGTGATCGCCTCGACCCACCGCGCCCACGGCCATACGCTTGCGAAGGGCACACATCCGAACGAGGTGATGGCCGAGCTCTACGGGAAGCTCGAGGGCACCTCCCACGGCTACGGCGGCTCGATGCACCTCTACGACGTCGAGCGTGGCAACCTCGGCGCGAACGCGGTCGTCGGCGGCGGCCTGCCCGCGACGGTCGGGTCCGCGCTCGCTTTCAAGCTCCGCGACGAGCCGCACGTCGCGGTTGCCTTCTTCGGCGACGGAGCGACGAACATCGGCACCTTCCACGAGGCGCTGAACCTGGCGCAGCTCTGGCAGGTGCCGGCGGTTTTCGTCTGCGAGGACAACCACTGGGCCGAGTCGACGCCCGCGAGCCAGCACCTTCCGATTGAGGATCTGACCAAGCGCGCCGTCGCGTTCGGGATGGAGGCGATGCGTGCGGACGGCCAGGAGGTCGAGGAGGTCTACCGCGCGGCGCTCGCCGCTCTCGAGCATGCGCGCGAGGGCCGTGGCCCGGTGTTCCTGCTCCTCGAGACCTACCGGCTGACCGGCCACTACATCGGCGATCCCCAGGTCTACCGGCCGAAGGGCGAGCTCGAGGAGCTGCGGGCGACGCAGGATCCGATCACGAAGCTACGCGAGCGGCTCGAGCTCACCGACGAGGAGTTCGAGGACGCCGACCGCGAGGCGCACGAGCTCGTCGAGGCCTCGGTCGAGTTCGCAAAGGCAGGCACCGACCCGAAGCCCGAAGACGCCCTGAAGAACCTCTATGCCTAGATCCGACATGTCCAGGGACCTGGTCCCAAGCCATGCCCAACCCCGACACGTCCAGGGACCAGGTCCCAAGCCATGGCTGTGGCGGGGGTGTCCATGCCTGAGCTGAGCTACCGGGAAGCCGTTCGCGACGCGCTCTCGCAGGCGATGCGCAAGGACGAGGACGTCTTCATCATGGGCGAGGACATCGCCGAGATGGGCGGCTCGATGGGCGTCACGCAGGGGATGCTCGACGAGTTCGGCCCCGAGCGCGTGCGCAACGCGCCGATCTCGGAGATGGCGCTCGTCGGCGCCGGGATCGGCGCGGCGATGCAGGGCATGCGGCCCGTCGTCGAGGTCATGTACGAGGACTTCCTGACCCTCGCGGCCGAGCAGATCGTCAACCAGGCCGCGAAGCACCGCTACATGTCGGGCGGCCAGGTGAAGGTGCCGCTGACGATTCGCACGCAGGGCGGCGCCGGCTGGTCTCCGGGCGCACAGCACGCGCAGCAGCTCGAAGCCTGGTTCGTCCACATCCCCGGCCTCAAGGTGCTCTTCCCGTCCACGCCGACCGATGTGCGCGGGCTCCTCTGGTCTGCGATCTACGACGACAATCCGGTCGTCTTCTTCGAGCACAGGACGCTCTACGGGATCAAGGAGGAGGTGCCCGACGAGCTCGAGCCGATCCCGATTGGCAAGGCGCGCGTGCACCGCGAGGGCGAGGACGTGACGGTCGTTGCGACCGGCCGGCTCGTGCACGAGGCGCTCGGCGCAGCGGAGGAGGCCGAACAGGAGGGCGTCTCCGTCGAGGTCGTCGACCCGCGCACGCTGCAGCCGCTCGACGAGCAGACGCTCGTCGACTCCGTGAAGAAGACGAACCGCGCCGTCGTCGCGCACGAGGCGGTCACGAAGATGGGCTACGGCGCCGAGGTGGCCGCGGTCCTCCAGCACCAGGCCTTCGACTGGCTCGACGCGCCGATCGAGCGCGTGGGGGCGAAGTTCGTGCCGGTTCCGTTCGCGCCCGTGATGGAGGATTTCGTCGTCCCGCACCAGGCCGACGTGTACGAGGCGATCATGCGCACGGTGGGACGAAATGGCAGTTGAGGTCAGCCTTCCGCGGCTCGGCCAGGGCATGGAGGCCGGCACGATCGTCCGCTGGCTGAAGTCCGAGGGCGACCCGGTCGAGAAGGGCGAGGCGCTCTACGAGCTCGACACCGACAAGGTGACCCAGGAGGTCGAGGCCGAGGCGAGCGGGACGCTCCTGAAGATTCTTGCCCAGGAGGGCGAGGAGATCGCGGTCGGCAAGCGGATCGCGGTCATCGGCGAGCAAGGGGAGGAGGTCGCCGCACAATCGCCTGACGGCGATTCCGCTAAAGAGGAGCCGAAGCCTGCGGCGCCCGAGGCTGCGAGCGAGCCTGTGGCGGCCGAAATCGTGGCCGAAGGCCCCGACCATCACGCGTCCGAAGGGCGCGTGAAGGCTTCACCGCTCGCGCGTCGGGTCGCCCGCGAGCGGGGCATCGAGCTCGCCGGCCTGACCGGAACCGGCCCTGAAGGGCGCATCGTCGCCGAGGACGTGGAGCGCGCGGCCGCCACGCCCGCGCACGCGACGGCCGGCGCCGCCCCGCTCGAGGCCGAGGTCGTGCCCCTCACGTCGATCCGGCGCACGATCGCGCGCCGCCTGACCGAGGCCTGGGAGGCACCGGCCTTCCAGATCTCGATGTCCGCCGACATGACTCGGGCGGTCGCGCTCAGGGAGCGGCTGCGCGACGAGAAGGTGACCGTCACCGACGTGCTGACGAAGCTCGCCGCGATCGCGCTCCTGCGTCACCGCGAGGTGAACGCCCACTTCGCGGACGAAGAGCTCCGGATCTTCCCGACCGCCAACGTCGGGCTTGCTGTCGCGACCGACCGCGGCCTCATCGTCCCGGTCATCCGCGAGTGCGAGCGCAAGTCGCTCGTCCAGATCGCCGTCGAGCGCGGCCTGCTCGTCGAGCGCGCCCGGGCGGCAAAGCTCACCCAGGACGACCTCGAGGGCGGGACGTTCACGATCTCGAACCTCGGCATGTACGGCGTCGAGCAGTTCATCGCCGTGCTCAACCCGCCGCAGGCCGCGATCCTTGCCGTCGGTGCGATCGAGGAGCGCCCGGTCGCCGAGAACGGCGAGCTGGTTGCCCGCCCGATGATGTCGATGACCCTCACCTGCGACCATCGCGCCGTCGACGGCTCCACCGCGTCCGAGTTCCTGAGAGAGCTGAAGACGCTGCTCGAAGAGCCGGGGCTCGCGCTGTGACGCGGGTCTGGTACCGAGTGCGCGACCTCGGCGAGGCCCGCTCCTTCTACACCGGCAAGCTCGGCTTCACGGAGACGCATGCGCAAGACGGCTGGGTGAAGCTCGAGCGCGGCGTCATGCGAATCGCGCTGGCTGAAGGCGCACCCGAGGAAGACGCCCCCGTCGCGGTGATCGATGTCGACGACGTCAAGTCCGAGGCAGAGCGGCTCCGCGGCGAGCAGGTCGAGACCGGCACCGTGCTCGAGCTCCACGACGAGGCGCGCGCCGTCGACGTCTTCGATCCGGACGGCAACCGGCTTCAGCTCCTCCAGCAACTGGGGCCGTGATCCGGCCCGGGACCCCGCAGGACGCACGCTTTCTCCGCGACATGCTCCGCCATGCCTACTACTGGCGCGCAAGTGGCGCCGAGGACGAGAGCGGACTGCATCCGATGCGCTACGTCGAGAACTGGGGCCGGCCAGGGGATGCTGCGGTGGTCGCACTCGACGAGGGCTTCCCCGTCGGCGCGGCCTGGTACCGACTCTTCAAGGCGAACGCGCAGGGTTACGGGTTCGTGGACGAGCAGACGCCGGAGCTCTCGATCGCGGTCGTTCCCAGCAGGCGCGGCCACGGCTTCGGTGGCGAGTTGATGGACGCGCTCCTCGCCCGGGCGCGGGCCGACGGCTACGCTTCGATCAGTCTGAGCGTCGCGAAGGAAAGCCCCGCCGTGCAGCTCTACGAGCGCTACGGCTTCGAGAAGCTGGACGAGCGGGACGGCGCGATCACGATGCGGGCCGAGCTCGCCTAGCCACGGCGCCGCTTGCGGTGCCGACCTCAGGACGCTCGGGCTTCGCCCGTGCGTCCGTCTGCGCTGGCCGACCGATAACAATCGAACAAACCACTTCCGTCGATAGGATCGACGGCATGGACTGTGACGTTGCCGTCCTCGGCGGCGGGCCCGGCGGCTACACGGCTGCGATCCGCGCCGCGCAACTCGGCGCCAAGGCCGTTTGCATCGAGAAGGAGCCCGAGCTCGGAGGAACGTGCCTCCGCGTCGGCTGCATCCCGACGAAGGCCTGGGTGCAGACCGCGTTCGCGATCAAGGAAGCCCAGGAGACGTTCGGCAAGCTCGGCGTCCAGGTCGGACCGCCGCAGCTCGACTTCGCGGCCGCGAACCAGTGGAAGGCCGGGGTCGTCAAGCAGATGACCTCGGGCGTCGCCGGGCTCTTCAAGGCCAACGGCGTCGAGTGGGTGAAGGGCACGGGCCGTTTCAAGGACGCGAACACGATCTCGGTCGAGGGTGGGGAGGACGTCAGCTTCAAGAGCGCCGTCGTCGCCACGGGCTCCTTCCCGCTGCGCCCGCCGATCGAAGGACTCGACTCGGCGCGCTGCGTCGACTCGACCGGCCTGCTGGCGCAGACGCAGGTGCCGCGCCGGCTCGTCGTGCTCGGGGGCGGAATCATCGGCTGCGAGTTCGCCTCGATCTTCCGCCGCTTCGGCACCGACGTGACGATCATCGAGATGCTGCCGAAGCTGATCCCGGCCGAGGACGACGACGCGGCCGCCGAGCTCGCGAAGCATTTCGGGAAGCGCAGCATCACGCTGCACCTCGAGAAGCAGTGCACGAAGGTCGAGGAGACGGGCGACGGCCTGCGGGTCTATTTCGGCGAGGGCGAGACCGTCGACTGCGATCTGATGCTCGTCGCGGTCGGGCGCGGGCCGCTCGTCGAGGGCCTCGGGCTCGAGGAGATCGGCGTCGAGCTCGACAGGCGCACGGGAATCGCGGCGGACGAGCATCGGCGAACGACGGTGCCGCACATCTACGCCGTCGGCGACTGCGCCGGCTACTGGCAGCTCGCGCACACCGCCTTCCGCGAGGGCGAGGTCGCGGCCGAGAACGCGACGGGTCACGATGCCATCGTCGACAACCGCGGCGTGCCGCGCCCGATCTACACCGACCCGGAAATCGCCGGTGTCGGGCTGACGGAGCGCGAGGCGCGCGAGCAGTACGGCGACGATGTTGCGACCGGCATGTTCCCGTGGGTCGCAAACGCGCGCGCCGTGATGCAGAACGAGACTCTCGGGTGGGTCAAATCGATCCACGAGACGCGTTACGGCGAGTTGCTCGGGCTCGTCATGGTCGGGCCCCACGTGACCGACCTGATCGAGGCCGGAGTCGTCGCGCTCGATGCGGAGGCGACGGTCGAGACGGTCGCCGACGGAATGGCGGCGCACCCGACGCTCTCGGAAGCGATCAAGGAGGCCGGGCTCGTCGCGCTCGGCCGCGCGATCCATCTGCCGCCGAAGCGCCGCGCCGCCGCTCAGGCCTGAGCGCTGGCACACGTCGATCCAGCGTCCAGACTCGCTGACGGCCCGAAATTACAATTTCTTTACGGGCGAGGTGAGTAGCCGGGCGCGTCTGCGGGCACTCCCCCCAGCATGCGCACGCTGCGACCCCCGCTGTGCGTCGTGCTCGCCACTCTTGTCGTTGCGACATTTGCCTCTGCCGTTTTGGCAGAGGCTCCGACTGCTCAGGCGGCGATCGTGAGAGGCGCGTCTCTCGACGCCGATCTCATGGGCGGGCTGAACAGCTTCCGTCGCGCTCGTGGGCTGCGGCCGTTTCGGTCGTCCGCGCGGCTCCACGCCGCCGCCGTTCGTCACTCAGGCGAGATGGCGCGGTACGGCTACTTCGACCATGCATCGCCCAACGGTGGTGCTTTCTGGCGCCGGATCTCCGTGTATTACCTGGAAGGCGGATACCGGCTCTGGTCGGTCGGCGAGAATCTCGAGTACGGGCAGCCCGGACTGGGCGCGCTCGAGGTACTGCAGGACTGGCTGGCGAGCCCGGAGCATCGCACCAACGTTCTCTCGAGGCGCTTCCGCGACGCAGGCATCGGCGTCGTCTTCGTGACGAGCGGCGCGGGCGTCTTCGGCGGCCTGACCACGACGATCGTCACGCTGGACGTCGGGGTTCGCCATCGCTAGCGCCCTCTCTCCGATCCCGATCCTGTGTGGCCGCCCCGTTTCCATCCAGGGTGGGAGCCTTTCATCCTGCAAAAACCCACATCCCCACCCGGGTGGGGAGGACGTTTCCACCCGCCACCCGCCGCAAGCGTACCGCCGAAAATCGCGCCGCGAGGCGTCACACCAGTGCCAAAATCGTCAAAATGTAAGACAGGACGGGTATCCGCTACCCGGTCTCGCCCGTTCTAGAACCGTGGCCAGCCCAAACCGCAAGAAAGCGCAGGAAAGGGTGTCTATCCAGCCGTGACCCCCCTGCTCGCGCAACGACCGCGTGAGGTTGATCGCACCTTCGAGCGGCTCTACCAGAAGCACGTGCACGCCGTCTACCGCTACGCGCTAGCCGTCCTCCACAACGAGGCCGACGCCGAGGACGTCACCCAGACCACTTTCATGAGCGCCTACCGCGCGTTCCAGCGTGGCGAGCGCCCCGAGCGCGCGCACAACTGGCTGATCAAGATCGCGCACAACGTCTGCCGGCAGCGCTTCCGCGACTCATCGCGCCGGCCGCAAGAGGTCGAGTTCGACGAGAGCCGCGCCCCGGCCGCGCCCGATGACAGCGACGTTCCGAGCGCGGGCGAGATCCGCCGCGCCCTCGGGTTCCTCGGCTTCAACCAGCGCGCCGCGCTCGTCATGCGCGAGCTCGAGGGCCGCTCGTACGCCGAGATCGCCCAGATCCTCGACGTCTCCGTCGGCGCCGTGGAGACGCTGATCTTCCGCGCCCGCCGGGCTCTCCGCGAGCAACTCGAAGGCGGCCTCACGTGCCAGGAGGCCAAGCTCACACTCTCGCGCCTCGCCGAGCGGCGCCTCCCGAGCTCGGAGCGGGGCGCCCTGCGCGCCCACCTGCGCGAGTGCAGCGACTGCGCCGTCCTCGAGCGCCGTCAGCGCGCCCAACGCGCCGCGCTCAAGAACCTCGGCGCGGTTCCGCTTCCGGCCTCGCTCGGCTCCTTCTTCGGCAGCGGCGCCACAGGCGGCGGTGCGGCGATCGCCGGCATGGGAATCGGCGCGAAGGTCGCGACTGTCCTCGTCGCGGGCCTCGTCGCAGCCGGCATCGGCCGGGAGGCGGTCAAGGCTGTGGGCGGGAACGAAAAGAGCCCACCCGCGAGCGCGACTGCTCCCGTCGACGTCAGCGCCTTCTCCGCCGTCTCGTTGCTCACACGCGGCAGCGCGGGCCGAAGCCCGTTCGAAAGCCCCGAGGCGCGCCGCACGTCGCACCGCTCGAAGGCGTCTCGCCGAGCGCAAGCGGGCACGGCGCAGGGCACGACCGCCGGCGCCACCACCGCGCCTCCCACGCACGAGGTCCAGGGGGCCGTGAAGAACGTCGTCGCCGCGCTCCCGCAGGTCCCGCTCCCTCCGGTCCAGCTCCCGCAACCCCCGCAGCTCCCGGCGCTCCCGGTGCAGCTCCCGCCGCCGCCTCCGCTGCCGCCCCTGCCGCCGGTTCCTCCCGTCCCACCGCCGCCACCCCTCCCGTAGCGGAGCGCAAGAAACCCGCCGCGGCGGCATCTTCTACGCAATGACGCCGATGCTTGCGCAGCGGCCGCGCGCGGACCGGGCGTTCGAGCGACTGTACCGTCAGAACGTCCGCGAGGTCTATCGCTACGCCCTCGTCGTCCTTCGCAGCCCGGAAGACGCCGAGGACGTCACCCAGACCACCTTCCTGAACGCCTACCGCGCCTTCCTGCGCGGCGAGCGGCTCGACTCGCCGAGCAACCGGCTGATCACGATCGCGCACGAGCTGTGCCAGCAGCGGGCGCGGCAGGAGGCGCGGCTCGACGAGGTCGACCTCGAGGAGCAGATCGACCAGGCGGTTCCCGACGAGGAGGGCCCGACCGGAAACGACATCCAGCGCGCGCTCGGCCATCTCCGCTTCATCGAGCGCGCCGCGCTCATCATGCGCGAGGTCGAGGACCGCTCCTACGCCGAGATCGCCCAGATCCTGAACGTGTCGGGCGCCGTCGTCGAGACGCTGATCTTTCGCGCCCGCCGTGCCCTGCGCGAAGAGCTCGAGGGCGCGCTCACCTGCCACGAGGCCGAGCGAGCGATCTCCCGTCAGCTGGACGGCGTTCTCCCGCGCTCCGAGCGCCGGGCCCTGCGCGCCCACGTGCGGGAATGCGAGGACTGCGCCGCCTTTGCTCGGGGCCAGCGCTCCCAGCGTGGCGCCCTCCGCGCGCTTGCCAACGTCGCGCTCCCCCCTTCGCTCTCGTCGTTCTTCGGCGAGACCGACGCGCCGCCCGGCTCGCTGAGCAGAGCGTAGGTTTCGCGCCCCGGTGCCATCTCTCCGGTACGTGGGAGACACGGGCCTGTCCTCCTCTTGGCCCGTTCATCCCCTCTCTCCACAGGACGCCGCTCGGGGGGGCGGCGTCCTGCTGCGTGTAACGGCAAGCGCCGACGGGTAGGCTCGGGGCATGGCACTCATGAACAAGCGAAACGCTCTCCTCGGCTGGACGGTGTGGCAGATCGGAAAGCGCGCGGCCAAGCGGAAGGTGAAGGCCGCGGTGCCCGGTCGTGTCGACGACTCGACGAAGCCGAACAAGAGCGCGGTCGCCGCGGGAATCGCCACCCTCGGCGGCGTTCTCTGGTTCTGGCGACGTCGGCGCGCCAGCTCTGACGAGAGCTGATCTACGCTCTTTGCGCAAACTTTTTTTCGCGCCTAATTTCGCGATCTCGCAAAGAGCGGGAACTTTCTTGCCGAACCCACTTGCAACCTCTTCGCGGGCACCGTAGGTTGCCTCTTGCGCCGAGCACGGAGCGCAATTAGGTCGAAACTGAACCGGTAGACCGTAGGTGCAAGCCGAAGGTCAGTCGGTTGAGTGGACGAAAGCGCAACCGGCTCGGCGAATTTTTATGGTCCCGTTTTGGGCTTCGGGTGCGGTAGGTACCGCCAGACGACCGCGCCGACCAAGAGCAGAGCCGCTTCGATGGCCGTGATCGTCAGCCGGTTCAGCACGGTCACCCCGAGCGCGACGCCCTTCGTCGTCACCGCGAGCAGCAGGCCGTACATCGAGGCCTCGCGCACGCCGAGCCCGGACGGAGTGATCAGCGAGAGGAACGCAACGATCGCCCCCACCGCCGCGATCCCGCCGAGGTACGGGATGTCCACGACCGAGGGATCGCCGCCGAGCGCGCGCAGCAGGAACCAGAGCGCCGTGCCCCCGACAAGCCAGGTGAAGCAGTAGTAGGCGATCAGCCCGAGCAGCGTCGGGTAGGGGAGAGGCGGGAGCTCGCTCGCCTGCCCGAAGCGTCGGAGCACCCGACGGATTCCGGGCGTGAAGACCCGCGGGTGCAGCCCGACCATGGTGACGAGCGCGAGCGCGAACAGCGGGAGCACGGGCGCCGAGCTGAAGCCGACCGTCGTCAGGCTGACGAAGAAGACGAGGATGCCGGCGAGCGCCGAGAGACCCGCCTCCATCAGCATCGAGCCGAGCACGAGCGGCGTGTTGCGGACTCCTCCGAAGCGCTGGAGCGCGGCGATCCGCGCCGCCGGGATCCAAACCGTGCCCGGCACGTACTTGGCGAGAATCGACGTCATCTCCGCCTGCAGGGCGACGAGGTAGGGGATGCGCACGCCCCAGGCCGCGAGGAGCCGCTGCCAACCGACCGTGAAGAGCAGGTAGTACGCCGCGAGGATCGCGGACGAGAACGCGAGGTCGGAGACATCGGCGTCGGCCAGGCGCGGCTCGGCCTCGTGCCAGGCGCCGCGGAAGGCCCACCCCGCAAAGAAGAGGACGACCGCGAGCGCGACCAGTTGGATCGTGACGATCGCCCACCGGCGGCGCGCGACCGCCTCGTATCCCCTCCGGAGCCTCCCCACGGCAGAAGTGTCACGGTTTCGGCACAGTCACGCGCGTCGTCTGCTGCTTCGATAGGCACGGTGGAAAAGCGCGGCAAGCCAACGGTACGGCAGGTGTACGCCCTCGCGGCGGCACTCTGCGAGCGGATGGGTGAGGAGTTCCCGGAGTCGCGCGGCGACGCGTCCGAGCTCATCGAGCGCCTGCGGATCGAGAACGGGCATCCCGCGCCGAGCCTCGAGGACGTCCGTGAGCGGCGCTAGCAGAGTGCTAGCATGACCGACGTGCCGACCCTCCATATCCGCAACGTCCCCGAGGAGGTCTACGAGGGGCTTCGCGAGCAGGCGAAAGAGCGGGGCACTTCGATGAACGCCGAGGCGATCGGGATCCTCGAGGAGGGTGTGCGCTGGAAACGGCGCAGCTGGGACGAGGTGATGGCGAGCATCGAAGAGAACGCGAAGAAGATCGGCTTCGGGCCGGACTGGCCTGCGCCCGAGGACGTCATCCGCGAGGCGCGAGATTCCCGCTAGCCCGGTCCTCGACGCAAGCGCGCTCGTTCGCGGCCTGCTCGACTCGGGTCATCCTGTTCGGAAGTACTTCCTGCAAGCGGTCGCACCCGAGCTCGCGCTCGTCGAAGTTGCGCATGCGCTGACGAAGTACGTCCGCTCGGGCCTGCTTGCTCGTGAGCGTGCCGACGTCGCGTTCACCGACCTGCTCGCGCTTCCACTTCGCTTGCGGCCTCTGCACGAGCTCGTCGGCGGCGCTTTCCAAACTGCGCTGGCTCAGAGGATCTCGACGTACGACGCGTGCTATCTCGTGCTCGCCGAGCGGGCCGGAGCCGTGCTCGTCACGGCCGACCGCCGGCTGGCCGCGCTCGCAACGCGATCGGAGCTGGTCGCGTGATCGTCTCGCTGCACGTGGCGACGGGCGCAGCCGGCGGCGCGCTCGTCCGGTCGCGCTCCGGCGCGCTCCTCCTCGGCCTCGCCCTGCACGGGCTCGGGGATGCCGTCCCGCACCATGACATCGACTCGCAGGGCTTCGAGATCGGGAGCGGCGCCACCGCGCTCCTCGCGCTCGCGGCTCGCTACGGGCCCTTCCATCCGGTGACGATCGGCGCTGCCGCGGCCTCGGTACCGGACATCGAGCACGTCCTGCCGCTGCCGCGCCCCGGCGGGCGCAAGCTCTTCCCGAGCCATCGCGTCGAGGGCTGGCACCGCGACGGCGGCATCCCCGCCTGGGCCCAGCTCGCCGCTGCCGGCACGATCCTGGCCGTGCTCCTCGGCTCGCGCCGCCGGTGAGGATCGCCGCAGCCTTCGCGGTCGCGGCCGTCGTGCTCGGCGCGTTCGTCCTGCTCACCCGCGGCAGCGCCTCGAGCAACGCTGTCGTCGCGCGCGTCATCGACGGCGACACGATCGAGCTGCTCGGCGGCCAGCGCGTGCGCCTCGTCCAGATCGACACGCCGGAGAAACACACCGAGTGCTACGGCGACGCGGCCTCCGCGGTCACACGCCGGCTGCTCCCGCCCGGAACGCGCGTGCGGATCGAGCAGGACCCTGGCCTCGACCAGATCGACCGCTACCAGCGCAAGCTCGCCTACGTCTGGAAGGGCGATCAGGACGTGAACGTGACGCTCGTCCGCGACGGCGCGGCCGGCGTCTGGTTCTACGGCGGCACGCGCGGCCGCCACGCGAGCGAGTTCCTCCAAGCGGTGAATCAGGCGCGCACCCAGCGCAAAGGCCTGTGGGCCGCGTGCCCGCTCGCGCGCTTCGACCCGCTCAACTCGATGTCGAGCGGCCCCGCGACCTAACGGAGATCGAGTCGCAGAACCGCGCTAGCTCGTCTCTCATACGCTTGGCGACACCGAGTCGAAAGGAGCCATCCAAAATGACCGATCGCAGCGACGAGATCGACGGAGAGCAAGTACCGCCGCTCAGCGGGGAGACGACTGAGCGCGTGGCGGTAGTTGCCAGGCTGCGGCCGGGCTCGCGCGACGAGGCGGTGCAGATCATCGCCGAGGGCGCTCCTTACGATCTCGGAGATGCCGGTTTTCGGCGGCATAGCGTCTTTCTCGCCGAGGAAGCAGTGATCTTCGTCTTCGAAGGCTCGGGCATCCAGGACCTTGTCCGCGCCCTCGTCGACGATCCCACTCGCTCAGCCGCCTTCAGCGTCTGGGGGCCGCTCCTTGAAGGGACGCCCGCACTTGCGCGGGAGGAGTTCTACTGGGAAGCCGGCCGGCCCGCTTAGTCAGTCGGACGGACGAACCGCCGCTGCGCGAGCACGAGCGGGATTCCGAAGACCACCACCCCGGGATTCAGGAACGTCTCGAGGCCCGCGTAGTGCTCGGAACCGGGTTTCCCGAGGGCGACGAACTCGCTCGAGCCTTCCACGGGCCTACTGTAAGCCGTCGAGCAGGGGCGATCTGACTCACTTCTATTACACATACATCAGAAGAACTGATGTATGATTGCAAAGCATGAGACGACTACAGATCATGATCGACGAGGACCTCGACGAAGCGCTCGCGCACCAAGCCCGCCAGGAGGGTACGTCGAAGGCTGGTCTCATTCGTCGTTACGTCCGTGAGCGGATCAAGCCTTTGCCGCCGATCGAGGAAGACGCGCTGTGGGAGTTCGTCGGAATGTCTGAAGGCTCGCCGGGTGACTCGATGAGCGTCGACGACGTCGTCTATCCGCGTTGATCTTCGTCGACACGTCCTTCTGGGTTGCCGCGCGCTTGAGCCGCGACGACCACCACAAGAATGCGCTCGCGCTCTTCGAGGGCATCTCGGAGCAGCGCCTCGTCACCTCAAACCACGTGCAAGGCGAGACGTGGACGTTTCTTGGCCGCTGCGACGGGCACGCAACCGCAGTCGCCTTCCTCGACATGCTTGCCCGGACATCATGGGTCGATGTCGTGAGGGTCAGCGCGGATCACGAGGCAGAGGCTCTACGCTGGCTTCGGCGCCACGACGAGCGCGAGTACTCGTTCGTCGACGCGACGAGCTTCGCGCTCATGCGTTCTCTGAAGATCCGCGACGCGCTCAGCTTCGACGGCGATTTTGCCGCGGCCGGCTTTACGGAGCTCCGTCCGACCGCCTAGCGATCCTCATGTAGCCGTCGGGCCCGCTGCTCCTCCTTCCCGGTAGAGGACGAGGCTGACCACGATCACCCAGAGCGGGAACGCGGAGATGAGCGCCGCCCACCCGATCGGCGGGATCAGCAGCCACAGCCCGACGACAACGCTGATCCGGCCGAGCCAGACGGGCAGGGCGCGCGTCCGGACGATGACCAGCCCCGTGGTGAGGACCAGGATCCCCGCGGCGGGCTCGGTGGCGTACATGAACGCCTCGGCGAGCCCGCGGTAGACCTGCGCCGCCTCCGGAGAGAGGTTGTCCCTGTTGAGCGTCCCGGCCGCCTGCGTGCTGCCCCAGAAGAGCAGCGCCGCACCCGCGACGACGCCGCCGGCGAAGCCGGTCCCAGTCACCCTCCGCGCGCCGCCTTCGGCCAGGAAGAGCCTCGCGCGGAGCGCTCCCAGGAAGAAGAGGAAGAAGACCGTGCCCAGCATGAAGAAGAAGGTGCCGGCGAGGATCGCGTTCCGCTCGCCCTTGAAGTACGCGAGGGCGAGCGCGGGCGTCGCGTCCGTAGCGGGCTGGTCGGCGATCTGCTTGAGGACGACGAAGCCGATCACCCAGAGGGCGACAGCCGTGATCCCCGTCAGCGCCGCTGATCGGTCGTGGCGATCGGTCATCACGTCTCCTTTGCTCGCGGGAAGTCGCAAACTCAACACGAAGTTGGCACACCCGCGTGCGCGCTTGGGTGTCTCAATGACGGCGTGCTCGACGAGACGAATGCCGGCCTGGTCGCGGACGAGATCGACCTCCATGCTCTCGGCCGTGCCCGCTCTGCCTGCTCGAGCTTGCGTGCGAGCTCCGCGCAGGCAGGACGCCGAGCCGCCAGCTCGTTGCGACGACAGCCGACTGGGTCTGGCTGGAGATCGCGGAGACGCTGACCGGCGCCGTCGTCCAGGCCCGGATGCGGGAGGTGCCGCATGCCGAGGACGCGCTCAACGATCTCGAGACCCACAGCTGGCGAAGCCCGCTCGTCCGAGTCGTCGTCCTGCGCCTTGCCGATGAGCTTGCCGCCGAGCTCTCGCGATGAGCCTGGGCCTGACCGGCACGAGTGTCTAGTCGTAGTTACACTTAGTTTGTGCGAGTAATCAGTGACCGGACGGCAGCTCCTGAGGCGCCTCAAGAAGCTCGGGTGCGAAGAGGTCAGGCAGCGCGGCTCACACATCCGCGTGCGCTGTGGGCGCTGTGAGACAACGGTCCCTGTTCATGCAGGCAAGGATCTGCCGCCGGGAACGCTACGAGCGATCGAGCGCGATCTCGAGCCATGTCTAGGAAAGCAGGTACTGCGCTGAGTGCCGGCAAGTATCGAGTGATCTTGGAGCGAGACGAGAGTGGGGCGTGGATCGCGCGCGTTCCAAGCGTCCGTCGTTGCCACACCCATGGGCGGACGCTTCAGCAGACTCGCCGACGTATCCGGGAAGCCCTCGGTCTCTGGGTCGAGGATGCGGACACAGCTGAACTGGTCGAGGACATTCGTCTTCCCGCGCGTGTCCGTGGGGAGCTCGACCGCACCCGCGCATCTCGCCGACTGGCCAGGCAAGAGGGGGAGCGGGCGCAGGAGGCGATGAGGACGGCTGCCCGGACGCTCGTTGACGAGGTCGGCCTAGGACTCCGCGATGCAGGCGAGCTGCTCGAGGTCTCCCATCAGCGCGTTGCGCAGCTTGTCCGATCGACTGCTTGAGTCCGGCATCAGACCGACGTCAGTGCAGCTGCCAGCCGCTCGAGCCCGGTCTCGAGCACCTCGTCCGTGATCGCGAGCGAGAGCCGCGCCCAGCCCGTGCCGCGCGAGCCGAAGCCTTCGCCGGGCGCGATCGCGACCCGGTGCTCGGCCAGGAGGAGCTCCGGGGTGAGGCCCTCCGGCAGCTCCCACCAGAGGTAGAACGAGCCCTCGCACTCGAGGTCGGGCAGAAGCTCGCGCACGCGCTCGCGCCGCCGGCGGTAGGTGTCGACGCGCTCGGCGACCGAGTCCTGCGGCCCGGTCAGCGCCGCGATGCCCGCATGCTGGACCGGCGCGAAGATCCCGACGCGCATGTGGTCGGCGAGCAGGTCGAGACGGGCGACGATCTCGGCGTTGCCGACGACGAAGCCGAGCCGCCAGCCGGCCATCCCGTAGGTCTTCGACATCGAGAACATCTCGACGCCGACCTCGCGCGCGCCCGGCTCGGCGAGGAACGACTGAGGCGTGCGCCCGTCGAAGACGATGTCCCCGTAGGCGAAGTCGTGGACGACCGCGGCTCCGGTCTCCTGCGCGTAGGCGACCGCGGCCGCGAAGGTGCCCTCGTGCACGCAGACCGCGCAGGGGTTCGAGGGGAAGTTCAGGAAGATCGCGGCGACGTCGTCGCGAGGCGCAGCGGCGAAGTCGGGCGCCCAGCCGGCGTCGCGGTCGAGCGGCACATACCCGGTGCGGGCACCGGCGAGCGCGGGCCCGGAGGGATAGTCGGGGTAATAAGGGTCGGGCAGAACAATCGTCGATCCACGCTCGGCGAGCACAAGCGCGAGCTCGCAGATCGCAGTCTTCGTCCCCGGCATGATCGTGACCTCGGAGTGCGGGTCGAGCTCGACGCCGTAGAGCGCGGAGTAGCGATCCGCAATCGCCTCGCGCAGCGCGGGCAACCCGCGAAAGGGCGGGTACCCGTGCGCGGAGGGCTCGTTCGCCGCCGCAGCGAGCGCGTCGATCACATGCTGAGGCGGCCCGACCTCAGGATTCCCACGCCCAAGATCAACGAGCGGCTCCCCTTCGAGGGCAGCGGCCGCAGAGACGCGGGCAAGCAGCGCCGTGAAGTACTGCTGGGGAAGCCGCTCGAGCCGGTCGGGGGCACGCCGCATCGACCGATCGTAGTCCTCCGAGCCCACTCCGCAAGCGTGTATCCAAGAGGGACAGAATACGATTCAGGCATGGCCAAGTTCAGGATTGCCGGAGACCCTCGCATTGGCAGGCAGGCCGAAGCCCTGCGACCGCATATGGGCAAGTGGATCGCGCTTGCCGGGCCAACAGACGTACTCGTCGCTGCCGACACCCCACAGGAGGTGCTCGCCTGGCTCGCCCGGCACGAGCGCCGCGCACGCTACGGCATGTTCCGGGTTCCCGTCTCGCTCGCAGAGGCTGAGGGCGCCGCAGCCGATTCCTCGAGTTCGACCTGAAAGTTCCGAGACGACCACTGGACGTCGTGCATAACGGCCATGACCGCGCTGCGTTGACGATTGCCGGCGTCCGCTACGACGCTCCGGTCAGCTTCTGGATCCGTGGCCGTACGCCGAATCAATCATCTAGCGGCGCCGTCTGCCGCCGATCCGCTCGGCGACTTCGGGATGCACGATGCCGAGCAGGCCGTGGACCTGCGTCACCTCCAGGAGCCCGATGGCAATCCCGCGCATCTGCCTCGGCGTGAGCGCTCCGGTTTGCTCGACGAGCAGGCTCTCGTGCAGACTCGTCAGCTCGCCGCAGATGGCGATTACCCGCGGCTGATCTGAGATGAGCGGGAAGCCCGGACCAGGGTCGCGCCGCGGGCTCGCCGAGAGTCGGACCGTTAGTACGCTTGGGAAAATCTCGTTCCAGCCGTTCTCGGAGACGACGGCGACGCGCTTGTGCTCGTCGAGCCCGATGTCGGCCCACCAGATCTGGCCCCAGCGAGCCCTCCCGGGCATCGGCTACTCGTCCCGGAAGAGGCCGGCCTTGACGGATGCTCGCAGGGCGGCCTCGGGAAAGACGCCCATCTCGGGGTCGTTCGCCCAGCGGCGGTAGGTCTCGAGCCGCCTCACGTCGATCTCTCGCTCCAGCGCGGTCTGGTAGCCCAAGCGGGCGTAGGCACGCAGGCGCTCCGACTCAGAGCTGTCTCGTGGTATGGCCAATCGCTTCGGCGCCTCCCGGATCGCCGCCTCCAGTGCGTCGTCGATCGTGATCGTCAGTCGCTTTGCCATTGTGATGCACAAATGATGCACCAATCGCATCAGAAGTGCAACAACACACGGCCAGGGCCCGGCGCGCTTGACTCCGTGGAGCGCGGCGGCGCGCGCCGAGTCCGTCCCGGTCGGCCGCTTCATTTCTTACGTGGCTCTCTTGCACTAGTCCCTTTGGTACGATACCGTCAGTAGTATCATGTTCGCCCGTGGACTTCACCGAGACGCTCGCCTCCCTCAAGCAGCGCCGTCGGAGTGTCCGGCCTGGCGAGATGCACGCGCTGCTAACCGAGGCGGGCTTCGACCGGCGGTACGGCAAGGGCGACCACTGGGTCTACACCCATCCACGCCGTCAGTTCCCATTGACCATCGACCCGAGGAACCCGCTGTTACCCGCCTACGTATCCAAGGCCATTCGCGCCATCGAGGAGGTGCTCACAGATGAGTCAGACGAAGGACACGAGAACGCTTGACGACTACCTGGCTCTCCCGTACACGATCGAGCTCGTCCGCGATGAGGACGACGAGGGAAACGCCGGCTATGTCGCCGAGGTCGAGGAACTGCCGGGCTGCCTGAGCCAAGGCGCGACGCCAGAAGGAGCGATCCGGAACATCTTCGATGCGATGGAGGGCTGGCTCTCCGTCGCGCTCGAGGACGGAAAGGCGATCCCCGAGCCGCGGGCCGGTAAGAACTACAGCGGCCGCTTCCTGCTGCGGATCCCGCAGACCCTCCATGCCGAGCTTGCGCGCGAGGCCGAGCGAGAGGGCGTGAGCCTGAACCAGTACGCGGCGACCACGCTCGCACGCGCCGTTGGGCGCGTCGAGACGGCGGCGGCGCGCGCCGGGTCCTAGAATCGACGCTCTTGCGAGACGAGGACGTCCGTACCGCCTGCATGGCGCGCCTCTCACTCCTCGTCGCCGAATTCGGCGAGGACATTCCCTATGCCGGTGCACTTGCGAACGGCTTCCCGTTTCGCGGAGCCCGCGTACCGTTCCTCAACTACCAGAAGGGCATCTACCGGGCTGCGGTCCAGAAAGGGCCCGCCGCGCTCTCGATCCAGACCTCATCGAAGTCGCCGTACGACGACGAGGTGATCGCCGATGGATTCCTGTACGCGTATCGCGCCGGCGACATCGATCAGCCCGACAACCGTGCGCTTCGAGCGGCGCACGAACTCCAGGTTCCGCTCATCTACTTCATCGGGACGAGACCCGGTTGGTACAAGCCGGTCTTCCCGTGCTTCGTGCGCAAGGACGATCCTGGGGCGCGCATGGTCCTCGTGACACCGGGCGCGCTGCGAGGCCCAGTCGACGAGCCGGACCCCGTCCCGCTCGAGGATCCGCTCGAACGGCGTTATGCGGTCCGCGAGACCCGCGTTCGACTGCACCAGGCGCGCTTCCGCGGTCGCGTCGTCCCGGCGTACAGCAGCCAGTGCGCGATCTGCACGTTGAAGGAGCTACGTCTTCTCGACGCGGCGCACATCCTGGCCGACCTCGAAGGGGCCGGCGAGCCGACGGTGCAGAACGGCCTCAGCCTCTGCGCGATTCATCACCGGGCGTTCGACCAGAACCTCGTCGGTGTTTCCCCTGATTACAAGGTTCACGTCTCGCGGCGCCTCCTCGAGGACGAGGACGGCCCGATGCTCGACCTGCTCAAAGGATCGCACCAGGTGGCGCTGCACGTTCCGAAGCGGGCGGCGGATCGACCGGATCGAGACCGCCTGGACGCCCGATTCGCGCGGTTTGTCGAGTACGCCTCTTGACGTTTTAACGCTATAACGCTAAATTGAGCTAGATGGCTCGGTCAAAAGCAACGGTCTACCTCGATCCTGACGTACTCCGCGCAACTCGCGTGCAGGCAGCTCGGACGGGGAAGCGCGACTCGGACGTCGTCGAGGAGGCGCTCCGCGAGTACCTCGGGCTCGCGCTTCTCCAGCGGATCTGGGAGAAGGCCGACCTCACAGAAGAAGAAGCGCTTGAGCTTGCCTACGACGAGCTGCACGCGATGCGCGCCGAGCGAGGCACGCCGGCGCAATAGGTGCCGCGCGTCGTCATCGATCCGGGCGTCCTCGTCAGCGCGCTCATCTCGCGCACAGGGGCGCCCGCCCGTCTTCTGCGGCACTGGCTCGACGGTGCGCTCGATCTTCTCGTCTCGCCCGCGCTTCTCTCAGAGCTCGAGAGGGTCCTGGCGCGCCCGAAGTTCGAGCGTCACTTCACGCACCGCGAGGCCGCTGCGTTCGTCGCGTTGCTACGGGAACGAGGCGTCGAACTCAACGATCCCGAGGAGGTAAAGGAACGGAGCCCCGACCCGGCGGACGACTACTTGCTCGCCTTGGCAGAGAGCGGCGCCGCTGACGTGCTCATCTCCGGCGATCGACATCTGACCGAGCTCGTCGCGCCGCCAGTGCTAGTGCTAACGGCGCGAGAGCTTGTCGATCGGCTTGAGCGAACGTAGTTCTCCGCGTTAGGTTCCCTCGAGATGGAAAGGACCTTGAACGACCTTGCCGCAAGCGAACAGCCCGGTGCGCGTGGCGCCGCGGCGTTGATCGAAGCCGGCTTCGCCGAGCGCACCGAGCTTCGGGACCTCGCCCCGGGAAGCGTCACACGCACGCTTGCCGAGACATTCGCTCGCGAGCTCGCTGAGCTCTACGAGCGGCTCGAGGAGACCTACGAGAGTGCGTTCCTCGAGACCGCCACCGGCGAGAGCCTCGAGCTCCTCGTCGATGGGCTGTGCCCGCGCCGCCCGTGGTGGTGGCAGCTTTTCCGGCGCGGCTGGCGGCTATAGCCTCGCAGCCGGGCGCGACCCGGGTCAGGAAGTTTCCGGCGGCGGCGCGACTCGAAGCCGTGGCAGCTCTTCATCGGGCGCCGCAAACGAAGCATCGCGCAACGGCCCTTCGAGCGGGCGAAAGCCAGGACAGTTGCAACGAGCGCTGCTCAGGGTCTGAAAGTCGCCGATTCGACGCGCGCACTCGGGAACCATCCCGCCGATGAAGACCTGCCGATGGTCTCCGCGCGGATGGCCGCAACGGTCGCACAAAGGCGAGTTCTGGCAGGCCGGGCAGACCAAGATTGGACTACCGGATCCCGGTACCGAGCGTCCACAATGCCGACAGATCGCCATATCTCTGTAATCGGCAAAGAAGGCGTCTGCCCTGACTAGCAGCCTGCGTCTGCGGCGAGCGTCCTAGACGGCCTCTACAGCGGCGGAGGACGTCCCGGCTAGGTGACGTCTGTGCCGGAGGGAGGCCCTTTAGCCGGTGGAGCGAGGGCCTTCAGCTCCTTGAAGAAGTCGGGAGGGACTCGTGTGGCTATTTCGGCCCAAGCGCTCTGAAAGGCAGGAAGACTCTCGAGGTTGCCCCGGATTCCGGCACACCACTCGTCAAGCGTTGATTCACGTACTCGCTTGGAGCGACCCAGGAAAAGCTGTTCATTACTGAGATCCACATAACGATAAAAGACGCGCAGCGTTTCTCTGTCGGGAGGCAGGGCTCCGTCTGTGAAGAAGGACTCAGCTGGTAGCTCGGCGAGGATTGAGCGGTATTCGCGGCACAGGTCATCCTCGAACGTAGTCCGCGCGTGCTCCTCCGCCTGTTTCAGCTCGCGCACGCCAATGAGGATGGCGAGTCCTGTCCCCACCACGCCAAGCGCGGTCGCTATTGAAACGATCTCATCGAACATGCCCTAAGGATCGCACCTTCTTTCCTTAACGGTCGGGCCTGTGTTGGGGTTAAGGCAATCGTTTCCGGGCTCGACTAGCCTCGGTTCCCCCTACCCACCCTGGCATGTCATTCTTGGCCAAGTGTTGACAACGGTAGGGGAGAATGGCAACTCAGTGACCGATCTTCGAGCATGTGCATTCGCCCACCTCTGCCGCGATCTGCTCGGCGAGCCGGAGGCGCCACCTTCCGTGGAGTCGATCGGCCATTGGTGCCCCTTCAGCCTGGACCCCGCGGGTGTGGTCGCTCGATAGTGCCAATCCTGCCCCTCCGGCACCTTTCCATCCGCGTCCCGTGGCACGACGCGGCTTGGGATGGAACCGTTTGCCGCAATCCGAAGGGGAACGCGGCGTGCCTCATCCTCAAAGAAATCCGGGACAGCCGCGACGACGAGCAGGAGCAGATGCTCGCCGGCCAGTCCATCGCAACCCTTGATCAGGCGACCCGGTGGCCAGCATGCATCGGCGAGCGGGCGACCTTTATGGCGCCTTTCGACTTCACGAGGATGGTCAAGCACCCCTACGCCAGCTTCAGCGAGCACCACGACCACATCACGCCTGCCGCGTTTCGTCATCCCGCTTATTCCGCGGCGACGATCCCGTTTCGGTGGATGATGCGCGAAGAGGCTTGGAAGCTCGCCGAGGAGCTCGACCTCGATGTCGACCCGAATCGAGAGCCCACGGATGGGTGGCTCGAGCGGAACAACTGGGTTCAAGACCACGGCAACCAGAAGGCGCTGCTCGAGACCTTCTTTGGCGCAGTTGTACCGGAATCGTCGCTCTGCTTCTTCTACGTCAAGCAGTCACCGATGGTCGACGATGCGGATCGCGTTCTGGTGGGCGTCGGTCGCGTCATGTCCATGGGGCCACTCGTCGAGTACGGCTACTCCGCTGCCAAACCGATTCGTTCCTACGTTTGGGACCGCGCAATTCAGCATTCGATTCGAGCTGGGTTTACGGATGGGTTCTTGCTGCCTTACCACGAGCTCCTTGCGCGAGCGGTGGAGGATGAGTCCGTCGACCTCCGCAGTTGCATCGCTGTGGCGCCGGACGATCGCCGCATGGAGTTCTCGTATGCAGGTGAGCATGTAACCCACGATGGCGCAATTGCCGCCCTCCTCAGCTGCCGCGAAGCGCTCGAGCACTCTCGTGCATACGCCTCGGCGCCGATCGACAGCATGCTGAAGTGGATCGACGGGCGACTCGGCGAACTTTGGAGCCTCCGCGGACCGACACCAGGTTTGGGCGCGGCGCTCACGGCCTTTGGGGTTGAACACGGCCACTTTGTTGCCTACGAACTGGCAGCAAAGCTCGGCGAAAACGAGAGTCCCTGGCCCCTCGTCGATGCGGTGATGGTCGACCCAAACCAGCTTTCCGAACGCGTGGCCCCGCTTCTAACCCGAACGGTGCGCGACAAATGGCTGGCGATCAAGGAGAACAAGCCGGAGCGCCGGTCGCTCTTGGAGTTGGTCGCCCGCTTCGAACTCACTGACGCGCAAGCGACGAGGATGTACGTCATCGAAGAGCGGGCGAATGCTGGATTCAACTGCACTGACGCCGATCTCCTGGGTAATCCGTATTTGCTCTACGAAGAGGATCGGCGAAGCCTTGATCCGCTGAGCATCTGGACAGTCGACCGAGGTGTGTTCCCGCCGCCGGTGATACGAGAGGAGCATCCGCTGTCCGAGCCAACCCGGGTAACGGACTCGACCGATGAACGGCGCGTCAGGGGGCTTGCGGTTTCCGCTCTGGAGACTGCGGCCGATGAAGGACACACACTTCAGCCGCGCGACGCGGTTGTATCCGCGATCCGCGCGTTTGCCATCGAGCCGCGCTGCATGGTGGATGGCGACCTAATGGATGTCGTCGAAGGAGCCTTCGCTCCGCCGATCACGGTCGGTTCGATGGCCGATTCGACGCCCGCGTACCAGCTCGCGGTGCTCGATCAGGTGGGTGGCGTCATTCGCCGATTTGTAGAGAAGCGGGTGAAAGGGAACCGGCATGAAATTTCGGCGAACTGGCGGAAACTGCTCGATGATGAGCTGAAGTCGGCGGGGGAGGGCGACGAGCTCGAAGAACGCGCTCGTGAGGAAAAGGCAGCAGCGCTCAAGGAGATCGCCGAGGCAAGAGTCTCCGTCTTGATCGGTCCCGCCGGCACCGGGAAGACGACGCTCTTGACCGTGCTTGTTAACGAGCCGTCCATCGAAGCCGGCGGGGTACTGCTTCTCGCTCCTACAGGCAAAGCGCGCGTTCGAATGCAAACCGCCACAGGACGCGATGCGAAGACGCTGGCCCAGTTCCTCCTTCCGCTCAACCGTTACGACGAGGAAACCGGGGCCTATCTCGTCACCGGTGAGAACGCCGTCGAGGCGGGGCGAACCGTGATCGTCGACGAGGCGTCGATGCTCACAGAAGAACAGCTCGCCGCGCTGATCGATTCGCTCAAAGGACTCGACCGGTTGGTCCTGGTGGGTGACCCTCGCCAGCTGCCTCCAATCGGTGCAGGGAGACCTTTCTACGACATCGTTGACAGGCTTGCTCCGGAGAACGTCGACGCGACGTTCCCGAAGGTGTCTCCCGGCTATGCAGAACTCACGGTCCGCCGCCGGCACATTGGCGAGGACCGCGAGGACATTCAGCTCGCCGAGTGGTTCAGCGGTCAGCAGCTAGGGCCCGGCGAGGACGAAATACTCAGCCGCGTCCTCTCGAGCGAGAAGATGGGCCCGCTCCGGTTCGTCCAGTGGGACAGCTCGGAGGACCTTCGCGAAATCCTCCTCGCCACTGTCGTCGAGGAGCTTGAACTCGATGACGGTCAGGACGTGATCGGATTTGAGAAGCGGGTGGGTGGTGACGAATTCGAAGGGCGCTGCTACTTCCGGCGTGGCGCAGCGGAAGCAGCTGAGTCTTGGCAGATCATGTCTCCTGTCCGAGGGCTGACTCACGGAGTCCGGGATCTCAACCGGCTCGTCCAAGCCACGTTCCGGCACGGCACGATCGAATACGCACGGTCCCGCCATCGCCGCATCCCAAAGCCAATGGGCGCTGAGGGAATCGTGTACGGCGACAAGGTCATCAACCTGAAGAACAAACGCCGCAAACACATGTACCCAAAAGACGATAAGTCGCTCTACTACGTCGCGAACGGTGAGATCGGCGTCGTCGTTGGCCAGTTCAAATCGTCTAATGCGACGTGGAAAGGCTATCCGTGGAAGCTCGAGGTCGAATTCACGTCGCAGCAGGGGTACAGCTACGACTTCACGGGGGGCGATCTAGCTGACGAGACAAGGCCTCTGCTCGAGCTGGCCTACGCCATCACTGTCCACAAGTCTCAGGGAAGCGAGTTCGGGCTGACATTCCTCGTGCTTCCTGATTCAGGGAGATTGCTGTCTCGCGAGCTTCTGTACACCGCTCTAACACGCCAGAAAGACCGCATAGTGATCCTCCACCAAGGCGAGCGTGCCGACCTCTGGAAGTACGCCTCGGACTACTACTCAGAGACTAAACGACGCCTCACGAATCTCTTCGTAGCTCCTCAGCTGGCACAGCTGGACGACCGATATCTCGAGGACCGCTTGATCCACCGATCAAGCCGGGGCGAGCCCATGCGCTCGAAATCTGAGGTGATCATCGCTGACCAGCTCGCCGCAGCGGGCATCGATTACGAATACGAAGCCAAGCTAGTCGGACAGGACGGTAAGACGCGCATTCCTGACTTCACGATCGTCGACGACGACAGCGGCCGAACGTACTACTGGGAGCACTGCGGGATGCTCATGGATCCGGACTACTCCAAGCGCTGGGCAAAGAAGCTTGTGTGGTTCCAGGAGCAGAAGATCCTCCCGGCCGAGGAAGGGGGCGGTGAGCGAGGGGCGCTAATCGTCACCACGGACGACATGAAAGGCGGGATCAGCTCCCAAAAGATCAAGGAGTTGATCGCATCCGTCTTCTGACCCGTTTGACGCCGAATGCTGCTGATAGCGTCGGCCACATGCCCGAAAAGGACATGCCTCTTTCATGACCACCGCCGAAGCTCAAGCTGGAACCGACGCGTTCTTCGAGCGTCCGATCCTCAACTCGCCATATGAGGAGCCCACCCAGCACTGGGAGCTCGACGAGTCCGGTCAGCCAACCCACAAGATCCTCGATAGTCGCCGCCGGGCCGACTTCGTCACCCCGATTCCGAAGCCCAAGAAGCGCAAGCGCGCGGAGGAACAGCAGGTCTTGCTGGCCGAAGACGGCGAGGGAATCTCAACCCAGGCACAGCAGTACGACCCCACGGAGATCATCAACGAGGTTCGTTCCATGGTTGAGGCATGGCGCAGCCTGCCGAATCCGAATGACTGGCAGGTAACGCCGGAAACCGCCCGCCTCTTGACGCACTGGCGGCACCACGAGTTCAGCAACCTACGTCCATTCTTCTGCCAAATCGAGGCGGTCGAGACGATCATCTGGCTGACCGAGGTCGCTCCCAACGCGGGCAAGCGTGCCAAGGGCATTCTCGAGCACCTCGTCAACGCGAATAACGACGCGAATCCCGAGCTCATGCGCGCGGCGCTTAAGCTCGCCACCGGCGCTGGTAAGACGACGGTGATGGCGATGCTTATCGCCTGGCAGACCGTCAACGCGCTCAGGCGCCCTCAGAGCAAGCTCTTCACGCGGGGCTTCCTGGTCGTCACCCCGGGCATCACGATCAAGGACCGCCTGCGGGTGCTCCAGCCCAATGATCCCGACAACTACTACGTCAACAGCGAGCTCGTGCCCGCCGACATGCTCGAGGAGCTCAACAAGACAAAGATCGTCATCACGAACTACCACGCCTTCAAGCTCCGCCAGCGAATCGAGCTCTCCGCCGGCGGCCGCAAACTGCTGCAGGGCCGCGGCGAAGCGCTGGACACTCTCGAGACCGAGGGTCAGATGATTCAGCGGGTCATGCCCGATCTCATGGGCATGAAGAACGTCCTCGTTCTCAACGACGAAGCGCACCACTGCTACCGCGAGAAGCCGGTATCGGATGAGGACGACCTCAAAGGCGACGAGAAGAAGGAGGCTGAGCGAAACAAGGAGGCTGCGCGCCTCTGGATATCCGGGCTCGAAGCGGTCAACCGCAAGCTCGGGCTCTCGCGCGTTATCGACCTTTCAGCAACGCCGTTCTTCCTGAGTGGGTCAGGCTACGTCGAGGGCACGCTTTTCCCATGGACGCTGAGCGACTTCTCACTGATGGATGCGATCGAGTGCGGAATCGTCAAGCTCCCTCGCGTTCCAGTCGCGGACAACATCTCCGGCGAGGAGATGCCGATGTTCCGCAACCTCTGGGATCACATCGGCAAGAAAATGCCGAAGAAGGGGCGAGGCAAGGCTGAGAACTTGGACCCGTTAAGTCTTCCGCCCCAGCTTCAGACGGCTCTCGAGGCGCTGTACGGCCACTACGAGAAGACGTTCAATCTTTGGCAGGAGGGTGGTGTTCGTGTGCCTCCCTGCTTCATCGTTGTCTGCCAGAACACCGCGATCTCGAAGCTCGTCTACGACTACATCTCCGGCTTCAACAAGACGAATGAAGACGACTCGACAACGTTCGCGCAGGGTCGACATGCACTTTTCCGGAACTTCGACGAGCACGGCAATCCGATAGCCCGACCGAACACACTCCTGATTGACAGCGAGCAGCTCGAGTCCGGCGAGACGCTCGACGACAACTTCCGCAAGATGGCCGCGGACGAAATCGAGCGCTTCCGGCGCGAGATCATCGAGCGGACGGGCGATCAGACCCAGGCGGAGAATCTCAGCGACCAAGACCTGCTCCGCGAGGTGATGAATACGGTCGGCAAGTACGGCCAGCTCGGCGAGTCGATCCGCTGCGTCGTTTCCGTCTCGATGCTGACCGAGGGTTGGGACGCGAACACCGTGACGCACATTCTTGGGATCAGGGCATTCGGCACCCAGCTGCTGTGCGAGCAGGTTGTCGGACGTGCGTTACGCCGCCAGTCGTACGACCTGAATAACGAGGGACTCTTCAATGTCGAATACGCCGACATCCTCGGCGTTCCCTTCGATTTCACTGCGAAGCCAGTTATTGGGCCTATTACGCCGCCTCGCGAGACGATTCATGTCAAGGCGGTTAGCCCTGAGCGCGATCATCTCGAAATCCGCTTCCCTCGGGTAGTCGGATATCGCGTGGAGTTGCCGGAGGAGCGGCTCACAGCAGACTTCAACGATGACTCCACGCTGGAGCTCACACCAGATCTCGTCGGGGCAACGACCACTCAGAACTCGGGAATCATCGGAGAGAAAGTCGATCTCACGCTGAATCACACGGCGGATGTCCGTCCGTCCCAGGTCGTCTACGAGCTCACCTCGCACCTCGTGCTAACGAAATGGCAGGACGCAGATGGTGATCCCCGGCTCCACCTCTTCGGTCAGCTCAAGCGGATCGCGAGGGAGTGGCTCGATGAGTACCTCGTGTGCAAGGGCGGCACCTACCCCGCGCAGCTGAAATACAAGATGCTCGCCGACATGGCCTGCGAGCGGATCACGGCGGCGATTACACGCGCTTATGTCGGTGAGCGGCCGGTCACGCCGGTCGTCGATCCGTACAACCCGATCGGCTCGACGGCGCACGTCAACTTCAACACGTCGAAGACGAGTCGCTGGGAGACTGATCCTCGCCGCTGCCATGTCAACTGGGTTGTCCTCGATAGCGATTGGGAGGGAGAGTTCTGCCGGGTGGCAGAGAGTCATCCGCGCGTTCGCGCGTACGTCAAGAACCACAACCTGGGATTCGACGTGCCGTACCGCTACGGATCGGAGAGCCGCAATTACCGCCCTGACTTCATCGTGCTCGTCGACGATGGGCGCGGTGAGGACAACCTTCTTCACCTCGTCATCGAGATCAAGGGTTACCGGGGCGAAGACGCTAAGGAGAAGAAGTCAACGATGGAGACGTACTGGGTGCCGGCTGTCAACCATGTCGAACAGCATGGACGCTGGCACTTTGCCGAGTTTACGGATGCGTTCGCGATCGAAGACGCGTTCAACAAGCTGATCGACGAGATCGCGGCGCAGCCGGCATAGGCATGGCTCGGCCGCGCACCAAAACTCCGAAGTCCGTCGAGACGATCAGGCATGTCGAGGACACGCGGACGAACATCCCCACGGCCGAGTACGAATCCGTTGTCGAGGAATCAGAGAAGGCGGCGGTGCGAGTGGCCTACGAGCGACGGAACCGCGACCTCGATCCGCAGCTCGTCTGGCGCGGTAAAGACGAGCAGGATTGGAGCGACCTCGTCGTCCACGCGCCGCCGATCTACATCCAAGAGAAGGTGCACCCGAAAGTGCTGATCGACGACCTCGCGCGCATCTCGGAGAAGTCCACGCCGGACGAGCACGAGCAGATTGATCTATTTGCCGACTTCAACCGGATGGCCGAGGGCACGGACAAGACCGTCTTCTACGAGCACGAGCAGGGGTGGACGAATCGCATGATCCTCGGAGACTCGCTGCAGGTGATGGCGAGTCTCGCCGAGCGGGAAGGGCTCCGCGGCAAAGTGCAGTGCATCTACATCGATCCGCCCTACGGCATCAAGTTCAACAGCAACTTTCAGTGGTCAACGACTAGCCGTGAGGTGAAGGATGGCAACGCTGCTCACATCACCCGTGAGCCGGAGCAGGTGAAGGCGTTTCGCGACACGTGGCGCGATGGGACGCACAGCTACCTCACGTACCTTCGAGACCGCCTTACCGTGGCTCGTGACCTACTCACCGATTCCGGCTCCGTTTTCGTACAGATTGGCGACGAGAATGTGCATCGCGTTCGAGTGCTGATGGATGAGGTGTTTGGGGAAGACAATGCCGTTTCTCTCATCTCCTTCCGTACAACCACCGGTCTTGGCGACCAGTACCTAGATTCGGCGTGCAGTTACTTGGTTTGGTATTGCCGAGATAGGACGAAGTTGAAGTATCGCGAACTCTTTAAGAAGAAAGGTCTGACAGAGGACGTGGGAGGACGTTACCGGCGTGTTCAACTTGCAGCCTTTGACCGTCGTTCAATGACTGCTGACGAACGCGGTGACCCATCGCTTCTTCCGACAGGGGCAGAGATCTTTCGAAATGACAACCTAACATCACAAAGTGGGGGAGAGAAGTCTGCGTTCGCGGTGGCATATCGCGGCGAGGACTTTCGACCCGGGCGCGGCTACTGGAAGACAAATGAGAGCGGGATGCAACGCTTGCTTAGGGCGGAGCGACTCGCAAGCCCCACTCCTAACTCGATTCAATACGTCAGGTTCTTGAACGACTTCGGCGTTTCAAAGTTCAGCAACGTCTGGATCGACACCCAGACAGGTGCCTTCACCGACGAGAAGATCTACGTCGTTCAAACAAACGTCAAAGTCATCGAACGGTGTGTCTTGATGACGACCGATCCTGGTGACCTCGTCCTCGACCCTACTTGTGGCTCTGGAACGACCGCCACCGTCGCCGAGCAGCGGGGCCGTCGCTGGATCACCGTCGATACGTCGCGGGTAGCACTTGCGTTGGCCCGAGCCCGCATCATGGGCGCGCGGTACCCGTACTACCTGCTCTCCGATTCTCGCGAAGGCCAGCTGAAAGAAGCCGAGGTCACCCAGACAGCGCCCAGCTCTCAACCCGTGCATGGAAGCGTCCGGCACGGGTTTGTCTGCGAGCGCGTGCCACACATCACACTAAAGTCGGTCGCAAACAACGCGGAGATCGACGTCGTCTGGGAGAAGTGGCAAGGGACGCTGGATCCGCTGCGCGAGCAGCTGAATGCTGAGCTGTCCGAGCACTGGGAAGAGTGGGAGATTCCACGCGAAGTGGACGATGCGTGGACGGAGCGCACAAAAGAGGTGCACGCTGACTGGTGGGAGGCGCGGATTGCACGTCAGAATGAGATCGACGCCTCGATCGCCGCGCAGGCCGAGTTCGAGTACCTCTACCACAAGCCGTACGAGGACAAGCGGACGGTTCGTGTCGCAGGCCCCTTCACCGTCGAAAGCCTCAGTCCTCACCGTGTGCTCGGTGTCGACGAGAATGATGAGCTAGTTGATCCGCTCCAGGCCGATGCCCTCGAGGCGGACTCTGAGCAGACGTTCACCCAGACGATCCTCGAGAACCTCAGGAGCGCAGGGGTTCAGCAGGCGCACAAGGACGACCGGATCACGTTCACCGCCCTCACGCCGTGGCCGGGCGAACTCGTATGCGGCGAGGGTCGTTACCTCGAAGGCGAGACGGAGAAGCGCGCGGCGGTCTTCATTGGCCCTGAGTTCGGCACCGTCCAGAGAACCGACCTCGTCGCCGCGGCCCGGGAGGCCGGCGATGCGCAGTTCGATGTGCTGATCGCCTGCGCGTTCAATTACGAAGCTCATACGACCGACTTCAAGAAGCTCGGCAGCATTCCGGTGCTGAAGGCCCGTATGAACGCCGACCTTCACATGGCCGACGACCTCAAGAACACGGGCAAGGGCAACCTCTTCGTCGTCTTCGGCGAGCCCGACATTGAGCTGCTCGACGCGGAGGACGGCCAGGTGCGCGTGAAGCTCCACGGGGTCGACGTCTTCCATCCGAGTACGGGTGAGGTACAGAGCGACAACGCCGAAGGGATCGCCTGCTGGTTCATCGACACCGAGTACAACGAGGAGAGCTTCTTCGTTCGGCACGCGTACTTCCTCGGCGCCGACGATCCGTACAAGGCGCTTAAGACGACGCTCAAGGCGGAGATCGACGAGAACGCGTGGGCGACGCTGCGGAGCGACGTCTCGAGGCCGTTCGACAGGCCCGAAACAGGTCGCATTGCCGTCAAGGTGATCAACCACCTCGGCGACGAGGTCATGAAGGTGTTCCGTGTCACGTGATGCAGTTCCTCATCGCCGACACGTTCACCGACAGTCTCACTCGCCTTACTGCTGAGGAGCAGAAGGCCGTCAAGACGACGGCTTTCGACCTCCAGACCAATCCCGCGCACCCGAGCCTGCAGTTTCATCGTCTGGACAGGGCGAAGGACCGCAACTTCTGGTCTGTACGGGCGGGCAGGGATATCCGCTTGATCGTCCACAAGAGCGAGGCGACGCTCGCCCTCTGTTACGCGGACCACCACGACAAGGCCTACGCTTGGGCGGAGCGCCGCAAGCTCACTACGCACCCAACAACAGGTGCTGCTCAGCTCGTCGAGATACGCGAGACGGTCCAGGAGATCGTGGTGCCGGTCTACGTCCAGGCCGAGGCGCCGGCGATCGTGCAACGTCCTCTCTTCGCCGATTTCGGCGACGACGAGCTTCTCCGATATGGAGTTCCGGTCGACTGGCTCGACGATGTCCGGGCTGCGGACGACCAGCAGCTTCTTGCGCTAGCCGAACATCTTCCGGGCGAGGCGGCCGAGGCGCTGCTCGAGCGCGCCACCGGTGGCACGCCGCAGCTGCTCGGTGCGCTGCAGGTGCTTGACCTTCCCGCCGACGCTGGTCCCGCCTACGCTGATCCGTTCGAGCACCCCGACGCTCAACGCCGGTTCCGTGTCGTCGAGAACGTCGAGGAGCTAGAGCGAGCGCTCGAGCACCCGTGGGACCGCTGGATCGTGTTCCTGCATCCCGCTCAGCGCAACGTCGTCGAGCGTGATTACGGTGGGCCAGCGCGCGTTTCTGGTTCCGCTGGAACTGGCAAGACCATCGTGGCCCTGCACCGCGCCGTCTTTCTGGCCCGGGCAAATCCCGAGGCTCGCATCCTGCTGACGACCTACACGGACACCCTCGCAAGTGCCCTCCGAAGCCGACTCATGTTGCTCATCCAAAACGAGCCCCGCATCGCCGAGCGAATTGATGTGCAGTCGATCTCGGGGGTTGGCCAGCGCCTTTATCAGGCTCATGCGGGAGAGCCACGCATCGCAACGCGGGAAGACATCGAGGGGTTCATCCGCGTCGCGTCTGAGGCAGTCGATCCGCACAAGTTCCAACTGCACTTTCTTGTCACCGAATGGGAGCAGGTCGTGGATTCCTGGCAGCTCCGAACCTGGGACGACTACCGCGATGTCCGCAGGCTCGGACGGAAGACTGGTCTCCCGGAGCAGCAGAGGGCGATCCTGTGGTCGATCTTCGAGCGGGTCGAGAAGCGACTTGCGGAGGAGGACATGCTCACGGAGTTTGGGATGTTCACGCGGCTCTCTGATCTCCTCATGCAACGTGGCGGGCGCCCGTATGACCACATCGTTGTCGACGAAGCGCAGGACATGGGCGTGGCCCATCTGCGGTTCTTTGCCACGTTGGCAGAAGATCGCCGGAACGCCCTGTTTTTCGCTGGTGATCTCGGTCAACGCATCTTCCAGCAGCCTTTCTCGTGGCGTGCGTTGGGCGTGGATATCCGCGGGCGGTCGAGGAATCTGCACGTCAACTACCGAACCTCGCATCAGATCCGGCAGAACGCGGACCGGTTGCTCGATCCGGAGCAGACCGATGCAGACGGCAACATCGAAAGCCGGGCCGGCACGGTTTCGGTTTTCAATGGCGTGCCGCCGACGATCCGTGTTTTCGATGACGAGGAAGCCGAGGTCAAAGCGGTTGCGACTTGGATGCGAGACCTCGTCGATGACGGACTCGCGCCGGAGGAGCTCAGCATCTTCGTTCGATCCGAAGCCGAGCTCGAGCGCGCACGCCGAGCCGTCGAAGCCGCTGGCCTGACGGCCGCGGTACTGGACGAGAAAGTGCGGACCACCCGAGGCACGGTATCCGTGAGCACAATGGATTTGGCGAAGGGGCTGGAGTTCCGGGCAGTGGTGGTGATGGGTTGCGACGACGAAGTGATTCCGTCTCAGGCACGGATCGAGGCGATCGCCGACAACGCTGATCTCGAGGACGTCTATACGACGGAGCGGCACCTCTTGTACGTCGCCTGTACGCGTGCCCGCGATCACCTCTGGATCTCAGGCGTCGAGCCAGCCTCGGAGTTCCTCGACGATCTAACCTCGAAGTGATCCTCGCCGCAGCTAACTATGGGCAGTGTCTCGGGCGATCGCTAGCAAGACTGCATCGATGACACGCTGGTCATCTTCAAAGCCCTTCGGCGACGTGAGGTCGTGTTCACCGTCGTCGATGAGGAGGTAGTACCGGGTCGCTGCCCCGAGGAGACCTCGGGCTACCGGCGGGTATGAACCGGGGTCGCTCAATGTCTCGATCAGGCGGTGTCCGAGAGAGATGCCCCGTTCGTCGATGGCATGCCCTTGGGCTAGTGCCTCGAGCTGCGCCTCACGTTCCTCCACCTCGGACCTCAGTGAGGCGAGATCCTCGGCCGACGTCTCGCGATACAGCCCCACGACGTGGTGAAGCAGCTCGGCTGGTAGGGCAAGTCCGGTTGCGCGGATCTCCTCTCTCGGGTCCGCCGTGATCTCGATGTAGTTGACGGCGAGTAGCTCATGCTGAACGCCAACCTGTTCACGACCAGCGAGATCTGAGATACGTCGGTCACGTTCTTCGGTGAGACTCGCCACGAGCCGCTCGGCATTGTCGAGGTTCGTTGCCCACACCGGCAGAATCCTCTGGTCGTCGGCGTCATCCGAGATCAGCAGTCGATCGTAGACTGCCTTGATCGCGGCGAGTTTCTCTGCGGCTGCGCGTTCTTTGTAGACATAGAACCTGTCGAGCTTCCTACGCTCGTGTTCGAGCCGTTCACGATTCACCTCTGCGAGCTCCGCCTGGCGGCCGAGCAGCCTCTGGACGGCCGCAGTCTCAGCAAAGCCGAGAGCGCTCTCGAAGGCTGCGTCGCGCGGTGCGAGAGGAGCGGCGTCCGCCCATTCCTCGCGCTTGATTCTCATTGTTCGGTCAAGCAGCCACGATGCCAGTTCGTCGTCGGGCTTCCGATCGGGGCCAACGAAGATTGGGAGGGTTTCCTTCGAACGGGCGACACCTTCGAATTCGAGTGCGTAGACGAAGAGCCAGCCAGACTGTGGGCTCACGTCGTTCGTGCGAATGCGTCGGTGACTCGCTCTGCCTGGGTACTCCCGCCGACGCACGTAGTCCACGAGCGCGTCGACGATCTCGTTTCCGAACGCGAGGAACTCGACGTCTTCGTGGTCAAGTGCGGTCGAGGGGTCTAGCGTGGCGACTCTGTGCTCACCATCTCTGACGATGCCCGGGAACTCGTCTCCGAAGCGGCCTCTGAGTCGAAGCTCGAAGACTTGATCGATTGTGGGGTGTCGCTCGACCCCGACCCCGAGCTCATTCAAGCTTCCGAGGACAAAGCTCTTCAGCTCATCGTTTGAGAGCAATCCGCGTTGGTCGAGCAGTCGCTGAACCTCGTCCTGTCTGAATGAGCGAGTGTCCATGATGAGATCCGCGAGTCGTCGTTCGGCTGCCCTCGCCTCGCTGACCCGTGACTCAAGGCGTTCCTCGTAGTCCGTCAAGGCCTGGTCGGCTTTCTCGTCAGCAAGAGCAAGGATCTTTCGCAGGTCGGCCTCGACATCGCCAAGGATGGGATCAAGGCCACCTACCGTGTCCTCGAACAACCCGATCCGTTCGCCCAGTACGTGGAGCACGCGCTCTTCAACTGTCCCGGTCGTCGAGAGGTTGAAGATCGAGACCGGCTTCTTCTGCCCGATCCGGTCGATGCGGCCAATGCGCTGCTCGACTTTCATTGGGTTCCAAGGAAGGTCGTAGTTCACGAGCATGTGGCTGAACTGCAGGTTTCGACCTTCCCCACCGGCCTCTGACGAGATAAGGAGCTGAGGTCCGCTCGCTTCCCGGAAGTTCGAAACCGCCCTATCCTTTTCGGCGGGCTTGAGGCCACCGTTGAAAATGTGCGAAGTCCACGGCGGTGGGACGTGCTCTGCGATGTATGCCTGGGTTTCCAGGAACTGCGTGAAGATGATGACCTTCGCATCCGGCTCGCTCTGAAGAATCTCGCCCAAACGCTCGATCAAGACGCGCGTCTTTGAGTCGAGCGAAATCGCGTCGAGAAGTTCGACGATCGCTCGCAGCTCGGCGATCTCGGTCTCCGTGTCCTCTCGGAATCTTGTCGCCATGATGTCGTCGAGGGCTTCTGTGATCAGGACCTCTTCGAGCTCGTCTTCCTCGGGAGGAGGCGCGGAGCTCGCTTCCAGCTTCTTCTCCAACTTTTCGATCCGCGAAAGAAGCGATTTGCGGAGGGCAGCGGAGCTGCTGCAAACAAGCTTCTGGAAGCTCACCATGAGGAACCCGAGGGCGTTGTTCTTCTCGACGCGTGCTCGTTCGAATCCTTCTCGTGCGTACTGCGTAACCGCGTGGTAAGCCATCCACTCGGGATCGGTCAGATCGACCTCCCAAACGGCAGCCACCCGAGGCATGAACCCACCGACCACTGCCTTCCGATTCCGGACGAGCGCCTCGCTTAGCCGATGCCTAGACAGAAGCTCCTCGGTCAGAAGGGCTCGCTCGTCGGGATCCTTAAGCCGCTTCGCACAAGCTTTCGGGTCCTCAGACAGCCAACCCGCTACCTCTGCCGCCACCTGCGTTTGAGCGGGCGCCTTGAGAGACGGCCATCGACTGATTGCCTCGACGGTTTGGTTTAGCCCGGCGAGCTGCCGACGGTGCTCGTCGAAGTCTTCGTAGCTCGCGAAGAGTGTCGAATCAAGTAGCTCGAGCAGCGAGTAAAGCTCGAACGGATGGAGCTGCATTGGCGTAGCCGTCAAGAACAGCATCGCCCTAGAATTGGCGTGTTCGGGACTCGCAAGTTGTTGGACGAGGCGATAGAAGCGTGTGCCAGCCAGATTGCCCAGCGTGCGTCGAGCGTGGTGCGCTTCGTCGACTATCACCATGTCCCAGTCGGCGAGCGCAATCTCCTTGGCGCGCTGATCCGTCGAGCACGCGTAAGAGGTCGACGTGATGACGTTGTCGTGGACCGTCCAGACGTTCTCTCCCGGGTGTGTCGTCTCGATGCCCGGAATCGTCCGCCTGTCGAGTTGCGCGAATGTCTCATTGAATTTGGTCTTGAGCTCGAATTGCCACTGCGACACGATCCCCGACGGTGCGAGAACAAGCGTCCGGCGAGCCATTCCGCGCGCCTTGAGCTCCTTCAGAATCAATCCGGCTTCGATTGTCTTGCCCAGACCGACTTCGTCTGCCAAAAGGAAGCGATGGGGGTATGAGGTCGCGACTCGATGGAGGACACCGACTTGGTGCTGCTTGATCTCGACGCGGGAGTTCGAGAGCGACGACAGCTCGTCGAATTGATGCGCGAAAAGAAGCCTCGTCGCGGCGAGCCGAAGGTTCACCGACCGAGCAGAGTCGAGCTGGCCCCGCCTCATGAGCTCGACGGGGTCGGTGAGTAGGGCTCGTCGGACACCGTCTTCGAGAACGGTCTTTCGTCTGCCGCCGGGAAGGTTGACCGTGTAAAAGACCTTCCCATCGGCGTCATTCATGGACGACACGACACCGACCTCGTCGTCGGCTAGGAGGTGGACGTCGTCACCGGCATCGAATGTCACTCGCTCGAGCGCGTCGTTCGGCCAAGCGAAGATTTGCTCGTCACCGTTGTCGAACCGAACGTTCAACTTCCGCCCGGAAGAATCGGAGGCTGTGACCACGCCGATTCCGTCCCCGGCGCCCGAGATCCAACGGACAAGGTTTCCGACCCCCAACGTCCGCGTTCCAAGTGTTGCCATGGGCCTATCTCCTTGCGCGCACCTCGCGGGGTGACGTTAGTAACCGCGTCTAACGGTTTTACGTGATTATCAAGCAATGAGGGTCACAAATGGAAATCTCGCCTACTCGCCGTCCGACGTAACGGCTTATTTGGAGTGCGAGCACCTGACCCAGCTCGAGCTCAAGGTCGTCCGCGGCGAGATCGTTAAGCCGCAAGTCGAGGACGCTCAGGCGGAGCTGATCCGGCGCAAGGGTGAGGAACACGAGCGCGCTTACCTTGACCAGCTGCTCGCGGATGGGCGCGACGTCGTCACGATCGAGCTCGTCGGCCCGAACGGCGAGTGGGACTGGGAGGGCGCCGCGCGCGAGACCGCGGACGCGATGCACGCCGGGCGCGAGGTCGTCTACCAGGCCGCTTTCCTCGACGGCGAGTGGCGTGGGCTCGCCGACTTCGTGATCCGCGGGGCCGACGGCTCCTACGAGGCCTACGACACCAAGCTTGCACGGCATGGGAAGCCGGCGCACGTGCTCCAGCTTTGCTTCTACTCCGAGCAGATCGGGCGCGTCCAGGGGCGGACGCCCGAGCGGATGCACATTGCGCTCGGCTCCGGCGAGACCGAGAGCTACCGCGTGCTCGACTTCCTCGCCTACTACCGGCGCGTTCGCGGGCGCTTTCTCGACGCCGTTCACAACCCTAGGCTGACCGAGCCCTGGCCGGTCGACCACTGCTCAATGTGCGACTTCCGCAAGCTCTGCGAGGCCCGGTGGGACGAGCAGGACCACCTGACCCGCGTCGCCAACATCCGCCGCGACCAGATCGTTCGGCTCGGCGAGGCCGGGATCACGACGCTCGCCGCGCTCGGGGACACGCCGCCCGAGACCGTCGTCCCGCACATCGCAGCCAGCACCCTCGAGAACATCCGCCACCAGGCCGAGCTCCAGCTCCGCCACCGGCGCACGGGCGAGCACGCGTTCGACACCCTCCGCCCGGAGGACGAGCGCGGCCTCGCGCTGCTCCCGAAGCCCTCGCCGGGCGACCTCTTCTTCGACATGGAGGGCGACCCGTACTGGGAGCCGACCGGCGGGCTCGAGTACCTCTTCGGCGTCCTCTGGCACGAGGACGGCGAGGAGCAGTTCCGCGGCTTCTGGGCACACGACCGCGAGGAGGAGCGGCGCGCGTTCGAGGACTTCATGGACTTCGTCCGCGAGCGGCTCGAGCGCCAGCCCGACCTGCACGTCTACCACTACGCCTCCTACGAGCAGACCGCGCTCAAGCGCCTGATGGGCGAGTACGCGACGTGCGAGGACGCCGTCGACAACCTCCTCCGCAGAGAAGTGCTCGTCGACCTCCTCGATGTCGTGCGCCAGGGGGTGCGGATCTCGCATCCGCGCTACGGGCTCAAGGACGTCGAGCAGTTCTACATGGAGCGCGAGGCCGAGCTCAGCTCCGGCGAGGACTCGATCGTCCTCTACGAGCGCTGGGTCGACGGGCACGACCAGTCGATCCTCGACGGGATCGAGGAGTACAACCGCGAGGACTGCCTCTCGACCTACCTGCTGCGCGAGTGGCTCATCGCGCGGAAGGCCGACGCGCAGGCGGCGTGGGGGACGCAGATCCCCTGGCGCGAGCCGCCGGCGGTGCGCGAGATCAAGCCCGAGGACGAGGAGGAGCTCGCCGAGCGAGAGACGCTTCGCGAGGTCCTGCTCGTGCGCGGGGACGAGAGCGCGCGGCTCGCGGGCCTGCTGCTCGAGTACCACAAGCGCGAGGCAAAGCCGGTCTGGTGGGCGTTCTTCCGCCGGCTGGAGCTGACGAGCTCGGAGCTCGTGGAGGACTCGGAGTCGATCGGCGGGCTCGAGTGGGACGGCGAGGAGCCGGAGGAACACAAGCAGTCGCGCATCTACACGGGGACGTTCCCAACCCAGCCGTACAAGCTCGGCGATGAGGTCGTTGATCCCGCGACGGGCAAGAGCGCCGGGACGATCTACGAGCTCGACGACGCCGCCGGCCGTCTTCGGCTGCGGCGCGGCCCGAAACTCTTCGACGTGGCGTTGCCGCAGGCGCTCATCCCCGGCGGCGCGTGGGACACGAGCTGCCAGCGCCAGGCGTTGATGCGGCTTGGGCGATCCGTGCGCGCCGACGACGGCCGGTACGCGGCGCTCGAGGGCGTGATTCGCCGGGAGCTTCCGCTCGAGGGCGCGCGCGTGCAGGTCGAGACCGAGGACGAAATGAAAGAGCTCGTCGACCGCGTCGAGGGCCGTCACCTCTTCATTCAGGGCCCGCCCGGCTCGGGGAAGACGTACACAGGAGCGCGCTTGATCGCGCACCTGCTCGGCCGGGGCAAGCGCGTCGGCGTCGCATCGACGACGCACAAGGCGATCCACAACCTGCTCGATGAGATCGTCGAGGTCGGCGTGACCGCTCGCGGTCTGAAGAAGTCCAGTAGCAGCAACCCGGAGGCGGTCTACGAGAAGGGATCGATCGAGAGCGAGAGCGACGTCAAGCCGTTCCTCGACCCCGAGGTCCGCCTGCTGGCCGGGACGGCATGGCTCTTCGCGCGGCCCGAGCTCGACCAGCAGCTCGACTATTTGTTCATCGACGAGGCGGGCCAGGTCTCGCACGCGGATGCGCTTGCGATGGGCACCTCGGCGAGGACGCTCGTCCTGCTCGGCGACCCGGTGCAGCTCGCACAGGTCTCCCAGGGCACCCATCCGGGCGGGTCTGGCGCGTCGGTGCTCGAGCACTTGCTGGGCGATGCGCAGACGATCCCGGTGGATCGCGGCCTCTTCCTCGACCGCTCGTTCCGCATGCATCCGGACGTGTGCCGCTACATCTCGGACGCGTTCTACGAGAGCAGGCTCGAGCCGGCCGACGGCTGCGAGCGGCAGTCGACGAGCGTGGGCACCGGGTTGCGGTTCCTGGCCGTTGAGCACGAGGGCAACCGCCGCTCGTCGGCCGAGGAGGCCGCGCGCGTGGGGGAGGAGCTCGAGCGGTTGCTGGGCGAGCAGTGGACGGACAAAGAGGGCGTCACGAGGCCACTGGGCCTCAACGACATCCTGGTCGTCGCGCCGTACAACGAGCAGGTGAAGTGCCTGGCCGAGGCGCTACCGCGCGGAGCCCGGGTCGGCACCGTGGACAAGTTCCAGGGCCAGGAGGCGCCGGTCACGTTCTTCTCGATGGCAACCTCGAGCGCCGCGTATGTGCCACGCAATCTCGAGTTCCTGCTCTCGCGGAACCGCCTCAACGTCGCGGTGTCGCGAGCGAAGTGCCTGGCGTACGTCGTCGCGAGCCCGAAGCTCCTGGAGGTCGGCTGCCGCTCAATCGAGCAGATGCGAATGGCGAACGCGCTGTGCCTCTTCGTCGAGGGTGCTGGTCAGTCATGAGCCGGGCCGCCCGCTAGTCGGACAGCCGCTCCAAGAGCTCTGCGGGCGAAAGAACCTCGACGTCCCGCACTGTTAGCCAGGCCCTGAGCTCCTCGTCCTCGAGCAGGTCGCGATCGCCAGTCACGATCACCTCCGCGTGCCCTGCGATCGCCGCCGCGACGACCGGGGCATCGCGTGGATCGCGCAGCACGACCTTGACGTCCACGTCGGGCAGGTCGCGACCGATGAGGACGAGCAGCTCGCGGATGTCGTCCGCGGAGATCTCGTAACGCCGGAGCTTGGGCCTCGGAAGGACGGCGGCGAGCTCGCTAGCGAGGTCCCAGGAGCCGACGACCTCGATTCTCCGCTGCCGAACGGCGCTGACAATTAGGCCGGGTGGGCTCGCAGGAACGATGAGGCCTGAGATCCAGACGTTGGTGTCAACGACGACGCGCAGCGCGAGCTTTCCGGACCTCTTGGATCGCCTCCATCACGTCCCGCTCCACTTCCTCCTCGGTGAAGCCGTGTTCCTTGGCGATGCGATCCCTGCGCCTCAGCAGCGCGTCGAAGCGGCTCTCCCACTCGTCACGCGGGATTTGGCGGGCGCCCTGCGCGCTCAGCCAGGCGTCGACGGCCTCGCGGACGAGCGCTGCGACGGGCTCGCCGCGCGACTCGCCAAGGCCGCGAAGGAGCGCAAGCTGGTCGTCGTCAAGATAGATGTTCGTTCTCTTCATCGCCTATACATCATACACCGTAGTTCCATGACCTTCTCAGCGCGGTTGTAGAAGGGCTACGCGCCCGCCGGCCAGTGCTCAACGGCGAGCTCGCTCATCGGGAAGTCCTTCACGTTCCCGGTTGCGAGGCGTCCGCCGACGGAGAGTGCCGCCGCAGCCACGAGGCAGTCGGCTTGGGCCAGCGTGTGCCCGCGCGCCGCGTGGTCGCGGCGCCACTCGCCCGCCTGCCAGCCTTCACGCTCGCCGAGTGGGACGACGCGCAAGCCACGAAAGAGCCGATTTGCGGGCTTGCTCTCGGCGGGGCGGAGCCCGCGCACGGTCTCCTCGACGTTGATGGCGCAGATGCACGGGTTGTCGCCTGCCTCACGGAGCGCCCGCAGGCGCTGCACCGCCTCAGCTCGTCCGCGGAGGAGATCGATCACGACCGTCGTGTCGAGCAGGATCGCGGCCATCAGCCGACGCGGCGCTCGTCCACGCGACGCTGCTCGCGCACCCACGAAGCCGGATCGTCGTCCCAGGCGTGGCCATTCGCTTCGATCGAGCCGAGCGAGGACTCGATCAGCTCCCAGCGGCGCTCGTCGTCGAGTGCCGCTTCGACCGCGCGCGCGATGAAACCGCTGCGGCGCCGCGCCCCGACTCGACGGTCAAGTTCGCGCACAAGCTCATCTTGCAGCGTAATGTGTAGACGCATGGCCACAACTTAGCACACTAGGTCTCGGGCTCAGGCAGAGGTCCCTGACGCATGGCGATCGGCTGGTCGCGCCGAATAGCAGTCCCTCAAGAAGGGCAGCTCCCGTGCCGATCTCATCACGGTGGCCTACGACACCGCCAAGCCGCCGGGTGAGTGGGTGGCCGCACAGGCCAGACTCCAAGCACGCCTCGTCCGGCTGCTCTTGGGCGCCGCACTTGTCCTGATCGCAGACGTTCTCTGGTTCGCAATTGGGCTCCGCAACACCGGCTTCACCGTCCTTGCCCTTCTCCTGCTCCTGGGGGTGCAGCGCCTGGGTGCTCGTCAGATCAAGGTCGCTGCGAATTGGTTGCGCGGAGCTCGATCGGAGGAAGCTGTCGGAGCGACCCTGGCTGCACTCACGGGAGAGGGATATGCGGTCCTGCACGACATCCCGCAAGAATTCGCAGGGAACATCGACCACCTCGTCAGTGGTCCGAGCGGCGTCTACATGATTGAGACGAAACACCGGCGCTACCAGGGAGGCGATCTCCGAAAGGCGAAGAGGCAGGCGGCGATGCTCCGCGACGAGCTCGGAGTCTGGGTGACGCCCGTGATCTGCCTCGACCAGCATCGCGACCGCGATCCCTACCGCCGCGAGGGTGTGTGGATCGTCTGCCGAACGCGCGTCGTCGCATGGATCCAGGTTCAGCGGAATCGGGCGCTCGAGCTCGATCGGCTCGCAGCGTTCGCCGACCGGCTCTAGCGCTTCCGGGCAGGTTGACGGGAGGACCCACTTGTAATACTCTGTAACACATCGTATCTATGTCTCGTCCTCGCTCCTTTCGGCTTCCCGACACGCTCCTCGCGTCTCTTCAAGAGCGCGCGCGCGAGCGCGGTGAGAGTGCGAACGCTCTCGCCGAGCGCTACCTCGAGGAGGGACTCCGCCGCGACGACCATCCGCTGATCGTGTTCCGCGACGGAGCCGCGGGGCGCCGGGCCGCTTTGGTCGGCACACGGCTCGACGTTGCGCAGGTGATCGACACACTGCGCGAGTCAGACAACTCGGTCGAAGCGACCGCTAAGTACCTAGCCATCCCCGAGCAGCACGTTCGCGCCGCGGTGCGGTATTACGCCGGCTTCCGCGAGGAGGTCGACGAGTGGCGAGAGCACACGCGCGCGGTCGCCGAGCGTGAGGAAGAGGCCTGGCGGCGCGAGCAAGCAATCCTTGCGTGAAGCTTCTGCTCGACGAGCACTACTCGCCGAAGATCGCCGCCGAGCTTCGCAAGCGCGGACACGACGTTGTTTCCGCCGCGGAGCGGGACGATCTGCGCGGGCTAGGCGACCGGGAGCTCTGGAATCTCGCCTCGGCCGAGCGTCGAGCGCTCGTGACCGAGAACGTGGCCGACTTCATGCCGCTCGTTCGAGAAACCGCGGCCGCGGGAGAGCGCCACTGCGGAGTCGTCTTCACGTCGCCGCGATCGTTGCCGCGCTCGCTCGGAACGACCGGCGCCTACGTCAAACGGCTCGACAGCTTCCTTCGTGAGCACAGCGCCCTCGATGCGCTGGCCGACAGAGTGCACTGGCTCTAGGCTCTAGGCCGGGGTCGGCAGCCCCTCGATCGCCCGCAGCGCGCGCTGCATCCCTTCCTCGTCCAACGCGACGTCCTCGAGCTTGCCGGCGAAGTAGTTGTCGTACGCGGCCATGTCGAAATGGCCATGGCCCGAGAGGTTGAAGAGGATCGTGCGCTCCTCGCCGGCTTCGTCCGCTGCTCGCGCCGCCTCCAGCGCGCCGTGGATCGCATGCGCTGCCTCCGGGGCCGGAATGATCCCCTCGCTGCCCGCGAACTTGACCGCGGAGGCGAAGACGTCGTTCTGGAGATAGGCCTCCGCGCGGATCAAACCGTCCAACACGAGCTGAGAGATCAGCGGCGCGACGCCGTGATAGCGCAGCCCGCCGGCGTGGATCGGCTCCGGGATGAAGTCGTGCCCGAGCGTGTGCATGGGGACGAGCGGCGTCAGCTTCCCCGTGTCGCCGAAGTCGTACGCGAACACCCCGCGTGTCAGCGTCGGGCACGCGGTCGGCTCGCAGGCGAGCACATCGATCTCGCGGCCAGCGATTTTCTCGCGCAGGAACGGGAAGGCGAGCCCGGCGAAGTTCGAGCCGCCGCCGACGCAGCCGATCACCACATCTGGAAACGCGCCCGCGAGCTCCATCTGCGCGAGCGCCTCCTGGCCGATCACCGTCTGGTGCAGGAGCACGTGATTCAAGACCGAGCCGAGCGAGTACGCAGTGTCGTCGCGGCCGGCGGCGTCCTCGACCGCTTCCGAGATCGCAATCCCGAGGCTGCCCGGCGAATCGGGGTGCTCCGCGAGCACGGCGCGGCCCGACTCCGTCTCCTCCGATGGGCTGGCGACGATCGTCGCGCCCCAGGCCTGGATCAGTGAGCGCCGGAACGGCTTCTGCTCGTACGAGATCTTGACCATGTAGACCTTGCACTCGAGGCCGAAGAGCTTGCAAGCGAGCGCGAGCGCGCTGCCCCACTGGCCGGCGCCGGTCTCGGTCGAGAGGCGCGTCCGGCCCTCTTTCTGGTTGTAGTACGCCTGCGCGACCGCTGTGTTCGGCTTGTGGCTGCCGGCGGGACTGACGCCCTCGTACTTGTAGAAGATGCGCGAGCGTGTCCCGACCTCGCGCTCGAGGCGGTGCGCCCTGTAGAGCGGCGTCGGGCGCCAGAGCCTGTAGATGTCGAGCACCTCGTCCGGGATCGCGACCTCCGGCTCCTCGCTCACCTCCTGGAGGATGAGCTCCATCGGGAAGAGCGGCGCGAGGTCGTCAGGCCCGACCGGGTCGCCGGTGCCCGGGTGCAGCACCGGCTGCGGCGGGCTCGGCATGTCGGCGCGGATGTTGTACCAGCGCCTCGGGAGCTCTGATTCGGGGAGCACGTACTTCGTCTGCTCCATGGCTTCGAGGATACCGCGTCAACGGCAGTGGCTTCGCGCCACCATAACTCCGAGATCCGCGTGAGTAGGATCGCGTCGTGCCCGACGTAGAGACACCAAAGGGCTGGCGGATCGTGATCATCTCGATGGTGCCGCCGGTTGCCGAGCCGCTCATTGCGCGCTTGCGCGAGCTCGGGCACGAGCCCGTTGCCTGGTTGATCTCGCGCCGCAAGGAGGACGACGAGCGGCCGCTGCCGCCCTGGGGCGAGATCACCGACTCGATGGCGCCAAAGGGCGTCAGCCTGCTCTTCCCGCGCGACAAGCACGCGGTTGCGCCTCTGCTGCGCGGGCTCGAGCCTGACCTCGCGCTCTGCTGGGGGTTCGGCTGGAAGCTGCCGCAGGAGGCGCTCGAAGTGCCTCGCCTCGGGTCGGTCAACCAGCACCCGGCGCTGCTCCCTCGCCACCGTGGGCCGATTCCTCTTGCCTGGGCGCTCCGTGAGAACGATGGGACCTTCGGCTTGACCTGGCACCGCATGGACGCCGAGCTCGACACCGGCGCGATCCTCGCCCAGTCGAGCGTGCCGATCGAGGACGACTGGACGACGATCGAGCAGATAGGCCCGGTGCTGACGCAGGGAGCGCTCGACCTCCTGCCGCAGGTCCTCGAGCGGCTTGCGGCGGGCGACCCCGGCGACCCTCAGTCGACCGAGGGCGTCTCCTGGGCCGGGCACTTCGAAGAGGACTACGCGACCGTGGACTGGTCCCAGCCTGCGCGGAAGATCCACGACCAGGTTCGCGCCTGGCTCCTCACGTTCGGCATGTCGCAAGTCGCCGGGCCGATCGCGGAGATCGACGGGGAACGGATCAAGCTGCTGCGCACGAGTCTTGTCGACCCGGGCGACGGCGCGCAAGCCGTCGAGTGCGGCGACGGGACGCTCTGGATCGTCGAATCAGAGCCGGCTGACTGAACCGGCTACCGCCGGCCGACGGCGATGCTGACCGGGGCGCCGATCCGGCGCAGGGCTCCCGCCCTCGGGGCCTGGCCGATCACCTTGCCGATGCGCCGCTTGATGGAACGCCCTCTGCGCACACGGCCGACGGAGCAGCGTGCGCCTTCGATCCGGGTTCGAGCCGTCTCCAGCGTCATCCCGATGAGCCTCGGGACGGCGCAGGTCGGACGCGGTGGCGCTGGTGGC
>DATHDS010000017.1:0-44759 GCA_035318925.1 Gaiellaceae bacterium
ACGAGCTTCTCGACCGTGTCGAGCGACACGTCCAAGCCGTCGCGGCCACCCACGGCGTACAGCGTGTTGTCGATCGCCGCACCCCCGGGGAACGATCGCGCGTGATTGAGGCTCGGAGCGGCCGACCACGTGTTCGCGCCGGGATCGAAGCTCTCGACGGCGTTCAATCCGGGGAACGGATTGCACGGAGTCGGAGTACACCCTCCCATCGCCCAGAGCTGACCGGCCGCAACCGCTGACCCCGGCACGTTCGTCGGCTCCGGCATGTCCTGCTTCTGAGTCCACGTATCTGACGCGATGTTGTAGTCCCAGGTCGCGACCAGCGTCTCGTCGGGGTTCGTTCGACCTCCTGCGACCAGGAAGTGGCCATTGATGATCCCAAAGGCTGGGCCTCCGCGCGCGATGGGACTCGGGGCAAGCTCGGTGAACGAGTTCGCGGCGGGGTCGTACTTCCAGGTCGCGTCCGAAACGGTGTCGATCGTCGACGCCGAATACCCGCCGTTCAGGTAGATCTTCCCATCCGCCGAGTTGTAGCCCCCGGCCATCTGGTAACGCGGGCCCGGCATGGTCGCGCCCGAGCTCCACGTGTTCGTCGCAATGTCGTAGATCAAGGTCGTGTCATAGACGATGATCGGATCCGGAGTTCGCGTCGCTCCACCGAAGACATAGATCTTGTTCGTCGGCGGGTAGTAGACCGCCGTGGCGATCAGCGAAGGCTGCGGCATCGGCGTCATCGTCGTCCACGTGTCCGTCGACGGCGTGTAGCGGTAGACAACGTCCAACGTCGAGCCGACGTTCTCCGGGAAGTGGTAGCCACCGAAGGCATAGACGTACGTCCCGTCGGTCACCGTTGCGGGCCCGAATAGCGTCTGTGGCAGCGGCGCGACGTCTTGCCAGGTACCGCCTGGGGACAACTGCGCCGATCCGGCCTTCGAGGCCGCCTGACCGATCGACGCCGACGCCAGCACCCCGACGGCAAGCGCCGCGAGCACAAGCGTGATGGCAATGCGGTTCTTCATGCTCCCTCCCTCCCCGGGATCAGTCTTGGTTTGAAGCCGTATTGTCGAGAAAAGCACACAAACAAGTCAAGGATGGGCATGAATTGCCGCCTACCGGCAGCCCGAGCCGTATGCCGACCCCGGCAAGGGCGGCTGCGGCGCCGATTGGCCCAGGAACGCCGCAACGGTCCGCCGCGCCTCTTCGTCAGGCTGGAGATAGCTGCCGAAGGTCGGAGTTCCGCCGAGCCGGCAGTGCAGCTCGTTTCCGCTCCGCTTCTTGACGAGCGCGATCTGGATCAGCTGGCCCGCCGAGAGGTCCGTCGTCAACGGGCGCATGATGTCGTCGCCGATGAAGGGCAGCTTGACGAGAACGCCCGGGCTCGTCAGCTTCGAGAGCAGGGCCTGGATCACCTCCTGCTGGCGCTCGGTGCGGGTGATGTCGCTCTCGCCGGGGTTCAACTTGTTCTCGCGGATCCGCGAGTAGACGCGCGCCCGCTTCCCGTTCATGTGCTGGCGGCCCTTCGCGAACCGCCAGCCCTGCCAACGGTCGCAGCGGGCCTGGGTCTTGTACGGGCAGTCGAACTTGTTCGAGAGGATCGGATGCGCCACGTTGATGTCCACGCCGCCGACCTTGTCGATGACCTTGGTGAACGCGTCGAAGTCGACCACGACGACGTGGTTCACCTCGACGTCGGTGAACCTGCGAACCGTGCGGATCGCGAGGGAGGGCCCGCCGAGCTGGAAGGCCACGTTGATCTTGTCGAAGCCGTGGCCGGGAACGTCCACGCGCAGATCGCGCGGGATCGAGAGGTAATTCAGACGTCCCTTGCCGGGGTCGGTGCGCAGGAGCATGATCGAGTCCGAGCGCTCGAAGCCCTGGCGCACCTTGATCCTTGACGAGTGGTCGGTGCCGAAGAGGGCGATCACGGTCGGGTGCGAGAGGATGAGCCCGCTCTGGGAGACGAGCGCGGCTTTGGCCGACCGCGGGAGGCGCTTGTTCGCGGCCTGCGCGCCGCTGCGGAGCGCGAGGTAGCTGGCGACCCCCCAGACGAGCACGAGGACGAAGAAGACGACGACGCCGACCAGGATGCGGCGGCGCCAGTTGGCCTTTCCCTTCGCCTTCGGCGGCTTCGGTCCGGGGCCCTTGAAGCGGAAGGGCTTCCGGTCGGTGCGGGCCGGGGTGCGCTCCGGTTTCGGCAGCGTCGGCACCCGGCCCTTCACGCGCCCGCCACGGTAGACGCGGTAGGGCTTTTCTCCCTGGGCCATTCGGCGGCGTATCGTAGCCGCGTGGCGGACGCGCGGACGATCGGTGTCGACGTGGGCGGGACGAAGATCGCAGCCGGTGTCGTCGACCGCGAGGGCGGGATCGAGGGGCGGCTCGAGCGCCCGACGCCCACCGAGTCCCAGCAGGATCTGCTCGCCGCGCTGGACGAAATGGTCGAGGAGCTGCGCGCCGAGGACGTGGCGGCGATCGGCTTCGGGCTCCCGTCGACGATCGACCAGCGCTCGGGCCGGGCGATCTCGTCCGTGCACATTCCGCTCGCCGACCTCGACTTCCGCGACCGTATGCGTGAGCGCTTCTCGCTCCCCGTCGGGATCGACAACGATGCGAACGCGGCGACGCTCGCCGAGTGGCAGATTGGCGCGGGCCGCGGGACGCGCTACATGGTGATGCTCACCCTCGGGACCGGTGTCGGCGGCGGGCTCGTCCTCGACGGGAAGCTGTATCGCGGCGCGGTCGGCGCCGCCGCGGAGCTCGGCCACATGGTGTTGGTGTACGGCGGGGAGCCGTGCGGCGGCACCTGCCAGGGCCACGGCCACTTCGAGCAGTTCGCGTCGGGACGCGCGGCCGACCGGGCTGCCAGGGAGATCCTGGGCGAGCCCGCGGGGGCGCGCGAGCTCGTCACGGCGGCGCGGGAGGGCAACGATGCGGCACTCGAGGCGATGCAGGAGATCGGCCGCCGGCTGGGCGCCGGGATCGGCACCCTCGTCAACGTGTTCGACCCCGAGCTCGTCGTCGTCGGCGGCGGATTCTCGAGCGCACTCGACCTCTTGCTCGAGCCGGCCCGCGAGGTCGTCGCCCAGGAAGCGTTGCCGCCGGGGAGAACGTCCGCGCGGATCGTCCCGGCCGAGCTCGGTTCCGAGGCAGGACTGATCGGAGCGGGGCTCGTCGGGTTCGAAGCGCTGGACGGCTAAGTGCCGCTCCTCGTCTGCGCGACGCCGATCGGGAACCTCGAGGACGTCACGCTCCGCGTCCTGCGCGAGCTCGCCGAGGCCGACCTCGTCCTGTGCGAGGACACGCGGCGGACGCGGATCCTGCTCGAGCGGCACGGGATCGATGCGCGGCCGCTCAGCTACCACGAGCACAACGAGGCCGAGCGGACGGCCCAGGTGCTGCCCCGGCTCGAGGCCGGCGAGCGGATTGCGCTGACGAGCGACGCCGGCCTACCGGGCGTGAGCGATCCCGGGGCCCGGCTCATCTCCGCAGCACTCGAGGCGGGCGTGCCGGTGACCGTCCTGCCCGGGGCCTCGGCGGTCGAGACGGCGCTCGTCGCGAGCGGTCTCGTCGGCGAGCGCTTCCAGTTCGTCGGGTACCTGCCGCGAGGCGAGCGAGCGCGGGCGGCGCTGTGGGACGAGCTCGCACGGTGGCCGCATCCCGTGGTGGCGTTCGAGTCGCCGCGCCGGCTGCCTGCGAGCCTCGCCTCGCTCGCTGCGGCGATGCCCGAGCGGCCGGTCGCGGTCTGCCGGGAGCTGACGAAGCGCTTCGAGGAGGTGATCCGCGGGACTGCCGCGGAGGTGGCCGCGCGGGTCGCGGAGCCTCCGAAGGGCGAGATCACGCTCGTGCTCGGGGAGCTCGAGCCGGTGTCTGGCGACGAGGGGGAGGCGCTTGCCGCGGTGGCCGAGCTCGTGCAGGCAGGAGCGGGGCGACGACAGGCGGCAGACGTCGTCTCCCGTCTGACCGGCCTGGCTCGGAACAAGCTCTACCGAGCCTCCCTGTAATCAAATTTGACAACAGCCGACCTACTCGGTATCTTGCCTGCGCGTGGTTTTCAAATCTGGCAACATTCTCATCGTGTTCGCGGCCGTGCTGCTCGTCGCCCTCGCCCAGGTCCCGCGCGCGGCTGCGTGGAGCTGGCCGGTCGAGGGGCCGGTGCTGAGGCCGTTCGTCGCAGGGGACGACCCGTATGCGGGCGGCCAGCATCGCGGGATCGACATCGGGGCTGCGGCTGGAGCCGGCGTGCGCGCTCCGGCGACCGGAGTCGTCTCCTTCGCAGGCCACCTGCCGCGCGAGGGGCTTTGTCTGACGATCCGTACGCAAGACGGCTACTCGGTGACCCTGATTCACCTCGGATCGATCGGCCTTCCGGTGGGCACTGCGGTTGGCGAAAGCGAGGTCGTGGGCACGATCGGGCCGACTGGAGATCCGGAATGGCCCGAGCCGTACGTCCATCTCGGCATCCGGCTGACCGCCGATCCGAACGGGTACGTCGACCCGCTGTCCCTGCTGCCGGTCCGGCCGGCCGCTCCGCCGCCTCCGCCTGAACGTGAACCGGTCGCTCCACCGGTTGCCCGGCCGGCGCCGCCTGCGTCGAAGCCGCCGCCCCGGATGCCCAAGCGGTTGCTGGTGCCTCCATCATCGGCGCGTGTTCGCCGCACGCCTCGCGCGCAGTCGCTCCGTACAGCCGCGCCGCACGTGCACTCCAGGCCCGCGCCGGCTGCGCCGGTCGCCCGGGGAGGCCTGCATTCGGCACGCGGCCGGGCTCGCTCGCAGGGGTCGATGGCCAGGCAGCCCATCATCGCCCCGACTCCGACGGGCGAGCCCGAGACACCCGGTCCTCGCGCGCGCTCGAGTCGCCATGACGTCGCCGGCGGGGTCCCGGCACGCCCTTCCGCGGCGCGCCGCGATGAGCCCCGACCGCTCTCGAGGCGGGCCTTCCTGTTCCCGCTCGGCGCGCTCGGGCTTGCCCTGGTCGCCGTCGGAGCGCTCTGGCGGCGGTCGCCACTCCGCGTGCCGGCGCCCGAGGGCTTTGCCCGCTACCCCCTCCGTAAGATGTCTCTCCCTGAGCCCGCCCTGGAGGAGCGCCTCGCCCGACCGTCAACAACAGCGGATTCTGATCGCCGTCGCGTGGCCGTACGCGAACGGCCCGCGGCATCTCGGTCATGTCGCCGGCTTCGGCGTGCCCTCCGACATCACGGCCCGCTATCACCGGCTCCGAGGCGATCAGGTGCTGATGGTCAGCGGCACCGACGAGCACGGAACGCCCGTCATGGTCACGGCCGATCGCGAAGGTCTGTCGCCGCGTGAGACCGCTGATCGCTACAGCCGTGTCATCCGCGAGGACCTGCGAAATCTCGGGCTCTCGTACGACCTCTTCACTCGGACGACGACGCACAACCACTACCGGGTCGTGCAGGACCTCTTCAAGACCGTCTACGAGAACGGCTACATCGTCGAGAAGACGACGATGGGTGCGTTCTCCGCCGCGACCGGCCACACGCTGCCCGACCGCTACATCGAAGGGACGTGTCCGATCTGTGGCTTCGAGTCGGCTCGGGGCGACCAGTGCGACAACTGCGGCAACCAGCTCGACCCGATTGACCTGATCAACCCGAGGTCGAAGGTCGACGGGCAACCGCCGGTCTTCAGGGAGACGCAGCACTTGTTCCTCGACCTGCCGGCGTTTGCCGAGCAGTTGACGGAGTGGATCGAGGGCCAGCAGCACTGGCGCACGAACGTCAAGAACTTCTCTCTCAACCTGCTCAAGGAGGTCAAGCCGCGCCCGATCACGCGCGATCTCAACTGGGGCGTCCCCATCCCCGTTCCTCCGGAGTACGCCGAGAACGAGGAAAAGCGGATCTACGTCTGGTTCGACGCCGTCATCGGGTACCTGTCGGCGGCGGTCGAATGGGCGGCGAACCGGGGCACGCCCGAGGCCTGGCGCGAGTGGTGGCAGGACCCCGAGGCGCGCCACGCGTACTTCATGGGCAAGGACAACATCGTCTTCCACACGGTCATCTGGCCGAGCATCCTGCTCGGGTACGGGGAAGGTGGCGAGATCGGCGCAGGCAAGGGGCCGCTGACGCTGCCGACGGACGTCGTGGCGAGCGAGTTCCTGACCATGGAGGGCAAGCAGTTCAGCGTCAGCCGCGGCGTGGCGATCGACGTCGGCGACTTCCTCGGCCGCTACGACCCCGACCCGCTGCGCTACTTCCTGACCGCCGCCGGGCCCGAGACGCAGGACAGCGACTTCACGTGGGCCGAGTTCGTGCGCCGAAACAACGACGAGCTCGTCGCGAACTGGGGGAACCTCGTCAATCGGACGCTGGCCTCGGTGAACCGGAGCTTCGGGGCCGTCCCCGAGCCGGGCGAGCTGACCGAGGAAGACCGTCGCCTGCTCACAGAGATCGAGTCCGGCTTCGACACGGTCGGCGAGGCGATCGAGGCGGCCCGCTTCAAGGCCGCGCTCGCCGAAGCGATGCGACTGGCGTCGCTCGTCAACCAGTACACGAGCGAGCAGGCACCGTGGGCTCTGATCGAGAGCGACCGGGAGCGGGTGGGCACGATCCTCTACGTCAGCCTGCGCGCGATCGACAGCCTGAAGACGATGTTCACCCCGTTCCTCCCCTTCTCGTCGCAGACGCTCCACGAGCTGCTCGGCTACGAGGGAACGATCGCCGGGCCGCTCGAGCTGCGCGAAGTCGGCGAGGAAGGCGACGAGCACGAGGTGCTGACCGGGGACTATGAGAGCTGGGCGGGGACTTGGGCACCGAGTGCCCTCGAGCCCGGCCGCGAGCTGCCGAAGCCGAAGCCGCTCTTCAAGAAGCTCGATCCCGAGCAGGTCGTCAGCGAGGAGCTCGCTCGAATGCAGGAGCGGGCCGCGACCCCGGCGTGATCGACACGCATGCGCACCTCGACGCGTGCGCCGACCGTCCCTCCGCCCTCATCCGCCGTGCGCGCGCAGCGGGCGTCGAGCGGATCGTCACCGTCGGCACCGGCATCGACTCGTGCCGGGCGGCGCTCGAGCTCGCGCAGCGGCACGAGGAAGTCTTCGCCGCGCTGGGCATCGACCCACACCAGGCGACCGACCACGAGGCCTCGCGGATCGGCGAGCTGCGCGAGTTGCTCGACCACGAGCGCGTCGTCGCGGTGGGGGAGACCGGGCTCGACTACTTCCGCGACGGTTCCGCCCGCGATCGGCAGCGGAAGCTCTTCGACGCCCAGCTCGCACTCGCGTCCGAGCTCAGCAAGCCCGTCGTGATCCACGCGCGCGAGGCAGACCGCGAAACGGCCGCCGCGCTCGCGAGTTTCCCCGGCACCGTCGTCATGCACTGCTTCTCCTCTCCGGGCCTCCTCGCGACCGTGCTCGAGCGCGGGTACTACGTCTCGTTCGCCGGGAACGTCACGTACCCGAAGGCGAACGACCTGCGCTCTGCGGCGGCCCAGGTGCCCGCGGAGCGGATCCTTGCCGAGACGGACAGCCCGTACCTCGCTCCGCAGCTGCGCCGGGGCCGCCCGAACGAGCCCGCGAACGTCATGTTGACGGTCGCCGCCCTCGCCGAGGTGCGGCGTGAGGACGCAGACGAGCTCGGGGCGCAAATCGACGCGAACGCCTCTGCGGCATTCTCGCTCCCGTGAGACTGCCCGTCTTCCCGAATCGTGCTCTCGGGCAGCACTTCCTCATCGACGAGAACATCCTCGGCGTCATCGGGCGCCTCGCCGGTCTCGAGGCGGACGACGTCGTGCTCGAGGTCGGCCCTGGGCTCGGCGTCCTGACCGCGTACCTCGCCGGGCGCGTCGCACGCGTCCACGCCGTCGAGCTCGACCGTGCGCTCGAGCCGCACCTCGCCGAACGGCTGGCGGGTCATTCGAACGTCGACGTCCATATCGGCGACGCGCTTCGCCTTGATCTCCGTGCGCTCGAGCCGCCGCCGGGCAAGCTCGTCGCCAACCTCCCGTACAACATCGCGACGTCGCTCGTCGTCGAGAGCCTGGACGGGCTGCCGAGCATCGGCCACTGGACGGTGATGGTCCAGCGGGAGGTCGCCGACCGGTTCTTCGCCGCCCCGAGCACGAAGGCGTACGGCGCGGTCTCGGTACTCGTCCAGCTCGTGACCGAGAAGACCGGCTTCCACCCCGTGGCGCGCACGGTCTTCCGTCCGCAGCCGAACGTCGACTCGGCGCTCGTCGCCTTCCGCCGGACCGGGCTGCCCGAGGCATACCCCGAGGTCAAGCGTGTCGTCGAAGCCGCCTTTGCGCACCGCCGGAAGACGCTCCCGAACTCCCTCGAGCTCTCGAGCCTCGCCTCGCGGCCCCGCGCAGCGGAGGCGCTGGAAGCGATCGGCCGGCCGGCCGACATCCGAGCCGAGGCGCTCGAGCCGAGCGAGTTCGTCGCCCTGGCCGAGGCGCTCCGGTGAGCCACGCGCGGGCGACTGCGAAGATCAACCTCGCGCTCGTCGTCGGTCCGCTCCGGGCAGACGGCAAGCACGAGGTCGCGACGGTGCTCCAGCGGATCGATCTCGCCGACGGGATCTCGCTCGCCCCGGGGTCCAGCCTCGAGATCGCCGGCTTTCCGGAGGACACGCTCGTCCGCGCTGCGCTGCTCGCGCTGGCCGACGCTGCAGGCGTCGGGCCACACTGGACGGTCGCGATCGAGAAGCGCATACCGGTCGGCTCGGGGCTCGGCGGCGGGAGCTCCGACGCGGCCGCCGCCTTGCGGCTGGCGAACGAACTGCTTCCGGTGCCGCTCGGGAACGAGCGCCTGCACGAGATCGCCGCCGGGATCGGCGCCGACGTCCCCTTCTTCCTGGCCGAAGGCCCGCAGCTCGGAACCGGCGACGGGAGCGTGCTGGAGCCGTTCGAGCTTCCGGACGACTACCGGGTCGTGCTCGTGTTGCCGGCAGGAGCCGCGAAGCCTTCGACGGCGGCGGTCTATGAGGCGTTCGACGGCGCCGACGGATTCGTCGTTCGGGAGACCGCGCTTCGTGAGGCACTCGCGTCAGGCGACCTCGCCGCCCTACCGGCCAACGACCTCGCTTCCTCTCCGCTTGCGGACGAACTCAGGGAGCTCGGCGCGTTCCGCGCGGACGTCTCGGGCGCGGGCCCGGCCGTCTACGGGCTCTTCGCCCGGAGGAATGAGGCGGAAGCCGCGCGCCGCGTGCTCTCCGCTCGGGGCCGGACCTGGCTGACCGCGCCTGCTTGGTACGGTTGACCCATGCTTGAGCGCGGGGCTGTCATCGAGCACGGCAGCAGCCGACCGGGTCGCTGGCTGCGCGAGCGGCGATTGCGGATCGCGCTGTGGGTCGCAGTCATCGAAGGCATCTTCATCGTCTTCCATCAGATTCCGGTGGCGGTTGCGATCGTCGTCGGCATCGCCGTGGTCGTCCTCTACTTCACCCAGGGTGACCGGCTCAGCTCCGACACCGCAGGTCAGGTCGCCTGGATCGCCGCCGTCTCGCAAGTGCTCGTCATGCTCGTCCCGATCTTCCTGATCGTCCTGTGGTCGATCGCGTTGCTCATCGTCGCGATTCTCGCCGTCGTCGCTCTCGTGCTCCTTTTCTCCCGCCGCCGCTGAGGCGTGGCAAACTGACTCTCAGTGGGGCGTAGCCAAGTGGTAGCCCTCTAGAAACCGCTCATTTCCAGGTCCTTTTGAACGTTTCCCAAAAAGGTGGCCCAAAGGTGGGCGAACGGATGTCCTGGTGGCAACCGCACCGCTCAAGCCGTTGAGAGGTGACTGACTCCTTTAGCTACTTAGAGGCCACGCCGCGTCCCGCCTGCGCGCTGGCGCAGCCCCTGACCAGCTCGTTGACATCGTCGGTCGGCTTGACCCCAGGCGCCCTGCTGAGCCCGTGAGCATTCATCTCCGACGAGCGGGGGCCTGGTGTGCAGATGATTTGACCCTTCAGGCAAGCAGTAGGAGCGTCCCTCGCAGCCTCGATCGAGTATCCGACCGAGTACAGGCCGGATCGAGGGTCGGCCGTGCAGCTTGGCCCAGTTTCGCTATCGAGGGCAGCCTGCACTTCTGGTCTGTCTAGCTGCTCCGAAGTGAAGCCGGGATCTGGTGTGGGATGGCATAGCTCGCGGGCAGGCGGGACAGGCCCCACCGGAATCCCGAGCCGCTTTGCTTGTTCGTAGGTGTAGTAGATGCCCGGCGACCGGCTCTCCACCGTCGGGGCGGCCCGGTCTCCACGTTCGCCTGAGGAGCGACGCTCCGCAGTGCCGCAGGCGCAGACAACGAAGACCAGTACGCAAAGTAGGACTGCGCTTGGCATCTTCCTGCAATACGCCGCCGGACGGCACCGCGTCACATTTTCACCAACACAGTCTCCGACTGGGCATCTGGACAAAGTTAGCCGAACGTCGGGACGCGGCTGCGCTCGGACGGGCTGAAAACGGGACTTGACCGCATCAGCGGTCGCCAGATTCGAGTTCGCCTTCCCAGCGGGCAAGGTTCTCGAGGGCGGCGTCGATGCCCACCGATCCCGGATCGAAGGTCTTTCGCACTTCCCACAGCCGGTAGTCGGCGAACGTCGCCGGCTCTACGCCGAGCTCCTTCGCCACGGCTTCGACGACCTTCGGTGCTACGGGTCGCTCCGCAGCCGCCGCCTTGCGAAGTGTCTCGTAGTGGACGTCGGGCAGGCTCCTAGCGAAGGCGGTCCAGTCGGGGTTCCCGAGCTTCGTCGTGATCTCGCGTTCGATCAAGAGGTCGCGCAGGACGACGCCGAACGGCCGGTAGTCACGCTGTCCTTTCCGTGTGGAAGAGTCTTCAGGCACGGTTTTTCCTTTCGTGGGCTATCGTCTCGTCTGGACGGGACGTAGCCCTGTTTGATTGTCAATCCGGACAACGAACGGAACCCAAGGTGGGCCAAAAGTGGGCGCCAGGTTCTTACTAAAAACTGTTGGAATCTACTACGTCGGATGTACTAACTGCTGCAAATCCCCATCAAATACCGCTAGGACAAGCGGTGTAGGAAAATCAGACAAACTTGGATAACGATGGGGCGTAGCCAAGCGGTAAGGCAGCGGGTTTTGGTCCCGTGATCCCAGGTTCGAATCCTGGCGCCCCAGCAAACTTCGCGGAATGAGCCGGCCAATTCCCGCAGCTGTCGTGCTCGCCGCCGGCCTCGGCACGCGCATGCGCTCGTCGACGCCGAAGCACTTCCACCCCTTGCTCGGCCGCCGGATGGTGGACTGGGTCGTCGAAGCGGCCCGCGCGGTCGACGCTGACCCGCTCGTGGTCGTCACCTCGCCCGAGGGTGCGGGCGCGTTCGACGGGGTCGAGGTCGCCGTGCAGGCCGAACCGCGGGGAACCGGCGACGCGCTGGCCGCGGCCCGAGCGGCACTCAAGGGCATCGAGGGCGACCTGCTCGTCCTCAGTGGTGACGCTCCCGCGCTCAGCCCGGAGCTTTTGCGCGACCTGCTCGAGCAGCACCGCCACGAGCAGGCGGCCGCCACGATTCTCTCCTTCCGGCCGACCGACCCACGCGAGTACGGCCGGGTCATCCGCGACGAGCAGGGCGCCGTGCAGGAGATCGTCGAGGCCGGCGACGCGACCCCGGAGCAACTCGCCGTCGACGAGGTCAACTCGGCGATCTATGTCTTCGCCGCCGACCGGCTCTGGCCGGCGCTCGACCGAATCGACACGGCGAACACCCAGGGCGAGCTGTACCTGACCGACGCCGTACGCCATCTCGTTGAGAATGGCGAGCATGTCGCCGCCTATGTCGCCCCCGACCCAGCCGAGCCCGAGGGCGTGAACACGCGCGCGGAGCTCGCGGAGGCGGCCGCCGTGCTCCGTGACCGCATCAACGAGGCGCACATGCTCGCCGGGGTCACGATCGTCGATCCGAAGACGACGTGGATCGAGGCCGACGTCGAGCTCGAGCCGGACGCGACGATCCACCCGTTCACGGTTCTCGGCGGCAAGACGAAGGTCGGTGCAGGGGCCGTCGTCGGCCCGCATGCGGTCGCGGTCGACGCTGTGATCGGCGTGGAGGCGACGGTCGGGCCGTTCTGTTACCTTCGCCCCGGAACGGTTCTCGAAGCGCGCGCGAAAGCCGGGACATTCGTGGAGATCAAGAACTCGCACATCGGCGAGGGTGCGAAGGTGCCGCACCTCTCGTACATCGGCGACGCCGATGTGGGCGAGGGCACGAACATCGCCGCCGGCGCGATCACCGCCAACTACCGTCCCGAGCTCGGCCCGGGCAAGTTCAGGACGACGTTCGGCCGCAACGTCCATACGGCCAGCCACAATGTGTTCGTTGCTCCGGTCACGGTTGGCGACAATGCTTGGATCGCGGCGGGCTCGGTCGTCACGAAGAACGTCCCGCCCGGTGCCCTCGCGATCGCTCGCAGCCGACAGGTCAACAAGGAAGGATTCGATGATCGAAACCGGCACGACTGAGTTGACCCAGCTGCCCGGGATGGAGGCCGAGGGCGGTTCGACCGGCGCCGTGCCGCGCCCCGAGCATTTCATCGAGCGCGGGCCCTGGAAGCGGCTGATGCTCTTCTCCGGCCGCTCACACCAGGAGCTGGCGCTCAAGATGGCGGAACAGCTCGGGATCGAGCTCGGCGAGGTCGAGCTCGAGACGTTCGCGAACGGCGAGACGTACTGCCGCTATGTCGAATCGATCAGAGGCGCCGACGCCTTCATCGTCCAGACCGGCTCAGAGCCCGTCGACCGCAACATCATGGAGCTGCTGTTCATGATCCAGGCTGCCAAGCTCGCCTCGGCGAAGCGCATCACGGCCGTGATTCCGCTCTTCCCGTACGCGCGCCAGGACCGCAAGGCCAAGCCGCGGGAGCCGATCTCCGCCCGCCTGGTCGCCGACGCGATCCAGCTGGCCGGCGCCGACCGCGTCCTGACGATGGACCTGCACGCCGGGCAGATCCAGGGCTTCTTCACGATCCCGGTCGACCACATGACCGCCCTGCCCCTCTTCGCGCGCTACTTCAAGGATCTCGGCCTCACGGGCGAGAACGTCGTCTCCGTCTCGCCCGATGCCGGGCGCGCGAAGATGGCCGTCCGCTTCGCCGAGATGATCGGCGCCGAGTTCGCGATCATGCACAAGAGTCGTCCCGCACACGACACGGCAGCGGTTACCGAGATCGCCGGCCGGGTCCGCGGCAAGACCGCCATCCTCGGCGACGACGTGATCATGACCGGCGGCACGCTGCTCGCAAACGTGGCCGCCCTCAAGGAGCACGGCGTCGGCGACGTCTACGTGTTTGCGACACACGGCCTGTTCTCGGGGGGCGCGCTCGACCGCTTTGCGGATTCGGGCATCACCGGAATCGTCGTCACCGACACGGTTCCGATCGATCCGCTGAAGCGGCCGCCGAACATGACCGTGCTGCCGATCTCGGGCCTGCTCGCGGAGACAATCATGAACGTCTTCGAAGACGATTCGGTCTCCGCCATCTTCGGCGGCGAGAACCAGCTCTTCTAGCGTTCACGCCTCATGCTCCGCTGGAACCGTGCGTCCTGGAAGGTGACGAGGAGCTCTCTGAACCTGCCGAGCGGGTTGGCTCGAGTGAGAGATCGTCTTGGGCCCTTTCACCGGGCGCTTGGCGCAGTCGACGTTGCCGACGGAAGGTGAAGCTCGGGCACCATGACGTGGTGGGCTCGCCGCTAATCGCGAGCGCCCCGAATGCCACTATTGCAGCGTGAGGCATTCTCACCTCCCGCGAGCTTTTGGGCTTCTCCGTCGAGTTGGGCCACGCAAGCTAGTGCGCCTCGCGCTTCGCCGCACCTGGTCGTCTAACGTTTCGTTTGGACTGCGCGCGGATCTCGACAGGCTGCCGGAGGTACGGCTGGCGCGGATCGCCATCTGCATGGAGCCTCGGGACACAGCATCGTTCAGCGGCTTCGAGGACGAGCTGGACAGAGTCTCAGGGGGAGGCGCCGTCGAGGTCGTCCAGCGCCAGAGCCTTTGTGTGGCCGGAGTGCAGACGCTGTACGTCGCGGTTGACGATTCGGGCGCCCCGATCTACGCGCAGTGGCTTGTGCGCCGCGACGAGCAGGAGGCGTTGCACCGGGCGACTCACGGGCTCTTCCCTCAGCTCGGCGAGGGGGACGCGCTCGTTGAGAGCGCATACACGTTCGTGAGCTACCGAAAGCTCGGCGCGATGGCCGACGGCATGAGGCAGTTGCTGGTGCGCGCGCGCGACGCCGGTGACCGGAGGGTCTTCACGTATGTCGCCGAGGGGAACATCCCCTCTCTTCGGGGATGCGCCAACGTCGGCTTCGTGCCCGACCACCTGCGGCTTGCCACTCTCCGCCTCGGCCTGCGCCGCACGCGCCGCGTTCCCCTCGATGCATCGTCGGAGGCAAGCTGGGCCGCGACTGTCGAGTGACGTCGCGGCGGACGGGCTGACGCAAAGGCCTCAGAACCTCTTTCGAACCAGCTCTTGAAGACAGCCGGTTTCAACCGGCGGGAACCGTGGCATGAACTGATCGATGCTCCGCCCGAGATTTGTCGGTCTCGTCTACATCGTCGTCGGTGTGGCCGTCGCCGCGCAGAAGCATTACTTCAAGCACCTGGACACGATTCGTCTGATCGCCTCGGCGGTGCTCGCGGTCGTCCTCTGGCCACTCCTCTATCTCGGGATCGACCTCCACATCCGCAAGTAGGCAACGACCTGTAGCTAGACTTCGCCGCCGAAATGGCCGGTGAACGAGTCAAGCTCGAGGTCACGGAGCGCGAGGGGCGCGGCTCCGCCGATTCGCGGCGCCTGCGAACACAGGGTCTCGTGCCGGGCGTGCTCTACGGGCGCGGAAAGACTCCGCATCCGTTCGTCGTGCACGAGCGGGAGCTGCGGCGCGCGCTGTCCGGCGATTCGGGGCTGCATGCGATTCTCGACGTCGTCGTCGGTGAGGGAACTGCATACCCGGCGGTGCTCAAGGACTACCAGCAAGAAGTTCCGAGCGGCCGGCTCGCGCACGTCGATCTGCACGAAGTCCGCCTCGACCAGCCGATCCAAACTCAGGTTGCGGTCGAGCTGATCGGCGAGCCCGCCGGCGTGAAGGAAGGCGGCGTCCTCTCGCAGGTCAGCCGCGACCTCAACGTCGAGGCGCTGCCGATGGAGATCCCGGACCACCTCGAGCTCGACGTCAGCGGCATGGCGATCGGCGACTCGCTTCGCCTCGTCGACCTGCCGGCAATGGAAGGCGTCACCTATCTGGACGATCCCGAGGAGACCGTGCTTGCGACCGTGACCATGCCGACGGTCTTCGTCGAGCCCGAGCCCGAAGAGGTCGAGGGCGAGGAGCTCGAAGAGGGCGAGCTGCCCGAGGGCGAGGAGGCTCCGGAGGGCGAGGAGGGCGAGGCTCCGGCCGAAGGCGAGGCTCCCGCAGAGGGCGGCGGCGAGCAGCAGCAGCAGTCCGAGGAGTAGATGCGACTGCTCCGCCGTCGGGGCGAGGAAGCCTCGACGCTCGACCTGCTCGTGGCGGGACTCGGGAACCCGGGCCGCGAGTACGAGCGCACGCGGCACAACGTGGGGTGGATGGTGGTTGACGAGCTCGCGCGGCGCCGCAACGGCTCCTTCCGCACGAAGTTCTCGGGGAAGCTCGCAGAGGTGCGCGACGACGACCTCCGGCTCGCGCTCCTGAAGCCCGAGACGTACATGAACGTGTCCGGCCAATCGGTCGGCGCGGCCGTTCGGTTCTTCAAGGTCGCTCCGGAGTCCCTGCTCGTCGTCCACGACGACGTCGACCTCGAGGCGGGGCGCCTGCAGGTGAGGCTCGGTGGCGGGCTTGCCGGTCACAACGGCCTGCGCTCGATCGCCCAGGTGTTGGGGACGCAGGATTTCCTGCGCCTGCGGATCGGCGTCGGTCGTCCGGGACGGGGCGACAGGCGCCCGGTCGCCGATTACGTGCTCTCGGGCTTCGATCCCGAGATCGACGTCGAGGCGCTCGTCTCGAGAGCGGCTGACGCCGCCGAAACGATCGCGCGCGAAGGCCTCGAGCCCGCCCAACAGCGGTTCAACTGACCCGAACTCGGCACGATCGCGTCACACGGGCCCGACTACCCTGAAGCCCCTGAGGGTGGGTGGGGGCTTGGGATGGGCGAGCGGGCGAGGTGGGCCCGGATGAGACGCGCCGGATGAGGCGGCCGGACGGCGCCTACTACTGGAGCCTTGCGGGCCGCGGAGCCCTAGTGCCGCGCGGTTACCATGAGCCCCGCGGAACCCCGGTTCCGTCAGTCGTCATGGACCCACCTGTCCTCCATCCGTTCGTGCGCGAGCTCGCCGACAGCGAGCGCTTCCGCGCGTTCCTCGAAGCGCTGCCCGACACGCGCGCCCGGGTGTCGGAGCCCGCGTTTCCGCTCCTGCTGGCGGCGATCTACGAGGAGCTCGCGCGCCCGCTCGTCGTGCTGGCGCCGGAGGACGCCGACGCGCGCGACGCCGCCGAGGCCGCGGGCTGGTTTCTCGGGGACGAGCGCGTCGCGCTCCTGCCCAGCCGCGGCGTGTCCTGGGGCTCCGGGCTCGACCCGCCGCCGCATCTCGTCGGCGAGCGGGCGAGGGCCCTCGACGTGCTCGCCGCGGGCGGCCTCGTCAGCGCCTCCGCGGCCGCGCTCGCCGAAGGGATGCCGCCTCCGGACGTGCGCCCGGCGGCTCTCCATATCGCGCCGGGCGACGAGCCCGGCATCGACGCGATCGCCGAGCACCTCGCCCTTGCGGGCTACGAGCGAGTCGAGCAGGCGCAGGAGCGCGGCCAGTTCGCGCTCCGCGGCGGCATCGTCGACGTCTATCCGACAACCGGCCGCGAGCCGCTGCGGATCGAGCTCTTCGGAGACGAGGTCGAGAGCATCCGCGTCTTCTCACCCTTCACGCAGCGAACGCTGCATCCGGTCGACTCGGCGACCATCTACCCGGCCGCCGAGCGCCGGCTCGATCTCGTCGAGCCGCGCCTCGCGGACGACGAAGACACAGCGCCGCTCCCCACGGACCTGATCGTGCCGATTCCGGCCGGACCGGACTTTGTCTGGCAGCCGGGCGAAGTGCACAAGGTCTGGGAAGAGGAACAGCTCGAGCCCGTGCCCCTCGATCGTGCGATCGAGCTCGACCCGTTGCCGGCCGGTCAGCCCTTCGCCTTCGAGGCCCAGCGGCCCGCGATCGCCGCACGCGGGCTCGCCGAGGCCGAGAACGAGCTCCGCGCACTCGTGCGCGCCGGGCTGCGCACGGCCGTCGCCTTCCCGCACCAGGGAGAAGCGCTCCGAACCCAAAACCTCCTGCGCCGGGTCGAGGCGCGCCTGATCGAGCCCGGAGAGGACCTACCCGCTGAGGCGGAGCTCCTCTTCGCCGTCAGCCCGGCCCGCCGCGGCTTCGTCTGGCGTGAGCTCGGGCTCGCCCTCCTCCCGGACACACAGGTCTTCCGCCGCCGCTCGAGAGGGCGCGCAGGCCCGATCGGCCGCGCCCTCCAGTCGTTTGCCGAGTTGCGCACGGGCGACTACGTCGTCCACGAGGACCACGGCGTCGGCAAGCTGCTCGGCTTCCAGACGAGAGAGATCGCCGGCATCACGCGCGACTACCTTCAACTCGCCTTCCGCGGCGAGGACCGGCTGTACGTCCCGCACGAGCAGGTCGGCAAGGTCTCGCGCTACATCGGCGCTGACGCAACCGTGCCCGCCCTCTCGAAGCTCGGCGGCAAGGCGTGGCACCTGCTCAAGACCCGCGCCCGCGCCGCGATCCACGAGCTCGCCGGCGAGCTGATTCAGCTCTACGCACAGCGCCAGAACGCGCCGGGCTTCTCCTACGACCTGGCCCAGGACTGGCTGGAGCGCCTGGAGACGTCCTTCCCTTACCAGGAGACGCCCGACCAGCGCACGGCGATCGAGGCCGTGAAGGAAGACCTCGAGGCGCCGCGCCCGATGGACCGCCTGGTCTGCGGCGACGTCGGCTTCGGCAAGACCGAGGTCGCGGTGCGGGCCGCCTTCGCCGCCGCGCTGAACGGCAAGCAGACGCTGATGCTCGTCCCGACGACGGTGCTCGCCCAGCAGCACTGGAACACGTTTCGCGAGCGCTACCGGGACTTCCCCGTGCGGGTCGAGATGGTCTCCCGCTTCCGCAAGCCCGCCGACGTGAAGAAGGTGCTCGCCGAGTTCGCCGACGGCAAGGTCGAGGTGCTGATCGGGACGCACCGGATCCTCTCCCGAGACGTGATCCCGAAGGAGCTCGGGCTCGTCATCGTCGACGAGGAGCAGCGCTTCGGCGTCGCGCAGAAGGAGCTCCTCCGCGCGCTGCGGCTCGAGGTGGATGTGCTCGCCCTGACGGCCACGCCGATTCCGCGCACGCTGCACATGTCGCTCTCCGGGCTGCGCGACATCTCGGTGATCGAGACCCCGCCCGAGGGCCGCCGCCCGATCAGGACGCACGTCGGTGAGTACGACGAGGAGCTCGTCAAGACCGCCCTCGAGCGCGAAACGGCTCGCGGCGGCCAGGCGTTCTACCTGCACAACCGCGTCGAGACGATCGACGAGGCGGCCGAGCGCCTCCGCCAGCTCGCGCCGGGCCTGCGCTTCATCGTGGCGCACGGGCAGATGCGGGAGGGTGAGCTTGAGGAGCGCATGCTCTCGTTCCTGCGGGGCGATGCGGATGTGCTCGTCTCGACGACGATCATCGAGTCGGGCCTCGACATCCCCCAGGCGAACACGCTCGTCGTCGAGCGGGCCGATGCGCTCGGGCTCGCCCAGCTCTACCAGATCCGCGGGCGCGTCGGCCGCTCGGATCTCCTCGCGCACTCGTACCTCTTCTATCCCGACGCCTCCGACCTGACGCCGGAGGCCCGCGCCCGCCTCGCGACGCTCGCCGACCACACCGAGCTCGGCGCCGGCTTCGCGATCGCGATGCGCGACCTTGAGATCAGGGGTGCGGGAGAGCTGCTCGGCGCGGAGCAGCACGGCCATCTGGCAGCACTCGGCTTCGAGCTCTACGTCGAGCTGCTCGGCGAGGCCGTCGCGGAGCTCGCGGGCGAACGGAGGATCGCTCCCCGCCCGGTTCGGGTCGACGCCAGGATCGACGCCTACGTGCCGGCGGAGTACATCCCGGCCGAGGCGCAGAAGATCGACCTGCACCGGCGGCTCGTGCTCACCGAGTCGGAGGACGAGCTCGCCGAGCTGGAGGCGGCGACGATCGACCGCTTCGGGCCGTTGCCAGAGCCGGTCGGCAACCTGTTCGCGATTCAGGCCGCGAAACTGAAGCTCGCCCTGCTCGGCGCCGACTACCTCGTGTTCAAGGGCGGGCGCTCGACCGTCGGCCCGCTTCATCTGGGCTCCGAGGACCTACGGGCGCTGCGGGCCCGGGTCGACACGGCGATCTATGCGACCGCCCGAAATGAAGTTTCGGTTAAGCACGAGGCGTTCCCGGAAGCCCTCCAGCTGGTCGATGCTATACTCGAAACGCGCCGAGCAGCGTAAGTAATCTCGCTGCAAAAGGCGCTCTTTTCATGACAAAGCTCCGTTTTTTCGCGCTCGTTGCCGTCGGCCTCATGGCCGTCGCATTTGCGTCCGGCTGCGGCAGCTCGAGCAAGAGCGTCGGCGCGGACGAGGTCGCAATCGTCGGCAATTGCGCGATCTCGAAAGAGCAGTTCAACCACCTGCTCGATCAGGCCAGGAAGAGCTACAAGGCGCAGAAGCAGCCCTTCCCCGCCGCCGGGACCCAGCAGTACACCGCGCTTCGGAAGCAGGCGATGCAGTTCCTCGTCCAGCGCTGCGAGTTCAACCAGAAGGCGGCGGACCTCGGCGTCAAGGTGACCGACGCCGACGTCGACAAGGCGCTCCAGACGCTGAAGGCGCAGTACTTCGGCAAGGGCGGAGAGTGCGACGCGACGTGCGAGAAGAAGTTCCTCGTGCAGATCGCGAAGCAGGGCCTGACCGTGAAGCAGGTGCGCGAGGACGTGCAGGCCAACGTCGTCCAGAACAAGCTCTACACCAAGGTCACCGACGGCATCACGGTCTCCGACACGGAGATCGCCGATTACTACAAGAAGAACAAGCAGCAGTACGTCCAACCGGAGAGCCGCGACGTCCGGCACATCCTCGTCAAGAAGCGCTCCCTCGCCGATTCGCTCTACCAGCAGCTGAAGAACGGTGGCAACTTCGCGGCGCTCGCAAAGAAGTACTCCCAGGATCCGGGCTCGAAGACAATGGGCGGGAAGCTGACGGTCTCGAAGGGCCGGCAGGTGCCCGAGTTCGACGCGGTCGCCTTCAAGCTCAAGGTTCACGAGCTCGCGAAGCCGGTCAAGACGCAGTACGGCTGGCACATCATTCAGGCGCTGACCCCGATCAAGAAGGCGAAGACGACGCCGCTGTCCCAGGTCACCGCCGCGATCAAGCAGCAGCTCCTCCAGTCGAAGAAGCAGGAGGAGATGAAGAAGTGGGTCGACGACACGTCGAAGAGCTTCGCGAAGAAGACGACCTACCAGGTCGGGTACGCGCCGCCGGCGACTACGGCGACCACCCCCGTCGCGACCACGAAGTAACCGCTTGTCGCTCGCGGACGCGCTCCTCGAGCTGCAGGAGCTGACCGAGCGTCTACGGCGTGACTGCCCCTGGGATCGGGAGCAGACCGTTCGCACGATCGTGCCGCACACGGTCGAAGAGGCGTACGAGGTCGCCGACGCCGCGCTCGGCGACCGCCCCGACAAGCTCCTCGACGAGCTGGGCGACCTCCTCTTCCAGGTCTACTTCCTCGCGCTGCTCCTTCAGGAACAGGGCCAGGGAGACCTCGAGCAGGCGGCGCGGGGAATCCACGCGAAGCTCGTCACGAGGCATCCCCACGTCTTCGGTGACGCGGAGGCGAAGACGCCTGGCCGCGTCCGTGAGCGCTGGGAGCAGCTGAAGACCGAGCAGGAGGGGCGGGAAGGGATCTTTCACGACGTCCCCGAGACGCTGCCCGCCCTGCTCATGGCCCGCAAGGTGCAGCGCCGCGCCGTGGCCGTCGGGTTCGAGTACCCGAACGTCGCGGAGGCACTCGAGGATCTGCGCAGCGAGCTGGCCGAGCTCGAGGTGGAGCTCGCCGGCGCCGACGAGCCTGCACCCGAGGTCGCGCCGGACGAGCGGGTCGCGGAGGAGCTCGGCGATCTGCTGTTCGCCACGGTCAACGTCGCCAGAAGGCTGAACGTGGATCCCGAGCTGGAGCTACGCCGCGCGAGCGAGCGTTTCGTCACCCGGGTGGAACGGGCGGAGCAGCTTGCGGCAGACTCCGGCGAGCGCTTCGCCGCGCTCGAGCTCGGCGAGCAGGACCGTTACTTCGACCGGGCGAAGGAGGAGCTATGAGTCGAATCTCTTCGGTACACGCGCGCCAAATTCTCGATTCGCGCGGGAATCCGACGGTCGAGGTTGAGGTCGGGATGGAGTCAGGCGCCTTCGGGCGCGCCGCGGTACCCTCTGGCGCATCCACGGGGCAGTTCGAGGCCGTCGAGCTCCGCGATGGCGGTGATGCGTACGGCGGCAAAGCTGTGACGCGCGCCGTCGCGAACGTCAACGGGGAGATCGCGAAGGCCGTAGTCCTGGAGTTCGCCGCGAGCCAGGAGACGCTCGACCGCGCGCTGATCGAACTCGACGGAACCCCGAACAAGAGCCGACTCGGAGCCAACGCGATCCTTGGTGTTTCGCTCGCCGCGGCCAGAGCTTTCGCTGCGGACGAGGGAGTTCCGCTCTATCGCTGGGTGGGCGGTGCTGAGGCCCACGTGCTGCCGGTCCCGCTGCTCAACGTCGTCAACGGCGGCGCGCACGCGGCGAACTCGCTCGACCTCCAGGAGTTCATGATCGTCCCCGGCGGGGCGGAGACCTTCTCCGAGGGCCTGCGGATCGCGGTCGAGGTCTACCACACCCTGAAGGCGCTGCTCGAGGAACGGGGGCTCGCGACCGCAGTCGGCGACGAAGGCGGCTTTGCGCCGGACTTCGGCTCCAGCGAGGAGGCGATCGAGGCGATCCTCGAAGCGGCCGACCGTGCCGGGCATCTCGACAGGATCGCGATCGCGCTCGATCCTGCGATGAGCGAGCTGCTCACCGGCGAGCGTTATCGCTTCGAGGGCAGGGACGAGTCTGCCGAGACCCTCGTCGACTACTGGGCCGGGCTCGTCGAGAGCTACCCGATCGTCTCCCTCGAGGACGGGGCCGGGGAGGACGATTGGAGCGGCTGGAAGGGCCTCACCGAACGGCTCGGCGACCGCGTCCAGTTGATCGGCGACGATCTCTTCGTCACGAATGTCGAGCGCTTCGAGCGCGGGATCGAGGAGCAAGTCGCAAACGCGATCCTGATCAAGGTGAACCAGATCGGCACGCTCACCGAGACGCTCGACGCGATCGCGCTCGCCCGCTCGGCGGGCTACGGCGTCGTCATGTCGCATCGCTCCGGCGAGACGGAGGACACGACGATCGCCGACCTCGCGGTGGCGACGAACGCGGGACAGATCAAGACGGGAGCGCCCTCGCGGACCGACCGCGTCGCGAAGTACAACCAACTCCTGCGGATCGAAGAAGAGCTGGGGTCGGAGGCCGTCTATCCCGGCTGGGACGCGTTTCCGCGACGAAGGTCGACACTCGGATAGTCGATGTCGGGCGGAGCCGGGTTCATCCCGGCGCAGCCAAAGCTCTGTAAGGGCGAGCCCATCGGCTGTGTCGTTCCTCGCGAATCGTGCCCTAAGTCGCAGAAAGTGCGAAGCACTTTTTGCGAGTCCCAGGCCCGTGGCCCGGGACCTTGCTTGAAATTTTCTGCCAACAAGGCCAAGCTGAGATGGACAACGACGTACGCTGAGCCGTTGTCTGCGGCCCTTCGGCTCCTTATCGGGAGGAACCAGAGTTGGCCGCCAACAACGGAGATGACCAGCGCTTCGACCTCGTCTGCGAGGGCGGCGGCGTCAAGGGGATCGGTCTGGCAGGCGCGTACTCCATGCTCGAACAGCAGGGGTGGAAGCCGCAGAACGTCGCCGGAACCTCGGCCGGTGCGATCACCGCGGCGGTGATCGCCGCCGGCTACACGTCGGCCGAGGTTCGCGACATCACGTTCGGGCTCGACTATCGCCGGTTCGAGGACCGCTCCTGGGAGGACCGGATTCCTTTCATGGGGAAGCCCCTCAGCGTCCTGGTCACGAACGGCATCTACAAAGGGGACGAGTTCATCCGCTGGATGAGGGAGATCCTCGCCGCGAAGGGCGTGCGGACGTTCGCCGACCTGCACACCGACTCCGACGACGAGAAGTACCGCTCGCGGCTCCAGGTGATCGCCTCCGACCTCACCAGCCGCCAGCTGCTCGTCTTGCCCCGCGACGCCGGCGTCCTCGGCCTCGACCCGGACGAGCTCGAGGTCGCACTGGCGATCCGGATGAGCATGTCGATCCCGGTCTTCTTCCGGCCGGTCCGGGTCGCCGACAAGACGGGCCAGGATCACGTGATCGTCGACGGCGGGATCCTCTCGAACTTCCCGGTCTGGCTGTTCGACTGCGCCGACGACGAGGTGCCGGAGTGGCCGACGTTCGGGCTCCTGCTCGTCGAGCCGGACCCGAAGACCCCGATCGCGTCGCGCATTCCGGAGCCGGTGCCCGCCCCGCTCGGCGCACGTGGGCTGTCGCAACTCTTCTCGGGGCTCTTCCACACGATGATGGAAGCGCACGACCGCCTCTACATCGAGAAGGCGCAGTTCGCCCGCACGATCCCGATCCCGACGCTAGGCGTCCGCACGACGGAGTTCGACCTCCCGCGCAGCCGGGCGCAGGAGCTGTACGACTCGGGCCGTGGCGCCGCCGAGAAGTTCCTGGCGAACTGGGACTTCGACGCGTACCTCGCCGCGTTCAGAAGCGGAAAGAAGCAGTCCCGCACCGAGGAGGTTGCCACGATCTATCGAAAGCAGGGAGCCGTTGTCTAGCTCGGCCACATCCGCACCGCGAGCGCTTGCGCTCCGCCGTCGCCGCAATGGGGCGGGCGAGCTGGCCATCTCGGCCGCAGAATCGGTGTCGTTTCCCGAGCTCGTCTGGGCGCACTATCTGCACGTCGAGGAGATCCACAAGAACGGTGATCTGCACAGCCCCGCCGAGGCCGAGTACAGGGAGAAGCTGGACCGGTTCGTCGCCGAGAACGGCCGGATCGTGAACGCGTACTGGTGCACGAGCGAAGCCTCGGGTATCGCATTGACGGAGAAGCCCGGCACGCGGGTCTGGGGCTTCCTGTGGCGTCGCCACTCCAACATCCGCCTGCACAGCGCGACCGACTGGGTGACCAGGCGCGCTCCCGAGATCGGACACGGGCTGCACACCTGCGAGACGCTCGCGATCCGCGTCACGGAAGTCCTCAGCGGGACGAGCGAGCGGATCGCCATGCAGTGGATCCTCTCGGTCGCGGCCTATCTCCTCGGAATCGTCGACCAGAGCGACGGGAAGCCCGCCCACGCAGTCGAGGCCAGGACGGTCAAGCGGGCGCGATCCGAGCTCGCCCAGGTCGAGACGTACTACGACCGGGCCGGGGAGAAGACGGGGCGGCTCATCTACTTCTGGGGAATGATGCTCGGCCTCGGCGTCCTCGCGGTGATCGGAAGCGCCGTCTACGCGCTCTTCTGGCAGCTCGACGTCAAAGCGGTCGACACCGAGCAGTTCTTCATCTGCTACACGATGGGCGCCGTCGGGGCGCTCGTCAGCGTGATGGCGAGGATGACGGCAGGAGGCAGCTTCACGATCGACTACGAGGTGGGGCGGCCCGCGCTGCGGCGCCTGGGGAGCTTCCGGCCGATCATCGGCGCGATCTTCGCCATCGTCCTCTATTTCTCCCTGCGCGGCGGCCTGATTCAGATTCATGCCGGCAACGGCAACCCCACGGCGTTCTTCTACGGTGCGCTTGCCTTCGCCGCGGGGTTCAGCGAGCGGCGAGCGAAGATCATCACCGGGGGCGCAGCCCGGTTCCTCGGGGAGCAGGAGCCGGACGAGGACGAGCCGAAGAAAGCCCCGCCGCATGCGCCCAAGGGTCGTCGAGCTGCGGCTACCGGGAGCGCGGATTGAGGGCGGTGCTGGAACGTGCCACGCTCGGAGAGAACTTGACGGAGTCGACCGAGCTTCCCGACCGACTCTCGCTCCGCACCGGAGACGAGACGTCAGTCCTGCTGCCGAGTCGGGCCGGTGCCGGCTACGTGTGGGAGGCGACGGTCGACGATGAGGAGGTCGTCAAGGCCTTGACACGGTTCGAACCTGCCGATGACGCGGCCATCGGCCAACGGACGTTCAGCCCGAACGAGCTTCTGAGCGTTCGGGGTCAACGAGCGGGCACGACGCGTGTCCACCTGGTCCAACGACGGACATGGGAACAAGACGTGGAGCCGATCGGAGCTCACGTCATCACAGTCAACGTCGCCGACGAAGCAGAGGCGACCGAGCGAGGAGGTTCGTAGTGAGCAATGCAGTCAACGGAGGCCTTCGCCCCCGAGCAGTGCAGCGGTTCGGGTGGGTCCCTGATCTTCCGGACGCGCGAGACTTCATGTATTCGGCGCCGGAAGCGGTCCTGACGAAGCTTCCGACAAAGGTCGACCTGAGGCCGAAGATGCCGAAGATCTACGACCAGGGTGAGCTCGGCAGCTGCACGGCGAACGCGATCGGCGCGGCGTTCGAGTTCGAGCAGATCAAGGAGGGGCAGAAGGACTTCATGCCCTCGCGCCTCTTCATCTACTACAACGAGCGCGCTATGGAAGGCACGGTCGATACCGATAGCGGCGCGATGATCCGTGACGGGATCAAGAGCGTGGCGAAGGTCGGCGTCTGCCAGGAGACGACCTGGCCGTACGACATCCCGAAGTTCACGGAGAAGCCGCCCAAGACCGCGTATACCGAGGCGAAGAAGCACCAGGCGCTGATCTACCGGCGCGTGCTGGCGAACTTGCACCAGATGCAGGGTTGCCTCGCTTCGGGCCTGCCGTTCGTCTTCGGGTTCTCGGTCTACGAGAGCTTCATGAGCGCCGACGTCGCAAAGACCGGTGAGGTGCCGCTGCCCCCGCGGGGCGAGCAGCTGATCGGCGGTCACGCGGTGCTCGCCATCGGCTACGACGACAAGATCCAGCGGTTCATCGTCCGCAACTCGTGGGGCACGGGCTGGGGCTTGAAGGGCTACTACACCATGCCGTACGGCTACCTGACCGACCCGGGGCTGGCTCGGGACTTTTGGGCCATCCACGCCGTCGAGCCCGATACGGCCAAGCGCCGGACGACGAGGAGGAAGACGACCGCGAGGAAGAAGACCACGACCGCGCGGAAGCGGTAAGCGGTCAGGCAGGCGCTGAGCATGAGCGCGGACTACGACCCGGGGCCACCGCAGGCGATCGCCTCGCTCTGCCTGCGGTGCCCCCTGCCGGGCAAGCCGAAGGCGTTCTGGACCGCGTGGGGCCCCGTCTTCTACCGGGGCCGCCTGGACGGGACGGCCCGCGTCCTCTGCATCGCCTCGGATCCGGGGCCGACGGAGCGGATCGCCCACCGGACGCTCGTCGGCGACGCGGGCCAGCGGGTGCAGGGGTTCCTCTCGAAGCTCGGGCTGACGCGCTCCTACCTCTGCGTGAACGCGTTTCCGTACGCGCTGCATCCGAGCTTCGGGGCGGACGCCCCGGGGCTGCTCGCAGAGCCCGCGCAGCTGGCCTGGCGCAATCAGTTCTACGACGCCGTGCGGCCGGGCGCGGTCGATGCGGTGATCGCTTTTGGCGGGAATGCGCAGAAGGCCTTCGACCTGTGGGTGCACCCGCCGAGCGTTCCGGTCGAGCGGATTCCGCATCCGAGTAGTCGCGACGAGGGAACGCTCCTGCGCGAGTGGCACGATGCGATCGTGAGGCTGCGCCAGCACGTCGCCCCTGACTCCGACGGCGACGCGAGCGGCGCCAATTACGGCGCGTCGTTTCGGGAGGCCGACTATGCCGCGATTCCGCGGCGCGACCTGCCGTTCGGCGTGCCCGCGTTCCTCGGCGACGACTCCGCGGGCAGGCAGGGACATTCTCGCCATAACAACTGCGTCGCCCGACCCAGTCCGGACGACGGTCACACGCTGATCTGGACGGCGCCGAAGGACGGCTCGCACTGAGCGAGTTCGCGCGCGTCCCGGTCGATCCGCTCGACGGCCCGACGTTCGCCCTGGGCGGGCGAGTCGTGACGATGAACGACGACAAGCAGGTTCTCGACGACGGCGTCGTCTACGTCGACAAGGGATCGATCGCGGCAGTTCAGTCCGCCGGCGTGCCGGCGCCCGCGGGCTTCGACGGCGTCAAGGTGCTGGAGACGAAAGGGACGATCTATCCCGGCCTGATCGACCTGCACGACCACCTGAGCTACAACGCCCTTCAGCTCTGGGACGTCCCGAAGCGCTTCACGAATCGCGATCAGTGGGCCCAGGGCGACCTGTATCGCAAGCTGGTCACCGGGCCGATGAAGGCTCTCGGCCACACGCCGAAGTACGTCCCTGCCGTCGTCCGCTACGTCGAGTGCAAGTGCCTCGTGGGCGGGACGACGACGACGCAGGGCATGACGCTCTCGAGCGTCGCCGGCATCCAGCACTTCTACAAGGGGATCGTCAGGAACGTCGAGCAGACGGGCGACCCGGATCTGCCCCAGGCGGGCACGCATATCGCCGACGTCGACGCGAAGGAGCACGAGAAGTTCCTCAAGCGCCTGCAGAGCTTCGACTGCCTGCTCCTGCATCTGAGCGAGGGCACCGACGACGCGGCCCGCGCGCACTTCCTGGCCCTCCGGGCGCCGTCGGGGGAGTGGGCGATCACCGGCTCGCTCGCCGGGATTCACTGCGTCGCCCTCCAGAAGAAGGACTTCCAGGTGCTGGCGAAGGCCAAGGCGGGGATGGTCTGGTCACCGCTCAGCAACCTCCTGCTCTACGGGCAGACCGCCGACGTGGGCGCCGCGCGCGAGGCGGGCGTGCCGATGGCGCTCGGCCCGGACTGGTCGCCGAGCGGGAGCAAGAACCTGCTCGGGGAGCTGAAGGTGGCGCGGCTCGTCAGCGGGCTCGGCGGCGACAGCTTCTCCGACTTCGAGCTGCTGTCGATGGCGACGCGCAACGCGGCGGAGATCCTCCACTGGGACAAGCAGGTGGGCACGCTCGCGGGCGGCAAGCGCGCCGATCTCCTCGTCGTCGCGGGCGCCGGCGGAGACGCGCACGGTCATCTCTTCACCCGCAGCGAGCACGACGTCGAGCTCGTCGTCGTCAACGGCGTGCCGCGCTACGGCGCGAGCCAGATCATGCGGCACCTCCTGGGGGAGGCTGTGGCGAAGGCGGAGGCGGGCTCGATCGGGGGGCGGGCCCGGCTCCTCTATCTCGTTCAGCCGAGCGGCGATCCCGTCGTCGGCGGACTGACGCTCAAAGCGGCGACCGACCTGCTCTCGGACGGCCTGAAGCACCTGCCCGACCTCGCGAAGGACCTGATCGCGCGGCCCCAGCTCGACGCCGACGCGTTGCTGCTCGTCCTCGACCACGACGAGGACGACGGGACCGACCAGCGCCCGCACCTGCCGCTGAACGGGGACTTCACGGCGATGCTGACGGAAGCCGCCGGGTCAACCCCGCTGGCCGACCTGCTCGTGCCGCTGACTCTTGACCCGTTAACGGTCTCCGACGATGCCCAGTTCGTCGAGACGCTGACGAAGGAGGCGAACCTACCGAAGGAGGTAGCTGCTCATGTCACCGATCTCTTCTGAGCCCTAGCCCCATGGCCAGACAGCGACGAGCGCCGCAGAAGCGCGCTGCGGCGAAGAGACCTTCCGCCCGGACGACCTACGTCGAGGCGGTCGCCGACGAAACCTCGGCCAACCTGCAGAAGATCGAGCACATCGTCGTCCTCATGCTCGAGAACCGGTCGTTCGACCACATGCTCGGCTACCTCAGCCTCGAGGGCGCCCGCTCGGACGTCGACGGCCTGCAGGCGAGCATGTCGAACAGCTACAAGGGCAAGCGCTACAAGGTTCGGCACCTCCAGCGAACGGCGCTGACGAAGGACGAGGACCCGTGCCACGGCGGCGCCTGCATCGCCGAGCAGGTCTCGAACAACATGGGCGGCTTCGTCTCCAACTTTGCGAAGAGTCGCCCGAAGGCGAAGCTGGTCGACGTCGTGATGGGCTACTACAACGGCAGCGACCTGCCCGTCTACGACCATCTGGCGCGGGAGTTCTGCGTCTGCGATCGCTGGTTCGCGTCGGTGCCGGGTGCGACCTGGCCGAACCGGCTCTACGCGGTCGCGGGCCGCGCCGCCGGCAGCAAGGATCCGAAGAAGGTTCCGATCTACGACGAGCCCTCGTTCGTCCGGCACCTCGAAAGCCACAAGGTCTCGTGGCGCTGGTACTCGCACGATGTCGGCACCCTGCGCTTCAGCGACAGCAAGTTCTACCTCGGCTACCTCGACAAGTTCGCGTACTTCGACCGGCGCAGCTTCCTGGCGCCGCGGAACTTCCTCGACGACGCGAAGAACGGGAAGCTGCCGGCCGTCTCGTGGATCGATCCGAACTTCGTCGACGTCTCCTTCATCGGGCCGTCGGGATCGAATGACGATCACCCGCCCTCCGACATCAAGGCGGGCCAGGAGCTCGTGCTCAAGGTCTACAGCGCGCTCGTCAAGAGCCCGAACTGGAGCAAGACGATGCTCGTCGTCACGTATGACGAGCACGGCGGGTTCTTCGACCACGTGCTGCCGCCCGCCGCGGCGGACGACAAGCCGGCCTTCCGGACCTACGGCGTGCGGGTCCCGTCGCTCGTCGTCTCTCCGTACACGCCCCGCTCCAGCGTCTCCAGCGTCGTCTACGACCACACGTCGATCATCAAGACGGTCCTGCTGCGCTTCTGCATGAAGAACGGCCAGATTCCGGACATGGGCGCGCGGGTGCGGAATGCGAACCATCTGGGCGACACGTTGAGCCTCGGGAGCCCGAGGCCGCCGACGCCCGAGCAGGCCTTCCGGGACGCTCTCGACCGCATCAGCAGCTGGCGCACGGAGGTCTTCCGGAGCAGGATGCTGATGGAGCCGCTCACGGAGCCGGCCGATCCGCGGAACCTGAACGATCTCCAGCAGCAGGTCCTGGCCGCAAAGCGCGAGTTGCGGAAACGAGGCCTGCCGGAAGGACAGCCTTAGGCGCGCACGGCGCAGAAGTGCAGGAAGAGTGGGTAGCGCGACCAGCGGGGATGGTCGGGCGCCCCGATTTCGCGGAGCGCTTCGATGCTGAGCCCCGCGGCCAAGAGAGCGTCGAAGTAGTCCTGGAGCGTCCAGTGCCTACTCTCGAACGTCATTCGTAGCCCCCCGGGGTCCAGTTCATCGCGGTAGCGCCGCCGGTCGAAGTAGTCCTCGGTCATGACGAGGCGGCTCTCCGGGTGCTCTCGGTCGAGTTGGTGGCCCGAGTTCATCGGATGCACGACCGCCGCGACAAACCGGCCGCCGGGCTCGAGCACGCGGGCCGCTTCCCGCACAGCCCCCTGCATGTCGTCGATGTCCATCAGAGACATGAACGCGATCGCGAGGTCGGCAGCGCCGTCTTCTAAGGGCAGGTCTGAAGCCAATGTCCAGGGTCAGCCGACCGGGCGGCGGGACCAGCGGCAAGAACCGATCACGGTGGTGGCGCCAGTAGCTGTCGTGATCCGGCTCTCGGGCCCACCGAACCCAGTCCGGCGCACGCTGCTCTCACGCGTCTTGAAGGCTCATCGGCTGAAAGTCTGCCCGAGTCTCTCGGTACGCTGAGGACATCGCCGCTCAGATGCCTCGCCGGACGAAGATCGTCGCGACGATCGGCCCTGCGTCATCGTCGCGCGAGACCCTGCTCGCGCTCGCGGAAGCCGGGATGAACGCCGCGCGCCTCAACTTCTCGCATGGGACACACGAGGAGCACGCGGAGCGGACGCGGCTCGTGCGCGAGATCGAAGAGGAGATCGGCCGCCCGATCGCAGTCATCGCCGACCTCCAGGGGCCGAAGGTACGGATCGGCGATCTGGCCGAGCCGGTCACGCTCGAGCGGGGCGCCCAGATCGTCGTCGCGGCACAGGACACCGCCCGCGCCGATGAGCTGCCGGTCAGTCCGACTGCCGTCTGCGAGGTGCTGCAGATCGGGCACGAGATCCTGATCGACGACGGGCTCGTCAGGTTGCGCGTCGAGAGCGTCGATCGCGGCCGCGCGCGCTGCGTCGTCGTCGCTGGCGGCATCGTCGAGACGCACAAGGGCGTCAACGTGCCCGGTGTGCCGGTGCCGATCCCGTCGCTGACGCGGAAGGACATGGATGACCTGGACTTCGCGCTCGATCTCGGTGTCGATTTCGTCGCCCTGTCGTTCATCCGCTCGGCTGCGGACGTCCGGGACCTGCGCGAGCTGATTACCGCTTCGCGCGCCGAGACGCATGTGATCGCGAAGATCGAGAAGGCCGAAGCGGTCGATTCGCTCGACGCGATTCTCGTCGAGACGGATGCGGTGATGGTCGCGCGCGGCGACCTCGGCGTCGAGATCGGCGCCGCGCTCGTGCCGCTCGTGCAGAAGCGGATCATCCTGGCCGCGCTCGAGCGCGCAAAGCCGGTGATCACGGCGACGCAGATGCTCGAGTCGATGATCCACCAGCTCGAGCCAACGCGGGCCGAGGCGAGTGACGTCGCCAACGCGATCCTCGACGGGAGCTCTGCGCTGATGCTGTCCGGCGAGACGGCTCGCGGCGAGTATCCCGTCGAGACCGTCGCGTACATGGATCGGATCGCCCGAGCCGTCGAGCCGAGTCTCGGCTACCGCCATGAGCTGCCGGAAGCGAGCGAGGAGCCCACGGTCGGGCAGGCGATGTCGAATGCGGCCTGTGATCTCGCCGAGTCGCTCGGCGCGGGCGCGCTCCTCGTACCGACCTTTACGGGCGCGACCGCGTCTGCGGTCGCTCGGCTTCGCCCCCGCAGGCCGATCATCGGCATGTCGCATCACGTCTACGCCTTGCGGCAGATGGCGATCGAGTGGGGCGTGACCCCGATGTTGATGCAGGAGGCCGTGGACGTGGAGGACATCTGGACGCGGTCGGTCGACGCCGCCCGCGCGAGCGGGCTCGTGGATGAGGGCGACCTCGTCGTCATCACCGCGGGCACGGCGGTCAACCTCCCGGGCACGACGAACGTGATCAAAGTGGATCTTGCATAGCGCTTCGCTTCGCTCGCTTCACGGGGGAAACTAACGCCTGCGTTTGGCCTACACCGCTACTAGGGAAACCCAGACACTCTCCGCATGCTTTTACCGGGAGCGATGTTTCCCCCGTGCCTCCTTCACGGTTCCGGGTCGCTGGCTGAGTGTTGGCCTCCCGCCGGGCAAAGCCCGGCTCCGGCCGCGATGCTGCGACACGTGACCAACGGCAGGTGCGGTGTCGTCCCTCGGGCCACGTCCGGGGCCTGGCCCGAGCCAGGGCCGCCCGAGACCTGTCCAGGGCCTGGCCCTAGCCAGGGCCGCTCGAGACCTGTCCAGGGCCTGGCCCTCGCCACGGCACGCAAGTACGGGTGTGGGGTCTTCGGATCCGACAATCGGCGACCCTTGCGCGGGGTCTCGCCACCGTGGAGGACGGTGACCGCCGCCCGCGAAAGACATGGCCGACATGGCTCGTTCGGCTCCACGACGTCGCGGGCGACGACCCGCAGCTTCGCGCATCCTTCTGCGCTGGCTCGGCGTGGCCGTGATCTTGTTCGTCGCGTTCCTCTACTCACAGCCGCTTCGCAGCTACTTGTCCACCCGTGATGCGGTGGCGAGCCGGTCGCAGGAGGTGCGCCTGCTCCGTGCTCAGAAGCTGCGGCTCGAGCGCCGGCTCGCGGAGGCCGACACGCCCGCCGCGCTCACCCGCGAGGCGCGCGGGATCGGCTACGTCAAACCGGGCGAGCGCCTCTTCATCGTCAAGGGCATCGCCGGCTGGCGCCGCCAGCACGAAAAGAATCCGCGCTAGCGCGAACCACGCGGCTACGTTTCGTCGGCCATGGACGATCGGGAGGTGATTGAGCTCCAGTTGGGCCGCCGTCCGCGCGCGTTCCGGCGCGTCGTCGTCCGCTGTCCGTTCGGCGCGCCCGCGGTCACCGAGCAGTCCGCCTACGACGAGTCGGGCGATCCGTTCCCGACGACGTTTTACGTCACCTGCCCGCAGCTCGTCGCCGCGATCTCGAGGCTCGAGGCGGCCGGCGGAGTCGAACGCTGGAGCGAGGCCGCTCAGAGCAAGCCGGCCCTTGCCGCCAGCCTTGCCCGCGCGACTGACGAGCAGCGTCGCGTACGTACCGAGCTGGCCGCCGGAGACCCAGGCCCCGACGGCGGAGCCTCGCTCGAGCTCGGCATCGGCGGCTCGCACAATCCCGAGCAGCTCAAATGCCTGCACGCGCACGCCGCGTTCGCGCTGGCCCGCCCGGGCTACGAGCTCGGCGAGCGGATCCTCGCGGAGATCGACCCACTCTGGCCTCGGACTTGTTGCATGAACGCCCGCGGCGTGGCCGTATCATCCGGCGCTCCGACATGAGCGCCGTCGCCGTCGAGCACGCTCGCCAGCAGTGGGAAGAGGGGCATCGCAGGCTCCAGTCCTACTCGGTCGACCCTGCGCTGAACCTTCAGCTCCACTCCGAGGTGAGTGCCGTCGTCGACGAGCTGAACCGCCGGGTCGGCCAGACCTTCACGCTTGCCGAGCTCACCCAGGCCTACAACGAAGCCGACCGCTGGATCTATGACCTGCTCGGCGCCGCGCGACACCTCACGATCATCCAGGACTCCGCGTTCCACCTCTATGCCCGCCGTGCTATCGACTACGCGCCATAGGCCGCGACCGCAGAGGGACCGGCGCCGCCGCCTCGGCACCTGGGCGCTTCGCTCGGCCGCCGCGCTCGTCCTCTTCGGCGCAGGCGTGGCGCTCGGGCAGGCGCTGGACGACTCGTCTGCACCGGCCGGGACGAAGACGTCAGTCCGGACGCTCGTGCCCGGGACCTTGAGCGCGGAGACGATCACCGTCACGGTCCCGAGCGCTCCCTGAGTTTCGACCCATTATTAGAAATCACCACTTTTCGATAGATTCCCTGCATGGCGGACGACGACACGGCAGCGAGCCCGCCGGTTCCGGCCAACGAGCCCGACTGGCTGACGCTCGGGCGAGCGGCCAAGTACCTCGGGATGGCCCAGAGCACGATTCGAAAATGGTCCGATGACGGCCGTCTGCGCGCCTTCTACACGCCCGGCGGCCACCGCCGCTACCGGCGCGTCGACCTCGACCAGTTCCTCGAGCGAGGGGCCTCAACCGCCTCGCGCAGAACTGAGGGGAGACGGTTGATCCTGATCGTCGACGACGATGCCCGGCTCCGCGAGTTCGTGCGCGTGAACCTCGAGATGGAGGGCTACGCGGTCCGGGAGGCCTCGAACGCCGACGAGGGCCTGCAGGCGCTCGATGAGGAGCCGCCCGACCTGATCCTCCTCGACGTGATGATGCCGCAGGTCGACGGCTGGGAGATGCTCCGCCGGGTCCAGGAGCGCCACGGAGTCGGTGCGATCCCGGTCATCATGTTCAGCGGCAAGGTCGACGAGCAGTCGCTCAAGACCGCCACGGCCAAGGGGGCGCAAGGGTTTGTCGGCAAGCCCTTCACGCCGCAGCAACTGATCGATTCCACGAAGCAGCTCGTTCCGGCCTGATCTCGCTCGACACAAGGACCGAGCGCTGGGTGGTCCAGCACCGGATCCACTGGCTCAACGACCTCTTCGTTGCGCTTTCGCACCTCGGCTCGACGGGATTGATCTGGGTGCTGATCGCAGCGCTCGCGGCCCTGCTCTGGCGCCGGCCTTTCATCCTCGTGTGGGTGCTTGCCGGCGATCTGATCGCGGACCTGACGGCGTACGGGTTGCGCGAGGCGATCGGTCGAGAGCGTCCGGCCATGCGGTTTGCCGAGCCACGCCCGCTCGTGCACGTCCCGCACGACCCGAGCTTCCCGTCGGGCCACGCGGCCACGAGCTTTGCCTGCGCGGCGCTGCTCGCGTCCCTCGCTCCGCTGCCGAAGGTGCCGCTCTTCGCGCTTGCCGCGCTGATCGCGTTCTCCCGTGTCTACAACGGCGTCCACTACCCCCTGGACGTGCTGGGGGGAGCGGTGCTCGGCCTCGCGATCGCTACAGCTCTTCGCCTGCTCGCAGGAGCCCGCCGACGATCAGCGCCAGGGCAGAGATGAAGGCGATCCAGATCCCGATGCCGCGGCCGTCGCTCGGGTAGAACTGATCGGGAATCGAGATCAGGCGAATAAGGACGAGGATCGTCGCCAGCGAGCCAATGACGATGATGACGAGGCTCTCCGGGACGGTGGCGGGCAGCTCGATCCCGAGCTCCCGGAGCACGACGAGCACGACCACGGCGAGCCCGAGCAGGAAGACGAGTTTGCCGATCGCTCCCGTGTGCCAGCCGATGACTCCGATCGTCGGGCCCGGATCGGAGCCGGAGCCCGAGTACCAGCCCATGAACGTCGAGAGCATGAGCACGAACCCCGCGAGCGCGGTCACCCGCTCGCCTGCGGCCCAGATGCCGCCGGCGAGGGGGAGGATCACGTCGTGCTCGGGCTCCCCTGCGACGGGAGGCGGCGGACGCTCGGGCGGATAGGGCTCGGAAGGCTCCACGGTGGTCGAAGTATCTACAAACCGAACGTGCGCTCGATCTGGTGCCAGATGATGATGCCGATGTAGGCGCTGGCCGCCACGAGGCCGAGGAGGACGAGCCAGAAGCGAAGCTTGGCGCGCTTGGTCTCCTCTCGGCGGTGTCGGTGGGCGCGGCGCCTCGCTCGATGCAGCTGGTACGCCCGTTGGACGGCAACTGGATCGAGATCGAGCGCCTCGTCGACCGTTTCGGGGCGGCGGGCGGGCTGGGCCATGGGGGGAGTGTAAACGGGCGGCTGGTCTTCGACCGGCCATCAGGAGTACTTTTTGAGCGGAGATGGACGGCATTTCCGAGCAGGCGCTCGTTGCGCTCGCCGCCGGGGGGCGCCGCGCGGCCGAGGAGAACGAGCTCGAGGGAGCGTTGCGGGCGCTCGCAGAAGCGGCGGCCGAGGCGACCGGCGCCGAAGCGGCCGTGATCCGGGTCGCCGGGGAGAATGGGATGCTGGACGCGCGGAGCGTCGTCTCGCTCTCCGAGGTGCTCGCAGCAGAGCTCGCCGGCTCGAGCTTCCCGGTCGTTGAACTGACGGGCGACGAGAGTAGGGGAGACCAACTACCCGAGGCTGTCCGCCGGGCGGCCCGCCGGGCCAAGGCGACAGACGTCGTGCTCCTGACGGCTCGCGCCGGCGGGAAGGTGCTCGGCAGCCTCACACTGTTCCGCTCGCGCGGCGTGTTTGCGCCCGGCGACATGGTCGCGGCGCGGTTTGCCGCCGCGCAGCTCGGTCTCGTCCTGCGCGCCTTTCTCGACACGAACGGCGCCGCCGCCGACCGTGCGTCCTTCGCTCGGGTGCTCTCGCTCGCGGGCGACGCGCTCGCAGCGGGCCTCGACCGGGCCCGCGCGGCGGACGAAGTCGTGCGCATCTCGGCCCGGGCGGCGGGTGCGGAGGCGGCAGTCCTCTGGTATCCGGGCCTTGACGGCAGGCTCGAGCCGCTCGCGTCGGTGGGGCCGATCGACGAACGCCTCCGGCACGAGCGGGCCGGGCGCGCTCTGGCCGAGCGCGACCCCGTGCGGCTCGAGCCCGACGCCGACGGGAACGGGCGGACAGTGGCAAGCTTCACGCTCGGCCAGCCGCCCGTCGGCATTCTCGAGCTCGTTTTCGCCGCGGGGACGACGCCTACGGCGGCAGACCTCGACCGACTGGGCACGTTCGCCGTCCGGGCAGCCCAGGCCCTGCGCGCCGGCGAGCGCGCGCAGGCGACGTCGCTCGAGCTCGAGCGCTCCGAGGCGCTGCTGGCCGTCGTCGGCCAGGCCACCGCCGAGCTCTCGCTCGCGCACACGCTCGAGACCGCGGTCGCGCGGGTGTCCGAGCTGCTGCGCTCGGAGCGCGTGGCCGTGTACCTGCGCCAGGGGATGAGACTGAGACCGGAAGCGGGGCACGGAGGCACGGTCGCGGAGCTCGCGGTCGCCGAGCGGCTGCTCGAGCTGGCGTTCGGCCCGCTCCGCGCGCAGGGAATGCTGCACGTCTCGGACGCACAGGCCGACCTGCGTCTCGCGTCGGTGAACGAGGCCGTCGGCGAGGCCAAGATCCACGCGGTGCTCGCCGTGCCGCTCGTCGCCCGCGAGGAGCTGATCGGCCTGCTCGCCGCCTACCTCCCGCGCGGGCGCGAGCTCTCGGCGAACGAGTCGTCGCTCCTCGCGGCTCTCGCCAGCCAGCTCGCGGTCGCCGTCCAGAACGCACAGCTGCACGAGCGAACGGAGCGGCTCGCCTCGGAGCGCGAGGAGGCGCTCGCTGCTGAACGGACGTCGGCCAAGCGCCTGCGTGCCCTGTACGAGATCTCGCGCTCGTTTGCCGAGAACCTCTCGCTCGACGCCACGCTCAAGGCCGTGACGCGCGCGGCCGTCGAGCTGCTCGAGGCGGACGCGGCCGTCGTCCGCATGAAAGACGAGCGGGGCGACCAGCTCGTCGTCAAGGAGATCTACGTCGCCGATCCGCGGCTCGAGGAGCCGCTGCGCCCGCTCATGACGCGAGAACAGTCCGTGGAGAAGCTCCCGGGCCGGCGACTGTTCCGGATGGGCAGGCCGCTCGTCCTCGATCCCCGCAGCGCACGGCGGCTCGGATCGTCGTACGAGCTGCTCGTCCCCTTCCTCGAGCAGGGCTCGACGGCGGTCGTCGTCCCCATCGCCACGCCGGCCGAGCTGCTGGCGACGCTGACCGTCGTCTCGCTTGACCCCGAGCACCGCATCGGCCCGGAAGCCGTCGAGACCGCGCTCTTCGTCGCCGGCCAGGCGGCACTCGCAATCGACAACGCACGCCTCTATCACCAGCAGAAGGCCTTCGCGGACACGATGGTGCGCTCGCTGCTGCCCCGGGGCCTGCCGGACGTTCCGGGGCTCGAGGTGGGCGCGGTCTACGAGTCCTCCGCGCGCGTCGAGGTCGGAGGCGACGTCTACGACTTCCTGACGCTGCCGGACGGCCACCTCGCCGTCGTGCTCGGCGACGCCCGCGGCCACGGGATCGAAGCCACCGCCGACATGGCGCTCGCGAAGTTCGCCTTCCGGTCGCTCGTGCGCCTCTATCCCGATCCGGGGGAGCTGCTCGCTCAGGTGAACGAGGTCGCGCTCGGCGAGCTCGCCGGCGGGACTTTCGTGACGATGCTTTGCGTCACGGTCGACCCGGTGACGGGTGCGGTCTCGGCGGCAAGCGCGGGGCATCCGCCGGCGCGCCTGCTTGCTCCCGACGGGACCGTCGCGGCGCTCGCACCGCGCGGGCTCGCACTGGGCATCGAGGCGGGCCAGCGCTACGAGAAGCTCGCCGCCACGCTGTGGCCGGGGTCTGCTCTCTGCCTGTACACGGATGGCCTCGTCGAGGCGCGGCAGGACGCCGACCTCTACGGCGAGGAGCGGCTCGAGGCGGCGCTCGCGACGGGCCGTGAGCTCTCCGCCCAGGCTCTTGCCGAGCACCTCGTCGCCGACGTGCGCGCCTTCGCCGGAGAGCCCGAGGACGATTACGCGGTCGTCGTCATCCGCCGCACCGGTGGCTGAAGCTCTCCCCGTGCGGGAGCGGCCGCGCGAAGCGGCCGAGGGCCGTGCTCTCTCGCTCTCGCTGAACGCCCTCGTCTTCTGCGCGGGGGCCGGCTCGCTCGCGACCGAGATTGGGGCCGCGCGGCTGCTCGCGCCGTACTACGGCAACTCGACGATCGTCTGGGCGAACGTGATCGGGCTCGTGCTCGCCTCGCTCTCGCTCGGGTACTGGCTCGGAGGCCGGTTCGCGGACCGGCGTCCTGACCCTCGACTGCTGGGCGGCATCGTCCTCGCCGCAGCGGTGTTGATCGCCGCCGTGCCCTTTGCGGCCGGGCCTTTCCTGGACGTGTCGGTGAAGGGGCTCGATCAGGTCTCTGCGGGAGCCGCGATCGGCTCGTTCTTCGCGGTGCTTGCTCTCTTCGCGCCGCCGGTGACGCTACTGGGCATGGTCGCGCCGTTCGCGGTGCGGCTCGCGATCGACGACGTGCGCGAAGCAGGATCGGTGGCGGGGCGCCTATACGCGCTCTCGACGGTCGGCAGCCTCCTGGGCACGTTTCTGTCCGCGCTGGTCGCCATTCCCGCGATCGGGACGAAGCGCACCCTGCTCGGGGCTGCCGTGGTCGTGGCGCTTCCAGGTGCCGCGCTCCTCGGGCGCCGCTGGCTCGTCGTCGCAGCCGCGATCGCGGCGCTGCTCGCAGTTCCACCCGGAGCCGTCAGAGCCGAGCCGGGGCTCATCTACGAGCACGAGTCCCGCTACCAGTTCATCCACGTCACCGAGCAGCACGGCGTGCGCCGCCTCTATTTGAACGAAGGGCTCGCCGTGCATTCGATCTGGCGCCGCGACTCGGTGCTGACCGGCGGCGAGTGGGACACCTACCTCGCCGTCCCGCCCCTGCTCGGCCGACCTCTTCGCCGGGTCGCGATCCTCGGCAACGCAGGCGGCACGACCGCGCGGGCCCTCGGCGTCTTCTACCCGCAGGCCCGCGTCGACGGCGTCGAGCTCGACCCGGCCGTGACGGCGGTCGGTCGTCGCTTCTTCGGGCTGGACGACAACCCTCGGCTGCACGTGATCACTGCCGACGCGCGGCCCTTCCTTCGCCGCACGCATGCGCGGTACGACCTGATCGTGATCGATGCCTACCGGCCGCCCTACGTGCCCTTCTACCTCGCGACCCGCGAGTTCTTCCGGCTCGCGCGCTCCCGCCTGGCTCCGGGCGGCGCGATCGTCCTCAACGTCGCGGCCACCCCCAGCGACCACAGGCTCGCGGAGGGAGTCTCCGGGACCCTGGCGACGGAGTTCCCGCTCGTGCTTACGTGGCAGCCCCTCCGCTTCAACCAGTTCGTGATCGGCCTCGACCAGGCCGAGCCGAGGGAGCTTCTCGCGCAGCGCCTCGCCCACGGCCCGGCTCAGCTCCGGTCGCTCCAGCACCTGCTGGCGCGTGGCATGAAGACCGCCTTGCCGGCGGCCGATCCCTGGACGGACGACCGTGCCCCGGTCGAATGGATCACCGACCGCATGATCCTCGAGTTCGCGGCCCACGGCGGCCGCTTCGAGGAGTACCCGCTGCCGACCGCGCCGTGACCCATACGCTCCTGCGGGGGAACGGCCCGCTGCTCCGGATCGGGCACCGGGGCGCAGCGGCGCTCGCGCCGGCGAACACGATGGACGCGGTCGAGGCCGCCCTGGCGCTCGGGGTCGACATGGTGGAGCTCGACGTCCTCTGGGGGCCTAACCGCACGCTCGTCCTCGGCCACTCGCACCGCGAGCTCAAGGCAGAGCCGGCGACTCTGGACGACGTCTTCGCGTTTCTCGCCGAACAGAGCCCCGAGACCGGGCTCCTCATCGACGTGAAGGGAGGCGGGCTCGAGGGCGAGCTCGTCGAGGCCCTGCGGCGGCACGATCTCGTCCTGAGAACCGTTGCGGCCACCAACAACCTCGGGACGCTCCAGGCTCTCCGGCGGCTCGAGCCCGGCCTCGCCCGCAGCCGGACGTATCCACCGGGCCGGCTCTACGTCGGCGGGCGTCGGACCTTCGTGCCGGTCGTCGGTCCCGTGCGCCTGGGCCTGCGCTTGGCGCTTCCTTATCGCATCGAGGCAATCGCCGGCGAGGGGGAGGTGTCCGCCACGACGCTCGACCGGCGGCTGGTCACCCGGGCGGCCGTCGAGCGCTGCCATTCCCTCGGCGTGGCGGTGCTCGTGTGGACGGTCAACGACCGCGCAGCTTTGCGAAGGCTCGACCGCCTCGGAGTCGACGGCATCATCACCGACGACCCTCGGATCTTCGCCGGGTAGAGGGCTACACTCCTAGCGTGAAACGTCTCTTCGGCTTTGCCGTCGGTGGGCTCGCCTGCGCTGTTGCGGGCGCCTTCGCGGCCGTGGTCCTGGCCGGCGGTGTAGCCGCGGCGGCCCTGCTGACCACCGGCTCGACTGCGACCACGACGACCGGTGCGACGACGACGGCTCCTCCGCCCGCACTGATCCCGCCGGGCGTGACGATCTCGGGGATCGCCGTCGGGGGCCTGACGCCGGAGGAGGCGACGACCCTCGTCCAGGAGCGCTTCGATCTGCCGCTACCGGTCATCCTCGACCGGCGCCACCGGCTCGCGCCCCCGCCCAGCGGGCTCGGGGCGAGCGCGCGCGTCGACGATGCGATCGCACGCGCGAATATCGCCGAGCCGGGGACCCCACTCACGCTCCCGGTCGTCATCGACGGCCGGGTCGTGCGCGCCTACGTCCGCGCGGTTTCGCTCCGCTTCAACCGGCGCCCCGTCGACGCCCAGGTCTTCCTGCGCCACCTGAAGCCGGTCATCGTTCCCGACCGCCCCGGCCTCACGATCGACCGGCCGCGACTCACGGAGACGATCGTCGCGCGCCTGCGGGAGACGAGTCGCGCGGCCGTGCGGATCAAGCACCGCCGCTCGCAGCAGGCGAGCATCCTGCGCAGCGAGTTCCGCTCCGTGATCGTCATCCGCCGGGGCTCGAACCACCTGCTCCTCTATCACTACGACCGGCTGCGCCGCTCCTTCCGCGTCGCCACGGGCCAGTCGATCTATCCGACCCCGCTCGGGCGCTTCCGGATCCAGGTCAAGTGGCGCAATCCCTGGTGGTATCCGCCGAACTCGCGCTGGGCGAGAGGCCAGAAGCCGATCCCGCCGGGCCCGAACAACCCACTGGGCACGCGCTGGATGGGCCTCTCCGCTCCAGGCGTCGGCATCCACGGGACTCCGAATCCCGGATCGATCGGCTACTCCGTCTCGCACGGCTGTATCCGGATGTACATCGCAGACGCCGAATGGCTGTTCAACACCGTCGACATTGGGACGACGGTGTTCATCGTCGCCGCCTGATGTTCAGACTCAAGCTTGTAGGCCAGGTCGCCGCGCTTGGGCTCGTCGCGCTGCTGCTCGGGCTCCTCATCTGGAAAGTCGTCCAGAACGACCGGAGCAGCGTCGCGCAGGATTTCAACCGAGGGAAGCATCCGCTGGCGGTGGACTTCGACCTGAAACGGCTGAACGGCGACGGCTCCCTGCGCCTCTCGTCGCTACGCGGGAAGGTCGTCGTGATCAACTTCTGGGCCACGTGGTGTCAGCCGTGCAAGAAGGAGGCTCCGCGCTTCCAGTCGGCTTTCGAGCGCTATCGAGGCCGGGTCGCCTTCGTTGGCGTCGACACGACCGACTTCACCGGCGACGGGCGCGCTTTCCTCGCCCGGTACGGCGTCAGTTACCCGAACGTGCGCGACCCGGCCGGCCGCGTCCTCCACAAGTACGGCGGAAGCTCGGACATTCCCCGCACGTTCGTCGTCGGGCGCACGGGAAGGGTCCAGACCTACATCTTCGGGGAGGCCCGCGCGTCGGACCTCGAGAGCGCGATCAGGGAGGCGCTCGCGGCGTGAGGCTGCTCGTGGCCGCATTGGTCGTGCTCGTGCTCGTGCTCGTGCTCGTCGCCGTGCCGGCCGCGGCCGCGAGCGGGTCGAGAATGGACGCCAATCGGCCCACTCTCGCCGAGCTCGAGGGCGAGGTCATGTGCCCCGTCTGCAACACGACCCTCGACCAGTCGAATTCGCCGATTGCTCGACGGATCAAGACGTTCATCGCGCAGCGGATCGCGGCCGGCGACTCGAAGCAGGAGATCAAGGACCGTCTGGTCGCCGACTGGGGGCCGCAGATCCTCGCCGCTCCTCCGAAGAAGGGCTTCGACCTGCTTGCCTGGCTGCTGCCCATCGTGGGCCTGCTCGGCGGAGCGCTCGTCCTCGCCGCGCTCGCCTGGCGCTGGAGCCGGGTCCGCGAGCCCGCCGCCCCGGCGGCCGTGGGCATCGATCCCGCTCTCGAACAGCGGATCGACCAGGAGCTCGCCCGCTTCGACGAGGGCTGAGCGATCCTCGAGCGCATCCCTCTGGCGTTCCTCGCGGGGCTCGTCTCGGTGATCACGCCCTGCGTGCTGCCGCTCGTTCCCGGCTACCTGTCGGCGGTTTCGGCGATCGAGGCGGACCGGCTGGGACGGCCCGGGGCTGCGCGGCATGTCGCGCTCGCAAGCCTGCCGTTCATTGGCGGCTTCACGGTCGTCTTCGTCGTCCTCGGCGCAGGCGCGGCGGCGATCGGCGGCGTGCTCCCCGGCGACCGCCAGACCGAGCTCGCCGGGTTGATCCTCGTCGTCCTCGGCCTCACGTTCGTCGGGCTCCTGCCCTGGCCGGAGCGGGTGCTGGCCCCCGGGCTCCTCACCGGCGCGAGGAGGCGCGGTTCGAGCGCGCTCCTCGGTGCCGCCTTTGCGGTCTGTGCCGCGCCGTGCATCGGCAGCGTCCTGGCCTCGATCCTCGTGCTCGCGGGCGACACGAGCTCAGTGATCCGGGGAGCGGTGCTGCTCGCGGCCTACTCGGCGGGTCTCGGCCTCGCGTTCCTGCTCGCGGCCGTCGCCTTCACGCAGGCGATGGGGGCATTCCGCTGGCTCCGCGACTACTACGTCGTCCTGCGCGTCTCGGGCGGGCTGACGCTGGTCGCGCTCGGCCTGCTCCTCTTCTTCCACTACGACTGGTGGCTCCGCGTCTTTCTCAACCGCGTGTTGATCGACGTCGGGCTAGGGAACGTCTAGCGGGCGGAGCTCGAGGGAGCCCAGTGCCTGGGCCGCCTCCACCTGGCGCAGGAGCGCGGCGACGTCGACGCCACGGTGGCTCGGCGAGAAGGGCCCGAGACGGCGCGCCGCCTTCTCGAGCTGCCGCTCGCAGCCCGTCTTGTTGCCACGGCCCGCCTGGTACCAGGCGACGACGACGTGAACGAGCCCCTGGAAGAAGTCCTTCTCGGCGGGCTCGGCGGCGCGCCAGGCGTCCTCGAGCGCCTCGTGCGCGGCGAAGTACTCGCCGGCGCGGGCGAGGTCGAGTCCGCGGGCGAGGTCAGATTCCAGTTTGTTCGAGGCCAATTTTCGCGGCCGCCACCTGGTTGCGACGCTAACAGAGTGCTACGCTCGGGCAGCCGTGGCGACGATCCTCCTCGCGGGGGTGGATCTCTTCATCCGGGGCAAGCTGGAAGCGTGGCTACCCGGTCATCATCTCGTGACGACCGACAGCGTGGATCCACCGGATCTCGTCATCGCGGACGTGGCCCGGGTCGACCCCTATGACGTAGCCGAGGCGTATCCGGACGTTCCGCTGCTCGGCTTCACGAACCACAAGGACACGGCCGGCCTGCGCCGCGCGAACGAGGCGGGCTTCGACCAGGTGGTCGCAAAATCCGCGCTCGACGAGCGTGCGCAGGAGCTGATCGACGGTCTTCTAGCGTCGATAGACTGACCCGCTCTTGTGACCTACATCATCGCCGAGCCCTGCATCGACATCAAAGACCTGTCCTGCGTGGATGTCTGCCCGGTCGACTGCATCCACGAGTTCGAACGCATCCTCATCATCGACCCCGAGGAGTGCATCGACTGCGGCGCCTGCGAGCCCGAATGTCCGGTCGAGGCGATCTTCCCGGAGGATGCGCTCCCCGACAAGTGGGAGCCCTTCGTGAAGATCAACTACGCCTACGGCGAGGGCTTCGACGTCGTGAACAAGCTCACCGACGAGTACGCCACCGAGCACGACGTCCAGAATCCACCCCTGGAATAACCCTGCGAGACCAAGAAGTGACTCGCTCGGCAGAGCGGTACCCCGTAGGTACGCTGGCGACGTGAAGCCCAAGACCCTGGATCACGTCGCCTTCTGGGTCG
>DATHDS010000018.1:0-32088 GCA_035318925.1 Gaiellaceae bacterium
GTGGGGGCGGGGGAGGCGGAGGCGGTGGCGGAGGCCCGACCGGCAGCGAATACACATAGGCGCCGCGGCTTCGCGTCCAGGCCGAGACCGTCGTCGCGCCGCGGTCGATCTGGAGGTCCCACACCATCGAGTGCGCCATCCCGTTCTCGAACCGGAACCACGTCGGGGAGGTCGGCGTGATGTCGTCGGTGTAGTACACGCCCCAGTCGGTTCCGGCGTAGACCTGCGCCGGCATGTTCGGGTTGACGATGACCGAGTCGACCGGAATGTCGGGCAGGTTGCCGCTCTTGTCGGCCCAGGCGAAGGTGGCACACGTCGCCGTGCATGTGACCTGGTAGACGTGGCCGGGCGTCGCGGGCGTGTTGGCGCTGAAGCCGCCCATCGCGGCGTAGCCGGTCGCCAGGTTCGCAGCCGGGGCCGACGGGTCGAGCGCGATCCCGAGCACCGGGCGGTTCGGCAGGACGGTGTTGCTGCCGGTGACGTTCACCCAGTTCGCCTGCGCCTGCACCCCCGTCCCGAGGTTGAAGCCGATCCAGACGTTGCCGTCGTTCGTGCCGACGATCGCGTCGCTCGACCACTTGGGGGAGTACTTGACCTGGTTGATGAAGGACCGGTTGCCGAGGCTCTGCTTGGTCATGTTCTGCGTGATCGGGTTGTTCGTGACGTACCAGCTCCCGGAGTTCATGACGGCGTTGCCGCCGGCGATTGTCTCCCAGACCCTCGTCGTGCCGTCCACGAGATGGCCGCAGCCCCCGGGAACGCCGGCCGGCGCGCAATCGTCGCCTCCGGGGATCCCGCCGTGGAAGATGTCAAAGGGCTGGATGAACGACCTTGTGTCGCCGTTCCAGCTACCGGTGACGCCCGAGTAGCCGCTGCCGCCGGCCAGGCAGTTGTTGACGCAGCGCGACATGCCGCCGCTGTTGTTCCCGACGAAGTAGCGCGGGCTCGACCCGGTTCCGACCGGGTCGATGCGTGCGAAGAAGCCGTCGCCGCCGACGGTCATTTGCCACTGGGCCGGGCCCGTCGGATAGCCCGTGAAGCCGACCACGCTGGGCGCGTTGTCCTGTGCGCCGCCGGCGGCCGACGGATTCGGCGAGGTGGCGAAGTTCCCGCTGATGTCGCCCGAGTAGAACTCGATCGTGTTCAGGCCGTTGTCCATGTTGAAGAAGTCGGACGGGCCGGGCGGATTGAGATTCGCATGCGTCGTCGCGAAGGCGCCTCCATCGCTCCCGACAAGCAGGGTGGTCGAGTCGCCGCCGACGAACGCCAGCGCGTGCTGGTCGACGTGGACGCTCGTCCCGCCGTTGTAGCCGCACGTGACGTCGGTGAACGACGAGCCTGTGCGCGTCGCGAGCCAGACGTCGTACGTGTCGACGTAGATCCGGTCTGCGTTGTTGGGATCGACGGCGATTCCCTGGTCGTACCAGTTCTGTGGGTAGTCGAAGCCGCACCCGCCGAGCGACGGCCCCTGTGATCCGGCCATGAACGACCAGCTCGTACCGCCGTTCGAGCTTGCCCAGACGCCGAGCTGGCAGCCGGGGCCGCCGCCGCACTGGCCGCCGCTGTTTCCTGCGATCGATTGCACCTGCGCATAGATGTAGTCCGGGTTGCTCTGGGCGACCGCGATGTCGATCCGCCCGAGCTGGTCGCCCGTCGTTGCATTGACGTAGGCGTCACCGCTGCCCGCGTTCATGTTCGCGCCGGTTGCATAGGGGCTCCCGGTCACGTGATCGCCGTACACGAAACCGTTCGCGTTCGAGGCGATCGACGTGAATGTCGGGCAGCCGCTGGAGGGCACGTTCGCGCTGTAGAGCCCGTTGCCGCCGTTCATCCCGAGGTCGTACTGGACGGTGGTGGCAAAACCGCGCACCCCGACTGCGGCGATGATCCGCGTGACTCCACTGCCCATGTTCGAGAGCTCGAGCCCCGTGACGTCGTCCCGCTGCGTCGAGAAGGCGTGCACCGTGCAGGGGCCCGTCCAATCGGTGCCGCCGTTGTACGAGACGAAGATGCCCTTCTTGGTGCCGGCGACGACCTTGTTGCTCGAGTTCGGGTCGACGCGCACCTTGCCGACGGCGTCGTACTGCGGGAACTGCCCCGGCGGCTCGGTGTAGGCCGGCCCGAACACGTCCGCGCCGAGCAGCGTCCAATGTGCGCCGGCGTCGGTCGATTTCAGGATGCCCTGGCTGCCCATCGCGAAGGAGCCGAAGTTGAGGTCACCGGTGCCCGCGTAGATCGTGTTGTGGTCGGCGGGGTCGAGCGCGAGCGTGTCGATCGTGATCGTGGAGAGGAGCGGGTCGTCGGTCGTGACGGTCCACGTCGTCGACGTGCTGCAGCAGTTCGTCGTCTTCCAGACGCCGCCGCCCACGCTCGCGGCGTAAGCCACGATCGAGCCGTTCGACGTCGTCGTCGGGTCGACCACGATCGCGTTCAGACGGCCCTCGGTCTTGTGGTAGTTGTAACAACCGGTGCAGCCGTCCATGCGCTCCGGCTGGGGGCCGAGGGCGGTCCAGTTGGCAACGCCGGCCCTGGAAGGCACGCGGCTCGGGATGCGCGCGTCCTGCCGGGCGGCGTGGCGAAGCCAGGCCGGGTTGAAGCGGCCGGTCGGGTACGTCAGCCGGTCGTTCCAGTAGGAGTCCATGGCCGCGAACTGCTCGCCTTTCTCGCTCCCGGGAACGGGGACGTAGTGGAGGGGCGCCGCAGACGAGCGCGCGCTCGTCCAGTGCTGGCTTCCCAGGACGAGCGCGGCGAATGCTGCCGCGCAGACGACGACGATCGAGACGATTCGCATTGGACGCATGTGTGCCTCTCCCCGTTTCTGGCTCGTGAGCTCGAGCAGCCTTGGAGCCTGGTGGCTCCGACCCGTAGCTAACGGTTCTAGCACCCTAATAGTCGAAAATCAATGAAGAGGAGCGCCGGCTCTCGCGCTCAACGGGCAGGAGCCGTCGCGGGCGGGGCTGGTGCCTCCTGAGCCAGCCGGTCCATGACGACATGAAGCACGATGAAGAAGACGAGTGCGAGACCGAGAAACGTGAGGAAGACGTACGTGAAGGGCCGCCCCGTGTCGAACTCGTCCCAGGCCCGCACGACGCCGATAAGGGCGAGAACCGTCCCGATGATCGTCGCCTGTGTGACGGCGCGGCCGGAGCTCCAGCGTCCGTCGCGTGCGAGTAGTAGTGCGAACATGCCCCAGAAGAACCAGGCTCCCAGCACGCGGCTCGTCAGAGGCGTGAGCGGCCACGGCCAGATCCTTGCCGCCTGACCGGGCAGGAGAAAGAGGAACGCGCTCATCAGGATCATGCCTCCGCCCCACGAGGCGATGATCGCTCGCGCGGTGCGCGGGATGAGGGCGTCCCTCTCATCGAGCTCGGCTGTTGCCGTCCGCTGGTTGAGATACCAGACGAGTGGCACGACGAAGGGCATGGTCGAGTAGATGACGAGCCAGAACTGAAATGCGAATCGGCCGTGGAAGAACACGTCCCAATGCAGGATCGTTGCGGTCTCCATCAGCACGGTGAAACCAGCAATGGGCAGAAAGCCGATCTGAACTGTGTGCCAGCGGCGCGCGAAAAGGACGCGAAGAAAGAAGTAGGCGCCTGCGGCGTAACCCGAGCCGAGCAGCATCGAGGTCATCTGCGCTCGTATCTCCCAAGACCAGAGGCCGTCCGTTCGGGTTGGGAAGACGAGGAGCGACACGACTCCGAAGCACAAAATGATGATCACCACGGTGGCGGTCAGCCGAGTGAGGAGGAACACCCGATCGTCGCTGCGGCTCCGAGCCGGTGAGTGGTGGGACTCCCGGGAAGGGGCCATCGCCGGATCTTCGCATGGCCGCGGCCCGTAGGTGCTCAGCGGCGCAAGGCGTGCGCGGAGCGCTTTACTCGCTGGTCGTGAAGCCGATCCGCCGATGGCTCCCGTCACAGAACGGCTTGTCCTTCGAGCCGCCGCAGCGCCCGGGTGGGCGGGCCGTTCTCAGGTCGGTCGAGAGCCCACGGTAGGAGCCTTTTCGAGCAGATCGCGAACTCGAGCCGCAGCAGGAATGTTGCGTTTGCGCTCGTAGCGGTCGAGCGCCTGCGCGAGCGCGGCCCTGGCCTCCTGCGGCTTGCCGGCGAGCTCGAGCACCTCGGCGAGATCGCAAAGCGCGTCGCCCTGGTAGTTGAGCCCGTCCGTGCGTTCGATGATCCCAACCGCCTCTCGGGCTGATCTTTCCGCCTCGATGTGGCGGCCGCGGCTGGCTTCGACGAGCGCCTGAACTTGCCGCAAGAGCGCCTGGCCCAGCGCGTTCTGTCGAACCGCGAGCTCGCTCGCTACCTGAGCCCAACGTGCGGCCTCCTCGTGGCGGCCGAGCGCGCACAGTTCGTGCCCCAGCATCGGTGCAAGGCTCGAGAGGAAGAAGCGCTGGCCACGCTCCTCGAGCAGCTCGCAGACCCGCTGGAGGTGATGGGCGGCCGCCTCGTGGTCGCCGGCAAGTTTCGCGATATCGGCGAGCATCCACTCTGACCCGTTTTCTCCCGTCAACTCGCGCAGCCGGTCGCTCGACTCCTGTGCGATCGCCGAGGCCTCCTCGAAGCGCCCGAGCATCGCCAGCAACCAGGCGCGCGTCATCAACGACCCGGGATGCGGGTTCTCGGGTAGGAGAGCGTCGAGAGTCTGAAGGGCCTCGCCGGCCGGTCGCGAGCCGGAGGCGAGTGCGAGCTCGAGCGCGAACAGATTCGTAGGGCGCTGGCCGGCGAGCCGGGCGTGGCGGAGCGCCTGTTCGGCAGCCTGGGCCCAGTCGTCCCAGTGGCCGCGGAAGTTGGCGACGCCCATCCCGAGCACCCACCAGACGTGCACGAGGCCCGCGTGGTCTTCGGCCCGCTCGAGCAGAGGTATTGCGTCTCGCGCGAGCGTCTCGAGCTCGTCGATGGCCGGGTCGGGCGCCCAGAGGGAGCGGTAGAAGGCGGCTGCTGCACGTGCGAGCGCATCGCCTGCCTCGTCGCCGGCGGCGCGTGCTCGGTCGGCCGCTCCGGCGGCGATGCCTTCGGCTCTCGGCCCATCTGCGTCGAGCGCCTGGGCGAGGTCCAGTTCGAGCACGACGTCGAGCCGGGCAGGTCGCGTCAGCTCGAGCGCGCGTTGGAGAAGACCGGTGGCCGCTCTGTCGTCGCCGCGCCAGAGCGCGCGGCGGCCGGCGGAGGCCAACCGCTCGCCCGCCCGCTCCGCCAGCGCGGGATCGCCCTGTCCCAGCTCGGCCTTGTAGTGGCAGGCCTGCGCGAGGTGGTAGCCCAGGATCTCATCCGGCTCCGCGAGGTCGCCGTCGCGCTGTTCGAGCCACGCGGCCAGGCGCTCGTGCAGCTCGGCCCGCATCGCCTTCGGCAGCGCGCCGTAGGCGGCGTCGCGGATCAGTACGTGCCGGAAGCGGAAGCCGTCGTCGCCCGGGATCTGCGCTCGCTCTGGACTGACGAGCTCGCGGCGGACGAGCGCGGCAAGGCGCGCGGTGACCTGGGGCTCCTCGGGCGCGAGCGTCTGGACGGCCGTTCGGTGAAAGATCTCGCCCTCGACCGCGCCGCACTCGAGCACGCGCCGCTCGGCGACATCGAGCTGGTCGAGGCGCGCGGCGAGCAGCGCCCGCAGAGTGGGCGGGACGACGACCTCGTCTCCGGCCTCGCCCGTTATCGCCACCATCTCCGTGATGAAGAGCGGATTGCCGCCCGCTGTGCGAAGGATCTTCTCGCGCAGCACCGTCGGGACCGATGCGGGGATCAGCTGCTCGATGTCCTCTTCAGCGAGGGGGCCGAGCCGGAGCGTCACCGGCCAAGTAGGGCGGCGGTCGATGAGCTCCGGCCTTGTCGTGCAGAGCAGCAGGATCGGTGCGCCCGCGGCGAGGAGCGCCACCTGCTCGATCAGATCGAGGAACGTTTCCTCGCCCCAGTGAATGTCCTCGAAGACGACAACCAGCGGTTGCGTCTGCGCCCTCTCTTCGAGCAGCTTCCGGAATGCCCACGCGATCTCCTCTGCGCTCGTCCCCGCCTCCGTCTCGCCGAGCAGCGAGTGGATCGCCGCAGCGGCGGCGGCCGCGGAGGGCAGGGCGTCGAGCTGCTTCACCACGTCGACCACCGGCAAGTAGGTGATTCCCTCGCCGTACGACACGCACCGGCCCCGAACGACCGTCGCGTCGAATCGACCAAGAGCCTCTGCGGCGAGCCGCGTCTTGCCGACTCCGGCGTCGGCGACGATCGTGACGAGCTCGCACCGCTGCTCCGTCTGCGCGCGGTACCAGGCCTCGTGGAGGGTCGCCACCTCGCCCTCACGTCCCACAAACAGCGCGCCGTGCGGTCGCTCAGGCGCCTCGTGCACAGCCAGTAGCCGAAAGGCGGGGACGGCCTCCGCCTTCCCCTTCAGCGCGAGTGGCTCGAGCGCTTCTACCTCGATCGAATCGCGGGTCAGACGAAGCGTCTCGGCGCCGATCAGCACCTCGCCCGGGTTCGCCGCCTGTTCGAGCCGGGCGGCCACGTTCACGGCGTCGCCGGTCGCCAGCCGCTCCTCTGTGCCGGTCACGACCTCGCCGGTCGTAACTCCGATGCGGCCCTGAACGCCGACCTCGGGGAAGGCGTCGCGCATCTCGAGCGCCGCCCGCAGCGCGCGCAAGGCGTCGTCCTCGTGCGCGACCGGGACGCCGAAGACAGCCATGACAGCGTCCCCGATGAACTTCTCGACGGTGCCGCCCTGCGACTCGACGATCGCCTTCATGCGCGCGAAGTAACGGGCCAGAAGGGCGCGCAACGCCTCCGGGTCGAGTTGCTCGCCGAGTTCGGTCGAGCCGGTGACGTCACAGAACAGAACGGTTACGACCTTGCGTTGTTCGCGTGAGGAGGCGGTCGTTACGAGTGGAGCGGCGCACTCGTTGCAAAACCTGGCTCCCTCGGAATTCTCCTTGCCGCAGTGCGGGCAGATGAGCATGCGGACCGAGTGTACGACCGACCCGTCTTGGCCGCCTCTGAGGCCTACTCAGACGTTGTGAAGCCGTTTGTCCGATGGCTGCCATCGCAGAACGGCTTGTTCTTGGAGCCACCGCAGCGACAGAGGGCGAGCCGGGTGTCCTCGCGGATCAGCCGGCCGTCGGCGTCGACGATCTTCAGGCGGCCGCGCAGGAAGAGCGGTCCGTTCGGCCGTGGCTCGACCGTCGTTTCGTCGGCAGCCTCCTCCTGCTCGCCGCCGTCTACCCGCCGGAAGTGAAGAGCGCCCGTGGGGCAGCTCAGAACCGTCTTCGCGATCGCGTCGGGATCGGCGGCGTCGACGTGGATCCACGGTCGCGCCGACGGATCGAACACCTGGCCGAGGCCGCGAACACAGTTGCGGACATGAATGCAGAGCCTGGGCTCCCAATCCACCTCGATCGCGTCGTTGCCGTAGACGCGATGCGGTCCGCGTTCCTCCCGGGGGGTCGGGGTCGGCTCCGCAGCGCTCATGGGGCCGAGACCAGGTGGGAGTACTCGGGATGCCGTCGCAGGTACGCGACGACGAATGGGCAGAACGGAACGACCGAGAGACCGCGCCGGCGAATGTCGTCGAGAGTCCAGGCTACGAGTTGCGACGCGACGCCCCTGCCCCCGAGCGCCGGTTCGACCTCGGTGTGCATGAGCTTCATCTTCCCGGGAGCTTCGCGGTAGTCGATGAAGCCGACGATCTCCGAGCCGACACGGGCTTCATAGCGCCGCCGGTCGGGGTTGTCCGCGACGGTGAGCTCGCTGGACGCGACCATCTCTCGACTCTAGCGTGCGGCTGCAGGGTGGCAGAGCGCGCTTGTGCCGGGCGGTCCCAGGCGCGAACATGCGCCCGAGATGGAAGACGCGCAGATCCACACCGACATCGAGCAGCTCGTTCAAGAGGAGCACGACCTGTGGCAGCGCGAGGCTGCCGGCTCCGCGACGGACGAGGATCGTCGGCGGCTCGAGTCGCTCAAGGTCTCGCTCGACCAGAGTTGGGACCTGCTCCGCCAGCGCCGTGCTCTTCGCGAGGCGGGCCGCGATCCCGACGCGGCCGACGTCCGCGGAAAGAACGTCGTCGAGGGCTACGAGCAGTAGACAAGACCTCGAACCGGAACGGCGCGCTGTGCGAAGCAGAGGGGAAGCAAAAAATCCCGAAAAAGGAGTCTCGATGCGCTTCATCCCGACGAAGTTCCATGCGCCGCTCGACTACATCGTCGGCGCAGCGCTGATCGCCGCACCGTGGATCTTCCAGTTCTCGGAGCACACCGCCGCGACGATCGTGCCGATCGTGCTGGGCATTGGGCTGATCGCCTACAGCCTGTTTACGAATTACGAGCTCGGCGTCTGGAAAGTGGCGCCGATGGCCGTGCACAACCTGATCGACATCGCCGCCGGCACACTGCTTGCCGCCTCGCCGTGGATCTTCGGCTTCGCCGACGAGTCGGCCAACGTGTGGGTGCCTCATCTGGTCGTGGGGCTCGCCGCGATCTTCCTCGGCCTCACCACCGTGCAGCAGGGTGGCTACTCGTACAGCAAGAGCACCACGCAGACCACTGCTGCCGGCTAACTCGCTCCAGAGCGCGCGGTGGCGAGAGTTAGCCGCGCGCTCACCAAAGCCGTTTCTCCGACCGATAGTCAAGGGGTGGACGCTCCCGAGGGATATACGCGCGGTGAGGTGCGGCGCTACGGCCGGCAGACGTTTCTGCTCACTACGGCCGCCGGCTTCTCTTCCCTGTTCTGGGGAAGTGCGGTCTGGAGTCAGGCGTCGAAGATCTTCCTTCCGATCGTGGACGTCCTGGCCCCAGGGCTCATACCGGGTTGGCGGATCTACACCATCTCGGGTCACATGCCGACGTTCGACCGTCGTACCTGGCGCCTGCGCATCGACGGGCTGGTCGAGCGGCCGGTTGACCTCACCTACGACCAGCTGCTTGCGCTTCCGCGAGCCGAGCAGATCTCGGACTTCCACTGCGTCACCGGTTGGTCGGTCGACAACGTCCACTGGGCCGGCGTTCGCTTTCGCGACCTGCTCGAGGTCGTTCGTCCCACCCGCGAGGTCGGCGCGCTGAAGTTCGTGTCGGCGGAGCGGCCGTACTCCGACTCGCTGACGCTCGACGAGGCGCTGCTCCCGGACGCGATGCTCGCCTACGAGATGGACGGCAAGCCGCTGACGCAGGCGCATGGTGCGCCGGTCCGGCTCGTGATTCCGGAAATGTACGGCTACAAGGGCGTGAAGTGGGTCGAGCAGATCGAGCTCGCCGCCGTTGCCGAGACGGGCTACTGGGAGCAGCGCGGCTACGACACGGACGCCTGGATCGGCGACCGGCATGGATAGCCCCCGCTACGTTCGCCGGTTCTCGAGGACGGAGCGTGCGCTGCACTGGGTGCATGCGTCCGCGTTTTTCGTGCTGCTCGGCTCTGGGCTCGTGCTCTACCTGCCGCGCCTGTCCGAGCTGGTCGGAAACCGGCCGGTCGTGAAGGCGGTGCACATCGACACTGCGATCGTCTGGGTGCTCCTGCTTGCGCTCGTCATCCTCGTCGGGGACCGGCGCGGGCTGCGCAAGACGCTGCGCGAACTGGACAGCTTCGACGCCGACGATCGGCTCTTCCTGAAACGCGTCCCGGCGCCGCAGGGACGCTTCAATGCAGGCCAGAAGGTGAATGCGGCTCTGACAGCGGCGTTCGCCGTGCTGTTCGCGGGCTCGGGCTTTCTCCTCTGGTTCGGTGAACGCGACGTGCGCTTCCGCTTTGGCAGCACGATCGTCCTGCACGACGGGCTGATGTGGATCTCGCTCGTCTTGCTCGTCGGTCACCTCCACCTGGCCGTGCTCAACCCCGCGACTCGTCATTCGCTGCGCGGCATGACTCGCGGCTCGGTCAAGACGTCCTGGGCGGCTCGCCACCATCGCAAGTGGCTGACGTCGGACGACGCCGAGTACACGGATCGCTGACCCCTTCCTGTTTGTAGTCCGCTGCGCTAAGTTGCCTGCGTAGCCGTAGACCGGGGGAGGAGCCATGAGGGAGCGGCGCGCACGTTTGAGCCTGATCACGGTCGCTGCGTTGGCAGTGGTCGTCCCCGGCGCCGCAGCTGGGCTGGTCGAGCATTCGAGTGCAGGCGGACCTCTTCGCTACAGCGTGACGCGGGAGCCGAATGGCTCGTACCGCGCCACGCTAGGCAGCGGCGATCGGGTCTCCTCCAGGGTCCCGAGCGCGCTCCCCGGCGCGCACAACGAGACGGCGGGGGCTGTCCCGCGCGCCCGGGCGGGCTTCCACAAGCTGCCAACGGCGAACCCGTGGCGGCTGCAGGCCACCCTTCCCAACACGGTGATCAAGGACATCTCGTTCGCCAGCCCGAGCGTCGGCTACATCGCCGCGGAGCTGGGCAAGGTCTGGAAGACGACCGACGGCGGCAACCACTGGACCCAGATCATGAACCTTGGCTACCCCTACTACTGGTACGGCGTCGACGCGCTCTCGGAGAACGATGTCGTCATCTCCGGGTTCGACAACTCCAACTGGCGGGGGCTTCTTCGGTGGAGCCACGACGGTGGCCAGACGTGGAGCTCGGACGTGGTGCTCACCACGAGAGGCTGGTCCGTCCGGGCCCGATTCGCGGACGATCAGCACGGGTTGGTGCTGGACTTGATCAATCTGGACGGACCGTCCGTCGCCCACTACACGACGAACGGCGGGCAGACCGCCGCGGACTGGACCACGGTCGTGCTGGACCCGGCCGGCGGCTGGTTCGGGAATCAGTTCAGCTTCCTACCCAGCCTCGAGGCGCGGGCCTCGGGGATCACCTACTGCGCGAGCCCCGACGGCGGCCCCACGTGGAACTGCCGTTCATCGGTGGACGACGTCTTCGACGGCCCGACGTTCTTCCACGATCACCAGTTCGGATGGGTTGGCGGCGGGAGCATCTCGCCCACGGTCGAGGGCTGGGTGCACCGCACAGCCGACGGCGGCCAGACCTGGTCGGGCCGGACCCTGGACGGCCCCTGGCCGATCCGAGAGATCCGCTTCGTGACGAGCCAGCTCGGCTGGGCGGCCGGCGGCAACATCTACTCGGGCGTCGGTGGCCTGTACTTCTCGGCGGACGGCGGACAGACGTGGACTCTCGACCTCGACTCAGGAGGGGTCGAGCTGGATGCCTGCGACCACCGGGGGCCAAGCCAGGGCCACCCGAGCCTTCAGGTGTGGTGCGCCGGCTACGACAGCTCGTTCGCCGGCAAGGTGTACACCCTCAAGCTCTCGGCGTCGAGCGGCTGAGGCCGGTTCGGGCGGAGTAATCGCTTTCGAATTCCGTACGCGGCGTTAACAAGCGGGTCCTATGCTCTGTGGCGTGCTGCGAATCGCCCTCGGTGCAGCTGTTCTCGCCGCGCTCGTCCTGGTCGTGCCGACGGCTGCGCAGGTCGGTAGCGGGAAGATCGCCTTCACGAACGACGCCGGCGTCTACACCATCGAGGCGGACGGCACCGGGCTGACGCTCCTGCGTGCGGGGGCCGCCCGGCTCGGCGGCTGGTCTCCAGACGGCTCGCAAATCGCATTCACGGCCGTCGACCCGGGAGCGGTCAACAAACTACTCATCGTCATGAACGCCGACGGAAGCGGGAAGCACCTGGTGGCGAGCGGGCCGGAGATCGCGCTTGGTCGTCATCCGTGGTCTCCGGACGGCGCAAGGCTCGCTTGGGGCCCAGTTCCAGTCGAACCAGGCGAGATCTACACGGCGAGCGCGGCGGGCGGGGACGTCCGTCAACTGACGTTCGAACGACGGCCGAAAGACCCCCCGGAATGGTCGCCAGACGGCTCGGAGCTCGTGTATTCGGAACTTTACAGCGAGTTGAGTAGCGAGGTCTTCGTGGTCGCTGCGGATGGAATCAGCCCACCGCGACCGCTCGCCCGGAGCCGTTCCGGTTCTAGCCAGCCCACGTGGTCGCCGAACGGCGGCTCGATTGCCTTCGTCGACGAGGAGGGGATCTACGCTGTTCGCCCTGATGGAACGGACCTCCACAGCATCGTTCCGAGTGGTTATCCCTTCGATCCCACGTGGTCGCCGGACGGGAGCAAGATCCTGTTCGAGACCTCGAAGAACTCTCGGCAGAACAAATACGGCTTCTTTGGCCGCGAGATCTACGTGGTCGATGCCGACGGCTCGCATGAGAATCGCCTCACCGACCTCGCCCCGTTCTCCCGATACGACTCGATGCCGACCTGGTCGCCCGACGGGAACCGGATCCTGTTCGCGCGCCGTTTCCAAAGTCAAGAGGAATGGACGATGAACCCGGACGGGACCTGTGAAGAGCCTTTTCGCGACTTCCCGATGGACGGCGCTTCCTGGCAGCCACTTCCGGACGCTCCGCCGCTTCCTGAACGACGCTGCCAGGCGATCGCGGTCGAGACGGCGATCCGCCCCTTCCATCGGTATTCCGCGCTGCTCACCGTGACGATCGCCAACGACGGGACGGAGCCGCTGACGAATGTCGTGCTCGACACGACGGCGCACAACGACGTGAGCGTGGTTGGGGCCGGGATGGGCAACCACCCGCAGGCCTGCTCACTCGTGGTGCGTCACATCAGGTGCCGCACAGCGAACCTCGCGCGAGGCGACCGAGTCCAGGTCTTCGTCACGCTCGCGGCCCGCCGGGTTCGCATTCCGCGCAGCAGCTATCTGCGGCTGAGAACCGCGTTCAACGTGACGACCGACGAGGAGGTTCTACCCACGCCGAGCGAATCCGGCGAGTTGGTGTTCGAGCTGTCCCACTGCACGACCGGCATGCGGGGAAGCGGCAGGATCGACGGTACACGCTTGGCAGAGCGGATCTGCGGACGGCAAAGGGCCGACCGAATCCATCCTCAAGAAGGCAAGGACGTCGTCAGCGCAGGCGGGGGCGCGGACGTGGTTTTCGCTGTAGACGGCAAGGTCGACCGCATTTCGTGCGGCGCGGGCCGCGACACCGTGGTGGCGGATCGCCGCGACCATGTCGCCCGCGACTGCGAGCGGGTCGAGCGCCGTTAGTTTCCGAGCGCTACCGCCCGAGGCGGAACTGGAGATGCGTGACCCCAGGGGAGTCCATCACCCGCGTGGTCTCCAACTCGATCTCCTCCGGGCCCAGCCGGTCGAACAGCGGGATGCCGTCGCCGAGGAGCATGTGCGCGACGTGAACTTGTAGCTCGTCGAGCAGCCCGGCCTTGATGAATTGCTGAACCGCGTTGGCGCCGCCCGCGACGGCGACGTCCTTGTCGCCCGCGGCTGCCCGCGCTTGCTCGAGGGCGCTCTCGATGCCGTCGGTGACGAAGGTGAACGTCGTGCCGCCCTGGACTTTCGGCTCCCGAGCCTCATGCGTCAAGACGAAGACCGGCTTGTGAAAGGGAGGGTCGTCTCCCCACCCGTTCGGGCCGTCGCCGTTCTCGAACATCCGCTTGCCCATGACGAGCGCGCCGGTTCGTTCGAAGGACTCCTCGACGAGCTTGCCGTCGGATCTCGCCTCGCCGCCTTCGTGGCCGTGGAGCTCGCGCCAGCTCGTCGAGTCGTAGAGCCACTGGTGGATCCGCTCGCCGCCTTCGCCTAGCGGTTTCTCAATCCCGTCGCCGGGCCCGGCAACGAACCCGTCGAGCGTCATCGTGATATCGGCAATGACCTGTCCCATCGCTACCTCCGCTCCTCTAGGCCGGCGTCGCGTCCCGCTCGCGCTTGCGGCGCGAGGACATCGACTGGCGCTTCGTCCCCGAGAGCTCGACCTTCCGCAGGCGGATGCTCTTCGGCGTCACCTCGACGGCCTCGTCGTCCCGGATGAACTCCAGCGCCTGCTCGAGCGACAGCGGACGCGGCGGGATGAGCCGGACGAGCTCGTCTGCGGTCGAGGAGCGCATGTTCGTCAGCTTCTTCTCCTTGGTCGCGTTCACGTCGAGATCCTCGCCCCGGGCGTTCTCGCCGACGACCATGCCCTCGTAGACCTCCACGCGCGGGCCGACGAAGAGCGAGCCGCGCTCCTGAAGCGCAGCGATCGCGAAGCCCGTCGTCTGGCCTCGACGGTCGGCGACGAGGCTGCCGGTCGGCCGCGTCAGCAGCTCGCCGTGCCACGGCTCCCAGCGGTCGAAGACGTGATGCAGGATCCCGGACCCGCGAGTCTCGGTCAGGAACTCGGTGCGAAAGCCGATCAGCCCGCGCGCCGGCACGAGGTACTCCATCCGGGCCCAGCCGGTGCCGTGGTTGACCATCTGCTGCATCCGGCCCTTGCGCAGCGCGAGCATCTGCGTGACGACTCCGATGTACTCCTCCGGGACGTCGATCGAGACGCGTTCCACGGGCTCGTTCTTCTTGTCGTCGATCTCCCGGGTCAGCACCTCCGGCTTGCCGACCGTGAGCTCGAACCCCTCTCGCCGCATGATCTCGACGAGGACCGCGAGCTGGAGCTCGCCGCGCCCCTGCACCTCCCAGACGTCGGGGCTCGCCGTGGGCTGTACGCGCAGGGAGACGTTGCCGACGAGCTCACGCTCGAGCCGCTCGATCAGTGCGCTCGCCGTCACCTTGTCGCCTTCGGTCCCGGAGAGCGGGGACGTGTTGATCCCCAGGGTCATCGCCAGGGACGGCTCGTCGACCGTGCTCACCGGGAGCGGCCGCGGATCGTCGGGGTCCGCGATCGTCTCGCCGATTGTCACCTCGGCCAGGCCGGCGAGTGCCACGATCTCGCCGGGGCCGGCCTCGTCGGCAGGAACGCGGTCGAGCGCCTCCGTGACGTAGAGCTCCGTCACCTGGGCCTTCTCGATCGTCCCGTCCGCCCGGCACCAGGCGACCTGCTCGCCCTTGCGGATCGTCCCGTGCAGGACTCGCAGCAGGGCGAGGCGGCCCACGTAGGGCGAAGCGTCGAGGTTCGTGACGAGCGCCTGGAGCGGATGGTCCGGGTCGTACGAGGGCGCCGGAACCGTGGCGAGCAGGGTCTCGATCAGCGGCTGCAGGTCTGGAGCGAGCTCGTCGGCCTCGAAGCCGGCCCGGCCCGCGCGGGCGTTCGCGTAGACGATCGGAAACTCGATCTGCGCCTCGTCGGCGTCGAGATCGAGGAAGAGCTCGTAGACCTCGTTGACGACCTCCGCGGGGCGGGCGTCCGGCCGGTCGACCTTGTTGACGACCAGGACGACCGGGAGTCGCGCCTCGAGCGCCTTCCGCAGGACGAACCGCGTCTGCGGCAGTGGCCCCTCGCTCGCGTCGACGAGGAGCAGCACGCCGTCGACCATCGTGAGACCGCGCTCGACCTCGCCCCCGAAGTCCGCGTGCCCGGGCGTGTCGATGATGTTCACCTTCGTGTCGCCGATCTGGACCGCCGTGTTCTTGGCGAGGATCGTGATGCCCTTTTCGCGCTCGAGGTCCATCGAGTCCATCACGCGGTCGGCTACGTCCTCGTTTGCCCTGAACGAGCCGGACTGCCAGAGCAGGGCATCGACGAGCGTCGTCTTCCCGTGGTCGACGTGGGCGACGATCGCGACGTTCCTCAGATCGTCGCGCCGCGCGAGGGTAGGAGAACGCGAAGGCACGAAGCCAGAGTATCGGCGGTACCCTCCAGCCATGCCCAACGAGAAGCCTGAGCCGATGACGGCCAAGCAGAAACACCAGCTCGAGTCGGAGCTCGCACTGCTGGAGGGCCCTCGCCGCGCCGAAGCCGTCCAGGCGATCGCGACCGCCCGGGACTTCGGCGATCTGTCCGAGAACTTCGAGTACCACGCCGCGAAGAACGAGCAGGGACTGCTGGAGCACCGGATCAGGACGATCCGCGACCGGCTGCACCGCTCGGTGCTCGTCGACCACGAGCCGTCGGCGAGTGGGGAGGTGGGGATCGGGTCGACCGTCGAGGTGGAGGACGAGAAGGGTGACCGGATGACGATCGAGATCTCGAGCGTCGGCGGGATCTCGCCCGACTCGCCCCTCGGCAGCGCACTCCTGGGAGCAAAGGCGGGCGACGAGGTCGACGTCGTGGCCCCAAAGGGATCCTGGAAAGCGCGCGTCGTCGCCATCGGCCCGCTTCCCTGACCGGCGAGCCCTCCCGCCCGGCGGAGCCGGTCACCTGCTTTCGGCTCACTAACTAGGCATCCGAGTGTCGGTCCTAACTCCATGTGGGACCTGGGCTCGCCACGGTGACGCACGAGGACGGGATTGTCGCCATCTCGCGGGAGGTGAACGGCTTCACGCTGTCCGAGCTTCGGTTCCCGCCGAGCTACGTTCAGGTCGCCTTCGACCCGGAGCTGCCGTATCTCGCGCTCGTTCTCGATGGGAGCCTCGAGAAGTCCTTTCGCCGCCGAACGATGCGGCTCGACCGGGCCTGCGGGGTGGCGATGCCGGCCGGCGCGTGGCACGGCGCCCGCTTCGGAGCGGAGGGCGCTCGGATCGCGATCGTTCAGCCCAGGGATGCGTCGGGACCTGCCGCCCATTGTCTCGATCGGCTCGTCGAGCTTCGCGGGCACAGCCTCAGTTGGCTCGCCTGGCGTCTTGCCGGTGAGCTTCGCGCCTCAGATACCGCAGCGCCGCTCGCCGCCGAAGGCTTTGCCCTGGAGCTGCTGGCCGCAACGAGCCGGGAGCTGCGAGTCGAACGTCGCTCCGGCCGGCCTCAACCATGGCTGCGTTCGGCGGAAGAGCTGCTGCGCGTCCGCATCGGCGATCACATCGGGCTCACGGAGCTGGCCGAGGCGGTCGGCGTGCATCCCGCGCACCTGGCTCGCGCTTCCCGCGCCCAGTACGGCCTCTCGGTCGGCGAGTATGGTCGCCGTGTTCGGCTGATGGTGGCGGCGAAGGAGCTCGCCGGCGGCGACACGAGCGTCGCCACGATCGCGGCGCAGGCCGGGTTTGCCGATCAGAGCCACTTCACGCGGGTTTTCAAGCGCTACGTCGGAGTCACCCCGGCTCGTTACCGAGCTGAGACGCAGCGCGACGCTCGGCACGTTCCAGAGTAGGCAGCGCAGGTTCAAGACGCCGCGCGGGCCTCCGCGCATGCTGGTCACGCGGGTGGCCTCGCTGCCATTCGCGCCCCTCGACAAGGAGGAAGGCCCAATGCATGTGCGCAGCGTTCTGGTCCTTGCCGGCATCACCGCTCTGCTCGCCGTCCCATTCGCGGCGGCGACGGGTGGCAGCCCGGTTGTGGCATCCGCGAGCGGCGGCGTCCACTGGACGATTCCGCTGCCGAACCCGTTCGGTGTTGAGGTGCTGAGCCAACCGCTCGCGTTCGACGCCCAGAAGCACGAGGACGGCAGCGCCACCGGCAACTTCGTGTACCACCAGTACGTCGAAGGGGAGTCGTTCGACTTCCACGTCGACGTCACCTGTATGAACGTCTACGACGGGAACCGCGCCAAGATCGGCGGCCTGGTCACGTACAGCACGGATCCAACGCTCCCGCCGGGGATGTTCGCCTGGTTCCAGGTCTTCGACAACGGACAGGGTGTAAACGCCCCGCCGGATCGCTCGAGTCTCGTCGGCTTCGGGGACGAGGCCGCGAACGAGGCCTTCTGCAACAGCCCGAATCTCCCCCGCTTCGGACCATGGGACGTCCAGGGCAACGTCCAAGTCTCGCTCCCCTGACCGAGAGGCAGCCCCTGGGGCCTAGCGTTCGACAGTGCCGGGCAGGTCTTCGACGAGGGAGCCGAGCACATAGTCCGCGCCGGCGGCGCGCAGCTCGTCCACGCTGAAGTGACCGCTCGCGACGCCGACGCCGATCGCGTCTGCCGCGTGCGCGGCCGAGATGTCGTTCGGCGTGTCGCCGAGCACGAGCACTAGCCGGGAGTCGAGCGCCGTGCCGAGCACCTCGCCGGCGCGTTCGATCGCCTTGCGCGTCAGCTCGCCGCGGTCGGCCGAGTCCGAGCCGTAGCCTCCGAAGGAGAAAAAGCGGTTCAGGTCGGCGCGCGCGAGCTTGATGTGCGCGGCCGCCTCCACGGCTCCCGTCGTGATCCCGAGCGGGAAGCCGGCTTTGGCGAGCCGCGGGAGCAGCTCCTCGACGCCGGCGAGCACCTTGTAGCCGGGTGACGCCGCCACCTCCTCCGGCAGTCGCAGCAGATAGTGCGAGATCACCTTCGCCAACTCCTCCGGCGATGGCTCATGACCGATCACACTTGTGAACGTGAGCCGGCCGACGACCGGATCGGTCATCCCCGCCTCGGTGAACTTCCCGATGTCCGCGGGGATCCCGTACAGCTCGTCGAAGGCCCAGCGCCAGCTCCGCGTGCCGGCGCCGCCGGTCGTGAGCAGCAGCCCGTCGACGTCGAAGAGGATCGCCTGTGGTCGTTCCAACGAGGTCTAGTAGCCGCTGAAGCGGGCGGCCTTGACCTGCTCCTCGGACACGCCCGCGGCTTTGAGCTTCTCCGCGACGCCCTCGACCATGGCCGGAGGCCCCGCGATCACGTACGTGTGCGACTCGAGCTCGTCGTCGAGGTGGTCGCGAAGCAAGTCGGCGTCGATCCGCCTCGACTCCCCGTCCCAGGATGAGTCGTCGGTCATGGTGAGGACCACCTGGAGACCTGGGATCGCCTGCTCGAGCTCGGCGAGCTCGTCGAGAAAGGCGGCCGACTCGCGTTCGCGGTTCGAGTAGACGAGCGTGATCCTGTAGGGAAGCTGCTGCTCGGCGATGTAGCGGAGCATGGAATGGAAGACCGTGATCCCGATCCCACCGGCGACGAACACGTAGTGCGGATCGGTGTCCTTCGGCAGCGTGAAGTCCCCTTTTGGCTGCTCGACGTCGACCTCCGCTCCGATCGGCAGCTCGGCGAGCGAGCGCTTGAAGGCGCTGTCACGCAGGCGCGTGCAGAGGCCGAGCACCCCGCGTTCGTTCGGGGAGGTGACGACCGAGATGTGCCGCCGAGGCCCCTTCTCGTCGTCGTAGGGCGGATCGAGCAGCTCGACCCAGAAGTACTGGCCCGGCTCGAAGTCGACCTCTTCGCCGAGCAGGTCGAAGACGACCATCAGCGTCCCCTTTGCGACCTCCCGCTTCTCCTTGATCTGCGCGCGCATGTCTCCAAAATACAACGCTTGCACCGAAACGGTTTGGGCGACCGCTCAGAGAGCCCGGCGGGTGCCGGGCTCTCGGTGCGGCCGTGCTACGGGCCGGACTTGACGCTGACGACGTCGAACGACTTGTTCACGTAGACCGTGACCCTGCTGCCGTCGGCCTTCGTCATGTGCGCCTCGTACGCGGCGTTGCCGTCCGCGTCCGTCTCGACGCGGTCGATCGTGCCGCCGCTGACCTTTGCGAGGGCCGCTGCTCGGACCTGGGCCAGAGCGTTGCCGGTGAGCGGCGTCTCGTCGGCACGCTGAGGAGGCAGGCCCGCGGGAGCTCGACCGGATGCGATCGCGCCCGAGCCGTTGCTGGAACTGCCGCCCCCGGAGGCCGCGCCGGCGATCGCCGACCCTCCGAGGGCGAGCGCCGTGATCGACGCGGCGATCAGTGCGATGTTCTTGGCTCTGTTCGTCATGGTCTTCCTTTCGTTCGGGGATGGTGCGGACTTCCCCAGGAGACCAGGGCAACCTGAGACCGAGATGAGGCGCGGCTAAGAAGTTCCTCTGAATGCGCGCGCGAGGATCTCTTCGACCACCGCGGTCTTCGCGTCGGCGTAGTCCTGCACGTAGCGCCACTCCTTTGCGGCGAGCCCCCGCTTCGTCCGCTCGTACAGCGCCCGATCCGCCGCGTTGGCGCGGATCCGGTCCCGGAAGCGGAGCATGCGGTCGATCTCGGGGCACCCTTCTGAAAAGACGTGCAGGTTCACGTTCGTGTCCGGCCCCTTGAAGACTCGGTGCTCGTACCAGTCGGGCTCGCGGATGCGGAGCACGTAACGGGCCGCCTCGAGCGCCGGGGCGTACGCCTGCTCGTCGGCCGAGTCGGGCACGGCGAGCGTGATGTCGATGATCGGCTTGGCCGCGAGCCCGGGCACGGAGGTCGAGCCGGTGTGCTCGACGAGCACCGCGCGCTCGCCGAGCGCTGCGCGGATCCTCTCGGCCTCGCGCATGAAGAGGCCCGGCCAGGCGGGGTCGTACTCGACGAGCTCGATCGGCCCCGAGACCGGTTTGAGCTCGCCGACGGTGACGGCTTGGAGCTCCTCCTCCCGCTCCGACATTCAGAGAGGCCAGGCGGCGCGCACAGGCTTGTACTCCCGCGACCGGTCGCGGTAGGCCTCGCTCGCCATGTCAGTGTCCACGGGCGCCGACGCTCCGTGGCGCGCGGCGAGGATGCTCACCGGGTAGTGCAGCTTCTTGCCTTCGCCGCGGACGCCGACCATCAGGATCGCGCACGGCCCATCGCCGACCCCGACGAGGATGTCGTGCGTCCCCGGCGCGCAGTGGAAGAAGTCCCAGGCCCTGAGCCGGCGTTCCTGCTCCTCGACGACGAGGATGCACTCGCCCGACAGCACAAGAAAGGCCTCCTGCACCGTCTCGGAGTGGTACATCCCGTTCGGCTGGCCGGGCTGGACGACGTGGACGCCGATCCCGTACTGCTCGAACCCGCCCTCGGGCTCGAGGTCAGACCACTCGCCGCCCTCCTCGCTCCGCATCCAGCGGGCCTCGGCAAGGTTCACCACGAACCAACCGGGGCTCGCCACGATCGCGCCGGCTTCGGTCTGTTCGATTCTGGCCTCTTCCGCAGCCACGTCGAGACACTAATCGCTAGTCAGAGGCGAGAAGCGGCCCCAGGCCCTGGAGCCGTGCGACGAGCGCTTCGGTTCGCTCGCGGTCCTCATCCAAATGGGTGACGAGGTTGAGGCCGAGATAGAAGGTCGTGACCGCGTAGGCGAGCTCCCGCAAGGGCACGGCCTCCGCGACCGGGAGGCCCGCGAGCGCCTTCGTCAACGCCTCCTCGCACAGCTCGATCCACGGCTCCATCCGCGCCAGCACCTCCCGTGCCAGCTCTGGTCGCGCGACACTGCCGGCGATCATCTGGGAGACGACGGTCATGTGGCCGAGGTCGCGATCCTCGCGGTAGATCCGAGCCGCGACCTCCGCGAGCTCGGTTGCGGTCTCGGCCTTTGCGACCGCCTCGCGATACCGGACGAGGCGCTCCTCGCTCGTCTGGTCGAGAGCGGCAAGGAGGAGGCCGTCGAGGGTGCCGAAGTGGTAGAAGATCAGCGCTTGGTTGAAGCCGCCCGCGCGCGCGATCGCGCGTGAGGTGGCGCCCGAGAACCCCTCTGTCTTCAACGTTTCGAGCGCGGCCTCGACGATGCGCTTTCGCGTCGCCTCGCCGGTTGGCCTACCAGGTTTCTTGTTCATGTGGTTTAATCAATCGATCAATAAACAATGTCTAGTCAGATGGTAGCTGTACAGCCTGCGAATGCGACGACCGAGCCGATCTGGCTCCTGGCGCAGCGCTGGAGCGACCTTCTGTTCGCGCACTGGCCCGTCGATGCCGACGCGCTTGCCCGGCACCTGCCGGCGGGGGTCGAGCCGGATCTCCACGAGGGACGGGCGTGGGTGGCGATCGTCGCGTTTCGCATGGACGGGACGCGGCCTGCGGTGGGGCCGAGGCGACTCACTCTGCGCCCGATCCCCGAGCTCAACGTCCGCACCTACGTCCGCGTGCGCGGCGTGCCCGGCGTGTGGTTTCTGAGCCTCGATGCGTCGAGCCCGTTCTTCGTGACCGCGGGCCGGGCGCTCTACGGCCTTCCCTACCGCCTCGCGCGGATGGCCACGCTTGTCGAAGGTGAGCGCGTCCATTTCCTCAGCTCGCGTCGTGGTGCCTCCTTCGCAGCGAGCTACGAGCCGTGCGGCGCCGGGGGTCAGGCCGAGCCACGCTCCCTCGAGCACTTCCTCGTCGAGCGCTACCGGCTCTTCTCCTGGTGGCGCGGGCGTCTGATCACGGCCGTCGTCGCGCACCAGCGCTGGCCGCTGCAACCGGTGAGCGTGCAGATCGACGTGAACGGGATGGCGCCGGCCGGGCTTTCCTTTTCCGGCCGTCCGATCGTGCATTTCTCGGCCTCCGTCGACGCCCGGATCTCGGTTCCGCAGCCCCTCTCCGCGCTACAGTCGAGCGCGTGGCGGGATTACGCGACGCCGTTGCCTCCGAAGCGCTCGAGGCGAACCGAGCCGCTTCGAGCCTGACCGACGACGCGGTCGCCGCGGTGCTCGTCGCCGCTGCCGCGCTGGTCCGGGAACGCCGGGCGGAGATCCTGGGGGCGAACGCCGCGGATTACGAGGCGGCTGAAGGGAAGCTCGACGAGGGCATGCTCGACCGGCTGAAGCTGGACGACAAGCGTGTCGAAGCGCTCGCGGAGGAGGTCGACGCAGTCGCCGCGATCGACCCGCTCGAGCGCGAGATCGATTCCTGGACGTTGCCGAACGGGCTCCAGGTCAGCGAGCGCCGGATCCCGATCGGCGTCGTCGGCGCGAACTTCGAGGCACGCCCCAACGTCGCCCTCGATGTCGCCGGCCAGCTGCTCAAGAGCCTGAACACGGCCGTTCTGCGCACCGGCGGCGCGGCGCTGCGAACCGTGACCGTCCTCGTCGACGACGTCCTCAGGCCGGCGCTGGAGGGAGCCGGGCTGCCGCCGGGTGCGGTCGGGCTCGTGCGCTCGGCCGACCGCGAGGGCGCACGAGTGCTCGTGACGATGCCGGAGCGGATACCACTCGTGATCCTGCGCGGCAGCGGGCAGACCACGGCCGAGCTTGCGCGGTTGGCCGCCGAGCACGGGGTGCGCACCCTGGCCCACGCCGAGGGCGGCGGTGTGCTCTACGTGCACTCCGAGGCCGACCGCGACCGCGCGCTAGCGATGACCGAGGCGACGCTCGACCGGCTCGGCGTGTGCAACCGGCTGAACCTCGCGCTCGTCGATCGCGCGGCCGCTCCGCTCCTGCCCGACCTGCTCGCAATCTTCGCGGAGAAGGACCTCGACGTGCGCGGAACGAAGCGGGCGATCGAGGTGGCGGGCGACGGAGTCCTCCCGCACGACCGAGACCGGCTCGGCTACGAATGGGCGAACGAGGCCGAGCGCGTTGCGACCGTCACACTGGACGTCGTCGACGACCTGGACGACGCGCTGCGGATCGCCAACGAGGAGACATCGGGGCTCGCGGCCGGAATCGTGACCGAGAACGAAGAAGCGGCGAATCGATTTCTCGACGGGTACCGGGGCACAGCGGCTTTCTGGCACGCTTCGACGCGGTTCACCGACGGCTTCGCGCTGACCGGCTCGCCCGAGACCGGCATCAACGTCGACAACGTCCCCGGCCCGCGCGGCCCGGTCACCTACCGCGACCTCTGGCTGCGCCAGTACCGAGTCGTCGGGGATGGCACTCAGACGCGTTGAATCCGCCGATCGTCGTCAAGCTGGGCACGGGTCTCGTCGTCGAGGCGGGCGCGGTTCGTACCGAGCTTCTTCACGCGCGTTCGCGCGAGGTCGGGCTGTTGGTGAGTGCCGGCGAGCCGGTCTGCGTCGTCTCCTCGGGAGCGATCGCGCTCGGGCTCCCGAGGCTTGGTCTCGCACAGCGCCCGAAGACGATGGCCCGGCTCCAGGCCGCCTCGGCGCTCGGGCAGGCCCGCCTCCAGCGTGCGTGGGAGGAGGCGCTCGGGAACGAAGGGATCCCTGCCGCCCAGATCCTGCTCGCCGCCGGCGACGTGGCCGACCGTGCGGCCTATGTGAACGCGCGCCAGGCCTTTGCGGAGCTCTTCCGCCTCGGCGCGGTGCCGGTTGTGAACGAGAACGATGCGACGGCGACGGACGAGATCACGTTCGGTGACAACGACGCGCTGGCCGCCCAGGTGGCCGTGCTCGTCCGGGCGAGGCTGCTCGTGCTTCTGACCGAGGTGGAAGGCGTCTACTCGCGGGCGCCCGGGACGCCGGGCGCCGAGCTGATCTCCGAGGGCGAGCTGGCAGTCGAGGCCGAGATCGGCGTGGGCACGGCGCTCGGGCGGGGCGGGATGGGCAGCAAGGTCGTGGCGGCGCAGATGGCGTCCGCGGCCGGCATTCCGACCGTGATCGCCGGGGGGAACGGCGAGGAAGTGCTCGGCCCGATCCTCGCCGGCGAGACGCGCGGCACTCGTTTTACGGCGGACGAGCGCGGGGCGTCCGCTTTCAAGCTCTGGCTTCGCTTCGGCAAGCCGGTCGCCGGCACGCTGCACGTCGATGAGGGTGCGAAGACAGCGCTCGTGGACAAGGGCGCGAGCCTGCTCGGTGTCGGAGTCGTCCGCTGCGAGGGCCGCTTCGAGCCCGGCGCGGCGGTCGAGCTGGTCGGGCCGGACGGTGTCGCCTTCGGCAAGGGCATCGCCGGCGCGGGCGCGGACGAGCTGGCCGGTCGCCCGCGCGGTCTCGAAGCGGTACACCGCGACAGGCTGGTCCTCTACTGAGGGTCGCCGTCCTGTCGGACGTCCACGGGAACGCGGTCGCGTTCGCGGCGGTGCTCGTCGAGGTGGAGCGCGCCCGTCCGGACCTGATCGTCTCCGGCGGCGATCTCACGTGGGGCCCGCTGCCTGCGGAGACGTTCGCCCTCGCCTCCGGCCTGAACGCCCGGTTCGTGCGCGGCAACGCCGATCGAGTCGTACTCGAGAACGACTCCGCGACCGAGCGGGCGCAGTGGATGCAGGCCCACCATTCGCCGGAGATGCGTGAGTTCTTCGCCGGCTTCGACGAGCACGTCGTGGTCGAGGTCGACGGCCTCGGGCCGGTCCGCTTCTGCCACGGCTCTCCGCGCAGCGACGAGGAGCTCGTCACTCCCGAGACGCCGGAGGCGAGAGTGCGCGAGTTCACGGAGGACGTCGAGGAGCGCGTGATCGTCACCGCCCACGTGCACATCCAGTTCGACCGCGAGGCCGCCGGCATCCGCAGCGTCAACCCGGGCAGCGTCGGCCTCCCGTACGAAGGTAGGCCGGGCGCCTACTGGGCCCTGCTCGGCCCCGACGTGGAGCTGCGCCGGACCGAGTACGACGTCGACGACGCGGCCGCGCGCTATCGAGCGACCGACTTTCCCGGGGTCGAGGAGCTCATCGAGCTGATGCTGACCCCTCCCGAGCCGCGCGAGGTGATCGACCACGCCGAGCAGGTCGTCTTCTCCGGGTAGACGCATCGCGACGGTCCGGGGCGCCGCAGCCTGGGTCGACCGCGTCGGGCTCGCCGTGCTCTACCCGAGCGACGATCTCGCCCTGCCCTCGCTCTGGGAGGCGTTCACCGGCCGGCGGGAAGTGGACTGGGCCGACCGCGAGGACGGTCACTTCGTCGACTTCACGCCCGACTTCGCCCGCGTCTGGCAGTGGAAGGACGAGCTCCCGGAGCAGCGGCTCGTTTGTGCCGGGAAGCATCTGGGTGGGCGGGCCTCGCTGGTCTCGCTCCGCATGCTGCCCGCCCTCTACGCGCTGACGGGACGTGCCGGGCATGCGGAAGACTTCCGCACCGAGGAGCTCTCGCCCGTCGAGCGCGACGTCGCCGAAGCCGTGCTCGAGGGCGGGCCGATCAGCACCGCGGAGCTCCCCGAGCTGGCCGGGCACGAGCGCAAGCGCGTGAGCGCCGCGACGCATCGCCTCCAGCGCCGGCTCATCCTCACCGCAGCCGGGCGGCAGGAGCGCGAGCGGGGGTGGCCCGCAGTCGTCCTCGATTTGCTTCCGCGGCGATACGGTCACAGGCTGCACGGCCTGCCGGCACCCGAGGACGCCTGCAGCGGGTTGGCGGCGACGGTCCTCCGTTCGGCGTCCGAGCTCTCCGCGGCCGACCTCGCAGCGGTCATCGGCAGGCCTCGACGCGACGCGACAGCCGCGTTAGACAGGCTGGTCGAGGAGGGCGAGGCGCGCTCGCGCGACGCCGGCGGCTACATCCTCTGGACATCCGCCTAAAGGGGGACGCCTGCGCCGCCGGGGCTGCATACAGTCAGGAGCAGAGAGGCTCTCATGCGGCAAGCAACCTCATCTGCGCTCGCGGATCTGGATCGATCGGTGGGTGAATTCGGCACCGGCCTGCGGGCACGGCTCGCCGTCGTGCGGAAACAGAAGGAAGAGGCTGCGTACCTTGCTGCCGCCCTCGAGCAACAGCAGGCGGCGCGGCGTGACTTGTCTCCCGAGCTCGAACTTGTCTCGCCGGGGTTTTCGCTCGGGGAGCTGGCCTTCGAAATCACTGTTGCGCGCGACGCCCCGCTCGGCATGCTGCTGGCTGAAGCGGGCCTGCTCGAGTCCGGGGAGCTCGACTTCGCCCTCGCGTATGCGCGTGAACACGGGAAGCGGCTCGGTGAAGTGCTCGTCGAGCAAGGGCTCGTGTCGCCGGCCGAGGTGGTTCGCCTCGTCGCGATGCAGCGAGGCTTCCCGTTCGTGGACGTGCGCAGCATCCCGCTCGACCCGGCCGCGGCAAAGCTCCTTCCCGCCGCTCTCGCGCGAGAGAGCCGCGCACTGCCCCTCGGTTTTGCCCGCGGCCTGCCCGTGGTAGCCGTCGCAGACCCGACGGACAAAGCCGCGATGCACGGCACGCGCTCGGTCCTGCACAGCGTTCGTTTCGTCGCGTCGCCGGAGGAATCGATCCTCTTCCAGCTAGCGCAGGCCTACATCGGCCTGGAACTAGGGTAAAACGTGTCCGTGAGAGTCTGGGCGATCTTCGCCGCCAGCGCACTTCTCCTCGCCGGGTTCGCCTCGTCGGGGCGGCAGGCGCACCGCCAGACACAGCTTCGGGTGACGATGACGCTCCAGAGATGCCTGGCCGCACCGCTCGAGGTCGAGCCGGGCACGATGGTCTTTCGCATGACGAACCGGACGCGCTGGCCTCGCATCTTCACGATTGCCGGGCGGCGGACGAAGTACATCCAGCCCGGCCACTCGGGAGCCCTGCGCGTGGAGCTCGACCGCACGGGTATCTACCGCTACTTCTGTCGCTCCCGAGGCCCCAACCCCAGGCTGCGAACCGGGGTGGTTGCAGTCCGCCCACCACCTGTCCCGCCACCGCCTCCATCGCCAACGAACTAGATCCCCGTAAAGGCGAGCCCGTCGATCCGCCGTTCCTCGGCAGCTGTGCTTTTAGTTGTCCCGCCTACACAGGTTGCGAGGAACGGCGGTTCGACGGTCCTGCCCTTGCAGCGAGTTAGGGCCCCTTGTGTTCCGTTGAGGCTTTATAGAGGGCATCCCTCGATCGAGTATTGAGTGGAGTCCTTACGGGGGCGATCTAAACCGTGGCAGAAATGAACCTAGCGGCCTCCAGCTCTGCGGTGCGACCCGCTTCCGACGATTCGAGATTCCAGGCCTTCGAACGCCACGGGCTCCTTTCGCGGGCTGCGCCCTTCCTCGGCGCGATGTTCCTCGCGATCATGGTCTACCCCCTGCCGCCGCAGGGACACGATTCGTCGGCTCTCATCGCCGCCGTCGCTCTCAACGTGCTGATCCTGATCAGCGCCCTGGTCACTCCGTGGCGCCTGCTGCCGCACTTCGCGCAGGTCGTGCCGCCGTTCGCCTATTTCGTCGTCATCGCCTTGCTCCGCGAGGCCGACGGAGGGGCGCTCTCGTCGTACAGCGAGCTGGCCATGCTGCCGGTCTTCTGGCTTGCGCTCTACGGGACCCGCCGGGAGCTCGGAGTGGGCATCCTCGGCGTGGCGTCGCTCTTCCTGGCGCCGCTTCTTTTCGTGGGGTCGCCTGAATACCCGTCCAGCGAGTGGACGCGCGGCCTGCTCTGGATCTGCGTGGCGCCAGTCGTCGGCTTCACGGTGCAGTCGCTCGTACGACAGTTGCGCGAGCGGGCAGCAGAGAACCTGCGACGCGCCGAGGAGCTCCAACTGAGCCAGGAGGAAACGCGCAAGCTCGTCGTCAGCATGACTGCTGTCACAGAGGCGACGAGGGAGATCGCCCGCACGACCGACTCACGTGTCTCCCGCGAGGTCATCTGCTCGGCCGCCTGCACGATCACGGGCGCACGCTTCGCGAAGCTGATGGAGCCCGGTTCGGACGGCGACCTCGTCATGACCGCGAACTACGGCCTCCAGGGCGCGCCTCCGCTCAAAGTGACCCTCGCTGGCCAGTCCTCCGGCGCGGCGGCCACGTTTCTCTCAAAGAAGCCGCTCTTTGTCGCTGACGCCCGTGGCGATGCCGGGATCTCGCAACGAGTCGTCCAGACGGCCGGGGCGGTCTCGATGCATTTCGAGCCCGTGCTCCGGCAGGAGGAGGCGGTTGCCGTGCTGGTGGTCGGCTGGAACAGTGAGATCGACGGCACCGGCCGGATTGCCGCGTCCATGCGCATGCTCGCCGCCGAGACCGCGATGGCGCTCGAGCGCTCGGACCTCCTCGCGCGCCTCGAGGAGAGCGCGCGCACCGACGACCTCACCGACCTCTACAACCGCCGCGCCTGGGAAGAGCAGCTCCCGCGAGAGATGGCGCGGGCGCGCCGGAAGAACGACCCGCTCTGCGTGGCGATGCTCGACCTCGACTTTTTCAAGAACTACAACGACGAGCGCGGGCACCAGGCCGGCGACCGCCTCCTGAAGCAGAGCGCCACCGCCTGGAGGGAGGAGCTTCGGCCAAGCGACATGCTCGCCCGCTACGGCGGCGAAGAGTTCACGGTTGTCCTGTCAGGGTGCAACATCGCCTCTGCGAAGGACATCGTCGAGCGGCTCCGCGCCGCGATGCCCGCCGATCAAACCGTCTCCGCAGGCGTGGCTTGCTGGAACGGGCGTGAGTCGGCGGACGAGCTCGTCGGCCGAGCCGACGCCGCCCTCTACGAGGCGAAGCGCACGGGCCGCAACCGGCTCGTGACCGCCGGTGGGGCTCCGCCCGTCGAGCTCAGATCACTGACCGCCTGAGCGGCCGGGCCGATCCGGTGCGACTTGTCGCCGGCTCCGACGTCTAGGAATATCACCCCGTACCTGCGACGATTGCCTCGTGTCAACCAGAGGGAGTTTCGGGAGCTCGTCGCAGTGGGGGCGCCACGTGCTCGCAGCCGGGCTCGCAGGCGCTCTCCTCTTCGGACTCGGCGATGCCCGCGCCGCGCGAACTGCGTCGGCGCACCCGAGTTTCGGCTCTGCTGCACGATTGCTCGGCCCAAGCCGCGCCCCTAGGGCCCGTGCAGGCGCGCCCTCGCTGCGCTACGGCAGGCCGCGCCGAGGCCATCTCTTGCCCGAGCTCTCCCACACGGCGCGGCCGGGCCTGCCGGTGCTCTCCGACCACCCCTCGGGCGGCGGAGGAGACGGCGAGATCTACGCGATGAACGCCGATGGGTCGGGCCAGACGAACCTCACGAACAGCCCAGTCACCGACGACGGGTACGCCGCCTGGTCGCACGACGGCACGAAGATCGCCTACACGCAGGTCAACTTCAACTCGGGCGACGCGGAGATCTTCGCGATGAACCCCGACGGCTCCGGCCAGCAGGATCTCTCGAACGATCCGGCGACCTCCGACTTCGACCCCGATTGGTCCCCGGACGGCACCAAGATCGCGTGGGCGCGGGCCACCGAGACGAGCGACTTCGACATCTGGGTCATGAACGCGGACGGCACCAACCAGATCCAACTGACGACCGACCCGGGATTCGACGGCTATCCGACCTGGTCACCGGACGGCACGAAGATCGCCTTCGCCCGTTCGTCGGGCGGCGATTTCGCCGACGTCTACGTGATGAACGCGGACGGGAGCGGGGAGACGAACCTGACAAACGACCCCGCCGCAGACGACTGGGCACCGACCTGGTCGCCCGACGGGACGAGGATCGCCTTCACGAAGTACGCCGGCGCGGACACGGAGATCTACGCCATGAACGCCGACGGCTCGAACCCGACGGACCTCACAAACGACCCCGCCTATGATTTTGCACCGGCGTGGTCGCTGGACGGAACGAAGATCGCCTTCTCCCGCTACGACGGTTTCAGCCCGGCCGAGGTATTCGCCATGAACGCCGACGGCAGTGGGCAGACGAACCTCACGAACGACCCCACAGACGACGACGCCTGGCCGGCCTGGTCGCCCGACGGTGCGCACATCGCCTTCACGCGCTACACGCCGCCGCCGCCACCTGAGGGCGGCGAGATCTACGCGATGAGCGCAGACGGCAGCAATCAGGTGAACCTGACCAACGACCCGGCCGACGACTACACGCCGAACTGGTCGCCGGACGGGACGAAGATCGCCTTCGCGCGCTGGCCGGGCAGCGGGGGCGGCGAGATCTATGTCATGAACGCGGACGGGAGCGGACAGTCGAGCCTGACTGACGGATCGACCGACGATTTCGGCCCTGCCTGGTCGCCGGACGGCACGAAGATCGCGTTCAGCCGCTTCGGCACCGACGGCAACCTCGAGGTCTGGGTCATGAACGCCGATGGGAGCGGGCAGGTCGACCTGACGAACGACCCGGGCGACGATTGGGGGCCGACGTGGTCGCCCGACGGCGCGAGGATCGCGTTCGCGCGAGGCACCGACGAGACGGACATCTACGTCATGAACGCGGACGGCTCCGGCCAGACGGACGTGTCCAACGATCCGTCGTCGCAGGACTACGCGCCGAGCTGGTCGCCGGACGGCCTGCACATCGCGTATTCCCGGTACACCGGCTTCGATGCGGCGGAGATCTACGTCATGAACACCGACGGCTCCGGCAAGGTGAATCTGACCAACGACTCGGCTGACGACTACGCGCCGGCGTGGTCGCCGAGCGGGGCGAGGATCGCGTTCGCGAGGGCGACGTCCCCGGGCTATCCCGGCGAGGTCTTCGCGATGAACGCGGACGGCAGCGACCAGACGAACCTCACGAACGACCCGGCCTACGACAACGGGCCGACCTGGGCGCCGACCGGTGCGCAGATCGCGTTCGCTCGGCTCGTCGCGCCGCCTCCGCCGCCGGACTACGAGATCTTCGCCATGAACGCCGACGGCAGCGGACAGGTGAGCCTCACGCACGACAACACCGACGAGTACTCACCGGCCTGGTCGCCGACGGGGGCCAGGATTGCGTTCACCCGCTACGACTTCGGCCCCGGGCAGATCTGGGCGATGAACGCCGACGGCAGCGACCAGACGAACCTCTCGAACGACCCCACCGTCGACGACTCCCAGCCCTCCTGGTCGCCGCACGGGACACACATGGTCTTTGCCCGGTACGACGGGACGAGCCCGGGGGACATCTGGTTCATGAGCGCCGACGGCAGCAACCAGATCAACCTGACCAACGACTCCGTCTACGACGACTTCCTGCCGGCGTGGTCCCCGGACGGCGACCACGTCGCCTTCACCCGGTGCAGCGAGAACGACTGCGACATCTTCGTCATGAACGCCGACGGCAGCGACCCGGTCGACATCACGAACTATCCGCAGGGCTCCGACCTGGCGCCGTCATGGTCTCGCGACAGCACGCGGATCACGTTCACGCGCTACGACGGCGACAGTCCGGGCGACATCTACGTCATGAACGCCGACGGGAGCGGGCAGACGAATCTCACGAACGACCCGAATACGCACGACTATCTCTCCAACTGGTCCCACGACGGCGCGAAGATCGCCTACAGCCGGCTCGATTTCACGAATTCCGAGACCAGCGAGGTCTACGTCATGAACCCCGACGGGAGCGGGCAGACGAACCTCACGAACGATCCCGCCGACGACTACTCGCCGAGCTGGTCTCCGGACGGGGGGCACATCGCGTTCTCGAGCGGCCGGGACGGCCCTCCGCCGCCACCGCCGCCACCGCCACCACCTCCGCCTTCGTTCTGCGGTGGCAACGTGCTCGGCAACCCCGGCTTCGAGTCGGGCAGCTTCAGCCCCTGGATGATCGACGGCACGAACGACCCGCCGGTCGTCACCACCGACAATCCCTTCAGGGGTACCTACTCGGCGCTGTTAGGAAACCTCTCGGGCGGCGAGCCGACCGGCGACAGCTCCTTCTACCAGCAGATCACGGTCCCGGACGAGGCCCCAGTCCTGGCTTTTTTGTACTGGCCGCACACGACCGACTCGATCACCTTCGACTGGCAGAACGTCGAGATCAGGGACACGAACGGGAACATCCTCGAGACCCTGATGCACGTGGCCGAGAACGACCAGACCTGGAAGCTGAGGGTCTTCAGCGTGTCGGCCTACGCGGGCCGGACGATCCGGATCGAGTTCCTCGTCCACCAGGACGGCTTCGGCAACGGCACCGCCATGTACGTGGACACCACCTGCCTCACGCCACCACCTCCAGATCCGCCTCCACCTCCCCCGCCTCCGCCACCGCCCCCACCACC
>DATHDS010000019.1:0-16526 GCA_035318925.1 Gaiellaceae bacterium
CCGTTCCCGCCGGTAGGTCCGCCAAGAGCGGCCAGGCTCTCGTCGCGGATCGCCGTATACAGCCCGCCCGTCACGAATCGTCCGTCGTCGAGGCGGGTGCCCATCGTCCGCCACTGCCAGAGCTGCGATCGGGAGATCTCGGCCGTGGCCGCGTCCTCCATCAAGTTGTTGATGGCGGCCGCGCCGTTGCCATCCAGCCACGCGTCGAGGTACTGCAACGCGACGCTGACGTTGAGTCGCACCCCCGCCTCAGTGACGGTGCCGCCGGGGACGCGCAGGTCGCGGAGCTGCTCGCTGGACACCGAGACGTCCTCGCGGAGCCGCTCTTTCTGGTGCGGCGCCGCGCCCAGGACGCCGTCGAAGATCTCGGTCGCCAGCGGGACGAGATCCGGATGGGCGACCCACGTCCCGTCGAAGCCGTCCCCGGACTCGCGTTCCTTGTCCTCGCGGACCCTGGCCATCGCCGTCGTATTTACGCCCTCGTCGCGCCGCGACGGGATGAAGGCTGCCATGCCACCGATCGCGTGGGCCCCGCGCCGGTGGCACGTCCGTACGAGCAGGTTCGTGTAAGCGCGCATGAACGGCTGGGTCATGGTCAGTTGGGCCCGCTCCGGAAGGACGGTGCCGCCACTCGCCCGGAACTTCTTGATGCAGCTGAAGAGGTAGTCCCAGCGACCGGCGTTAAGGCCGGCGGCATGCTCGCGGAGTTCGTGGAGGATTTCGTCCATCTCGAAGGCGGCGAGGATCGTCTCGATGAGAACGGTCGCGCGAATCGTCCCCTGGTCGAGCCCGAGCTCGTCCTGTGCCAGGACGAAAGCGTCGTTCCAGAGCCGTGCCTCCAGATGATTCTCGAGCTTGGGCAGGTAGAAGTACGGCCCCGAGCCGCGCTCGAGCAGCTCGGCCGCGTTGTGGAAGAAGGCGAGGCCGAAGTCGAAGAGGCTCGCCGAGACGGGCTCCCCGTCGACGAGGACGTGACGCTCGTGCAGGTGCCAGCCGCGCGGCCGCGGGACGAGCACTGCGGTCTCCTCGTTCAGCCGATACGTCTTCCGCTCTGTCTCGAGCTCGATCGTGCCGCGGACGGCCTCGGCAAGGTTGCGCTGGCCTTCGACGACGTTCTGCCACGTGGGCGAGAGCGCGTCCTCGAAGTCGGCCATGAACACGCGCGCGCCCGAGTTCATGGCGTTGATCGTCATCTTGCGTTCGAGGGGGCCCGTGATCTCGACCCGCCGGTCGAGCAGGCCCGGCGCCGCCGGGGCGACACGCCAGTCGCTCTCGCGCACGCCGCTCGTCTCAGGCAGAAAGTCGGGCAGCGAGCCTGCGTCGAGCTCGGCCTGGCGCTCGCGACGGCTCTCGAGCAGCTCCAGGCGTACGGGGTTCAGGTCGCGGTGGAGCCTGGCGACGAACGCGAGGGCGGCCGACGAGAGGATCTCGTCGTCGCCGGGAGCGAGGAGCTCGACGCCCTCGGGCATCGTCTCGACGCGGCTCACGGCTTGAACTGGGCTTCTTCGGTCGACCCCGCGAGCGCGAGCGTCGAGCTCTCCCCGAGCGCCTGGAGCACGGCATCGAAGTAGCCGGCGCCGACCTCGCGCTGATGCCGGGTCGCGGTGTACCCATGTTCCTCGAGCTCGAACTCGCGCTCCTGGAGGGCGACGTATGAGGTCATCCCGTCACGCGCGTACCCGTGCGCGAGCTCGAAGAGCGACGCGTTGAGCGCGTGGAAGCCCGCCAGCGTCACGAACTGGAAGCGGTAGCCGAGCGCACCGAGCTCATCCTGGAAGGAGGCGATCTGCGAGTCGTCGAGGTGACTGCGCCAGTTGAAGGAGGGCGAGCAGTTGTAGGCGAGGAGCTTGCCCGGGAAGCGCTCGTGAATCGCGTGGGCGAACTCGCGGGCCTCGCCCATGTCGGGCGTCGAGGTCTCAAACCAGAGGATGTCGGCGTAGGGCGCGTAGGCGAGCGAACGAGCGATCACCGGCTCGAGGCCGTCGCGGATACGGAAGAAGCCTTCGGGCGTCCGCCCGTCGGTCAGGAACTCCTGGTCGGCCGGGTCGACGTCGCTCGTCAGGAGCGTTGCGCTCAGCGCGTCGGTGCGCGCGACGAGCACCGTCGGCACGCCGGCGACGTCTGCGGCGAGGCGGGCGGCCGTCAGCGTGCGGATGAACTGGCTCGTCGGCACGAGCACCTTGCCTCCCAGGTGCCCGCATTTCTTCTCCGCGGAGAGCTGGTCCTCGTAGTGGACGCCTGCGGCGCCGGCCTCGATCATCCCGCGCATCAGCTCGTAGGCCTGGAGGGGCCCGCCGAAGCCGGCCTCTGCGTCGGCGAGGATGGGGAGCATCCAGTCGACCTCGTTGCCTTCGACGGTCTCGACCTGGATCGCGCGCAGGAGCGCGTTGTTCAGGCGCCGGACGAGCGCAGGCGCGCTGTCCGCCGGGTAGAGGCTCTGATCTGGATAGGTCTGGCCGGCCAGGTTCGCGTCGGCGGCGACCTGCCACCCCGAGAGGTAGATCGCCTTCAACCCGGCCTTCGCCATCTGCACGGCCTGGCCGCCGGTCATGGCGCCGAGCGCCGTCACGGAGTCGTCGCCTTCGAGGAGCTGCCAAAGACGCTCCGCTCCCAGTCGCGCAAGCGTGTGCTCGACCCGCACGGGGCCGCGCAGCCGCTCGACGTCCTCAGCCGTGTAGGGGCGCTCGATACCGCGCCAGCGGGGGCTCGTCGCCCAGTCCGCGAGGGGTGCCTGGCCGTTCGGCGAGTTGCCGTTTCCCGCTGCGGTCATGAGTGGCCTCCTAGTCGGTGTCGTGGTCGCGCTCGCAGAAGTCCGGGCACGTGCACTCGGCAACCTCGGCGGTGCTGAGGCACGGCTCTTCGAGCTTCATCTCGCGCTCGTTCTCAGCCACTCGTGGCGCTTCGACGAGTGTTGTGGATCCAAAATCGGTCATTTGGGATCCCAAATACTATAACCATCCGCTCCGGACGCCAAACATCCGGAATTCTCGGATCCAGGAAGTGGTCTAGACCTTGACGACCTTCGAGCCGCCCACGATCGCCTCGCGGCCGCCGGCGAACCGCACGAGCGCCTTGCCCTTGCCGTCGTAGTCGGGCGACCAGACCACGATCACGGCCTCCTCGCCGTCGACGCTGCACGGCTCGTCGCCCTCGGGCTCGTCGCCGCGCCAGACGCGGACGAACGGGTTCTCCTCCCACTCGCGTCCGATCGTCGTCTCCTCGGTGTGGCCGGGCAGGACGCGCGTCTCGGGAGGCAGCTTCATCAGCACCTCCATCACGGAGCGCCGGATCGCCGGCACGTCGCTTCCGCCACCGACCGCGTCCTTGAAGAGGATGTCGCCCGAGAAGCAGAGCTCGCCGTTGACGACGAACGCGAGATGGTCGTCCGAGTGGCCGGGCGTTGCGAGCGCCTCGACATGGAGCCCGCCCACCTCGAGGGGGCCGGTGACGACCTCGACCCCGAGCTCAGCCTCGTGCGCGACATGATCGTGGTGCGCGTGAGTCCGCAGGACGTGGTGCGGCTCCACGCTCCAGGCCCGTGCGATCTCGATGAGCGGCTCCATCGGCGGGCCGGAATCGACGAAGACAGCCGTCCCGCCCTCCTCGTCCGCGACGAGGTAGGCGTTCGACAGCCAGGCCGGCTCCATGCGTCGTTCGGTGAGCAAGGCTGGATAGGCTACTTCGACATCGAAGAGGAGGACAGTGTGGCAGGGCTCATGGAACGCACGATGACGATTATCAAGGCCAAGTGGAACAAGGTCCTGAACAAGGCGGAGAACCCGAACGAGACGCTCGACTACTCGTACGAGCAGCAGCTCGAGCTGCTTCAGAACGTCAAGCGCGGCGTCGCCGACGTCGTCACGGCGAAGAAGCGGCTCCAGCTGCAGGCGGACAAGCTCGAGGCGAGCGTCCCCAAGCTCGAGTCGCAGGCGCGCGAGGCGCTCGGCGCGGGCCGCGAGGATCTGGCCCGGCTGGCGCTCGAGCGCAAGACGGGTGCCCAGACTCAGCTCCAGGATCTCGATCGCCAGGTCGACGAGCTCGAGGCCCAACAGGAGAAGCTCGTGGCGAACGAGAAGACGCTCTCCGCGAAGATCGAGTCATTTCGGAGCCAGAAAGAGGTCATCAAGGCGCAGTACTCGGCGGCCGAGGCCTCGGTGCGGATCGGCGAGGCGTCAACCGGAATCGGCGACCAGATGGCCGATACGGGTGCCGCCATCTCTCGCGCGCGCGACAAGACGGAGGAGATGCAGGCTCGCGCCTCTGCGATGGACGAGCTGATCGCCGGCGGCACGCTCGAGGACTTCACGTCCGGCGGCGACACGCAGCTCGACCGTGAGCTCGCCCAGCTGACGTCCAAGTCGAAGGTCGACGACGAGCTCGCGAAGATGAAGGCCGAGATCGGCACCGGATCCGAGAGCAAGGAGCTTCCGCAGTAGGACATCTCGCGCACTGGGACGACGTCGAGCCTGCTCGCCGTGAGATCGGCGAGATGGCTGCGAGCTGGCAGCGGCTCGGCGATGCTGTCGGCTGCGTCGGGATCGGCGTCAATCGTGTTCAGATCGATCCGGGGCGGCTCTCGACTCCTCCCCACTCGCACGGAGCCTCCGAGGAGATCGTCTTCGTCCTCGGCGGGTCCGGCTTCTCCTGGCAGGACGAGCAGGTCTACGAGCTGCGCCCGGGCGACTGTGTCGTCCATCTCCCCGATCACGAGGAGCACACGCTGCGCGGAGGGCCCGACGGGCTCGAGGTGCTGATCTACGGGACCCGGCATCCGACCGAGATCGGCTGGCTGCCCCGCTCGAAGGCGATCCGTCTCGGCTGGCCGTGGGTCGAGGGCCGGACCGACAACCCCTGGGACGTCGAGGCGCAGGCCGAGCCCCTGGTCTTCGGCGACCCGGCTCCGCGGCCCAAGAACATCGTCAACGTGGACGAGGCCGAGGCCGAGGAGTGGGAGCAGGGCGACTGCGGTGACGTCGAGAGAGCGCTCGGCCGTCAGGCGGGCTCCCTGCATGCGGGCATGCGGCACGAGGTGATCCCCGCGGGAAAGCTCAACTGCCCGCCGCATTGCCACGGCTCGGAAGAGGAGTTCTTCGTCGTGCTCGACGGCGAGGGCACCTGTCTCCTGGGTGACGAGGAGCATCCCATGCGGCGGGGCTCGATCGTCGGTCGCCCGCCCGGCACCGGAGTCGCACACGCGTTCCGCGGGCCGCTGACGCTCCTCACCTACGGCACGAAAGAGCCGAACGACATCGGTTACTACCCGCGCTCGAACAAGATCGGCTTCTTCGGCGTCGGCGTCATCGGCCGCATCGAGAAGCTCGACTTCTGGGACGGCGAGCCGCCCAGCTAGTCCTCAGCGAAGCGCGTCGTCGATCGCGGCAGAGAGCGAGGCGATGTCCGTCTGCGAGCTCACCGAGACCTCGTGCAGCTTCCCGCCGGTCTTTCCCACGAAAAACGTCGGCGTCGCATTGACCTTGTCGGCGGTCCGCTGCGCATCGATCGCCGTCTCCTGATCGGTCACGGCGGCCGAGCCACGGGCGCTCAGTAGCGCGGAAACGTCGAGGCCCCGAACGCTCGCCGCGGCGGCGTTGATCATGCGTTCGTCGAGCCAACCGGTGTTCTCGACGCCCTGGTTGAAGTAGAGGATCTCCATGAAGTTGAACATCCGGTCCTGAGCGCCAGCCGCGAGCGCAGCCGCACGGCCGCGCTCCGAGTCGGGCCCGATGAAGGCGATCGGCCTCGCCTCGAGCTTCACCTTCCCCGTGCGGACATAGCGGGGGACGAGCTGCGGCAGGGCCTGGGTCTCGAACTGCTGGCACGCCGGGCACTGGAGATCGATGTACTCGACCACCGTCACGGGCGCCTTCTCCGCGCCGAGGACGTTTCCGTGCTGAGGGATGCCGTGGAGGAGCTGCTGCGCTTCGGACGCGTTCGGCAGGGCGTTCTGGAGAGAGCCGGTCGCCGGTGTGCTGCTGGACGGGGACGAGCCGCCACCGGTGAAAGCGATGGCCAGACCGGCCCCGACGGCCACGAGGGCGATCACCGCGGCCGCCGCGAGCAAGACCTTCGGCGATGCCCGCCGGCCGCCGCGCTGTCCCCTGACGGGAGGCGGCGCGGCGTTCGCCTCGCGCCGGCGCCTCTTGCTGGCCTTGCCGCTCGTCATGACTCCAGCGTACGACCTGAGTCGAAGGCCGCGAGCAGTAGAAACGCGAACACCAGCGCGAATCCCGTCAATGCCAACGTTGGGATCGTCACGTAGCCGAACTCGTTGATCCACTTCGTCGCGCACCCGCCGGGGGCCGAGAACTTGCACGACTGGGCCTCGTTGACGACACCGTTCTCCACCAGCAGGTGGTAGACCGAGACGCCTGCCCCGATCACGGGCAATGGCAGCAGGTAACGGGCGACGCGATGGTCGTTCGCCAGAGCCGCGAGCAACGTGACGATCGACAGCGGGTACATGAAGATCCGCTGATACCAGCAGAGCTCGCAGGGAATGAAGTTCGCGACCTCCGAGAAGAAAAGGCTGCCCCCGGTGGCGATCGCGGAGACGAGGAACGCAAGCCAGAGCTCGTAGCCCCAGAGCGCCTCGCGCACCCAGGCCAGAGGCGAACGGACGCCGGCGAACGCGAGCAGTCCGAGCACGAGGAGCGCCACAGCGAGAACCTGACCGGCCACCCCCAGCGCCGCAAGCGCCACGATGACGTCATGTGTCATGCCTAGATCGGCGCGTCGAAGAGGGCGAGCCAGCGGCTGAGATCCGGCTCGATCGGCAGCTCCTGCTCGAGCTTCGCCTTGAGCTCGAGCTCCTCGGCGTTGTCCCGCTCCTTGCCCTCGCCGGTGGGGACGAACGGCCAGAACGCGCCGCGCTTGAAGCCGTAGATCCAGTAGACCGGGCTCTTGCCGCCCTGGAACTTGAAGGCCGCGGCCAGCAGCTGCTCGCCGAAGCCGCGGGCGACGAGCTCCGAGGCGACGAGGTGGACCGTCGCCACGAGCTCCTCGAAGTCGTTGTCCCGGATGATCAGCCACTCGTAGCCGAACTCGTCGCCCCGGCGTTCGATCTTCGAGTGTGAGTCTTTGGCGGCGACGTCGAGGAGCTCTTGGAGCTCGTTCTCGGCCCGGACGAACTCCTCCGCCGAGAGCGGCTTGAAGATGACGGCCGCGTCTCCGGTCGGCTTCAGCCCGAGGTCGGTCTCGAGCGTGATCCGCGCCGTCGTGATCGCGAAGAGCCTCTGCTCGTCCGCCTTCTTGAGCTTCTTGCGCCCAAAGAGGACGTCCGTCAGGCCCAAGCCAAACCTAGGACGTGGTGTCGATCGGGCGGCCCATCTCGCGTGAGATCTCGGCCAGGCGGGCGAGCCGCTTCTCGAGCGGCGGATGGTCCATGAAGAGCTCGGAGGTCCGCGCCTTGACGCTCGCGGGGATGATGAAGAAGGCATTCATGCCCGCGACCTCGCGCAGGTCGCGCGCCGGGATCTGCGTGATCTGGCTCGAGATCTTCTGGAGCGCGCTCATCAGATACTCGGGCGCGCCCGTGATGAGCGCCGAGCCCCGGTCGGCTGCGTACTCGCGGTACCGCGAGATCGTGCGGATCAGGACCCAGCTGACGACGTAGGTGATCGCCGAGACGGCGACGACGATCAGCCAGACCGGAACCGCATTGTTGTTGTTGCTGTTCCGGCCGCCGAAGCCGCCGAACATGCCCGCGTAGAGGCCGAAGCGGGTCAGCAAGGCGGCCAGCATGGCGAAGAAGGAGGCGACGGTCATCACGAGCACGTCACGGTTGGCGATGTGCGTCAACTCGTGCGCCAGCACGCCCTCGATCTCCTTCGGCTCGAGCCGGTTCATGAGGCCTTCCGTGACGGCAACCACCGCGTGCTTCTGGTTTCGGCCCGTGGCGAACGCGTTGGGCACGTCCGTCGGCACGATTGCCACCCGCGGCTTGGGCAGGTCGGCCATCGCTGCGAGGCGCTCGACCATCTCGTGGAGCTGGGGCGCCTGCTCGGGAGTGACGACCTTCGCGCCCGAGGCTGCGAGTGCGAGCTTGTCGGAGGTGTAGTACTGGAAGAAGGCCAGGCCGACGACGATCACGACCATCAGCCAGACCCCGGCGTTGAAGATGTAGAACAGGACGAGCGCGAAACCGACATACAGCAGTCCGAGCAGGAAGCTGGTCAACAGCATGCGTAGAGAGAGGCCGGTGTCGCGTCCGTAAGCCTTCCGTTTCATCGAGAATCGCGCTCCTTGTGCAGCTGAGGGGAACGACGCTAATTCTAGCCGTGGGCCTGGGGGTTGCCGCGCTCCTGGCGGCCGCAGCGCCGGCGCGCGCGCAGGTCAGAGTGCAGATCGCGCCGTCCGGGCGCGAGGCCGTCGCGCACGGCGCGGCGGGCCGGCTCGTTCCCGGCCGCGGGCCGGCGTTTAGCCGCGAGGAGGCACTCGCCGCGCTCGGGACCCTCCCACCCGCACGCTGTCCCTGCCCCTACACGATCTTCATCTCGCTGCCCCGGCCGGGCGAGCACGGGTACGAGGGCCTGGAGTGGCTCTCGATCAGCGGTCCCGGCTACCCCGCCGGGGAGATGCTCGTCTCCGACCGGACGCGGATACCCGGGCTCGTCTCGATCTACGACCTGAAGCCGACCGCCGAAGCCCTCGACCGCGGAGAGCGTCCGCCGGTCACGGCGGAGCGTACGGGCGACGCGCTGCCGCGGCTCGAGCGGCTCGGTGAGCGCCTCGACGACGCGCACAGGACGAGGGAGCCGGCTGCCCTGGCGCTGGCCGCGATCGTCGTCGGCTTCGCGCTCCTCGGGCTCCTGTTCCGCTCGGCCCTCTTTGCGCGCGCCGCGCTGCTCGCGGCTCCGGTTGCGCTCGCCTCCGCGCTCGCGCTGAGCGCTCTGTCCGTCACCGAGCGGTGGGTCGTCGTCGCCTCCCTCGCGGCGGTCACGGTGATCGGCACCCTCGTGCTCGCGGCGCTGACCGCACGACGAGCCGCACTCGCTGCGGCGCTGATCGCGATCTTCGCGCTCTACCTCCTCGTCTTCTCCTGGTCGACCCAGACGAGCTCGTTCGCCGCGATCGGGGCGCGACCCGAGAACGGCGGCCGGTTCTACGGATTCCAGAACCAGGTCGAGACGCTGCTCCTCGTTCCCGGGCTGCTCGGCGCCGCGCTCGCGGGCCGGCGGCTCTTCATCCCTGTCGCCCTGCTCGCGCTCGTCACGGTCGGCGCCAGCTTCGCCGGTGCAGACGGCGGCGGCGTGCTCGTTTTCGCCGCCGGCTATCTCTTCCTGTGGCTGCGGCTGCGGGACGTTCCTCTGACTGCGCGCAACCTTGTACTCGCCGGAGCTGCCGTCGTCGGGGTCGCCGTCGCCCTCGTCGGGATCGACGCAGCGCTCGGCGGCTCGAGCCACGTGACCCGCGCGCTCGGCGGCGGGCCGGTCAACGTGCTCGGCGACATGGCGCACCGCCTGCGGCTCTCTTCGGACGGGCTCGTCTCCTCCCGCGACTCGGCGCTGATCATCGCCGCCTCGTTGCCGGTCTTCGCCTGGGTCGCCTCGCGCCGGCCTCGCTTTGCGACCGTCGACGCGGTGCTCGTCGCGGTCGCGGTCTCGCTGCTCGTCAACGACTCGCCGCGGGACGTCGCTGGGATCGGAGCCCTCTCGTGCGCCGCTCTACGCATCTGGAAAGACGTTCGGCAGGTCGAGTAAACTCGCGCTCTCGTGCGTCGCGTAGCCCTGATCGTCCTCTTCGGGTTCCTCCTGGCCGGCTGCGGGGGCGAGAAGACCGTCTCGCCGACCGGGCCGGTGGTGGGCGCGCTGCCGAAGGCTGCGAAGGGCGACGCGGTCGCGGGGAAGAAGGTCTTCCTCGACACCGGCTGCGGCGGCTGCCACACCTACGGCCCGGCGGGCTCGAGCGGCAGCATCGGCCCCGACCTCGACAAGGTGCTGCAGGGCAAGACCGCGGACTTCATCAAGGAGTCGATCGTCAACCCGAACGCGGAGATCGCACCCGGCTTTCAGCCGAACGTCATGCCGCAAGGTTATGGGACGCAGCTGACGCCGAAACAGATCGCGGACGTCGTCGCCTTTCTGACCCCGAAGTGATCGACCTCAAGGCTGCACGCGCCGACCCGGACGCGTTCCGGGCGGCCGTGGCGCGCAAAGGCGCAGGCGAAGCCTTCGACCGGCTGCTCGAGGCGGACGCCCGCTGGCGTGAGCTCGTTCCGCAGGTCGACGAGTTGCGCGGCCGCCAGAAGATCCAGGGGAAGCCCTCGCCCGAGCAGGTCGAGGAGCTGAAGCAGGTCAAGGAGGACCTGCGCCGGCTCGAGGGGGAGCTTGCCGCCGCCGAGGCCGCGCGCGACGAGGCGTTGCAGAAGGTGCCGAACCCCCCGCACGAGTCGGTTCCCGACGTGGCGACCGAGGAGGAGGGCGAGGTCGTTCGCGTCGTCGGCGATCCGCCAGAGCTCGCCGAGCCGAAGGAGCACCTCGAGCTCGGGCGCTTCGACATGGAGCGCGCGGCGCGCGTCTCCGGCTCGCGCTTCGGCTATCTCGTCGGGGACACGGCGCTGCTCTCCCTGGCGCTCTACCGCTGGGCGCTCGATCGCGCCGTCGCCGCTGGCTTCACGCCCGTGCTCCCGCCCGTGCTCGTCCGCGAGGAGGCGATGTACGGCACAGGCTTCTTCCCGGCCGAGAAGAACGAGTACTACGAGATCGGCGAGGACGGCCTCTACCTCACGGGCACCTCGGAGGTCGCGCTCGCGGGCCTGCACATGGGCGAGATCCTGGAGGCGGACGCGCTACCGCTGCGCTACACGGGGTTCTCGACGAACTTCAGGCGCGAGGCAGGCGCCGCGGGGCGTGACACCCGCGGGATGTTCCGCGTCCACCAGTTCAACAAGGTGGAGATGTTCGCGTACACGGCGCCGGAGGCGTCCTGGGACGAGTTCGAGCGCATCCTCGAGCTGGAGGAGGCAAACGTGCAGGAGCTCGGTCTCCCCTACCGGGTGCTGAACATCGCCGCCGGCGACCTGAGCGCCGCGGCTGCGAAGCGCTACGACATCGAGGCCTGGTTCCCGAGCCAGGAGCGCTACCGGGAGCTGACCTCCGCCTCGAACACGACCGACTACCAGGCCCGGCGGCTCGGGACCCGCTACCGGGCGAATGGCGGCCTCGAGCACGTGCACACACTGAACGGCACCGCAGTCACCGACCGGTGGACGCTGGCGATTCTGGAGAACTTCCAGGGCGACGTGCCAGACGTGCTTCGAGAGTACGGCGCACCGGAGCGGATCCGACCCGACGCCTAGCTACCATCACTCTCCGGCGGGGTGCCGGAGCGGTCGAACGGGGCGGTCTTGAAAACCGTTGGGCCCGCAAGGGTCCCGTGAGTTCGAATCTCACCCCCGCCGCTCCAATCTCCGAAACGCCAGAATCCCGCTAGCGGAGCGCCGCCTAGACCATTTCCGGAGACAAGACGGCTGAGGGTGACCGCAAGTTTTCGGCTCGCGCAACGTTCTATTGACGGTGAGATCCGTCCTGTGGCATCGCCTCTTTCTCGTCGCCCTGCTCGTGGTGGGGTTCCTCGCCGGCTGGGTTGCCTCAGCGGGTGCGAACCTTCCCGCACTCCCGACGGTCACACTTCCCACGCTTCCGACGGCGCCGCCTCCGCCTCCGATCCTGCCGCCTCCGCCTCCGATCCTGCCGCCTCCGCCGCAGCCTCCCCAAGTCCCCCCTGCACCCCTGCCGCCCCCTCCTGTGGGCTCACCGCTCTGGAAGCCGGGCGGCGCCGCCAGCGAAGGCGGCGATGGCGCAGGTCCGACGAGCCCCAACGGCACCGGGACGGCCGCGAACCCGCGCGGATCGAGCCGCCATGGCAGATCTCATGCGGCGGGCGTCTACCGACTGCATCTCTCGCGAGACTGGATCTCGCGCACGGGGCCGAAGAAACGCAGGCAGACGCTGCTTGTATTCGTTCTCAAGAGAGCCGCGATCGTGGAGTTCGTCGTAGTCCAGGTCGCACCGAGCTGCCGCCGAGTCGGCCATTTCCGCGTCGCAGGTCGGGCTGGTGTGAATCGCGTGCGCTTCTTCGGGCGCGTTGGTGGCCGCGTACTCGGCCCCGGGACTTACCGGATCAGGGCACGGACCCTTCCACGAGGAAACGCTGAACTCGTCATCGTTGCGCGACCAGACCGGCAGGGAATCGCTTCGGCCCGGAGCGCAGATGCTTGCGGCACGACGCGAGGTGCACAGTCAACCTCGTCGACAGCCTCCGCTCTCGGGAAACCGGCCGGCGCGACAGTTTCTCCGCCAGAAGCCAAGGCCGAACAGTCCGAGCGCCCTTCCCATGCACATGGCGTGCTCGGAGCCGGGTTTGCGAAGAACGCCCTGGACGACGCCAAGAGCATTCCGCTCTTGCTTTTCGTCCTCCTCGGAATCGCAGGCGCTGGGTTGCTAATCGTGGTGGGCTTCGCCAACACGCTGCGCTAGGCGGCGCGGACGGCGTCCAGCTCGCGGCTGACCGCGAGCCGCTTGAGCGCCTCGGACTCGATCTTGCGCACGCGCTCCCGCGTCAAACCGAGCGTCTTCCCGATCTGCTCGAGCGACTGCGGGCTGGGATCGCCGTTCAGCCCGAACCGAAGCTTCAGCACGTCACGCTCGTGGTCGGGGAGCTCGGCGACCGCGCGGCGCAGCGCCTCCTGGCGGAGGCTGACCTCGAGCTCCTCCTCGGGCGGTGCCTCGTTGCCGGAGACGAGCTCGCCGAGCGAGGTGTCGCCCTCGCTACCGACCGGGCGGTCGAGGCTCGTCACGGCCCGGGCGGCGTTCTCGACGTCACGCACCTGCTTCAGCGGCAGCTTCGCCGCCTTCGCGATCTCCCTCAGCGTCGGAGGCCGGCCGAGCTTCGCCAGCAGCTCGCGTTCGGCCTTCGCCATCTTCCGCTCGCGGTCGACGATGTGCACGGGCATGCGGATCGTGCGCGCCTTGTTCGCGACCCCGCGCTGGACGGCCTGGCGAATCCACCAGGTCGCGTACGTCGAGAACTTGTAGCCGCGCCGCCAGTCGAACTTCTCAACGGCGCGAATCAGTCCGATGATCCCCTCCTGGATGAGATCGAGCAGCGAGAGGCCGTGCCCCTGGTAGCGCTTGGCGATTGAGACGACGAGGCGCAGGTTCGAGTTGACCATCCTGTCCTTGGCCGCCTTGTCGCCGCGCTCGATCAGCTTCGCGAGCTCGACCTCTTCCTCGGCGGTCAGCAGCGGATAGCGGGCCATCTCGTTGAGGAAGAGCTGGAGCGCGTCGGTCGTGTGCGTCACGAGGTCGCCGTTCACGTACGTGCTGCGCCCCGCTTGCTCGCGGCCACAGTCGTCCTGGACGTCGACGCCTCGCTCCTCGAGCTGTTCGTAGAGGCTGGCAATCTCGTCGTCGCCGAGCTCGAGCTGGTCGACGAGCTCGTTCAGCTCGGAGATCTCGACGCAGCCGGTCTCGGCGCCGTGCTCGAGGAGGGCAGCAATCGGGTCTGTGCTCATCTTTCCGCGTATCCCCGTTCCTGTCGCAAGCTAACGCAACAACGACCTCAGTTTACGACAAGGGCCATTCTGGACATGGCAGGTGCCTGGCACCGGACAGGGCCGCCCGGGACACGTCGAGGGCCTGGCCCTGGCCAGGTCCCTGGCAGACCGGTCGAGGGCCTGGCCCTTGACAGGTCTCGTCGTATCCTGGGGTCGTGGAGGTTTCTCCCGAGCAGGCATTCCTGGCTGGGCTCGAATCCAGGCTCGCGCAGGGCGAACCCGTGGCGATCGAGGTCTCGCTCGTCCTGATCGCCGGCCAGGAGATCGAGTTCGACCCGGACGAGCTCCGCGCAGCCCGCCGCCGGGCCGTGCAGCTTCTCGCGACGGCCGGCGATCCTCGTCGCGAGCCCGATCCAAACGGCCGCGCGGTCACCGCCCTGGCGGCCGATCTCGACGCCCCGGAGCACAGAGCCGCACTCGCCGAGGGCCTCGACTCACTCGGTGCCGCAGTGGCGGGGCTCCCGGAGATTTCGGCCCGGCTCGAACGCCTCGCCGGGGACAAAGAGCTCGCGTGGCGCTGGTTTGCCTGCACCTTGCTGGCCGAGGAGTTGCTCGGGGACTAGCCTCCTACATCCCTCGATCCGGCGATCAGCCTTCTGTTTCGCTACCTTCCGCCGATGTAAGAAGCGTCCGGTCCAGCCAAACGCCTCTTGCGGGGGTCCTGCGTGCGCTACCGAAACCTCATCTCCGTCATCGCGGCCGCCTTCGCGGTGCTCCCCGCCACGGCCTCCGCGTCGCAGATGATCAACCGCAACGCGACGGACCTGAAGTTCGCCGTGAACCGGAGCGGCGTCGCCCTCCTCACGTACCGCAGCGCGGGACGCCTCAACCACACGCTGGCCTGGGGCGCGATCAACGCGCGAACTCCGACTCGCGGCCTGAAGCAGACCCGGTTCAAGATCGACTACTCGGGCGGCTGGGGCTCTCGCCGCAAGGACGTCTGGAAGGGCTTCAAGAACGCCTGCGGCCCGTACGAAGGCCCCGAGCTCCGGTACGTCGTCGCCGCCTGCACCGCGCCCGATGGCTCGCACTGGGCGGTCCAGAAGTGGCAGCGGCTGCTCGCACCCTTCGGCGTCCGCCCGACGCCCGCGCAGAGAGCCATGGAGATGCACCTCTCGCACTGGCGCGGTGACCTGCCGGAGTTCGTCGTCAAGGTCGACTGGGTCTACAAGCGCTTCGACCATCTGTACGGCTGGCTGACGTACAAGGGCAAGGGCGTCTACGGGTTCAAGTCCGCGAAGTACGGCTCGCCGCTGGACACCTGGGGGCGCAACGTCATGGTCGACACCCACAACTCGCGCTACGGCCGCGGCTGGAAGCGCGAGAACGGCTTCCTGACGCATCGCGGAAGCGGAGCGTTCTGCTACGGCTTCTACCATCACGGGAACAGGCCGGTCGGGAAGGGCGACATGTACCGGGCGACCGTGATGGGCCCCGGCGTGACGCCGATTCTCTTCTGGCAGGGCGAGGCACCGGGGCCGTACGACCCGACGCTCGACGCGGTGGCGAACGACGAGCAGGCGACGCTCTTCCCGAACACGAAGTGTCGCGTCAAGTAGTCCCGCCTGGCTAGCCACATAGGATCGCCTCGTGGCGGGCGACGAGCTGAAGGTGTTGATGCGGGAGGTGCCCCAGCCTGTCAGCGTGGTCACGGTGAACGCGGCCGGACAAATGGCCGGGCTGACGATCGTCTCGCTCGTTTCGCTCTCGCTGGAGCCGCCGCTCGTCGGGATCGCGGTCAGACGCCACGCCGCGCTCCACGAGCTGCTGCGCGAGGCAGGCGCGTTCGCGGTCAGCATCCTGGCCGCGGGACAGGAGGCTCTGGCCCAGCATTTCGCGCGAGGCGTGCCGCCGATCATTCTCTGGCAAGGAATCGAAACGCGCACGGGCGACCTCGGCGCGCCGCTCCTGGAGGGCGCGCTCGGGTGGATCGAATGCCGTCTCGCCTCCGAGCATCCGGCCGGCGATCACACCTTCTTCGTGGGCGACGTCGTCTCGGCAACCCGCGGCCCGAGCCGCGAGGCGCTTGTCAATCTGCGCCAGGGATACGTGTGATCGAAGCGGTCGTCTTCGACCTCGACGGCGTCCTGGTCGACACGGAAGAGCTCTGGGACGAGGCGCGGCGGCAGATCGCCGAAGAGCGAGGCGGGCGCTGGCGCGAGGACGCTCAGCGGGCGATGATGGGCATGAGCTCGAAGGAGTGGTCGCGGTTCATGCACGACGAGATCGGCGTCCCGGACCCGCCCGAGCAGATCAATGCCGAAGTCGTCCGGCGCCTCGAGGAGCTCTTCCGGGAGCGTCTGCCTGTGATTCCCGGCGCCCTCGACGCCGTCCGGCGGCTCGCCGCGCGCTGGCCGCTCGCGATCGCCTCCTCGTCCAACAGGCCGATCATCGACCTCTCCCTCGAGCTGACCGACGGAGCGGGCCTCTTCCGCGCGACGGTCTCGTCAGAGGAGGTCGGGCGCGGCAAGCCGGCGCCGGACGTCTACCTCGAGGCGGCGCGGCGACTCGAGGTCGACCCGCCGCGCTGCGCCGCGGTCGAGGACTCGGAGAATGGCATCCGCTCGGCCGCCGCGGCCGGGATGAAGGTGATCGCGATTCCGAACGTCGTGTTTCCGCCCAGCGACGAGGCGCTAGCTCTGGCAGCCGTCGTCGTCGCCTCTCTGGACGAGCTCCACCCCGCGCTGGTCGAAAGCCTCGGTTAGCGGCGACCGACGACGAGCTTGACCGGGTAGTTCCGGCGCTTGAAGACGCCGGCCCTCGGGCTCTGGCCGATCACACGGCCGACTCGACGCGAGTGAGCGCGGCGGATGCGACCGACCGAGCAATGCCTTGCTCGGATCCGCGCCTTCGCCCGCCGTAGCGTCAGTCCGATCACCCGCGGCACATGGCAGCGCACCGGAGGCGGCGGAGGTGGTGGTGGTGGTGGCGGCGGAGGTGGTGGAGGTGGTGGAGGAGGTGGTGGTGGAGG
>DATHDS010000020.1:0-38171 GCA_035318925.1 Gaiellaceae bacterium
CCCCGCCGCCACCGCCGCCACCGCCACCGCCTCCGCCGCCGCCTCCACCGCCGCCACCGCCTCCGACGCCAAGACGATGCGTGGTGCCACGGGTCATCGGGCTACGCCTCTCTCGAGCGCGAACCCGCATTCGTCGAGCAGGCTGTTTGCTCGGTCGGGTTCGCCGAGCCCGCTCGAGCCGCGTGGGAATCGTGCTCTCACAGAGCCCGCGCGCAGGCGCGCAACGCCCGGCCCATACACGGGTCAAGCTGGTCGTCGGCCGCAGGTAAGAACTAGAGCCCGAGCTGCTGGCCGACCAGGTAGTAGTAGATCCCCTGGCGCTTCATCAGCTCCTCGTGTGAGCCCTGCTCGACGAGCCGGCCGCGCTCGAGGACGACGATCAGGTCGGCGTCGCGGATCGTCGAGAGCCGGTGGGCGATCACGAACGACGTCCGTCCCTGGAAGACCTCGTCCATGTTCGCCTGCACGGCGCGCTCCGACTCGCTGTCGAGCGCGCTCGTCGCCTCGTCGAAGACGAGCACCGGCGGCCGCCCGTAGACCGCGCGCGAGATCGCGATCCGCTGCCGCTGGCCGCCGGAGAGCAGGAGGCCGGTCTCGCCGATGCGGGTCTCGTAGCCGAGCGGCAGGCGCTCGATGAAGTCGTGCGCGTTCGCGACCTTCGCCGCCCAGAGGATGCGCCGCATGTCCAGCTGCTCGTCACCGAAGGCGATGTTGCGAGCGATCGTGTCGTCGAAGAGGTGGTTCTCCTGGAGGACGTAGCCGATGTGCTTGCGCAGGTGCCGGTAGTCGAGCGTGCGCATGTCGACGCCGTCGAAGTAGATCGTGCCCTCGGTCGGCTCGAGCAGGCCGGCCAGGCACCGAACGAGCGTCGTCTTGCCGCCGCCGCTGCGCCCGACGATCGCAACCATCGTGCCGGGCTCGACGTCGAGCGTCACACCTTCAAGAATCGGCGGCGAGATCGGCGTGTACCGGAACCCGAGGTTCTCGATCCGGATCCGCCCTTCCAGGCTCGGGACAGGCGTCAGCTTGTCCCGGTCGGCGCCCTGCTCCGGCTCCTCGGTGACGATGTCGTTCAGACGGTTGAGCAGGACGCTGCTGTACTGGAACTCGTCCCAGGTCCCGAGCAGCGTGAGAATCGGCCCGTTCGCGAGCAGGACGAGCGCGTTGAACGCGGCTAGCTGGCCCAGGGACATGGCTCCGCTGAGCACACGCAGCGAGCCGACGAAGAGGAAGAGCATCAGCGTCCCGATCGAGACGAGCTGAGTCGCAGCCTCGTACGACATGATCGTGAAGTCCGCCCGGAAGACCCGGCGCGAGAGCGCCTGAAACTGCTCGAGCATGCGCGAGCGGAACGCGTGCTCGCCGGCGGCCGCCTTCACGGTCTCGATGCCCTTGATCGCGTCGATCTGGTGCGCGCTGTACTTGCCGAAGGCCTCCTCGAGGCTGTCGAACATCGGGCGCAGCCGGCGCCGGGAAAAGTGCATCAGGTACAGGTAGACCGGCGCCGTCGCGAGGAAGACGAGCGCGAGCACCCAGTCGAAGATGAACATCAGGGTGAGCGACGCGATCAGCGTCGCGAGCGCCGTCAGCGCCTGGACGCCTTGCTGGACGACGAACGTCCGCACCTGGCGCATGCCCTGGAGCCGGCGCTGGATGTCGCCCGTGCGCCTCGACTGGAAGTAGCTCATCGGGAGCTCGAGTAGCTTCCCGGTCAGGAAGTCGAGCGAGCGGCCGTCGATCACGACCGCGGCGCGGCTCAGGATGTAGCGCTGGATCAGCGTCGCGCCCGTGACCGCGACCAGGACCGCTCCCATGCCGCCGAGCAGGAGGTAGAGCAGGCCGAAGTCGCGCTTGGTCGGAGGCAGGACGTCGTCGAAGATCACCTTCGTGAAGACCGGCAACACCATCTCCAGCGCGGCGGCGACCAGGGCCAGGACGCCGGCCCAGACGAGCGTGCGCTTGAAGGGCCGGAAGAACTCCCAGATCCAGCCCACGTTCTCGTCCCCGACGGGCGCCTGCTCGAGGCCCTCTCCATAGGCGAGCAGCGCCGAGTAGCCCGACCACTTCTCCACGAACTCGGCGCGGTCCGTCTTGACGAGGCCGCGAGCGGGATCCGCAAGCCGGACATGCTTGTCCTCGACTCGGTAGAGGACGACCCAGTGGTTGCCGTCGAAGTGGCAGACGGCCGGCAGCGGCAGCTCGTCGAGCCGGGTCTTCGACGCTTTCACGGAGCGCACACGGAGACCGACCTGCTCGGCGCCGCTCGCGATCCCGGCGAGGCTCGTCCCGTCGATCGAGGTGTGCACGAGCCGGCGGATGTGCGCGAGGCTCACCGACCGCCCGAAGTGCCGGGTGACCATCGCCAGGCACGCGGCGCCGCAGTCCATCTCGTCCACCTGCCACACGTGCGGGAAGCGCTTGATGCGCTTCGCCCGCTCGCCCTCCTCAGCCGCCCATTCCTCGACAGCCTCGTCGGCCGCGGCCGGCGCATCGACCTGATCGAGACCGACCGGCTCGGCGACCGCGGCCTCGGCCGGGACGAGCTCCTCCGCGAAATCGAGCGGGACGCGGGCAACGAACTTGAACTCGTAGCGTTCGACCTCGCGGTTGACGACGGCGCGGAACCCGGCGTCGGACTCGAGCAGCCGCCGGAAGTCCGGCTCCTGAAGGACGAGCAGCTTCGCCGGAGTGACCGCCTCGATGCTGACCGCGCGCGGGGCGCCGAGGAGCAGCGAGCGCTCGCCGAAGAAGTCGCCGCGCCGGATGTACGCGACGTCCCCGCGCGAGCCCTCCTCGGTCTGCCAGACCGCGCGCAGCCGCCCCTCCTCGACGAAGAACATCGAGCTCGCGGTCTCCCCCTGGCGGACGACGATCTCGCCCCTGTCGACCGCCAACGGGTCGACGGCGTCGATGAGGGCGTCGAGCGTTTCCGGGTCGATGTCGGAGAACGCGGACGAGATGCGGAAGAGGTCGCGTAGGTGGACGCGCTCGATGTAGCGCTCGAAGTGCTCCCTGATCTCGGGATTGACCTGAACGACCGCCCGGAAGATCGCCTTGTCGAGCCTGAGCGCCTCGACCTCGCCGCTTGCGCGAACGGTCGCGGTCCGGTCGCCGTCCTCGAGCAGTGCGATCTCGCCAAAGGCGTCTCCGGGCCCGAGGCTCGCGAGGGAAACCTCCTCTCCCCGATCCCCGCGCCTGAGCGCCCGGGCCGAGCCGGAGACGATCACGTAGAAGGCATCCGCGTCGGCGCCCTCGGCCACGATCACGTCGCCGAACCCGTACGAGACCGGGACGAACGCCTCGACCACGAGACGGCGCGAGTCGTCCGGGAGCAGCTTCAGGACCGGGAGGCCGTCGAGAACCGCCGCGGCGTCCTCGGGCAGCGGCTCAGAGATACTCATGCCACTGCACCCGGTTTCTCACCTCGCGTTCGAGCGCCCTGCGCGGAACCTCCTCTCGCAACCGTTCTTGTATCACCGGGTCGGTGAGAGTCGGCGCCACCTTCCCGTTCACGCGGAGCAGTGCAAATCCGTTGTCAACCCGAAGGGGCCCGACGAGCTCGCCGGTGGGGGCGCTGAGGAGAGACTCCGAAAGGCCCGGCTCGACGTCCTCGAGGAACGCCTCGTGCTCTTCCACGGGCACGCCGGCGCGGCCCGCGACGTCCGCGGGGCTGAGCCTGTCCTCCCGGACCAGGAGAGCGGCCTCGCTCGCCATTCCGGCCTCGGGGAACTCGAGCGCCGTGTAGCTCAGTCGCACCCAGTCGGCGTTGCGAAGCTCGAGCGCCTTCGCCGCCGCCTCGGGAGTGAGCGCATCAGCCATGAAGGCCGCGTGCTCGGCTTCCATGCGGGCAAGAGCGGGCTCGACGGGACCTGGGTGAATGCCCCCAGCCTCGGCCGCGGCGACCCGCCCGGCGAGGGCGCGCGCCAGCTCGGCGAGCACGCCGGAGCAGACAGCGTCGGCCCAGACATCCCTCTCGTCGACCGGCGAGCCGGGCTCGCCGGTCGCTCGCTCGCGGGCGATCTGGCGCCGGAGATAGCCGGACCAGTCCCTCGCGTCGAGCCCCCAGCGCTCGAGCCAGGCGTCCATCTCCTCGGCGGCGATCAGCTTCTGCGCGTAGCGGAACGCCTGCTTCGCCTCATCGAGCTCGGCCCGACCGATCTTCGCGTTAAGGCCGGCAAGTGCCGCGAGGCCCTGGGCCGTCCGCCGTTCCAGCTCGGCCCACCGGCTCCAGTACCGGGCAGCCGCAACGACGTCGGCCCAGCGATAGTCCCGATCGCCCGCAGCGAAGACGGCGCGATCGAGCACCTCGCGTGGCAGAGCCATGCTGTGAGGGTAGACCGCCGGAGCGGTGCCCGGCGGTCACCCGCACTCGGCTACTTCCAGTAAGTGTCCTTGCTCCCCAGGCCGCCCGCGACGTCCTTGCTCTCGTCCTCGGGCACGTCGAGATCCTTCATCGTCTCTTCGGGCTCTTCCGGAGTCTCCTCGGACTGCTGTTCGTGCTCTTGCTCGCTCATTACCATTTCTCCTTGAGCTGGCCGCCTTTGACGTCCTCGCTCTCCTCTTCGGGCACGTCGAGGTCCTTCATCGTCTCTTCGGGCTCCTCCGAGGTTTCCTCGGACTGCTGCTCGTGCTCCTGCTCGCCCATCAGGACTCCTCTCGTCGGGTGACCCGATTCTAGGGAGCTTTGCCCGCTGAAACCAGACCGAGAGCGAAGAGGCGCCGCATGGCGGCAACGCTTTCCTGGTCCTCGCCGACGAGCTCGCCCAGCGGGCGCGAGCCATCGAGTGAAGCGAGTCGCTCCGCAAGCGCGGCCGGCACCGGCGCGGCGAACCCGACGCCGTTCTCGAGGTGGATCTTCGCCTGCTTTTCGCCCAGACCGGGGCCTCCGGCCCGCCAGCTCGCCTGTAGTCCCGGCACCAAGTCCAGCCGTGCGGCGAGCAGCGCGCCGTCGGCGGCGAGCTCATCGCGGCGGTCCCGGGCCTCGAAGAGCCGAACGACGTGGTCGCCTGCACGGCCGGCCGGTTCTCCGGGAACTTCGATCGCCCGTACCCAGTTAGAGCCTCCGGACCGTCGCCGCAACACGACCATCCCCTCGGTGATCACACCGATCCCCTCACGCCGGTAGTAGTCGAGCCAACGGTCGACCGCCGAGAGAAACGGCTCGCGCCCCTGCGCAAGCAGCATGCGGTTCCACTGAGCCGCGTACGCGACGGGGTCGATCGTCACGTACTTGAGCAGCAGCGCATCGCAGCCCGACCCGGCGAGCCACGCTTCCACGGGAGCCCGCCAGTCCTCGTCGCGACGGTGGGCCCAGTTGCCCATCACGTGCGCGAATCCGCCTTCCTCGAGGTGGGCGGGCACCTCCCTGAGCAGCTGCTGCGTGACCGCATCGGCGGCGAGATCACCGTCCCGGTAGAGGAACTTGTTGTCGGGCGAAACGACATACGGCGGGTTGGCCACGATCAGGTCGAAGCGCTCGTCGGCGACGGGCTCGAACCAGCTGCCCTCGCGGAGGTCGACTTTCGTGACCCTGTTCAGCGCCGCGTTGAAGCGCGCGAAGGCGAGACCCCGCTCGTTGACGTCGACGGCCACGACCCACTCGGAGTGGCGGGCCGCCATCAGCGCCTGGACGCCGGAGCCGGTCCCGAGATCGAGCGCGGTTCGAACAGGTTTGCGGATCGTCAGACGCTCCACGCGCTGAGCAGACGGGCTCGGGCCGGTGACGAAGTCCGGCGGATCCGGGCGGGTCATGACGTCCGAGGCGACCAGCAAGCCTTCGTAGGACGAGACCCGAGCCAGCGGCCGCACGACCTTCTCGTCGGCCTCCGCGAGGCCCATCTCGACGAGAGCATCGGTCTCGACCGGCTCCAGCGCGCTCGCGGCATCGCCGGCGGCAACCGACTCGCCGAGCTGGAAGAGCTTCACCAGCGTCGCCGGCCGCGAGTGCTCATCGGCGAGGCGGCGCGCGTGGAGGTCGACGTCGAGCCGAGGGTTCACCCGCAGCGGCGGGCTCATCGCATCCTTCATTGCGTCGGCCTGCCCGAGCAGCAGCTTCCGCAGGTCGTCGAGGACGCCGGCGTCCTGAGGAATCGTGGGCTGTGACAACGTCAGCCCTGAAGGTCGGTGTGCACCCGTTCTCCCTTGAACAACTTCTGACCGGGGTCCCACGGAAAGAAGATGACGACGCCGAACTCGACGTGCTCTCCGGTTGCCTTGTAGTCGAGCCAGTCGGCCTCGTGGGTCCCGGTGACGTCAGCCTCCTCGCAGACGCCCTGCGGCCCGATCACGATGTCGGTCAGCTGGAAGTCGATGTCGGGGAACGCGCCGAGCAGGCCGCCGTAGAAGCGCGTTGCCCCTTCGTGTCCGTGCCACACGTGCTCGGTGCCGACGATCTCGTAGACGCAGTCGTCGGTGAGGGTCGACAGGAGGCCCGCGATGTCCCGCTTGTCCTCGGCGATCGAGTGCCGCTTCCAGAGCTCGCGGATCGCGTCGTACTCGGCGGGATCGACGGGGAGTCGCAGGAGGTCGCGAACGTCGCTCATGGGTGGATAGGCTCCCTTCCGTGGCTACGCAGGTCGCAGAAGACACGCTCTCCGCCTCCTGGCTCGCCGTCCGGCTCGGCATGGAGCCGTTGCGGCTGGAGGCGATGCGCCGAGCCGGCGAGCTGATCGCCTACCGGCCCGACGGAGCGCGCGAGCACTATTACCCGCTCTGGCAGTTCGACGAGGACTGGCGGCCGCTCCCGATCGTCCCGAGGCTCGTGCGGGAGGCGAGGGAGCGCGGCCTCGGCGAAAACCGCCTCTACGAGATCCTGGCCGGCCGCTCCGGCCTCTCCTCCGGTGGAGGCCGCCTCGCGCGTTCCCTGCGCGAAGGCCGGGACGAGCACGTGCTCGAAGCCGTGCGGCTCGCCACAACCTCGTAGGAGGTCGCGGGCCACGGGTCCGGACCTACCCTAGTCGCCCCAGTCGAAGTCTCGCGAACGGCCCCAGAGGGTGTCCTCATCCTGGGGCTGCTCGGGCTGCGGGGCAAGGTTCGCCAGCTGCTCGGCGGGGATGGACTCGTCGCCGTCCATCGTCTCCTCGATCCGCGCCTGCTCTTCGGTCTTGAAGAGCGGGTGATTCTCGAATGGGTCCTCGGTCTCGTACTTCTCGATTGGCATGTCGGACTCGAGCTCCGAGTTGCGGCGCTTGAGCTCGAGATGCTCCTGTATGACGTTGGCGAAGACGGAAGGCGTCTCTACCGGCATTCGGCCCTCCTGGGTCGGTAGGTCGCTTAACGGGTGGTCGCGGATTGTAACGTAGTCCCGCTCAAGCGCCCAGGCGAGCGGCCTGTACGTCGGGCTGGTCCGGGCCTTTCGCCGTGGCAATCCGGTCTTTGCCGGCCCGTTTTGCCCTGTAGAGAGCGGCATCCGCGGCGGCCAGGAGCTCGCTCGTGCCCCCTCGGCCGGCGAAACCGACGACGCCGAAGCTGGCGGTCGAGACGATGTGCTCGCCGCTCGGGGCAAGGACGACGCGCCCCGCAAACTCGCGGCGGATTCGCTCGGCGACCCGTGCGCCTCCGTCCTCGTCCGTGCCCGGCAGGACGACGACGAACTCCTCGCCGCCCCAGCGGCTCGGGAGGTCGATCTCGCGCACGCTCGCCCTCAGGGCATCCGCGAACTCGCGCAGCACCTTGTCGCCGGTGGGGTGTCCGTGTGCGTCGTTCACGGCCTTGAAGTCATCCAGGTCGGCGACGATGACCGCCAGCGGTTGGCCGAGGCGCTTCGCGCGGGCGAGTTCCCGCTTCAACGCGTCCTCGCACGGGCGACGGTTTGCAAGGCTGGTCAGACCGTCGACGAGCGCCTGGCGCTGCACGGCTCGGTGCAGGCGGGCATTCCCGACCGCGATCGCGGCGTGACCCGCCAGCCAGTTCGCCGTTTCCGCCTGCTCCTGCGTGAACTCGTGGCCCGAGAGGACGAGCGTCCCGAACGTCTCCTCTCCTGCGGTCACCGGCAACTCGAGTTTCGTCGCACCGGCGTCCGGATCGCCCTTGCGCACGGTCTCGCCTTGCTCGCCGACGAACACGGCTCCAAGCGCGCCCGTCGACTCGACGGCCGTCTCGACGAACACTCGGAGCAGCTCGCCCGAGTCGTGCGTGGCCGAGAGCGCCTCGCCAAAGCGCATGGTGGCGTCACGGAGGCGACGGCGCTCCTCGTCGAGCTCACGCCGCCGCTCCTGAAGCTCGTCGGCCATCTCGTTGAAGGCAGCGCCGAGCCGGGCGAATTCGTCCCCGCCCTTGATCTTCACTCGACGGTCGAGCCGGCCGTGCGCGATGTCGTTCGCGGCGCCGGCGAAGCGGCTGAGCCTGCGCACGATCGATCGCCCCTCGAAGTACGCGATCAGGATCAGCAGGATGAGCGTGATCAGCATCGTCAGCGCCACCCGCTTCTGGATCGAAGCCGTGGCGCTATCGATCGCGCTCTGAGGCGTAAGGATCAGGATCCGGGTCCCTTGCGGGGCGCGCAGCGACTCGGACTGAACGGCTCGGTAGCGCGTGCCGCCGAGCTCGACCGACTCGCTGCGGCCGGGTTGAAGCAGGGCCGTTGCGCCCAGGGGCCCGGCTCCGGCGGCGATGCGCCCTCGTTCGACGAAGGTAATTCGCTGGTCGGGATCGAGCCCGGCCCGCCGCTCGAGACTGCGCGCAAGCTTCGTGTCGATCGGCAGGGCCGCAATCACCTCGGCGAGACCGCCTCGTGGACCGCGAACGGAGACGACGCGTGTCGCAGCGCCGGTGGGCGTCTGGCCGACGGTCAGTCGACCTGCATCGACACGAACGTTCGGCACCCCTCTGACGATCCGTGAGAGCGCCTTACGGTCCTGCGCGAGCAAGGCTCGTTGCAGGTCCCGCCTGCTCGCGATCGTGACGGCGGCGCGCTGTGTGCGGCCGAGGTCGTCCTCATAGCCCACGACGGCGGCGCGCAGGCCTGACTGGAGCATGGCGTCGACCCGGCGCGTCTCGCTCTTTCCGGCGAGCGTGTGAAAACCCTGGAAAGCAGCCACAAACGGGAGCAGCGCGGCCAGCGCGAAGTACGCTGTGAGCCTGACCTTGAAGCTTCCCATCATCATCCCCCTAAAGTGACGGCGCTTGCGGCCGATACGTCCTATGCACATTGTCGGCACAAAAGGGGCGAAACGTGAGGCCGACCTTCATACAGCTTGTCATTGGATTCGTGCTCGCGGCAGCCGTTTCGGCGTCGCTTGTCCTTCCGGGCAGAGTCTTGATCGCCAGGGAGCCCCCGATTCAGCTGATCGCTCTTCCTCGGCCGACCGCACCCGTTGTCGTCGAGGCGGCTCCGCTTCCTCGACCGCGACTGCGCCCGGCTCCGCAGCCTCCTCCGCCTCCTCCGGCTGAGCCGCGGACGCCCGCTCCGTCGCCGGTCGCTCCGTCGTCCGCAGTTTCACGACCGCGGCCCCGGCCGCAGAGCCGTGTACGCCCCGTCCGCCCTTCCCAGCCGAGCCCCACAGACGATCAGTCGCTGTCCACGCTCGGCGTGAGCTCGTCTGCGCCCGAGCAGGCCGACAAGGACACGAAGCCGAAGAACGAGAAGGGCCAGAAGACGAGCCCGGCAGGGACGAAGAAGCCGAAGACGGAAAAGCGCCCGAAGGCGAAGGCGAGCCCCCGCCCGGCAAAGACGAAGCAGCCGAAGGGGCCGAAGGCGCGTCCCCACCCCGGAGCGCCGAAGAAGCCGAAGCGGCCGAAGGCCGGGCGCAAGGAACAGACAGACGGCCGTGGCCGCTCGAGCCGAGCCGAAGGCCACGCCCACGGCCATCACAAGCCGCACTGACGACTAGGATGCGGGCGTGGCTCGCTTCCGCCGGGTGTTTACGCGCAAGATGGGCCCCGTCGGGGCCGTCTTGACGATAATCGACATCTGGCGCCGCATCCCCCCGAAGCACCGCCGGCGCATCGTCTCCCAGACGAGAAAGCACGGCCCGCGGATCGTCAAGGCCGCCGTGAAGCACCAGCAGCGCCGCCGCCGCCGGTAGGTCCCGGGCCACGGGCCCGGGACTCGCGCAAAGTGCTTCCCACTTTGCGCGACCAAAAGCACGGCTGCCGTGGAACGACAGCTCGACAGGCACCCCGTTTGCGCGATCGTTGACGTGCGCTGTTGAGCGACGCGCACGTTCGCGAGGTACTTCGCTACGCCCTCGCGCTAGGAGGACGCGGGTTCCAAGACGTCGCGCACGATTTGCTCTTGCACGCGCGCATGCGAGGTTGGATAGCCCTCGCTCGGGCTCGCGCGCCACGGGCGGCCCACGTAGTGCAGCGGGCGGCCGGCGACGATCTCCTCCAGCCGGTGCCGGATCGGGCGCCACGCGCCCATGTTCTGCGGCTCCTCCTGGGCCCAGACGACTTCGGCGAGCCTGGGATAGGAGGCGACGAGGCGCGCGGCCTGCTCGGTCGGGAACGGGTAGAGCTGCTCGATCCGCGCGACCGCGATCGTCGGCGCCTGGGCCCGCAGCTCGTGGCCGACGATGTCGTAGTAGATCTTGCCCGAGGTCAGCACGAGCTTCGTCACGCGCTCGCGGTCGGCGCTCGGGTCGTCGAGAACCGGCTCGAAGCGGCCCTGAGCGAGCTCGGCCAGGGTCGACCCCGCTTCCTTGAGCCGCAGTAGCCCCTTCGGCGTCATCACGACGAGCGGCCGGGCATTCGGGTCGAGCGCCTGCCGGCGCAGCAGGTGGAAGAACTGCGCCGATGTGGTCGCGTTGACGATCCGGATGTTCTCCTGCGCGGCCAGCTGGAGGAAGCGCTCGAGCCGGGCGCTCGAGTGCTCCGGCCCGTTGCCCTCGTACCCGTGCGGCAGCAGCAGCGTCAGCCGGGACGTCTGGCGCCACTTCGCGAGCCCCGAGACGAGGAACTGGTCGACGATGATCTGCGCACCGTTGATGAAGTCGCCGAACTGCGCCTCCCAGATGACGAGCGCCTCCGGGGCCGTCACCGAGTAGCCGTACTCGAAACCGAGGGCGGCGTACTCGGAGAGCGGTGAGTTGTACGCCTCGAAGGATGCGGCCGCCTCCGACAGGTGCTTGATCGGAGCGTGCTGGGCGCCGGTGTGCGCGTCGTGGAGGACGAGGTGGCGATGGGAGAACGTTCCCCGCTCGGTGTCCTGGCCGGTGAGGCGGATCGGGATGCCCTCCACGAGCAGGCTCGCGAAGGCGAGCGACTCGGCCTGGCCCCAGTCGATGGCGCCCGTGTCGAGCGCGTCGATCCGCCGGTCGAGCATTCGCACGAGCTTCGGGTTGACGGTGAACCCCTCCGGGACGTGGACGAGCTCGGCGGCGAGCTCGCGCAGCCGTTCCGCCGGCACTCCCGTCTCGACGGTCGCCTCGGCGGCGATCGGCGTGTCCTCGCCGTGCGCGGCCTGCGGGAGCGACGAGAGGGACGTCTTGAGCGTCTCGTGCGCGGCGCGCATCCGGTCCTGCATCTCTTCGACCAGCCGCTCGGCTTCTTCCGCCGGGACCTCGCCCGACCCGGCCAGCTGCTGCGCGTAGAGGGTGCGGACGCTCGGATGGCCCGCGATCCGCTCGGTGAGCAATGGCTGCGTGAACGCTGGCTCGTCACCCTCGTTGTGACCGTGGCGCCGGTAGCCGACGAGGTCGACGACGACGTCGCTGCCGAAGCGTTGCCGGAACGCGTTCGCAAGCCGGATCGCGGAGATCGCTGCCTCGGGATCGTCGGCATTGACGTGGATGATCGGATTGTCGAAGCCCTTCGCCAGGTCGCTCGAGTACCGCGTCGAGCGCCCGTCGGCGGGGTCGGTCGTGAAGCCGACCTGATTGTTCGCGATCACGTGGAGGGTGCCACCGGTCGTGTAGCCGATCAGGCGTTGCAGGTTCAGCGTCTCGGCGACGACGCCCTGTGCCGGGAACGCCGCGTCGCCGTGGATGAGGATGGGCTGCGCCACTGCCGGGTCGTGCTCGCCGACGCGCGAGGAGCGGTCGGTCTGCTCTGCCCTCGTGATCCCCTCGACGACCGGGTCGACTGCCTCCAGATGGCTCGGGTTGGCCGCGAGCAGGACCGTGGCCTGCCCCGCGTGGGTGGTACGGCGCCCAACGGCGCCGAGGTGGTACTTGACGTCGCCGCTTGCCCCCTCCGCCGTCACGGCGACGGCCTCGATCGTCCGCTCGCCCTCGAACTCGCGCAGGATCTCCTCGTAGGGGCGGTCGATGATGTGGGCGAGGACGTTCAGGCGGCCTCGATGCGCCATGCCGATCACGATCTCGTGCGCGCCTGCCTCCGCTCCGAGCTCGACGGCCTCGTCGAGCATCGGCACGAGCACGTCGAGGCCTTCGATCGAGAACTGCTTCTGTCCGAGGAAGGCACGCCGCAGGTAGTGCTCGAAGACCTCGACCTGGGTCAACTGCTCGAGCAGCCGCCGGCGTTCCTCGGTCGAAAGCGGCTGCCGGTAGCGGCCGGTCTCGATCGCCTGCCGGAGCCAGACACGCTCCTGGTGGTCGGAGATGTGCTCGATCTCGTAGGCGATCGTCCCGCAGTAGGTCTCCTCGAGCTTGGGCAGGACGTCCGCGAGCGTCTCTCCTTCGAACCCAACCCGGAGCACGAAGGCCGGAACCTGGGCCTGGAGCTCGGGCGTCAGTCTCGGGACGAGCCGCTCGGGCTCGAGCGCCGGGTCGCCCACGGGCTCGGAGCCGAGGGGATCCAGGTGCGCGGCCAGATGCCCGTGCATCCGGTAGGCCTTGACGAGGGCCATCGCAGCCGCGACGGCGCCGAGCAGCGTCTGGTCGGTCTCCGCGGCAGGCGAAGCCCGCTCGGCGAGGGCAGGCTCGGCGGCCGGAGCCTCCTGCGGAACTGGGGCTGGAGCCTCGGCTGTAGGCGCGGATGGAGCGTCACCGGACGGCGCGGCTGGAGCCTCGGCCGGAGGCGCGGGCGGTGCTTCCGCTGCGGGCGGAGCGCCGTTCTCCTCGCGCAGCGTCGCCAGCAGCCGGGCGAGGCCGGGCAGAGACTCCGCCAGCCCGGTGTCACCGCTCTCGAAGAGCGCGCGCCATTCCTCGGGCACTGCCTCGGGGTTCTCGAGGTACTGCTCGAGCAGGCCCTGGGCGTAGCCCACGTTGAGTCCGTCGACATCGCGCACGCTCATCACGTTCGTTCTACCACTCGAACCCCCTGCGGGGGCGCTCGTATTAGTAGATGGGGCGACTGAGGACTACTGCGATCATCATCCCGGCGAGCCAACCCAGCGTTGCGAAGGCGACGGCGGCCCCCGCGAGCTTCGAATGACGGTCGCCGGCCAGAGCGGCCGCGATCAGGGCGACGAGGATCGCGAACGGGCCGAGCCGGACCGGCCGGTAGACCAGCGCGATCGCGCTCGCCGTCATCGAGATCGCAGCCAGGAAGCCGGCTGCGATCTCGGCCGGAGTCTGGCGATCGTCCTCGAAGGGTGCGCTGCTCATCGCGCATTCCTCAGGCCGACACGCTGGGTGATGCGCGCCTCGCGGCGGACGGGGCCGCCGTGCGATCCGGGGCGCGGCCGCCGGCGCCGAGGAGGCGTGTGTGGGCCGGACGTGAGCGGAGCCTTCACCCGGGCGCCCTCGAGCGGCCTGGGTTCCGGCTCCGCCTTGATCGCCCAGTAGCAGACTCCGGCCAGATAGAGGATTGGCAGCTTCAGGATGAGCATCATGAACAGAAGCTCGACCACGCCGGAAGTGTAAGCGAGCCGGCTCGCGGCGTCTTCACTGCCAGTAGAGCCTCCTGACGCCGGTGTAGTCGGGGTTACCGCGGTAGGTTCGGGCCCACGTCCCCGTGCCGCAGGCTTCGCACTTCGCTTCGATGATCCGGTCCTGGTTATAGGCCGTGTTGGCCCAATAGATCATCCCGATGTGGTTCGTCGAGGCAAAGGCGTCCATGTAGACCGTGCTCGCCTTCGCCACGGTGATGTTCGGTGCGCCGGCGCCGGATTTGAAAGCGGCCGCCGAATACGGGCCGTGCACGTTCTGCAGCCAGTAGTGGTAACGGAACCCCGCGTCGCTCGTCTCGGAGCGCTCGAGCCAGGACTTGAACGTGAAACCGGAGCAATCCGGGCCTTCACCGCGCGTGTTCGGGTCCCTCGGTGGATCGCCCGGGGAGTCGTCGACGTTGTTGTTGTTCCAGCAGCCGCCTCCCCACTGGTAGCCCTCGGATGCCGCGACGTAGGCATAGAGACGAGCGTCCGAACGCCTGACCCGGGCGACGTTTTCCCACTGGTTGTTGCAGCCCCATGTGAAGTTCGTGTGGTAGGCGCCGGCCGGCGTCCCGAAGGCCAGCAGGACAAGGGTCAGCCCTCCGACGAGCCCGGGGACAAACCTCAGAAGCTTCGTACGCGATGTCATCTCGTCCCTCCGATCTCGAACGCGGCGATCTCGACCCCGGACGGGTCGGATCGCAGTTGATAGAGCGTGCTGCCGTGGAGGCGGAACCGGCTGAGCGACGCAGTCTCGGCCCACTCCGCGCGGTCGACGGCAAAGCTGCCGGCCAGACCGTCGGGCGCGAGCCGCAAGACGCGGAACACCGCCTGGTTCTCGTCCCAGACCCGGACGACGACGAGGAGGCCGTCACCGTACGGCTCCGCCAGCTGCACCTCGCCCAGGCTCGTCGAGCTGCGCACGAGCCAGCTCCCGACCACGTCGCCGCCTCGCACGAGGGCGAACCTGGCCTCCGCCGGCGACGCGCTGACGACGACCGCCTGGCCGCCGTCGACAGTCCGCGCCGCCTGTGCCCCTGAAAGCTGCTGCTCGGGCGCGAGCGGCGGCCGGCCGCGCCCTGTCGGCAGCCACATCTCCGACGGGTACGCGTGCACGAGCGGCCCGTCAGAGCCGACTCGGATCATGTCGCCGGTTGCCTCCCCCAGCGGGGTGCCCGCGATCAGATCGCCGGCCGGGCTGAACGAGCGAACGACCGGTTGCGAGGCTCCGGCGTCGAGGACGTAGATCGTCCCGTCGCCGCCGACCGCAAGGTCACCTTCTCCGCCGGCGAAATCGATGGGCAGCTGCATCGAGGTGCCGTCCGGCCGCAATCTCGACAGCCGGTGGTTCACCTGGTCGAGCACGACGATGGAGCCGTCGGGAGCGACGTCGAATGCGGACGGCCCGATCCGTGACTGCTCCTGGCCGCTGTCGAGGCCGAGCGCCTGGGTGCCCTTGCCCCAGGTGAGCTCCGAGACGACCGACGAGGGAGGGGTCGTCTCTCCGAAGCTCTCCGCTCCCAGATCGACCGTCGTCCAACTCCGAAGCGGCCAGACGTGCTGCGGGGCTGCGGCCGCCGCCTCTGGCAGCGTCGCGGTCTCGCCATGGCCGTTTTCGATCTCTGCGTAGTAGTCGAATCCGCCGTCGCCGACGGAGACCTCTGCGGACAGAAGCCCGTCGGGCTCGCGCTCCAGTGGCTGCTCGACGAAGCCGTTCGCCCCTGATGCGCGAACGAAGACGGAGCCTTTCGGCGAGCACGTCCCACCGGGCTCGTCCTTTGCCCCGCCGCAGACCACGTCGTAACGGAGCTCGATCGGCTCACTTGCGCGCGCGAGCAGAGGCGGCGTATGGAGAATCTCCCCGAACGAGTTGCTTTCCGCGCCCGCAGGCACGGGGCTGCTCGCCCCGACCACGTTGACGGTGAGGAGCGTCGCCCCCACCAGGCCCCCCAGGACGAAGCCCGCGAGAGGCCATCGCCATTTCTTCTTCATTCCTGCCTCCTCCTTGTTGTCTTCACAGGCAACATAGCGGGCAGGAAGTCACGCGTTCGTGACGCGTCTGTGTCGAAACCGCGCTAGCGGGGGCCCTTGACCTTCAGTCGCAAGACGTCGGGCCGGTGGTAGTGCCCGGCCGGGTCGAACCGCTGCCGCTCGGCGAGCAGCACGGCCGGGTCGAGCTCGGCATAGAGCACGCCCTCCTCGTCGTACAGCGGCCCGGCCAGGTAGGAGCCGTCCGGGGCGAGGATTGCGCTTCCCCCGCGGCCGATGATGTCGAGCCCCTCGAGCTCGTCGTGCAGCGGAAAGTTTTCCGGATAGGACGAGGCGCGCTGGAAGTGCGCGGGCGCGACGACGAACGCGCGCGACTCGCGGGCGATATGGATGAGCGTCGACTGCCAGGCCTCGGAGTCGTCTGCCGTCGAGGCGATATAGATCTCGACCCCGGACTCGTAGAGCGCAAAGCGCGCGAGCGGCATGTAGTTCTCCCAGCAGATGAGCCCGCCGATCCGGCCCAGCTCGGTCGGAATCGCCCGCAGCCCGCCGCCGTCGCCCTGTCCCCAGACGAGCCGCTCGTGGTTCGTCGGCACGAGCTTCCGGTGACGAAGCGCAAGCCCGCCGTCGGGCCCGTGGTAGAGGAGCGTGTTGTAGAGCGTGCCGGGCCGTTCCGGGTCGATCTCGGTCACCCCCGTCACGATCCAGACGCCGTGCTCCCGGGCCGCCTCGCCGATCCGGTCCGCAGCCTCGCCGGGGACGGCCACTGCCTGCGCGGCCAGCTGCGCGAAAGCTTCCTTTGCCCGTCCGTCTCCCCAGCCGGCGAGCGCCTTCGCCCAGGTCGACGACGGGTACACCGGGATGAAGGCCTCCGGGAAGACGAGGAGCGAGGCTCCTTCGCCCGCGGCCTCGGCGGCGAGCGCGACGAGCTTGTCGACCGTCGCCTCGCGGTCGAGAATGACCGGCTCAGCCTGCACACAGGCGACTTTCACGGGCGCATCCACGCCCTGATCTTAAGCCTCTACCGGATGCGCATCGTCAGCGAGCCGGCGGCAAAGCCCGCCTTCGTCGCGCTGAAGAGCAGCCGCCCGCGCTTCCGGGGGCGAACCCGAATGGTGACCCTACCGAGCCGGCTCGTGCGCCCCGACTTCGGGGCCATCCCGGCGCCGGAGACGCGCACTTTGGCGCCGGCAACGGCCTTCCCCAGCGGATCCGACACCGTGACCCGTACTCGGGTCCAGCGGCGGCGAGGAGCAGTTCGATTGACGGCCACGCGCAGTTGCTGAGCGATGTTGATCCGCTGCGCCTGCGTCCAGTCGCCGACGTTGAAGGACTTGTCGCGGGCAGCCACGCGCCAATAGAACGAGCCGCCGTTGACGTAGTAGGGATGCACGAGCAGCGGCGCGTAGCTCGTGTTGTCCGTCGAGATGTCCTCGATCGTCGTGGAGAAATCGGGCCGATCCGAGATCTGGACGTCGAAGTCCTTGGCTCCGAGCTTCCAGTTCCAGGAAAGGAGCACGTGACTGCCTGAGACGCTAGTCGCCGACCCGCTCGGTTCGCTGAGCGTGCGCGTGAAGGGCACGTACGCCGACCATGGGCCCGTGACGAAGCCGGCGGTCTTCGGGAATTCGGCGCGAACCCGCCAGCGCCAGATGCCCGGGCCGAAGAGGTAGACGAAGGCGGTGGCAGGCATCCGCATGTTGGCCCACTCCTGGTGTTGGCCGTCGGGCCCGTCCATCGAGAACGTATAGCCGGAAGCTCCTGTCACGTTCGACCACGTCCAGGCCGGGGTGAAGTCACCACTCGTCGCGTTGCCAGCGGACGGCGTCGGCGTCGGGAGCCGGCGCTGGAACGTGCGCACGGGCGACCAGTTGAGCCCGATCAGGTTCTCGTCATCGGCGCGCACACGCCAGTACAGGGTCGTGTCCGCCGGATGGGTTGTGAAGGGCGTGTACGAAGTGGCGGCGGTCGTCACATCCTCGATCGGCGCGGCGAAGGTCGGCTCCTGGGCTACCTGGAAGCGGTAGCGCCGCGCGCCGTCGACCTGCGTCCAGCGAAAGACCGGCTGGACTGTCAGTAGCGCGCCGTTGGCAGGAGAGATCGCTGCCGGTGGAATCGACTGCTTCTGGAAGTTCGACGCGGCCGCCATCAACGGGTCGCCCGTGGCGCCGCTGCCGTTGAAGTTGACGGCCGGCAGGACCGCCCAGTAGAAGAGCGTCGTCTCGTCGGAGTAGGTCGTCGGCCGTTGCGAGTTGCGCGGCGAGTACGCCGGGACCTGCGTGAAGGCGTAGTCGACGATGTTGCTGAAGTTCGCGTCCTTCGAGACGATTACGAAATAGCTCTGGTGCCCGGAGAGAGGCCGCCACGTGATGAGCGGCGTCAGGCGAGTGAGCGTTCCGTGGGCCGGCAGGACGTAGTCGTCAGCGCCCAGGTAACCGGCGTTGCATGAGGGGGTGCAGGCCCCGCCGGCGGGATAGCCCGCCCACTGGAAGGCTGCGCCGGTTCCGTCGTCGAGGTAGGTGAAGTCGCCGTAGACCTCCTGCAGCGACGTGTCGCGCTCGCCGCGCGCCCGCACTCGAGCGCAGTACTGCTTGTTGAGCTGGAGAGCGACGGTGTCGTTGGCGACGGGCGTTGCGTCGGGGTACGGCTTGATGTTGTTCCAGCCCGACCCGAGCGGCGTCCACGACGGGACCGAGGTCGTCACGCGCCACGCGTCGATGGCGCCCCACTGGCAGATGGCGGCGGTGTACGGGGCAACCTCGACGAGGTAGCTCGACGCGCCCGGCACGGTGTCCCACTTGAGGATCGGGACGGTCGTCTGGTAGCCCGCGGTGCCGAGGTCGACATCGGTGCCCGGATCCGCGAGATTGTCGCGCATGTGAAGGTTCTTGATGCTCGGCGCCGTCACCGGCGGCACCTTGTCGAAGGTCTTGATGAAGTTCGGCCCGAGGTTCCAGACGCCGGCGTTGCCGGCCGCGTCGACTGCGCGCACCCGCCAGTAGTAGGTGTTGTCGCGGAACACGACGGTGGGCGCGAGCGACGTGGAGATCGTCAGCTGCGTGCAGCAGACCTTCGAGCCGGGAGCGAAGTCGCTCGACGAGTTGACCTCGACCTCGTACTTCGTCGCGCCCGGTACGGCCGGCCACGAGAACTGCGGGTCGAAGAACTCGGTGGCGGCAACGAGATCCGTCACCACGGGGGCTGTCACGGACGGCCAGGAGTAGTTGAAGGACGAGACCGGCGATGCTGTGCCGCGGTTTCCCTCAGAGTCGACGGGAACGACGTTCCAGTAGTACGTTCCCGAGGGCAGCAGCGTGAAGCTCGGCACATAGTTCGTCGCCCAGGTCTCGACCGGGTCTCCGTTGTTCTGGACGATGTTCGCGAGGCCGGGGTCGCTCGCGAGCGAGAACATGTAGCTGGCGGCATAGGGGACCGGCGACCAGCCGAGGGAGATCGGTGAGGTGGGGAACGTGAACGGGGAGCCTGTGGGCGGCACCTGCGAGGCCGGCACGGCCCGCCACGACTTGATCAGCGAGCGCGGGTTCGACCACGGCGAGGCGGCGCCGCTCTTGGTCGTCGCCCGTACTCGCCACCAGTACCTGCCGTTCGGAAGCGTCTTCTTGAGCGTCGCGCGTGTGTTGCGCGTGGCGAAGCTGCCCTCGCCGCGGCCCAGCACCGGCGAGTTGAAGTTCTGGTCGGCGGCGACCTGGAACTCGTAGCTGTCGGCGCCGGGGACGGGGCTCCAGGCAAACGCAGGCAGGGTCTGGACCGTCGCGGCCGAGCCCGGATCGAGCAGGACCGGCGCGGTCAGGGCGGCGCGCGCGGGTGTGGCGACGGCGAGCGCGGCTGCGACGAGCGCGGCGAGGACGAGGAGGATTTTTCGTTGGTCGGCGGCCATGTGCTGGGAGTGAGTCAGGCCGCTGACTCGCCTGAACCATCGTCAGTGGCGCCGGGCTGCCAATCCCTCGCGTGAGGGGGATTCTCGGTGGGGGCGTGTGGAGGACCGAGCTTCGGCTCTGCTTCGGGCTTCTCGCGGTTGAGCCTTTTCCTCAGTTCGTCGAGGAAACGGGCCGTCTCCATGCGGAGATCGTCCGAGACGAACTGCCCCGGAGGCGTCGACTCGGGCTTCGGATGCTTCTGGTCGTCGGCCATGCGCCTCAATGAGAGAGACACCGCGGGCCGGCGGGGCTTGCGCCGGACGTCTTGGATTTTCCCGCTCTTTGCGAGCTACCAGACGGTGAGGGCGACTCCCCGAGCAGCGCTCGCCGGCTTGACCGAGGCGAGGCGATGCAGCTTGAGGTTGAACTCAGTGACCTGCCCCGTCAGCAACGAGGTCGTGACGACCAGGCCGCCGATGGACGAGAGGTTGAAGGAGCCGTGCGGGGTCTCCGCGGAGGCAATGATTCGTCCGGTGCGCGGGTCGACCTTGACGAGACGATTGCTGTAGCCGCTCGTGATGAACGCGGCGCCGCACTTGACGGCGCCGCATACGGAAAATGCGACATGCTGCGGGCCCGCCCCCACTCGAATCCGAAAGACCGAGACCCCGGTTCGAGCACTCAAGACGTAAACCGAGTCGCCGACATCCGACGTGACCCAGACCCGGCCCTGCGGGCCGAAGGTCAGGTCATGGGCGATGAAGCCGGGGGAAAAGCGGCGCAAGAGACGAGGCCGGCTCGGGTCTGAGAGGCCGACGATCGCGATCTCGCGCGCGTGCTCGCCGAGTGCGATCCAGAGCCTGTGACCGTTCGGGCCGACGGCCAGGTGGTGGGCGCCTGAGCCGACGTAGATGCGGTCAACGATTCGCCTCTGCTCGAGGTCGATCACGGTCAAGACACCGCGCGCGTCGTCGGTCACGTATGCCCACGTCCCCGAAGGGTGGATCGCTGCCAGATGCGGGGATCCGAAACCGCGGAAGACTTTGACGATTTTCAGCGTCCGCGCGTCCACAAGCGTGACCGCGCCGGCTCGAGGGCTCACGACCACGGCCATTCTCGTCGGCCCCACAGCGACGTTCTGCGGGTCGGCGGGGAGTCGGACGCGTCTCCGGACCTTCCCCGATGGCAACACGACGGCGAAGAGCATGTTCTGCTGCTCAGCGGTGACGAGCGCGACCGGCGTCCCGCCCGTCGTGCCCCCCGATGCGGAAGAGACGAGCAGGAGGCTCGCGGTCAGGATCGCCCACCTCATGCCCCTTCTACGAAGCGAAGCCTGCACGAGGTCCGGGAAGATCAGCCTGTGACCCGAGTCGGCCTCCTTTTTCCCGGTGAGATGGGCGTTCTCGTCGGCGCCGCGGTGCAGGGCGACGTGCTGTGGGCGAGCGAGGGGCGAAGCGAGGCGACGAGGGAGCGCGCGGAGAAAGCGGGGTTCCAGGACGTCGGCTCCGTGGCCGAGCTCGTCGCCCAGAGCGAGATCGTCCTCAGCATCTGCCCGCCCGCGCTCGCCGAGGACGTCGTCGCCGAGGTCTTCGGCGCCGGGTTCGACGGGCTCTTCGTCGAGGCGAACGCGATCGCGCCCGCGCGCGTGGAGCGGATCGCGCAGTCGGGCCGCTGCGTCGACGGCTCGATCATCGCCCGCACGGGGGTCAACCTCTACCTCTCGGGCGCAGCCGACGACGTGGCCGAGGTGGCCGCGCTCTTTCCGAACGGGGACGTGACCGCGATCCCGCTCGAGGGCGGAATCGGCGCGGCCTCCGCCCTGAAGATGGCTTTCGGCGGCTGGAACAAGATCGGCGTCGCGCTCGCCGCGCAGGCGTACGCGATCGCGCGCGCCTACGGCGTCGACGACGCGCTCGCGGCTGAAGGCGTCGAGAGCCAGGGGATCGTCCGCGGTTCCAGGCGGGCCTGGCGCTGGGCGCCGGAGATGGAGGAGGTGGCCGACACCGCCGCGTCGCTCGGGCTCCCCGACGGCATGGGCCGCGCGGCCGCAGAGCTCTTCCGGCGCTGGGAGGCACATCGCGACCAGCCGGCCGAGCTCGAGCGGCTGCTCGAGGACCTCACCTAGGAGGTACGGCGCGAGATCGTCCGCACGTCGCGGACGAGGAGGACGGCGAGCGTGGCGGTCAGGCTGATCGCGGCGGCGCCCAGGATCGTCGGTCTTGTGCCGAAGACCTCGGAGGCGGGACCGGCGACAGCGAGGCCGAGCGGGATCAGGACGAACGAGCCCAACGCGTCGTACGAAGAGACCCGCGAGAGCTTCTTCGTCGGGATCTCCTGCTGCATCGCCGTGTCCCAGAGGATCCCGAACGTCTCCTGGCCGATGCCTGCGACCGTTGCCAGGGCGATCAGTCCGACTAGCGGCAGCGGGCCGGCCAACCCCAGCGTGAAGGGGATCGTGATCAGGACGCCGAGCGTGGCCACGAGCAAGATCCGGCGCGGCCGCAGGCGAAGGAGGAGCAGCCCGCCTGCCACGAGGCCGAGCGACTGAGCGGTCAGAATCAGACCCCAGGCCGCGGCGCCGCCAAGATGATCCTTGGCGATCGCCGGCCCCAGAACGCCTGAGACGCCGAGCTCGACCGCGTTGACGAACCCGAATTGAAGGACGATCGACCACAGCCAGGGGCGGGAGCTGAACTCACGCCACCCTTCGACCAGCTCTGCAAGGAAGTTCGATGCTTCCATCCGGAGCGCGGACGGGAGCCGAATCAGCGCGGTGAAGAGGGCCGCGAGGAAGAAGGTGGCTGCGTCGACGGCGATCCCGATGCCGGGGCTCGTCGCGGCAACGACGAGGCCGCCGAGGGCGGCGCCGGCGATGTAGCTCCCGTTCGTCCCGAGGCGGAGGATCGCATTCGCGCTCTGAAGCAGCGGTTTCGGAACTGTCTGCGGGATGATGCCCGTGGCAGCCGGGAAGAAGAACGCCGAGCTCATGCCGTTCACCGCTGCGAGGGCCATCAGGTGCCAGATTTGGGCGTGGCCGGAGAGCAGGAGAAACGCGATGGCGCCCTGGCTGGCGCCGCTGACGAGGTTCGAGGTCACCATCACGAGGTGCCGCGGCAGCCGGTCGGCCCAGATGCCGCCGACGAGGAGGAAGATCACCTGCGGGATCGACCGCGCGGCCAGCACGTAGCCGAGGTCTGCTTTCGAGCCGGTCAGTTCGAGGACAGCGAACGCGAGCGCAACGTTCGCGAACGCATTGCCGATGAACGACGTCGTCCGGCCGAGGAAGAGGAGCCGGAACGGCCGCAGGCCCAGCGGGCCGGCGCGGAGGTCTGAGAAGAGCCGGCGGATCATCGGGGATCATCTCCGATGCGGCCTTAGAAGATGGAGCCAGGCGGGCTCGAACCGCCGACCTCTTGCGTGCCACGCAAGCGCTCTTCCAGCTGAGCTATGGCCCCGTGCTGCCCCAGTTTAGCCGCGAAGTCGAAGTCGTCCGCCCAATTTATGCGACGGCGCTGGTTGTTCCGAGTAGGTGCAATCCTCAGCTGAATCGTCGGTCGTTGCGCTACCAACTCGATCGGGATCAGGAAGCACCGGTCGAGGTCCATGCAGTAAGCGCCGATCACGTCCACTTCTTCGGCGGAGTAGGTGGTCTTCTTCCAACCGGTGCGTGTGCCGCGGAATGTGTAGCAGCGCACGACGAGAACTTGATCGAGACGGGCGGCCCATTTGCACTGCACACGGAGTAGTCGCGACACCACGTCCAGAATCAGGTCGTACCTGCCGCCCTCACCCAGGGGCCGGTAAACGTCAACCCCGAGCTTCATCGCGGCCAGGGCGATGGCCGCTTCGGCGATGGCTCCCTTCTGATCCGTTGTCATACCAGACAACGTACCGATCGCATCGGCTGGGCCATGGCTGTTTTGAACGCCCCTTCTGCGGCTACAATCCAGCCGTCACAGAAAGGTCACACAAGCCTCTGAACTCACTGGAACAAGCCCGCCGGATTGCCGGCCTCGCCGATTCGAAGCTGGCGGAGGAAATCGTGATCCTCGACATGCGGCCGGTGTGTGCTTACACCGACTTCTTCGTCATCTGCTCGGGCGGGAACGCCCGGCAGACGAAGTCGATCGTCGACGAGGTGCGCTACGTCCTCAAGCAGGACGACGAGCCGGTTCTCCCCCACTCCGTCGACGGCGAGCGCGAAGGCGACTGGATCGTCGCCGACTACCTCGACGTCGTCCTGCACGTCTTCACGCCCGAGACCCGCAAGTACTACGGGCTCGAGGAGCTCTGGGACGACGTGCCGTCGATCGAGCACGCGACCGCGGGCTAAGCAGGCATTACCACTCGGACTCAGCGTCGGTTGACTCGGCCTGTCGCACAGCCGCTCGGAAAAGCGCTGCCTGGATCCAGTATCGATCGTCCGAGCACGCGTAGCCGATGCCTCCTTGCTCACCAAAGTCGGTCTCGAAAACGAGTCCGATCACACCGACCTTGAACCTGTCCGGATCTCGTTCTTCGAGGCCTTCAAGGTACTCGCGGGCCAACGCAGTCGCGCGCTCTAGCGCTTCCTGGGTCTCTGGTCTCATAGAGAAGACGCTACACCTGCCGTGCCAATACTCCACCGGGGCGTGGTATACTTGACGTATGACGAATCAGGTACCACTACGTATGACAGATTCGGACCTGGCCATGTTGGACGACCTGATCGAGCAAGGCCGTTTCGGAAACCGCAGTGAGGCGCTTCGCGCCGGACTGGAGCGGCTGTTCGAGGACGAGCGCGAGCGCACCCTGGAGGCGGCTTACCGAAGAGGCTATGGCGAGCATCCCCAGGAGGAATGGATCGGCCAGGTGGGACTCGCCGGCTTGGCGCAGTTCGACCGAGCCGAGGGCGGCAAGCCGCTCTGAACCGGGGAGCGATCTACGACGTCGAGTTGCCGGGCGGACGGCGGCCTGTCGTGGTCGTCACGCGCGATGCGGCGATTCCCTTTCTCGCAAACGTCACAGTCGCCGGGGTGACTGGCACGATCCGCGATCTGCCCACCGAGGTTCCGCTCGGACGGGATCAAGGTCTCGCGCGCGAATGCGTCGTGAACTGCGACAACCTCTTCACGATCCCGAAGAGCACGCTCGGCGTGCGCCGCGGTGAGCTCGACCCGGAAGCGTTGCTTCGCCTCCGCAATGCCCTTCGCATCGCGCTCGAACTCGACTGATTACCGGTAGAGGCCTAACCGCCTAGCTCTCGAACGCCGGTTTCTTCGGCCGCAGCGCGAGTGCGAGCACCATGCCGAAAATGCCGAGGAACAGCCCGACCATGCTCCAGGCGACCGGGTTACGGCCCTTGCGACCCGCGATCTGTCCGGTCCCGATCGTGAAGAAGCCCGCGAAGATGAGTGCAAGTACGACCGGGAACATGACACGCCTATCGGCGCGTTCGCGCACGAGCAGCATCCCTCGTGGCAGGGCCTTTACCGGTAGAGCCCGAGCTCCTCGATCAGCTTCGCCACTCCCGGCGGGACGAGTTCGTCGATCGGCTCGCCGGCTGCGATCCGCTCACGCACCTCGCTCGCCGAGACGTCCGGTGACGCCAGCTCGAACGGAACGACCCGGTCGCCGTAGCGCGACAGATCGGGCAGCGGATAGCGGGCGCGCGTGCCGACCGCGAGCTTGACTCCCTTCAGCACCTCCTCCGGCTCTTTCCACCGGCCGAACTCGGCGGCCTGGTCGGCACCCACGATGAAGAGCGTGTCCGCGCCGAAGCTGCCGTCCCGGACCGCGTCGACCGTGAACGGGTGGGGATCGAGCCGGACGTCCATGCCGGGAAAAGCGGCCCCTGCGAGCCGCAGCCGCGTAGCCGGGTCGGCGACGACGCCGCGGTGCCCCGGGTGCTCGGCCACGAGGACGACGAGCTCGTCGATCGGCAACTGCTCGAGCGCCGCCTTCGCGAGCGCGACGTGGCCGTTGTGGGGCGGGTCGAAGGTGCCGCCGAGAATCCCCGTCACGAGAGCTCGACCAGCTCGTCGCCGATCGCGACCTCGTCGCCCGTCTTCGCCCCCGCGGCCTTGAGCGCCTCCGCGAGCTCCGCTTCGCCGGGCGGGCGGCCCATGACCCGGAAGCCCGTGTCCGTGCGGAAGATCCGGTAGCGGCGGGCGCGCGGCTCGGGCCGGTAGACGAGGAAGTCGGCCAGCCCCTCCGGGCGCGCCTCGGGGAGCGCCTCGCGCTCCGGGACATGCTGGAAGAGACCGCGGCGGAACTCCTCGATCCCCGCGCCGGTCGCACACGAGACGAGATAGACGGCGATGATCCGTTCGTCCTCCACGCCCAGCTCGGGCGGCTCGGGCAGGAGGTCGATCTTGTTCAGGACCACGACCTGCGGCAGCTCGTCGAGCCCGGCGCCGTAGGCGGTCAGCTCGTGGTCGATCGCAGCCCAGCTCTCGGCCGGCTCCCCCACGGCGGAGTCGATCACGTGCACGAGCAGGCGCGCCCGCTCCAGGTACGCGAGGAACTCGTGACCCAGCCCGACCCCCTCGCTCGCACCCTCGATCAGCCCGGGCACGTCCGCGACCGTCAGCTGCCGGCCGCCGGGCGCGTCGACCGTGCCGAGGATCGGCGCGAGCGTCGTGAACGGGTACTCCGCGACCTTCGGCCGCGCGTTCGAGATCCGCGTCAGGAGCGATGACTTGCCCGCATTCGGGAGCCCGACAAGCGCCGCATCGGCCATCAGCTTCAGCCGCAGCTCGAGCTCGGCCTCCCCGCCCGGCAGGCCGACCTCGGCAAAGCGGGGCGCCTGGCGCGTCGCGGTGGCGAAGCGGCGGTTTCCCCTTCCCCCGCCCCCACCTCGAGCCGCGACGACCCGTGCACCCGGGCTCGCCAGGTCGGCGACGAGCTGGTCGCCTTCGAAGATCTGCGTCCCGGCGGGCACGGGCAGCTCCACCTCCTCGCCGGTGGCGCCGTGCTTGCCCGAGCCGCCGCCCGAGCCCCCGCGGCCTCCGTTGTACAGGCGGCTCGTGCGATAGCGCGAGAGGTCGCGCAGGTCGGGATCGGCGACGAGCACGACGTCGCCCCCGGGGCCGCCGTCGCCGCCGTCAGGCCCGCCCTTCGGGACATGCTTCTCCCGCCGGAAGCTCATCGCTCCGTCGCCGCCGCGCCCGGCCTTGACCCGGATGCGCGCGCGATCGTGGAACACGGCCTTACTCCGAGTCGGTGACGGCGACGACGCGGCGCTCGCCGCTCGCCTCGAATGCGACCTTGCCGTCGCGCTTGGCGAAGATCGTATGGTCGCGGCCGATGCCCGCGCCCGTGCCCGGCCGGAACTTCGTACCCCGCTGGCGGACGAGGATCATCCCCGCGACTACCGTCTGGCCGTCGTAGATCTTCACGCCGAGGCGCTTCGCCTGCGAGTCGCGACCGTTCCTGGAGGAACCGAGACCCTTTTTGTGTGCCATTAGCCCTCTGCCTTCTTCGTCGTGGATGCCGCCGGCTTCTTCTCCGCGGCGGGTTTCTTCTCGGCGGCCGGCTCCCTGGCCGCAGCCTTCCCGCCGATCGACGTGATCTCGATCTGCGTCAGCTTGCTGCGGTAGCCCGTGTGCCGCCGGTAGCCCTTCTTCGCCTTGTACTTCCCAATCCGGATCTTCTCGCCGAGCACGTGCCCGACGACCTTCGCGGTCACCTGCTCCTTGGGCTTGAAGTCCGCCTTGCCGTCGCCGCCGACGAAGAGGATGTCCGGATGGAACGTCTTGCCTTCGTCGGTCTTGACCCGGTCCACGAGCAGCTTCTCGCCCTCGCGGACGCGGTACTGCTTGCCACCCAGTGAGATGATCGCGTAATCAGTCATATGCGTGGAAACGCGGGCTCAGGCCCGCGAGAGAGTCAGTTTACCCGAGGTTCGCTTGGCCCGGGGCTCGCCGAAGCGCTCGTGGTCTGGGGCCTCTATGCCGTGGTAGCGCTCTGCGTGCTCGTGACGTACTCGCGCGTGGCCCCGGACGAGCTGTACCACGTCTCCCACGGTGGCCTCGCGGGCGGCCTCGGCCGCGTGCTCGTGTTCATCAACTTCCCGACCGCGCTCGCGGCGATCGCGGTGCTCGCGCTCGTGACCGACCGCCTGGGCCTGCGCTGGCCCGCGGGGGTCGCCCTCGTGCTCTGCCTCGTCATCTTCGTGCCAGGAGTCGTCGACCAGGGCGACCTCGACGCGAAGTGGATCAACGTCCTCCCCGCCCTCGGCGTCACGATCGTGCTCACCCTGACGATCCTGGCCGTGCGGGCGGGCGGGACCGGCGGCGCGGGAAGCCCGAACGGCGACCGCATTCGAATCGTCCTCGCGTCCGTCCTCGCCCTTCTCGCCTTGCCGTGGATCTTCGCCGAGGTCGGCGTCTACGTCAGCGACGTTCCGGGCCTCGCCTCGATCTTCCGCTCGAAACAGGTCTTCGAGGGGCACCCGTCCGTCCATCTCGGCGAGCACCACGGCCTCCAGGGGCTGCTGCTCATCGTGACGGCGCTCCTGCTGAGCCGGGAGCTCCCGCGGATGCATCCGACCCGGCTGCGTACCGGCCTTGCCGCCTACCTCTCGCTGATGATCCCCTACGGGATCGGGAACATGGCCAACGACGCCTGGACCGAGCAGGTCGTCAAGCGCGGCTGGACCTCGTGGGCGATCCCGGACATGCTGCGCCCGAGCCTGTCCTGGATCTGGGGCGTGACGATCCTCGCCGCCGCGGCGATCTACTTGACCGCTTTGCAACCTGGCCGTGACCAGGCTTCCACCGACGGTTAGCCCAGTTCAGCGAGCCACGCGTGGCCCGGGTGGACGAGCTCGAGCGCTTCTGCGAGCCAGCGCCGGCGCTCCGGCTCGAGCCGCGGGAGGACCGCTTCGAAGTCGCTCTGGTCCCGCTCCCGGTCGGAGTGCTTCGCTTTGAAGAGCAGGACGATCTCCGGCCGGCCGTACGGGATCCCGTCCTCGGTCCATTCGATCACCCGGTTGTACGGCAACCGGATGCTCTCGTCGCGGCGGCAGATCCACGTGTCGCCGTCCGAGGGCTCGCGGAAGACGTCGAAGCGCCAGAGATCTGTGGCCGGGTCGCGGGCCCAGGTCTGATGGGTCTCCTCGAGCTGGCCGCGGGCCTCTGCGAGCGGCGCCGCTCGATTGGGCCCGGTGATGACGAAGAGCTCGAGCCCTGCAAGAGCCTCGGCGACCTCGTCGAAGCGGCTGTTCGGAACCGCGACTTCGAGATCCTCGTGCTCCCGGTGCTCTCCGCCCAGGTAGAGGTCGATCGCCCAGCCCCCGGCGACGTACCAGGGCACGTCGACTCCTGCGAGCAGGCTGCGCACGTCCTCGGGGCGCCACGCGTCCCACTCGAAGCGGAGGGGGTCCAGCTCAGCCGCTGGAGGGCTCGGACGGCTTCGCTTCGCCCGCGGCTCCTGCCGGCTTCCTGCGGCGGTTGCGGCCGCCGCGGCTGCCTCGGCGCGTGCGTTTCTTCGGGGGCGGCTGCTCGCCCTCGGCTGCTGCCGAGTTGTCGCCGTCGGTGCCGAGATCCGCGGAGGGGACATGGATCGTGGCGGCCGCCCGCGCGCCGTCGGGCTTGGGCTCGTCGGGCTTGCGCTCCCGCGGCTGACGCGGGCGCTGCGCTGGTTGCGGCTCTGGCTTCGGCACCCGCTCCGCCGGAGGCTCGCCGTTCTCGGCGGCAATCGCCGCCGCCGGCTTCTTGCGCCGGTTTCGGCCGCCGCGGGAGCCGCGCCTGGTTCGCTTCTTCGCCGGCGCAGCACCATCGGGCTTCGCCTCGGCAACGGGCTCCTCGGTCGGAGCCTCCTCGTCGGCGACCGCCTCGATGGTCTCTTCGGCTGCCTCTGGAGCAGACTCCGCCGCTTTCTCGATCGCGGGAGCCAGCGCCTCGGCGTTCTCGCCAGTCTTCCTGCGGACGGCGCGCGTCGGCTTCTCGGCCTCGGACTCGGCGGTGATCGGGGCGTCGACCTTGCCGGTCGCGGGCTGGACGAGCGTCGCGTACGCCGTCCCGTCGAGCACGCGCTCGACGCGGGCCTTGACCTTCTTGCCGACGAGCTTCGACGCATCGGCGACGGAGACGGCCAGGCCGTCGAGCTTGCCCATGCCCGCGTCCGCGTCGTGGCGGCCGACCTCGACGAGCTCGACCCGAATCTCGGCGCCTTCCTCGATGGGGGCCTTCGGCGCGATGTCGACGAGCTTGCCCTCGGCGCCGACCTTGAAGTGGTCGAGCGGGACACCGGCCTTGCCCTCGATGAAGAACCTGCGCTTCGAGAGCCGCTCGATCTCGGTCAGGCGCAGAGCACCGGGGCCGATGACGTGCGAGGCGACGTTCTCCTCGAGCTCGACGCGGAAGGCCTCGACGCCGCGCTTCGAGTTCGCAGCGAGCGCCCGCAGGCGCCGCTCGGCGTCGATCGCGGCCGAGTGCGTGGAGAGGACGATCCCGTCTCCCGCGCAGGTCGGGCACTTCTGCGTGAGGATCTCGCGCGGGCCCTCGGTCACATTCTGGCGCGTCATCTCGACGAGCCCGAGCGGCGAGATCTCGACGACGTAGGTCTTCGTCCGGTCTCGCTCGAGCTCGGTCTTCAGGGCCTCCTCGACGGTCGCCCGGTTCTTCGGGCTCCCCATGTCGATGAAGTCGATGACGATGATCCCGCCGATGTCGCGCAGCCGCAGCTGGTGGACGACTTCCTTGACCGCTTCGAGGTTGTTCGCCGTGATCGTGTCCTCGAGCCGCCCGGCCGAGCTCTTCGAGCGCGAGCCGACGAAGCGTCCGGTGTTGACGTCGATGACCGTGAACGCCTCGGCGTAGTCGAAGACGAGGTAGCCGCCGGAGGGCAGGTCGACCCGGCGCGAGAGCGTCGATTTGATCGCGTCCTCGACGCCCGTCTGCTCGAAGAGCGGCGTCTTCTCGCGGTAGCGGATGACGCGGTCGACCATGTGCGGCGAGGTCTTCTTCAGGTAGCCGACGATGCGCTTGTGCGTGCGCTCGTCGTCGATGACGGCCTTCTCGAAGTCGCCGGTGAAGAGGTCGCGCGTGACACGCAGGGGCAGCTCGGCCTCCTGGTAGACGAGCGCGGGCGCTTTCGCTTTCTCGGCGTTGGCCTCGATCGACTTCCAGAGGCGCTGGAGGAAGACGAGGTCGCGCTCGACGTCCTCGGCCGAGGCGCCTTCGGCTGCGGTGCGGACGATGACGCCGCCTTTCTTGGGCGCGATCGCCTTGACGATGTCGCGCAGGCGATCGCGCTCGGCGTCCTCGAGCCGGCGCGAGACGCCGAGGCCCTCGCCGTGCGGGACGAAGACGACGAAGCGGCCCGGGAGCGAGATCTCGGTGGTGAGCCGCGCGCCCTTCGACTTCATCGGGTCCTTGACGGACTGAACGAGGATCTCCTGGCCGCGCTTGATCAGGTCCTGGATCTTTCGGCCGTGTCTTTTGCCTTCGAGCTCGGGGCCGACGATCTCGTCGACGTAGAGGAACCCGTTCTTCTCGAGGCCGATCTCGACGAACGCGGCCTCCATGCCCGGGAGGACGTTGTCGACGGTGCCCTTGTAGATGTTGCCCGCGATCGAGCGGCGCTCGGGGCGCTCGAGGTAGACCTCGGCGGGCCGGCCGTCTTCGATGACGGCGACGCGCTGTTCGCCGACGTCGACGGAGACGAGGAGCTCGCGCTTCGCCTTCGGAAGCGGGGGTCGCCGAGCCGGGACCCGGCGTCGTGATTGCTGTTGCGAGCGCTGGGCTCGCTGCCGCTGAGCCGGCTTGCGCTCGGGCTTCTTCTCAGCGGCCTTGGGCTCTTCTTTGACCGCGGCCTCGGTGGCAGCGCCGGCCGTGCCCACAGGCTTGCGCCGGTTGCGCCCGCCTCGCGAGCCGCGTCTACGTCGTGGTCGAGTGGATTGTGCGCCCGCCTCGGCGGGCGTCTGGGTTACTGCAGGTGGTGCGGGTCGAGGCGCACTCTCACTGGGCGCCCGGTCCGTGCGTAGCTTGCGTCGAAACAACTTCAGCAAACGAAATCTCCTTCTGTGGCGCGCGCGCAGACGACACCCGAAGGGCGGTGCGCGCGCAGCGTGGGTAAGTGGAAAAACTCATAAAAACGTCGGTTCCTAGGCTAGCAGCAGGTGGAGTTGCCGCTCCTTAGGACATCGGCCGTCGTCGGCGGTGCCATGAGCCGCGGTGCCATGAGCCATGGAACGTGCCTCTGTTATCGGACACGGCTTCGACCCCCGCCGCTTCCATGTGGTGTGACCATCCTCGGTTGGAGACGAGTTGCGGCAGTTGGCCACACCGTACCGTTTTAGGTACGGTAAGCGCCACGGTCGCCTCCGGCAAAACCGTACTGTTTTCGGTACGGTTTTGGTATACTCTGACTCATGCCGTTCACAGCTACATACCGTCGGCGCCTGCGCGAGCGGGCTCTCGACCAGTACGGCTACGTGACGACCCGTGACGCCGAGGAGCTCGGCATCCCGCCGGTCGAGCTACGAAAGCTGTATCAGCGTGGCGGGCTTGAACACATCGGCCGCGGCCTTTACCGCTTCGATGACATCCCGCGCACTGGCCGGGATCAGTTCATGGAGGCGGTTCTTCGGGTGGGGCCGGACGCCGTCCTGGTCGGCGACGCCGTTCTTGCGTTGCACGACCTTGCACTCGCTAACCCGCGCCGACTGCGAGTCGCGACCCGAAAGCGTGCCCGTCAGCAGCTACCTGCATTTCTCAAGGTTGAGCAGCGTGAGTTGGCACCCGAGGAACAGACTGTCTACGAGGGGATTCCGACAACTACGGTGGCGAAGGCGCTGCTTGACTGCCGTGGAAAGATCATGAACGAGCGCCTTCTGGAGGCGGCTCACGAAGCCATCCGAACGGGCCTCCTGCGTCGAAATGAGGCGAAGCGGGTTTTCGCCGAACTCGGAGCGGCTAGCTGATCGAGCAGCGAGAAGCGCCGCCGAACGTCGCCTCGCTCGAACAGCGGCTGATCAACCTCGGGCGAGAGCGCGGGATACCGCTGCGCCGCATGCAACGCGTCGTGGCGAACACAGTCGTTGGACAGATGCTTCCGCCCGGCGTCGTGAAGGGTGGTACCGCCATGAAGGTGCGGGTGGGCGAGGCGGCGAGTCGGTTCACGCCTGACTTCGACGCTTCGCGCGGAGCGCAAGTAACCCTCGAGGATTACTTGGATCAGCTCGGCGATCTCCTCGCCGAGGGCTGGGGTGGTTTCACCGGAACTGTGAGGGCACGCCAGGCGAGGGAGCCAGAGGGTGTGCCGGCGGAATATGTGATGGTGCCTTTCGATCTTCGGCTTGCCTTTCGGGACAGGCATTGGCTGACTGTTCGATTCGAGCTGGGACGCGACGAGGTTGGAAGCACCGAACAGCCCGATTTACGACTCGCAGAGGACATTGTTGAGATCTTTGCGATTCTCGGTCTTCAGCGGCCCGAGCCGCTGCCCGTCATGGCGCTGGAGCACCAAGTCGCACAGAAGCTTCATGCGTGCACGTTCATCGACCCAAACACCGGCGCGAACGAGCGCGCGCACGACCTGGTCGACCTTCAGATCCTTGATCAGGAAGAGACGATCGACCTCGCGGCCGTCGAGACCATCGCTCAGCGGCTCTTCGCATCACGCCGAGCCCAGGAATGGCCACCTGTCGTCAGCGCCCACGAAGGATGGGACACTATTTATGCCGAGGCCGCAGAGGGACTCGAGGTCATCGACGGAGTCGCCGCTGCAGTCGAATGGACAAACGACTTCATCGTCCGAGTAACCGAGGCTCCGGCCGGCTGATTTCCGGGGTTAGCCGAAGGTTCGCCCCTGCGCGAGAACTATTGGGCCGCCCTCGGCTCTTGGTGTCGTCCTGGGATTCGCACGCGTCGACTTTTCGGTGGTAGTTCATGATTCTCCCCTTAGACTCCGCACCGATGTCGTTAGACAGCGGGGTCGATATCCAGGAGAAATGGCAGCCGGCGCGGCTGATCCCGGTCGCGGGCATCCGCGGGCAAGAGGAGCAGGAGCGGCGTGCAACCTCCGCGTTGCTCGCGGTGATGGGCGCGGTGCCGCAGTTCGGGCACGCGCTGCTCGGCGGACTCGGAGCACCAAAGGGAAGGATCAGCACGTTCGCCGAGGTTCAGTTCAAGAACGTCGACGGCCAGGTTTCGATTCCCGACGGCGCGATCGTGATTGAGCGCGGCAAGACGCACTGGCGCGCGCTCGTCGAGGTGAAGACCGGAAGCACAGCCTTGAAGACCGAGCAGGTGAGCAATTACCTCGACCTCGCACGTGACCACGGCCTCGATGCCGTCGTGACGATCTCGAACCAGATCACGGCACGGCCGACGGATTCGCCGGTCGCGGTCGACAAGCGGAAGCTGAAGAAGGTCGGCTTCTACCATCTTTCGTGGTGGCGGATCATCACCGAAGCGGTGTTGCAGTACCGCTTCCGCGGTGTCTCCGATCCCGATCAGGCGTGGATTCTCGGGGAGCTGATCGCCTATCTCGACCACGAGAACTCCGGCGCGAGCGGCTTCCAGGACATGGGAGAGAGTTGGGTTCGTGTCCGGGATGCTGCTCGCCAGGGGACGCTCCGCGGTGCCGACAAGGAAGTGCGCGCGGTGGCTGAGCGCTGGGAGCAGTTCATCGAATACCTCGTTCTCGGTCTATCGCAGGATCTCGGCGCCGACGTCGAACCTGTACGACCGCGGAAGCAGACCCTTCCAGAGCGTCTCGACGCCGTTGTGCAAGGCCTAGCGGCGAACGGCGCTCTGGCCGGTGCTGTTCGCGTGCCCGACGCGATCGCTTCGCTCGCTCTTTATGCCGACTTGAAAGCTCGCCAGTTGACGACAAGCGTGAGCGTTGATGCGCCGCGAGAAGGACGTCCGGCCTCAAGGATCAGCTGGATGCTCCGGCAACTCGCAGAGGCTCCAGCGGGATTGCGGATCACCGTCGCCTTTGCCAATGCGCGCGAGACGACCTCGCTGTTGCTCAGCGAGGCGCACGAGTATCCGCAACGTCTACTCAGCCCGACGGATCCGAAGAGAGAGCCCCGAACATTCGAGCTCGCGCTGACGCGGCCGCTGGGGCTGAAGTCCGGGAAAGGCCAGGGCTCGTTCGTGCGCGAAACGCGCCGTCAGCTCATCGATTTCTATGGCGAGCTCGTCCAGGACTTGAAGCCGTGGCAAGCGAAGGCGCCCAAGCTGCCAGAGGCGCCCGCACAGGTGCCGGAGACACCGCAGCCAGAACCACCGCCCTTCGTAGCCGTTGACGAGCGCGAGGCCGGAGAGGCGACGACGCCGGCGGAGCCGCCGGTGGAGCCCACCCACGAGCAGCCGGGACTGGATGCGTGGCCGCCGGGACAGCCCGGCGACGGGTAGCCTGACCGCGGCCAGGGGATGCATCGATCAGCCTGAGTAGCGCGCGACCGAACGCTTGCTGAGAGGATCTTCGGCACCCAGCCGAACCAGGAGGTCGGAGCCATGGAACCAGGCACCCAGATGAATGAGCGCTACCCGGTCGAGTTCTCGGTCGAGTATCCCGATCGCGACCTCGACCGGCTCACCACGGCATTCAGGATCTTGTGGGTCATTCCGATCGCGATCGTCGCCGCGACGATCTCGGCCAGGCCCGGTATCCACGTCGGAACGGTTGCGGTCGGCGCGGGCGGCGTGCTCTTCCTGCCGGCGCTCCTGATGATCGTTTTCCGGCAGAAGTACCCGCGCTGGTGGTACGACTGGAACCTCGAGTTCGTCAGGTTCTCGAACCGGGTCGGCGTCTACTTCGCCCTGATGGACGATCGCTACCCGTCCACCGACGAGCGTCAGGCCGTCACGCTCGACTTCCCCTACCCCGACGCCCAGAACGACCTGAATCGCTGGCTGCCGCTCGTCAAGTGGTTCCTGGCGATCCCGCACTACATCGTGCTCATCTTCCTGTGGATCGCGTCGATCTTCGTCGTGATCTTCGCCTGGTTCTCGATCCTCTTCACCGGCCGCTACCCGCGCGGCTCGTTCGAGTTCGTCGAGGGCGTGCTCCGCTGGGAGAACCGCGTCGTCGCCTACGCGTTCGTGCTCGTAACGGACAAGTACCCGCCCTTCCAGTTGAGCCCGTAACGGCTCATCATTGAGTCCGTGCGGAGCGACCTCCCCTCGGGAACCGTCACCTTTCTCTTCACCGACGTCGAGGGCTCGACGAAGCTCCTGCACGAGCTTGGCGCCGATCGGTACGCCGACGCGCTCGCCGAGCATCGACGCGTCCTGCGCGACGCCTTTGTCGCCCACGGCGGCGTCGAGGTCGACACGCAGGGAGACGCCTTCTTCGTCGCCTTCCCGACCGCGCCCAGCGCGCTTCAGGCCGCCGTCGACGCGAACGACGGCCTCGCGGCCGGCCCGATCCGGGTGCGCATGGGCATCCACACGGGCACCCCGCACGCGGGCGAGGAGGGCTACGTCGGCGTGGACGTGCACCGGGCGGCGCGGATCGCGGCTTGCGGGCACGGCGGGCAGGTGCTCGTCTCGGCATCCACCGCTGTCCTCGTGGGCACCGAGGGGCTCCGCGATCTCGGCGAGCACCGGCTGAAGGATCTCTCGGCGCCCGAGCGCGTCTACCAGCTAGGCGAGGAAGCCTTCCCGCCGCTGACGAGCCTGCACCGCACGAACCTGCCGATCGCATCGACACCTTTCTTGGGCCGCGAGCAGGAGCTCGCGGAGGTGCTCGGCCTTCTCTCCCGCGAGGACGTACGCCTGCTGACGCTGACCGGCACCGGCGGGACCGGCAAGACGCGCTTGGGGTTGCAGGCAGCCGCCGACCTCGCCGAGCGCTACCCGCACGGCGTCTGGTGGGTGCCGCTGGGCCCGATTCGCGACTCGAAGCTCGTGGTGGAAGCGGCGGCGCAGGCACTGGGCACCGAGAACGGTCTCGCCGACCACATCGGCGACCGCTCGCTCCTGCTGCTCTTCGACAATTTCGAGCACCTCGTCGAGGCGGGGACCGATCTCGCCGGCCTGCTCGGCTCCTGTCCAAGCCTCGACCTGCTCGTCACCAGCCGGGAGCCTCTGCACGTCACGGGCGAGCAGGAGTACGCGGTGCCGCCGCTCGCTCACGAGGAAAGCATCGGCTTCTTCGTCGCCAGAGCCAGAGCAGTCCAGCCCGATTTCGAGTCCGACGGCGCCGTCCCGGAGATCTGCCGGCGCCTCGACGACCTGCCGCTCGCGCTCGAGCTGGCCGCCGCCCGCATCAAGGCGCTCTCGCCGCAACAGATCCTCGAACGGCTCGAGCGGGCTCTCCCCTTGCTGACCGGTGGCGCCAGGGACCTTCCCGAGCGCCAGCGCACTCTTCGCGCCACGATTGAATGGAGCTACGAGCTCCTGGCTCCGGATGAGCAGCGGCTCTTCGCGCGGCTCGCCGTCTTTGCCGGAGGCTGCACGCTCGAGGCCGCGGAGGACGTCGCGGAGGCCGCCGTCGACACCCTTCAGTCCCTCGTCGACAAGAACCTCGTCCGCCACACGGAGGACCGGTTCTGGCTGCTCGAGACGATCCGCGAGTACGCCGCCGAGCGGCTCGAGGCATCGGGCGCGGCCGAGGAGCTTCGGCGCCGGCACGCCGAGTACTTCCTGGCCTTCGGCGAGCTGGCTGAGCCGGGGATACGAGGCTACTCGAGCGAGTGGCTCGACCGGGTCGAGCGCGAGAACGACAACGTGCGGACTGCTCTGAGGCAGTTCGAGACCTCGGGGGACAGCGAGCATGCACTGCGACTTGGCGGAGCCGTGTGGTGGTACTGGTGCTTCCGGAACCGCCATGGTGAGGGCCGGCTTCATCTCGAAGCCGCGCTTGCGGGCGATCGGCGGGTGACCGCGGCCCGAGCGAAGGCTCTTGTCGGCGGGGCCGACATGGCAGTCAACGCCGGCGATTTCGAGACGGCGCGGCGCCAGGCCGAGGAGGCACTCGTCCTCTACCGGAAGCTCGACCTCCCCCAGGGCATTGCCGACGCCACGCTGATGGTGGCGACTTGCATCGCCGACGAGGGCGAGTTCGAACTGGCACGGGAGCTCCTGAAAGAGAGCGCACGACGATTCCGAGAGCTCGGCGACGAGCACTACGTGTTGATTGCGAACCGCTTGCTCGCATCGATGCTCTCCGAACTGGGAGACCTCGACGGCGCGCGAGCGCTGCACGAGCAGAACCTCGTGCGAGCGCGTTCTCTGGGCGATCGAGGAGTCGAGGCGACGACCCTTGCCTCTCTCGCCAGTCTCGCCGATCGCGAGGGCCGAGCCGTGGACGCCCTTCCGTTACTGAAAGAGAGCCTGGTGATCAGCCGCGAGATGGGGGCGCTCCTTGCGATGCGAAGCTGCCTTTCCCGCTTCGCCCACGCGGCCGTCCTCACCGGGCGGCCGGAGTTGAGCGTCCGGCTCTTGGCTTGTTTCGAGGCGTTGAGCCAGGAGATCCCCGGCAACTTTGCATGGCTCGTCCAGACGAACGAAGAGACTCTCGCAGCGATCCGAGACCAGCTCGACGAAGCCGCATTCGCCGAGGCCTGGGAGGAGGGCCGGATACTGACCCTCGACGAGGCCGTGACGATGGCTCTAGAGCACGGCTAGGCCACTGTCTCAGTGGTT
>DATHDS010000021.1:0-288226 GCA_035318925.1 Gaiellaceae bacterium
GGAGGAGGAGGAGGTGGTGGTGGCGGCGGAGGTGGCGGAGGCGGTGGCGGAGGTGGCGGTGAAGAGAGGCACTCGCTGATCTTGATCGTGTCGACGCGCCATCCGGGAGCCCCGATGCTGGTGTCGCTGCCCAGGCGCCAGCGCAGCACGACGTCGTGCCCGGCCGCGGACGGCGGCAGGATCGCGACCGTCGTGATGAAGCCGTTGTTCGAGTTACCGGTCCAGGCCAGGCGCCCCTCGAGTGGGTTGCCGAGGCCCGTCTGGAGCGTCCCGCTGTACGTGCCGACGACCAAGCGCCCGCCCGCGGTGAGGATGTCGTGGAAGGTGGCGCCGCCGTCGATGCTGATCTCCAGCACCCCGCCGTCGTAGGTCGTCTCGGTGTAGTAGTTGTTGCGGAAGGTGAGCTGCGCGTCACTCGTCACGATCGGGATGCTCGGCGACTCGAGCCGCTTGTCGCTGACGACCTGGGGGTTGTCGACGAAGGCCGCGTTCGGAGGAGTATCGGAGGGCGGCGTGGGCATGCCCGAGTTCGAAGTCACCCACGGCGGCGGCGGGCCCTGGTCGTTCGTCGCGGTCCAGCCTGCCGGCAGCTGGGGCGGCGTCACGCCGTCGAAGTTCTCGCTGTACGTGGTGACGGGGACGGCACACGAAGCGGTTTCGGCATCGAGCACTTCGGTCGTCGCCGTCGAGGTCGAGTCGGTGCGCCCGCCGGCGGCGACGAGCGTGTTACCGATCGCCGTTCCCCCGATGTGCGAGCGGGGGACGTTCAGGCTCGGGCCCGGGTCCCAGCCGCCACCTACCGGATCGTAGGCTGCAATCGTTCCCGTTGGGCCTCCCGGAGTCTCGCCTCCGAAGATCCAGAGCTTGCCGCTCGCAACGGCGCTGCCTGCAGCGTTCGTCGGGCTCGGCAGGCTGGCCCTTGCTGTCCAGGTGTCCGCCGCGGGGCTGTAGTCCCAGACGAGATCGATGATCTCGCCGGAAGCGTCCCGCCCGCCCGCAACGAGGAGATCGCCGTTGACAACACCCGACGCGGCACCGCCGACTGCGTGCGGGATCGACGCGCGCGTGGTGAACGTGTTCGCGGCCGGGTTGAACTCCCAGGTCGTCGCCTTCGCGCTCGACGGGTCGGTCGCGTCGTAGCCGCCGACCAGGTAGATCTTGCCGTTCGCGCTGTCGTAGCCGGCCGCCATGGACGCGCGCGGAGCCGGCATGTTCGCGGCGGAGCTCCACGTGTTCGCCGTGATATCGAAGACCCTGGTGGCGTTGCTGAACACGCTCCCGTTCTCGCCGCCGAAGACGTAAATGCTGTTCGTCGTCGGGTAGTAGACGGCGGATGCCATCGCCTGCGCAGCGGGCATCGCGGGCGGATAGGTGTCCCACCGCTCGTTGACCGGGTTGTAGCGGTAGAAGGTGTCCAGGGTCGTGCCCCCGGCGTTGACGCCCCCGGCCGCGTAGGCGTAGGTGCCGTTGGAAGCGGCCGCCGCGCCGTACAACTCCTGCGGCATGGGCGCGACGACACTCCAGCTCGAGGCGGGGAGGCCAGGGGTCGGCCCGAGAAGATCTCTCGACGCGCCGGACTGAGGTTCGGCCGCGCCGGCGAAGGCGCTCAGCCCCAGCGCAAGGCCGCAGAGCAACGAGGCAAGCGCCGCCGCCCACAGGATCTTTGCCCTCATGCCGGTCTCCTCCCCCCACTCGGCCCTGGTGACGGCCGGTTGGCCTTCTCGGCTTTTACCCCGAACAGCTGGCAAAAGCAAGCGCTGTCGGCCTGTCACCGTTCTGGGTTAGCCCTTCCTCTCGATCACGATGTCAGTCTGGGGCACGCGGACGGTCCGCTGGTTCGTCGGGTCGAAGAAAATCGCGATGCCGTCGGCGCGACCGAGATACACGACCTCGTTTTGGAAGTCATACGCGTGCACGTCGCCAATCCAAGACACGTGCACCGGGACGGCACGAAGGCCAAGCGGGTTCGTGACGAGCCGGTACGCCGTTGAGAGCCCCGGCGGGCGCACCGGCTTTCCGTGTTTGACGTCATCGGCCCTGGAGTCGTACGCGAACGGCATCCAGACAGCTAGGACTAGAAGCGAGCACAAGGTGCTCCCGATGAGCCACCTCGCAAAGGGACCGATTCGCCGTTGATCGCCTTGCGGGTCGTGGTAGCGCCACGGGCGCACCAACACGAACGCGATTGCGCCCACAACGACTGTGAGCGCGAGCAGCCCCGGTGCGGCCCGACTCAGTGTCTGGGCGTAGCCCAATCCAACGTCCTCCGGCTCGACTCCAAACTTGCTGTAGAAGGACGTCTGGGCGGCTCGTGCCACGAAATACGCGACGGCGCCAATCGAGCTGACGACGACAACCGGGTTCGCGTCGGCAAATCGGGCGAGGCCGCGCGGCTGACGCTTCTCCGGGTTCCGTGTCGTCTCGTCTGTATCGGTCACGGCTTCCGCCTAGCTTCGAACCAGCGGGAGTCTCTCAGCCACGCGTTCGCGGCGGCGGCGCAGGAATGCAACGCACCTACGAACGTTGGAGAGGGCATGGCCCGAAACCGGCTCGTCGGCATCAACCACGTCGCTCTCGAAGTCGGCGACGTCGAGGAGGCGCTCGCCTTCTACGGGCGGTTCTTCGAGTTCTCGCTGCGCGGGCACGGGCCGGGCGACGCCTTCATCGACATCGGCGACCAGTTCCTCGCGCTCACGGAGGGGCCGACCGGGCCGCCAGATCGTGCCCGCCACTTCGGGCTCGTGGTCGAGGACAAGGAAGCCGTGCGAAAGGCGCTCGAGGAAGCCGGCGTCGAGATCCGCCCGGGTCGGAGGCTCGACTTCCAGGATCCGTGGGGCAACACGGTCGAGGTCGTCCAGTACGACCAGGTGCAGTTCACGAAAAGCGACCGGGTCCTGAGCGGCATGGGGCTCGACCTCAGTAAGACCCCCGAAGCGCTCGCAGAGCTCCAGGAGAAGAACCTCGCGTAGCCGCGGTCAGGCGCCGACGATGCGGCCCCGGCGGCCGAGCGCGTCGATCGTGACCGCCGCCAGCAACACGAGGGCCGTGACCATGTACTTCGAGGCGGCGGTGAAGCCCATCAGCCCCATGCCGTTGTCGATCGCGGCGATCACGATGCCGCCCAGCACGCCGTGCAGCGCCTTGCCGCGACCGCCGAAGAGGCTCGTCCCTCCGATGACCGCGGCCGCAACCGCGTAGAGCACGAGCGTCCCGCCGTCCACGGCCGTCGAGATCGACCGCAGTCGCGAGGCGTAGACGACACCGGCGATCCCGGCCGTGAGCGAGGTCAGCATGAAGGCCGCAGTCCGGATCCTGAGCAGGTTCACGCCGGCGCGCCGAGCCGCCTCGGCGTTGCCGCCGATCGCGTACATGTAGCGACCGAGCTTCGTGCGGCCGAGCAGGATCGTCCAGACGACGAGCACGCCGACGACGAGCAGCACGACCCAGGGCACGCCGCGGATCGGCACGATCACCCCGCGATCGGTGTTGCAGAGAAGCACCAGCCCCACGCCGCCTGCAAGGGCGCCGCCGATCTTCAGCAGGGTCACGTTCGCCGGCGGGGCGACGAGCCCGGCCCGCCGTCGCTTGGAGTCGCGCCGCCAGATCGCGAGGCCGAAAACCCCGACCACGGCGAGCATCACGATCCATCCTGTGAGCGGGCTCAGGTTGGCGCTCGCGATGTTGTTGATGGTGTTGTCGTTGATGGTGATGGTGCCGCCGGAGCCGAGGATCTTCAGCAGGACGCCCTGCCAGAAAAGGAGGCCGGCGAGCGTGACCACGAACGACGGGAGGCCGACAACGGTGATCATCAGCCCCTGCACGGCCCCGATCCCTGCGCAGGCCAACAGCGCGACGCCGATCGCCGCCCACCAGGGCCAGCCGTGAGCCGGACCGGCGAGGTCGGCCATGATCACCGCCCCCAGCGCGGCGACGAAGCCGATCGAGAGATCGATCTCGCCGAGGATGAGGACGAAGACCTCGCCCATCGCCAGCAGGCTGAAGACCGCAGCCTGAAGCAGCAGGTTGACGAGATTCCCAGCCGTCAGAAAGTGCGAATTGAGGGACTGGAACAGGATCGAGATCAGAATCAGCCCGCCGACGACTGGCAGGACTCCGCTCTCCCCCGCCTTGATCCGCGAGAGCGACGTGCGCAGATACTCGCCGACGGATCCGGCGACGATCTCTGCCGGGACCGCGAGCTCGGCCTGGCGGGCGGCCTCTTCCGTGAGCTCGGGTGGCGGGACGGGCTCTTCGATTTTCGCCATCGATCAGGCCTCTCGCTCGGCCGGCTTCGACTCCGCCCGCGTCCGTGTGGACGCGCCGGTCGTCATCAGGTCGACGGCGATCTGGCGGTCGAGCTCGGCGGCAGGACGGAGGGCAACCATGCGGCCGAGATACAGGACGGCGATGCGGTCAGCGACCTCGAAGACGTCGTTCATGTTGTGGGAGACGACCAGCGCCGCGTGCCCCTGCTCGGCGAGACGGCGGGCGAGGCCGAGCACCATCGCCGTCTGGGCGACGCCGAGCGCCGCCGTCGGCTCGTCCATGATCACGAGCTTCGTGTTCCCGAGCACCGCCTTGGCGATCGCCACCGACTGGCGCTGACCGCCGGACAGCGACGCCACCGGCTGCCGGATCGAGCGCACGGTGGTCACGGCCAGGCTGGAGAGCGTCTTCTGGGCCGCCGTCTCCATCTGCTCCTCGTCCAGGACGATCCCGTGCACGCGCTCGCGGCCGAGGAACATGTTCTGCACGATGTCCAGGTTGTTGCAGAGCGCGAGATCCTGATAGACGGTCTCGATCCCGAGCATGGCTGCGTCCCGCGGGGTACGGAACCGGACGGGCTCTCCCTCCCAGAAGATCTCCCCCTGGTCGGGGCTGTGGATCCCCGCGATGCACTTGATCAGCACGGACTTGCCGGCGCCGTTGTCGCCGACGAGTGCGGTCACCTCCCCGGCCCGAACGGCGAGATCCACGCCGGTGAGTGCCTGTACCGGACCGAAGTTCTTCGAGACGCCGCGTAAGCGAAGGAGCGGCTCGGGGCCGGTATCGCTGCTCACCATCGCGCCTTGCCCTTCTCGGGGACTCACGACTTGCCGGGGCGCCGGACCGCACACCGCGAGGTGCTCGGTCCGGCGCTGGCCGGCTCGACTACTAGCTGATTCCTGCCTTCGTACACTTGCTCTTGAGCGCGCCGGCGCAGAGAACCGACACCTTGATCGCGCCGTCCTTCACCACCGTGTCCCCCATGTTGTCGCTCGTCACCCAGATCGGGGTCGTGTAGACGGACTTGATGTCCTTCTTGAGCGTGGTGTCGGGGGTGGTGGCGTTCACGAGCGATGCGGGAGGTGTCTGGCCGGCCCTCAGATAGAGAGCCAGCGCGGCTGCCGCCTGCGCCTCGAGGTAGATCGGCTTGTACACCGTTCCGCACTGGTAGCCCTTGAGGATGTTCTCGAGGCCCGACGGAGACGCGTCCTGGCCGGTCGTCGGGAACGTGTTCGCCGGGATCTTGTCCTTCAACAGCACCGCGATGATCGCGTTCGCGTTGTCGTCGTTCGGCGTCACGACCGCGTTGATGTTCGGGTGGGCCGTGTACTGCTGCTCGAAGGTGGTGGCCGCGGTCGGCGGATCCCACGTACCGGCAGGTGCGCCGGCCTTCACGTACGACCCGTCGTCGAAGTGCGACTTGAGCACTGCGTTGTAGCCCTGAGCGAACAGCTTCGCGTTGTTGTCCTTCGGGTCGCCGGACATGACGAGGACGTTCGGCTTCTTGACGTTCCAGGCGGAGATGCAATCCACCTCGCCCTGGCCGATCAACCCGCCGACCTTCACGTTGTCGAAGCTGACGTAGTAGCGATCCGCGGGACCGCCGGTGACGAGGCGGTCGTAGTCGATCACCTTGACACCCTTGGAGATGGCGTTGGCCTCGATCGCCGCCCCGGACCCCACATCGAGCGGATCGATCAAGAGCACGGAGGCGCCCGCAGTGATGTCAGCCTCGGCCTGCTGCTGCATCGTGCTGACGCTGCCCTGGGCGTTGTCGATCTTGAACTGGGTGGACGTGAGCCCGGCCGTCTCGAACGCCTTCTTCAGATACGGCGCGTCGTAGGTCACGTAGCGAGCGGACGTCGTGGTGTCGGGCAGCAGCACCCCGACCAGTCCCTTGCCCTGACTTGCAAGCCCCGTGAGGGTCTTCATCTGAGAGAAGTCCGCGGTGAACTTGCTTGCATCCACGGTGGGCGCCGCTGTGGCCGAGGTTGACGTAGTCGTTGACTTCGAACTAGACGAACCGCCGCAGGCCGCCGTGGCCGCCACGACGACGGCGAGGCCGGCGACGGCGACGGCGCGTGAAATTAGACTCATGATCCGTTCCTCCCGGGGGTTAAACCTGCCTGGCGTGGCCGGTATCGGCCGCGAGTATACGCCCGTCGCTCCTGCGGCAATCCTCGCTAGTAACGGGTAACGAGCTCTGCGGCGAAGATCTCGGGGTAGCGCCCGCGCGCGACGTTGATCAGCAAGTCGCGCGTCGGCTTGCGGCCGAAGCGCCCCTCGTCGCGGTCGTAGTCGGGCGTGAACTGCCGCTCGAGCGCGTCGAGCTCCTCCACCTCGTCACGGAGCCGCTGCCGCCAATCGGCCTCGGCCGGGCGGGCGAGCATCAAAAGCTCGGAGATCGACGAGACGAGCTTCGCCTTCCGGGCGATCGTCTCCGGGGTCACGTCCCACAGGCAGACCCCGTAGACCCCGTCCATGTACGACTGCCAGTGGAGCTCGAGATCGTCGGCGCCGGCCGCCTCGAGCCGCTCCGCAAACCGGGCTTGTAGGGCCTCCGGGCCGCCCGCCTCGTCGACGAAGCGGAAATAGTCGGCGGGGAACAGCTCCGTGCCGTCGTCGAGAACATACGACGGCTTCGGCAAGCGGCCGTTCGCGATCAGAGCGCGGATCTCCTCGGGCGATTCCGGCCGCTCGGCGCAGACCCGTTCGAGCGTGAGGTAGTTGACCCGGAGATAGTCGAGGTCGGCAGCCGTGTACTCCATGCGGGCCAGCCTACCACCGGGATTGTTTTGGTATTGTCAAACTGTGCTTGCAGACGTCGACATCTCCGAGCCGGCTTCCCTCATCGGCAGCCCCACGCGAGCCGTGTTCCTGATGGCCCTCTCCGAGGGACAGTCCCTGCCGGCGGGCGAGCTCGCGCGCTGCGCCGGAGTCACGGCCTCGACGGCGAGCATCCAGCTCACGAAGCTCGTCGAGGGCGGCCTGGTCACGGTCGAGCAGCACGGCCGCAATCGCTACTACTCGCTCGCCGATCCTGCGATCGCAGCCGCGATCGAGTCGCTGGCCGTAATCGCACCGCGGCGACCCGCGACCTCGCTGAGGCAGGCCAGGATCGGCTCGGATCTCCAGGCGGCCCGTACGTGCTACGACCACCTGGCGGGGGCGCTCGGCGTCGCGCTCTTCGACGCACTGCTGCGGAAGGGAGTGCTGACCCCGGACCTCGAGACGACGAGCAAGGGCGCGCGGCGGCTCGGCGACCTCGGCATCGACGTCGAAGAGGCCGCAGAGGGCCGGCGGGCGTTCGCGCGGCGGTGCCTCGACTGGAGCGAGCGACGCCACCATCTCGCCGGCGCGCTCGGCGCTGCGATCGCAACCCGCTTCTTCGAGCTCGACTGGATCGAGCGAACCCCCTCCAGTCGCGCCGTTCGCGTCACCGAAGCCGGCCGCACAGGGCTCGCGAGCGAGCTCGCGGTCCGGCTCGGCTAGCCCTGGGTGCGATGACTTCTCGACGTCAACACGGTCTTCCACCTGAGATGACGCTGCTGCCGCCCGCTCGCCACCTGCTCCGCGCCAAGGACCTGATCGACGGAAGGTTTCGCGAGCCGCTCGACGTGCCGACCCTCGCTCGTGCGGCGCATCTCTCCACAGCGCACTTCAGCCGTGAGTTCCGCCGCGCGTTCGGCGAGACCCCTCACCAGTACCTCCTCACGCGTCGCCTGGAGCGCGCAACGGCGCTCCTGCGCAACACCGACCGCACGGTCGCCGAGATCTGCCTCGCCGTGGGGCTGCGCAGCGTCGGGTCGTTCACGACGAGCTTCAGCCGGACGTACGGCCTCTCTCCCACCACCTATCGGGCGACCTACCCGCCGGCGCTCGACCGCGTGCGAATACCCACCTGCGTGCAGCTTGCCTGGGCGCGGCCGCAGTCCAGCAGTTTTCGAGAAGACAGCCGCGCCGGGCCCGGCTAACGTCGCCTCCGACCTACGACAACGGAGGATGAAGAACATGCTGAAGCAGTTGACCAACGTCCAGGTCTGGGTCCACGACCAGGACGAGGCACTCGCCTTCTACACCGAGAAGCTCGGGCTCGAGCTTCGCGAGGACGTCACGGTGCCGGAGATGGGCAACTTTCGTTGGCTCTCGGTCGGCGTGCCGGGACAGCCCGACGTTGCCATCACCTTGATGGCGGTGCCCGGCCCGCCCGTGTTCGATGCTGAAACGCAGGGGAAGATCATGGATTTGATGGCAAAGGGCGCAGCCAGCGGGCTCTTCTTCTCGACAGACGACGTCCAGGGGACGTACGAGGAGCTGAAGAGCCGCGGGGTCGAGTTCCAGCAGGAGCCGACCGAGCAGCCGTATGGCACCGACGCGGGCTTTCGCGATCCGTCCGGCAACCAGATGCGCGTGGCGGAGAGGAACTAGCGCAGCCGGTTCGTCATTCTTCCAACTCTTCCTGGACGGGGAGCCGAGCGCGCGCGTGAGCTCGAGGTCCGGCTCGGCTAGCCTCGAACGAGTCACCAGCCGCTCGAGACAACAGATGCGCTACTCGCCGAACTTCGCCAGGTTCGGCGGCTCGGCGGGATCCCGCCCTTCGAGCTGAGCGTAGAGCGAGGCGAGGATCCCCGGCGTGCCCGTTCCGGCGCCGGCACCGTGCCGTTCGAGCCACGCCGTCGTCTCCTCCTCGCTGAGCGAGTCGAACTCGATGTTGGCGGCGCAGCGTCCCGGACGTGCGACCGCCGGGTGGAGGGTCTCGATCCGTTCGTTCGTCGTGACGAGGACGAGTACGCGCAGTCCCTGGCCGATCAAGCCGTCGACGACGTTCAGGAACCGAGAGAGCCCCTGACCGATGATCGACTTCGCGTCGGGCCGCAGCAACTCACCGGTGTCCTCGAGCACCAGCAGGCGCCAATGCGGCGCGCGCCCGCGGCCGAGCTCCGCGCCCACCTCCGCCGACAGCTCGTCGTCGAAATCCTCGTCGTCATCTTCGCCGAAGGCGACGACGCCCGGTCCGTAGGAAGTGAAGCGACCCATGCCGCCGGCACCATGCATCGACATCAGCATCGAGACGTGCTCGCCGATCCCGCCGCTCTCCATCAGCACGGTCATCAGGTAGTCGGCGTGCTCGCCGAAGAACGTGTCCGGATCCACCACGTAGTGGAGCTGGCACCAGTCACGCCACTCCCAGGCGAGTGCGCGGAGGGCAAACGTCTTGCCCGTTCCAACCGCGCCGTGCCAGAGGACGAGCTGACCACCGTGAGCCGGTCGGAAGTCGCGCATGATCGCCTCCAGCCCGGCGCCCGTTGAGCGGGCATAGTTCTCCCGGATCTCGTCCCATTCGGGCACAGCGATCGTGCGCACGGACGGCATTGGCCCGTGGGCGCTGTAGGTCCAGAAGACGACGGGCACCTCTTGCCGCGCCACGGGCTCCGGGGCAGGCAGAAGCTCGCGCAGCTGAGCGATCGCGTCGATGACCGTCCGTTCCTCGTTGCCGGCCGCCTGCGCCGCGACGTAGCCGCCCTGAAGCGAGATCAGCACGAGCGCGCCATCTCGCTCGACCACGATCCTCTCTCCGCCCTCGCCGGCGGACCGAATGAGCGGCGTGCCAAGCTCTGCGAGCGACCGCACGGATGTCGCCCAGTGCTCGTCGCGCAACTCGCGACGGTCCTCGTCGAGCACCCGCGCCAGAAAGAACGCCGAGAGTGGATCGGCTTCGTCCAGTCCGTGGATGACCCGGAAGCGCGCGCCAAGCGAGTCCGCCATTGCTTCATTCTGCCCCTACGAGAGCGGTCGGCGCTACGAAGCTGTTGTAGGGTTCTCGAGCCGCGACCATGAGGGCTCCCTTCATCGCGTTGGCTAAATCGCACTCGCGGCAGCGTGCGTTCCTCCCCCTTGTGGCGTGCACGGTGACGGTCGGCCTCCTCGTGCCCGCTCACGCCGCGGGCAGCGCGTACCCCCTGCGCTTCGCGCCGGTGCAGGAGTATCCGCTGACGGACACGGAGACCAAGGCGGTCGCAATTGGAGACGTCACCGGGGACCACCGGAAGGACGTCGTTGTGAGCACAGGCTCCTGGTCGAACCCCCAGAACCAGTGGAAGGTCATCGTCTACCGTCAGCGGGCAGACGGCTCACTGGCGGAACCTGAGCGGTTCTCACCCGTCTGGAAGGTCGCGGTGCAGGGGGTCGCGATCGGCGATCTCAACCGGGACCACCGAAACGACGTCGCGCTCGCGACGGCTCTCGGCGTGAACATCTTCCGCCAGCGCCACGGAACGCTCGCGCGCCCCGTCTTCATCCCGAACACCGTCGGCGCCTACGACGTCGAGATCGCCGACCTCAACCGCGACGGCCGCAACGACCTCGTCGTGCGCGGTGGGACCTGGGTTCGGATCGCCTGGAACAGGCGCCGCGGGTTCAACGTCTCCGTCGCACTGAGGAGCCGCCAGTCCGAGGTCGAGGTCGGGGACGTCACCGGCGACGGGCTGCCCGATCTCGTCGGCGCGGGCTACGACGGCAAGCTCCGCGTGTACCGGCAGCGGCCAGGCGGGAGGTTCGGTCGTCCGGTCGTGCACCGCACCAAAGCGGGCGCGTCTGCGGTCGAGGTGGCCGACGTGACCGGCGACGGCCGCAAGGACGTCGCCGTGGCGAACAGTAAGTTCATCGAGGTTCTCGCCCAGACTCGAGCCGGAACCCTCACGCGGCCGGCCGTCCAGCCGGGAATCGACTACCCGGCCGCGATCGAGGCGCTCGACATGAACGGTGACAGAAGAACCGATCTCGTCACCGGCAACCAGGAATCGGTGGGCGTGGTCCTTCAGCACTCGCGGCACACGCTCGAGGGTGTGGACTGGTTTCTCGTCGGCCGCGCGCTGAGCTACAACGTCAAACGGGTCGCAGTCGGCGATGTGAGCGGCGACGGGCGCCCCGAGATCGCGGTCGCCGGTGGACTGCTGCACGGGCTCTTCCTCTTCCGGCAGCTCCCACCTTCGCCACGGCCCGCGCCGCCCCCGCCGCCTCCTCCCGGCCCAGCACCGCCTGAGCCGCCACCGCCTCCTCCCGGACCGCCGCCGCCGTTGCGGTTCGAACCCGCCCAGCGCTACCCGCTCGAGCTCACTCCCTCGGCCATGGCGATCGGAGACGTCACCGGCGACGGGCGAAACGACGTCCTCGTCGGCACGAGCGGCGACAACCAGACGGACGGGCGCCTCTACGTCAAGCTCCAGGAGCCCGGCGGCTCGCTCAGAGCTCCCTTCTGGCTCGGCGCCGACTCAAGCGGTCGTGTCAATGCGATCGCAGTGGGCGACATCGACGGCGACGGGGACAGCGACGCAGCGGTGGCCGCGTTCCCCGGCATCAATCTCTACGACCAGAGCGGCGGCAGGCTCTCGGCCGAGCCGTGGCTGGTGCCGGGAACCTGGGGCGCATCTAGCATCCGCATCGTCGATTTCGACGGCGACGGGAAGAAGGACCTGCTCTTCAACCGGCGGTGTTGCGAACCGGCCGGATTGTTCGTCGCGAGAAACCGTGGCGGCTCGTTCGCCGTTTCCCGCGTGCTCAAGGACAGCACCTTCCTCGAGTACGCGGACGTCACGGGCGACCGGCGCCCCGATGTCTTGACGATGTTCACGTCGACGGGAACGCTCAAGGTGTATCCGCGTCGCGCACACGGCTTCGGCCGGCCGGCAACCTACTTGCTGTACCACCCTTTCCCGAACGCGGCCGGCGTCGGCGACGTGACCGGCGACGGCCGGAACGACGTCGTCCTCGACGGTGACGTCAGCTCGCCGAGCTCGTACCTGATGGTCACGGCGCAGAACCGGGCGGGGACGCTGGATCCGCCCGTGCTCCAGCCGACGGCGGAGCGGCCTGGCACCGTGCACGTCCGGGATATGAACCGGGACGGGCGCCAGGACGTCGTGGTGGTCCACGACTACCGCCTGGGCGTCTTTCTCCAGCGGCCCGGCGGCGGATTGTTGCCGGAGAGCCTCTACGGCCCCGCCGGCAGCGGGTCCGCAATCGGAGATCTCAACGGGGACGGCGCCCCGGACGTCGCCGGCGTCAGCTGGTATCCGAACACCCTCACCGTCCTCAGGCAGGCCCGGTAGGCCGTCTACCCCCGGATCCGCCTCGACTGGCCCCGCTTGAGGACGACCGTTCTCGGCATCCGCGTGAGGCAGCGAAACGACACTCGTTGGTGGCAGTGGTACTCGACCCAGTCGCCGAGATCGAGGTCGGCCGCGAAAGCCGCGGTGACGATGACCCTCCCCGAGTAGACGTGGACCCTCGTCAGCCGGCGTCGGTGCGAGACCCGGAACTCGGTGCGGCCGAAGGTCGCGATCATCCCGGCCGGGGTTGTCACGTGGACGAGGAAGCTGCCGAGCTTCGGCCCGAGCTTCAGCCGCATAGAGCCCACCGCCGGCCGGTCGTACGAGTCCGCGACGCCGAACCCGAGATCGGGATTGGAGAGTCGGTTCGGGTAATACCCGTTCCGCCCCGCGTTCCCGTAGCCCGTCGAGATGAGCCGGCTTCCGTCGTCTCCCCGTAGCTCGAGCGACCCGTTGCGCAGGTGGTTGCAGTGGTACGGCATCCCCGGCTCCGAGTGCCCGAACGACTGCGCGTCCCGGACTACGGTCCAGCGGCATTCGTCGAGCACGGTGAAGGTCGCGAAGTTCGAGATCTCGTCGCTCGTGCGCGCGAACGCCTCGTACCGGCCGGCGTTGTCGAACTCGTCGACCCAGCTGTCGTCTCCCGTCGGCTGCCCGAAAACCGAGTCGTCGCTCGAGCACGGCGGCCAGCTGTACCGCAGCTTGTCGCGATAGAAATGGCCGTTGCGGCAATACCAGACGTCGATCCGGCGACCGGCTCTGCCCGCGACGGAGAAGCGGATTGGCACCCATGTGTTGAGCCGGCCGGAGGGGATCTCGTACAGCGGCCGCTCGACCGAGATCGTCAGAGCCGCCGGTTCTGCCTGCGAGGGCCGGGCGCGCGTGCCGGTCAGCGCAATCCCCAGAACGACCAAAACCAGCGAGCCGATCGCCGCCGCTCTCACGTCACAAACATACCCGGGGCGGGCTCGGGTCACACCCGGCGGCGATGCGTCCCATTCAGTGGCGCGACGAGATCACCGGCGGCGTGCGAGTCGGCTGGTTCTCGGGCTCGACTGGAACGAGCCTGGCGAATCCGACCATCCGCATTGCCAGGCGGAGCATCGCCGGGCTCTGCAGGCGAATGTCGTACCACAGGTTGACTTCGAGCGGCTCCTCGTTGCCGACGACATGTGGTGGGATGCATGTCCACACGCTGACGCCGTGAATCGCCTCGTTGGCGTAGATCGTGCGACCGTTGATCACCCTCCGCGGTTGCCAGTCGCCCCTGCCGGGGCAGAAAAGTGCAAGCGGGTCGACGCCCGAGAACAGATCCCACGAGACCTGCGTGAACAGGCCGTCCCGACCGAAGCTGATGCTGAGTTGGCTACGACGCTCTCCGGTGTCGAAGCGGTCGCCCGCGTACCACTGGCTGTAGATGAACCCACCGGGAAGCTCGGTCGGCAGAAGGAGCGGCCGGCCAAAGGAAGCCGACATCCGCTCGACCTCCTCTTGCGACGGAAGCTCGTACTCTGAGCCCGACGTTCGCCCCGGTGGGGACGGATGTGCGCTCGCAACCATCTCTTCGAGCTCGGATGGCTTGAGCTGACCCGTGCGACCCGGTTCCTGCCGGACGCTGATCAGCAGCTTGTCGAGTCGAAAGGCCTCGTCCCATCCGCCCGAGACCGGGATGCAGATCCACGCGGTGTCCGAATCGCGCTGTTTGCGATAGAAGACTCTGCGTCCGTTGCTGACGCCGTCGGCGAATCGGTCATCACGACAGGTGATGCCGGCGTCGACCTGATGCACCTCGTGCGGATCCGACACCGCCCAGTCGAGACGCGTTTTCTCGCGGCCGAACTGGACAACAAGACGGCTGTCATCCGTACCGCAGGCGCAGGTCTCCGCCCACCAGTTCGAAAGCACAACGCCGTCCGGAGCCCACTTGGGGAGGTACGTGACGGCGCCACCCCACTGCGCGGCGATGCGACGAGCTTTCGCCGGCGGCGCAACAGCCGATGCTGAGTGTCGCTGCGATGCAACCGCATGACCACACCCCGACAAGAGGAACGCTGCAACCCCGCCGAGGATCAGCGCGAAATGAGCTCGCACGACTCGACGATGAGGCGCGCCGGTAAAGGAACGGTTCAACCGCGCCTCAAGTCCACGAATCGCCGGGGACTCCGCCTACCTGACGTTGGCCGCGAACACGCCGCCGCCGAGCCTGCTGCCGACGTAGAGACGCTTGCCGTCCGGCGTGAAGGCAAGCGGCGCGCAGATGGTCGTCGTCAGACCGGCGGAGACGTCCGTCCACGTTCGCGCCCGGTCGGTGGAGCGGTAGAGGGCGCCACCACCGTAGCGACCGTGCCCGCAGGCGTAGAAGACGTTGGGCCGCTTCCGATCGAGCGCGATGCTGTCCACTTGCCACGAGAAAGCGCTACTCACCCGCGTCCAGTTTGCGCCACTGTCTCTGCTCCGGTAGACACCGGAGAACCCCGCCGCATACAGCCGCCGTGTGCTCCTCGGATCGAGCGCGAGGGCGTTTGCCTCGGCGGACACCGGCAGGCCCTGCGACTCCTTCGAAAACGTGACGCCGCCGTCGTGCGATCTCAGCACGGCCCCGCGCATGACCACCCACACCACCTGGGGCCGGCGAGGATGGACGAGGATGGCGGTCACCGAGTCTTGCGGACGAAGGTCGGGCGCGCGCCAGGTCCGGCCACCGTTCGAGGAGTGGTAGAGGCCCCGCTCGAACGTGCCGGCGTAGACAAATCGCGGATTCGACGGCGCGACCCCGACGACGCTGAAGCTGCGATCCTTGAGGCGGAGGCTCCGCTTCCACGTCCGGCCACGGTCGCCGCTGCGGTAAAGGTCGCGCCCAACGGCCGCCCAGACCACGCGCGGCCGGCGGGGATCGACGGCGACGTGGTTGACGTACTGGTCCGCGAACCCACGCAACGACCAGTGCCGGCCCGCGTCTCGCGTCTGCCAGAGGCCGGTCGTAGGCGTGGCCGCGTAGACGATCGACGGGGCGGACGGGTCGACCGCAAGGGCCTGCACCTTCGTGGCGACGAGGCCTCCGTTCGCCCCGGCCCAGCGGCTGCCTCCGTTCTCGCTCTTGAACACGCCGTGCTCGTAGACGGTCGCGTAGACGGGTGAGCCGGCCGAGGGGGCAACCTCGATGTCGCTGATGACCGCGTACTTCGGCAGAAGCCCGGCCCCCGACCACGTCGCGCCGCCGTCCTGCGAGCGAAAGACGCCGTCGCCCTCGGTTCCTACGTACAGGGTCGCCGGGGCCCGCGGGTCGATCTCAAGCCTTCGCACATCGTTGAGACCCTCTCGCTCGCGGATCTCGCGCGGGTTCGCGCCCCCCTCGGTCGACTTGTAGAGGTCGCCGCCCGCCGCGTAGTAGACCGTGTTCGGATCGCGCGGATCGACCTCGATCAGCCCGAATCCGGAATAGGAGAAGTTGGTCACCTGCGTCCAGCTCGTCCCGGAGTCCGCGCTCCGGTAGAGGGCGCCATAGGTCTCCCCGTAGAGGACGTTCGGCGCCGAGGGCGCGATCGCGACCGGCCCCTGAAACCGGAACGGAAGGGCGCTCCAACTCCGGCCCCCGTCCGTGCTCTTCAGCAGGGCGCTGAAGGTCGACGCGTAGAGCGTCAGCGCCCGGCTCGGATCGACCAGGAAAGAGCTCCCGCTTTCGCCGAGGCTCGGGAGCCTGCTCCACGTCGCCCCGGCGTCCGCGCTCGTGTAGAAGCCGGTGTCTGCCACAACGTACAGCCGGCTTGGATCGGAGGGCGCGAGCTCGAGAGCTCCGGTCCCCGTGTTCGCCGGGAGACCGTTGCTCCGGCGATGCCAGGTCCGGCCGCCGTCCGTGCTGCGGAAGACTCCGGCTCCCCCGGTCCCGGCGTAGAGGATCTTCGGCGAGGCCGGATCGATCTCGATGAGCGAGGCGAGCCCACCATCGGGGCCGTGGGTCGTCCACCCTTGACGTGAGGTCGCCGAACCGGCCGGTAGCGCCGCACCGGCAACGAGGGCCGCGGCGAGCAGCGCAATGCGCTTCATCGCGGCTGCCAGTCGACCTGGCCGACGACTGCGTCGACCGGGGACACCTGGTGAACGTGCTTCCCGCCGGCGGTCATCACCCAGGCGCGCCATCCGCGCACGAAGGCGATCTTCCGCCCGTCCGGCGAGAACGTCGCTTGCAAGGTCTCGACCTCGAGAACCTGTGGAGTCAGCCTGCGACGCCGGTTACCGCCGGGAGCCATCGTCCAGACGCTCAGCCGGTCGGTGAAGATGATGCGCTTCCCATCCGGAGACCAGTCCGGCCAGCGACCGCGTGGGTTGACCTGGCGAAGGCGCGACCCGTTCGCGCCCACCGTCCAGATCGACTCCTCCCCCTGGTAGTAGCGCGTGAACGCGATCGTCCTCCCGTCGGGCGACCACGAAGGCGCATAAACATCCGACTCCATGCCCGGCATGATCCGGCGCAGGCCGCCGCCGTCGCGACGAACGCGGAAGAGGGCCGACTTGTTGTCCTCAACCCTCTCCGCGAAGACGATCTCGCGCCCGTTCGGCGACCAGGCGGCATAGTCGCCCGCGTCCAGCAGCCGCCGGCGCCGCTTCCCGTCGGGCCGAATGGTCCAGACGTCGGTCCCCGTGCTGTAGAGGATCGCCCGACCGTTCGGCGACCATGCCGCCCTGTCGACATTGCAGTAGTTGCTCGTGCTCTCGAACTTGGCGATCGTCCGGAAATCGCGCCCGTTCGGCAGCATCGTCCGGATCTGTGACGCCCTCTGCGATTCGGCCGTCGGATCGCAAGTCAGCAACAACAGCCGGCCGCTCCTGCCGGGAAACGCGTGCGCGGCGCCCAAGCTCACCGTCAAGAGCGCGATCCCGGCTGCGGCGATGAGTCTCAGGGCCGAGCCTCCCCGGACGGGGACCGCCGAGAGCGTCGCGAACGAGAGGGTCAGCGGAGTTCGCACCGCACGCGGGTTATTCCACTTCCGCGACGATTCGAAGCGTGTGCTCCCCGGCAGAGCCGGTGATGGCCCAACATCCTGGTTCCGGAACGAGGATGGAGCTCGCCTGGATTCCGGCCTGCTCATAGCCGGAGGGGATCTCGGCCGTAAGCGGATCGCTCGAGCCATCGAGCCGCTGCCCCGTGATCCGGAGCTCGCCGGCGACCTCTCGGTACCAAAGCACTTTCATCGGCTCGCCCGCCGACCAGCGTCCTTCGTACGGCGGCGCGAGACCGGCCCAGAGTCGATCGCCCTCGTACCACCAGCGGGAGAACGACGCGGTGTGCTCGTCGGGCGGTCGCTGCGCCGAGAACGGTGTCGCGGCGCAGCCCCGATCAGGGCTCGTCAACGGCCACGCTCTCCGCTGACGACATCCCGAGCGGCTCCCAGTGCCGGATCGTGCCGATCCACGGCTTGCTCATCGACGACGTCCCCGCGAGCCGGAAGACTCCCGACCAGATCTCGCCCTGCTTGTCGATCGTCCAGCGGACCGCCTGCACATGGGGCTCCAACGTGGTGAATTGCAGGAGGGAAAGCTCGTCCTGCCAGAGGGAGATGATCGTCAGGGTCGCGTTTCTCCCGATGCGCACGTGCACATCGATCAGGCCCGGGATCGTCCTGCGCCCGATGCGCCGCAGCCGCCGGAAGCGAAGGAAGGCGCCGGCAAGCGACGACCACCTGCCGAAGATGATCCTGGTCACGACGCAGATCGGCTCCTCGGGCGAAGCGAGGTCGCCTACCACCACGGACTGCCCCAAGCCAGCACGATCGTGATCGACGCCAATCCGAGCAACGCGTCCGACGCAAGCCGCACCGTCCCGGCGGCGCGCAGGAGACCGAGCCCGGGTGACCCGGTGCCGCGCGAGACCCTCCACGTCAGCGCGATGACCGCGGCCGCGAACGCGACGCCGAGCCCGAGACCGTAGAAAGCGAGAGCGACGGGAGCGAGCACCGGCGAGACGAAAGCCACGACGAACAGCACCATCAGCCAGTAGAGGGAACTGAGCCGAATCGTCGAGAACCCGAGGCCGAGATCGATGCCCCAGAGCAGCCACGCAGCCCGAGCCCCGCGCTTGCGGTACCACGTCGAGCCGGTCTGCCGGCGAAGCGTCGGCGTTCGTAGGCCCAGGAACCCCAGGTCGGCCAGCAGCAACACGCAGCCCGCAGCGCCCACCGCGACCGCCAGCACGCGCTCGCCGGCGAGAGATTGAACCGCGCCCCCGACGACGCCGAGCACCGATCCCGTGACCAGCGCGCCCGCGACCGCGCCCAGTCCGAAGACCGCCACCGATCCAATCGAACCTCTCAGCTCACGCTTCCCCTGCACGAGGGGACCGATCACACCGATCATCGACGCCCCTCAGGGGCTGCAGAGCTGAGGAAGCGCAGCCAGAAAAGCCAGCGCGCACGCGATGCCGAGGTTCACGCCAGTGCCCAGCCTAGGGGCGCAAAATGGGTCGACTCGTCTGGGTCAGCGCGACCGCCCCGCACGAGCACCCCTGGCAGCCCCCGCCCGAGTAGCACTCGCCGCAGATCCAGACGCGGTGGGAACCGTCGACGCAGTACCAGGCCCACCGGGTACAGCCGCCCGCACAGTCGTAGCCATGGCCGTTGCAGTTTGGGCACTGGTTCTGGTAGGCAAGCGAACAACAGCCGGCCCCCTTGGTTGCGGCTCCCGCCTTCCCAGAGCGCGAAAGGCCTGCGAGAACGAACGCGACTCCGAGGGAGGCCTTTCCCGCTCGCTCCAGCAAGCGACGACGGGTCGACGTCGACGTCGACATGTCGGTAGCGCTGAGTTTTTCGAACCGTTCGTAGAACGTCACCTAACACCTCCACTAGGTCGGAGTGAAACGACGGAACTCTCGGGCGCCTGCGCCCCCTTTCCTGTCCGGGATTCCAGCGTCGCGAGGAGCTGGTCGAGCTGGCGCGGGTTGCGAATGACCGCCGCCTCGCTGAGGATCCCGTCGCGGACGACCACCGCCGCGGGGCGCAGCTCGATCCCGAAGGCGGCCCCGTACTCGTTCTCGAGGTCGACCACGACCCCGTCTCCGGCGAGGCCCGCGTCGGCCAGCATCCGAACTGCCTCGTCGTTCGTGCGCGCCTGGAGAACCGTGACGATCCTCTGGTGCTCGAACCGTTTGACGACGTCCCGCAGCCCGAACGCGACGAGCCTGCAGCTTGCGCAATCCACGCTGAGGAGCACGAGGACGCCGTCCCGAACGGCGCCGTTCTCCGACCAGACGGCTCGCGCCGGCTCGGGCAGAGGCCGGCCGGCGAGCTCACCCAGGCTGGTGGGAATCGGCCGATCGTCGAGATCGAGCTGCGTCCGCACCTGGGATACCTGCCGAACCAGCTCGAGGAGGACGAGCCCCTGGAAGGCCACGACGAGCAACAGCGCCACTACGGCGGCGACGATCAGCGTGGTCATCGAGCCACCGCCCGCGCCGCCTCGGCGAGGTCTTTGTCGAGCTGCCTTCTCTGACGGACGATCCCGGTCAGCTCGCCCGCGGCCAGCAGCCATCGCCCGCCCAGGACGGCGGTGACGCCGAGCGCAGTTGCCAGAGGTAGCTCGCCGAGGGTCAGCGACGGCTCAGTGCTTCTCAGGAGGGCCAAGTATGCGAGCGTCGCGCCGGCGAGCAGCAGGGACGCCGCGAGGGAGTCCTTCCCAAGTTCACGATCGCTGCGGCCGAAGCAGTTGCACCGGACCCGGAGCCCGCGACGTGCGGCCCACAGCGACAGCGCCGTAAAGCCGAGGAAGAGCACGAGCGCCGCAGCCGCGACGGCGCTCGCCAGGACACCGGCAACCAGCAGCCCTGCGAGCGTCGCCTCAGTGGCGACCACGGCAACCGCGGCCGGCGTGACCCCTCGCTCCCAGGGCAGGAGCGCCTGAACCGTCTGCCGAAACGCGTCGAAGCTCCTGGCCTTCGCAATAGCAGCGACGGCGAGCGCGGTCGCAACGGCGAACCGCAGCGTGAACGCGAGAGTGACGATCACACACCCCCTCGCGCCGCGAATCTCTCTGGGCTTAGCACGGCACCTAAAGCATCGCAGCCCTGCCATCGACGTTCAAGCGGCGGTTCACGCGCGCCTGCTCATGGTCGGCGGAGGGGCACCCGCCTCAGAGAAGTTCTCGGCTACTGGGGCCGCTCGAGTCCGTACCCCCTGTCTCGGTTTCCTGGCGCGTCGCGAGGCCGCGGGCGGAGCCGGGCTAGCCGCGAGGGCGACAAGCGGCGCCTGGTCGTCCGTCCGCGCGGCTTACTGCCGGGCCGTAGCCCGAGCCTGCTCTGCGTACCACGCGAGGCCCATCGCCTCGAACCGCTCTACCGCTTGCTCGATCAGTGTCTCGTCCTCACGGACGACGCCGAGCGCGCGCAGCGCGAAGGGCTCGAGATAGGTGTGTTGGCGCGTCAGCGCCGCCGCTTCCCGCTCGACCAGCGCCCGCTCGTTGAGAGCGGCGAGCGCCTCGAGCCACGCGGCTGCGGCAGGCAGGCCGTACCAGGCGGTGAAGGTGCGCGCGCGGTCGAGCGGTTCGACCAGCGAGGCGACGACGTCGAGCTCGCCGCGCAAGAGCGCGAGCCGAGCCCGGGGCGCCGCAAGCACGACGTCGTATCCCTGGGTCACGACCTCCTCGGCGCGGCGCTCGTAGCGCCGCGCCGTTTCGTCGTCCCCCGCGTACGCTGCGGCGAGGGCCGTCACGAGCAGAGAGCGCGCGTTGCGGACACAGGGTGTCGCGAGGTTCGCCTCGACAGCGCGCTCCGTTCGCTCGGCGAGCTCGCGGATCAGATGCCAGCCGCCGCACGTCTCTTCGACCTCGATCAGCACGCTGACGCCGTGGAGACGATGGTGGACCGAGAGCGGCTCGACGAGCGCGTCGTGCAAGGCCGCGAGGCGGCGTGCCTCTTCGAAACGTGTCACGGCGCAATAGCAGGGGATCGCGATCCCGTAGCTGTCTGCGAGGTGATCCGGGTCGCTGATTTCGCCTGCGACGTCGAGGCGCCGCTCGGCCCAGCCAAGCGCTTCCTCGAAGTCGCGTTCGGCGAACGCGACGACGGCGCGAGCCCCCCAAGCAAACGAACGCAGCTCGACATCGCCCAGCCGATCGGCGAGCGCGCTCGCTTCCTCGGCTGTCTCTTCGGTATCCCGTTCCCAGAAGCAGCGCGCGATCAGCGCCCGCGCGCGCGAGGCGCTGTCGGGCGCCGCGAGCTCAAGCGCATGCTCGATCCAACTCTGAACGAGCTCCCGATCGGGTCGCTTCGGCCACATGCCGGAGCGGATCGCCGTCTGGAACGCAAGCTCGCTGTAGGTATCGGCGCAGGTCGCCTTGTCGGGGCAGACCTTGAGCGAGCTCTGCATCGCCGTCCAGAAGGCCTCGCCATCGAACTTGAGCGCGTTTGTCTTTCCTACCGCGCGCCAGAGCCGCGATTGGGCCTCCTCGTCGGGCATGAGCGCGAGCGCCCGATGGAGCAATGCGAGCGCGTCTTCGATCTCGTACCGCCCGAGCGCGAGCGCGGCGGCGCGCTCGAGCCAGAAGAGCGCCTTCCCCTCTAGGCGTTGGAGCTCCTCCTCCGCGCCGGTCCACGCGAGATCGGTGTCCTCGGGCCGGACCGCCTCCGCGTAGTGGTGCGCGAGGAAGGAGGCGAGGTCATCGCGGTCTTCACCCCCCCGCTCGAGCCAGGCGGCGAACGCGGCGTGCATCCGCGCTCGACGGGCCTTCGGCAGGCTCGCGTACGCCACCTCGCGGGTGAGCGCGTGCTTGATCACGTACTCGCGCTCGCCGTCCATGCTCGAGCTGGCGCGGCGACGGACGAAGTCACGGTCCTCGAGCACGCGCAGGTCCGGCTCGCCGTCCGTCAACTCGTAGATCGGTCCGGCCCAGAAGGTCCGCCCGATCACCGCTGCTGCCTGGAGAGCAGACTTCTCGGCGGCGTCGAGCAGGTCGATCCGCGCTGCGAGCACAGCCTGTATCGAATCCGGCACGGCAAACTCGTGCGGAAGCTCGTGCAGCACCCAGTGGCGGTTCCGGCGGGCAAGCAGGCCGCGGTCGATCAGCATGCCGAGCAGCTCCTCGACGAAGAACGGGTTTCCTTCGGCACGTTCGACGACGAGCTCGCGCAGCTCTGCCGGCAGCCCACCCGCAAGCAGCTCGTCCATCATCCGAACCGACTCCGGTGGGGAGAGTGGCTCCAGCTCGAGGAATTCACCGCCGGCGCGCGCACTCCAGCCTGGCCGCCGGTCCAGTAGCTCCGGCCTTGCCGTCGCGATCAGCAGCAGCGGCCCTTGCACGGCGCCGAGCACGTGCTCGAGCAGATCGAGGAGCTGCTCCTCGGCCCAGTGCACGTCCTCGACGAGCACGACCGCAGGCCGCTCCGCGACGATCTCGGTCAGGAACTCCGCCCAGGCGTCTTGGAAGCGGTCGCGGGCCGCAAGCGGGTGCAGACCCTGGGCGAGATCGAGACCAAGCGCGAGACCGAGCATCTCGCGTCCGCCGAGTCGCTCGAGCGCGACCTCCGGCGGGTCGCTCTCCAATAGACCAAGGTGCTCCTTCAGCACCTCGCCGAGCGCCCAATAGGCGACGCCGGTGCCGTACGAGAGGCACCGGCCGGTGCGGCGGAGCGGCTCGGGCCGCTGCTCGGGCAGGCGCTGCCAGAGTTCCCGCACGAGCCGCGTCTTGCCAACGCCCGCATCGCCGAGGAGCGTGACGCACCGCGGCCGCCACTCCTCGACCGACGCCCGGTAGGCGCCGCATAGCCACTCGAGCTCCCGCTCGCGGCCGACGAAGGCTGCGGCGAGCCCGCTGACACCGCGCGGCCGCATCAGCGAGAGTGCGCGCACCACACGACAGGCAACGACTCCCTCCGGCTTGCCCTTCGCCTCGACAGCGGCCGGCTCGTCGAATTCGAAGGCGCCGCGCGCAGCGGCGACCGTTCGCTCCCCCGCAAGGATCTCGCCGGCCGCGGCTGCCTGCTCGAGCCGGGCCGCGACGTTGACTGCGTCCCCGGTGACGAAGGAGCTGCCCTCGCGAGCACGCCCGACGACCACCTCACCCGTGTTGACGCCGATCCGCAGCTCTAGCCGCCCCCCGAACAACTCGGCGAGCCGACGCTGCATCGCGAGCGCAGCGTGCAGCGTCCGCTCTGCGTGATCCTCGAGCGCAGCCGGTGCACCGAAAGCCGCCATCACCGCGTCGCCGGCGAACTTCTCGATCGTGCCGCCGGCACGCTCGACCTCCTCAGCCATGGACTCGTAGAAGCGGTCGAGCCTCACCCGCGTGCGTTCCGGATCCTCCGAGCCGCCCAGCGCGGTCGAGCCGACGAGGTCCGCGAACAGCACGGAGGCCAGCTTCCGCTCCTCACCCGGCCCGCCGTCTTCGACGGGCACAGCGCACGCCGGGCAGAAGCGGGCTCGCTCCGGGAGCTCGGCGCCACACCGGCTGCAGACGGCCATGCCGGGATTGTCGCTCACCGGCAGCGATGGACCCTAGAGCCTGAGTCGTCGCAAGGGAAATTCGGGGTCGGACACCGAATTCTGTCAAGGGTTTTCTGTGCCGACTTTGCTACAAAGTCCGAGGGGCTCCTGGCTCGCGTGTCGGCCTAGGTCGTCGTAGCCGCGGGAGCCCGCCGGCTCGGGGAATCCGGGGTCGGACACTCAATTTTGTCAAGGATCTTCTGTGTCGACTCTGCAACAAAGCCGGGTCAGTGGCCCTCGAGTCGGCGCCCCCTTGCTCTCGGTTTCCTGCCGCGTCGCTCCGTGCCTGTATGCGAGCGGAACAGTGCTGGCGCGCACGGGCCGCTCGCAGGAAGGCGCGGAGCGACGCGAGGCGGGGCGGAGCCCGGCTCTGCCGGGCGGGAGCCGCCCCCGGCCAGGGAAGCGAGAGCCGACGCGCGGATTCGAACCGCGGACCCCTTCATTACGAGCGTTGATCACCTGTCGTCGCCAGTCGCGCCGAGTCGCGCGAAGCCGCATGAATCCTCCGAATCCGCTTAACCGCGGTGGCGGTCAAAGACCTCGAACGACAGCCGCGTACACCCCTCGTAGACCCCGCTTCGACGGTATGGCGCTGGCGGCAAGCACCCGGCCGCACCAGGCAGTTCGGCGAACTTCGGGCTCTTCGTCTCTCTCTCAACTGCCTTACCCGCTTGGAAGTAGGCCGGCTCAGTTGCACAATCCAAGGCATGAGCAGCGGCGCACAAACGCTGGTGGGGCGCGACCGGGAGTTGGCACAGATTCGGGAATTCCTCGCTCAGGCGTCTGGCGTCCTTCTGCTCGAAGGCGAAGCGGGAATCGGCAAGACCGCACACCTGCACGCCGGCGTCGAAGCTGCCCGTTTGTCAGGTTGGCGGGTTCTGTTGGCGCGTCCGGCCGAGGCTGAGGCGACCTTGGCGTTCGCAGGTGTCGGTGATCTCCTCCGCGACGAGGTCGGCGAGGCGTTGGATCGATTACCGCCGCCACAGCGGAGGGCGCTGGCGGTCGCTCTTCTCCTCGAGGAGGCCGGGTCCGGGTCGGTCGATCCGCACGCGGTTGGGCTGGCCCTGCTCGCCGCGCTATCAGATCTTGGACAAGTAAAGCCGGTTCTCGTGGCGGTCGACGACGTGCAGTGGCTCGATCCCGCGTCGGCCGCGACGTTGGCCTTTGCCGCGCGCCGGCTCGCCAGTGAGCAGGTCGCGTTTATCCTCGCGGCCAGGTCGCCGTTCGGCGGTGGCCCCCTCGCCGCAGTCGCGACAGACCGGCTTCGTCTCGAATCGCTCGCTCCCGCGGCACTCCGCGAGCTGCTGAGCCGTCGGGCCGGCTGCGAGCTCGCGCGGCCTCTCTTGCTGCGGATCCACTCTGCGACGCGCGGGAACCCGCTCCACGCGCTTGAGCTGGCGCGCTCGCTGCCGGCCGACCTTCCGCCCGATGCCGCGCTGCCGGTGCCACCAGAGCTGAGAGAACTCCTCGGTCTGCGGCTGCGCGCCGTTTCGCCCGATGTGTGCCGAAGGCTCGCCGCCGCGGCTGCGCTCTCCCGGCCGACAGAGGACCTCGTCGGCGACCTATCGGAAGCAGTCGCGGCTGGGCTGGTCGAGCGGGAGCCTGACAGGATCCGTTTTACGCATCCTCTGTTGGCATCGATCCTCTATGAAGATCTGCCTGCGGACCAACGTCGCGAGCTCCACCTCCGGCTCGCAGACATCGTTCCCGATCTGGAGCAGCGCGCCTGGCACCTCGCCCGCGGAACCGAGGAACCCGACGAGGAGATCGCGGCGGCGCTCGATGCCGCCGCAGAGCGCGCAGCCGCGCGTGGCGCGCCCGAAACGGCCGCGGCACTCTGCCGGCAGGCAAGCCGCCTGACGTCTGTGGCCCGACCGAAGGTTGCTGCCCGGCGCGCTCTTCGCGGAGCGACGTTCACATGGGCGGCAGGCGATGGATCGGCTAGCCGCAAGATGCTCGTCGAGCTGATCGCGTCGCTTCCACCGTCGGCGAGGCGGGCCCAGGCGCGCCAGCTCATGGTGAAGATCGTTGACGACATCCCGCAGACGATCGACCAACTCGAGCGGGCAATCGACGACGCGAGCGGAGACTTCGCTCAGGAAGCGTCGGCACGGAACCTGCTCGCCCGGCAGCTCACGTGGGGCGGCGACTTCGAGCGCGCGATCGCCGAGGCGCAGGCGGCCGCCGCTCTCGTCGAGCGGGCTGAGTGCCCCGCCGAGCTGGCCGTAGCCCTCGCCCGCGAAGCCCAAGCCCGTGCCTTCGCGGGAGAACCGATCGCCCACGAGCTGCTCGAGCGCGCGGTCGCGCTCGAGCAGCAGCTCGGCGATGCGATCCAGGTTGCAGACAGCCCGACACGCGTTCGCGGAGCGTGCGCCATGTGGGACGACGACCTCGAGGCTGCTCGGTCCTACACACAAACCGTGGAACGCCGGGCGGCGAGCCGATCGGAGAGCTGGCGCGCGATCATCCTCAACACGCTGGCGGAGATCGAGCTGCGGCGCGGTCAAACCGGGCGCGCGCTCCGACACGTCGCGGAAGCCGAGGAGATCGCTGCCTACTGGGGCGTCACCCACGCCGAGGCCAGCGTGCTAGCAACGGGTGCGCTTGTGAAAGCCGTGGCCGGCCAGGTCAAAGCCGCGCGGGCTGACGCTGAGCGAGCACTCGAGTTGATGCGTCCCGTCGGGTACGACGTCATCGTCCGTTCGGCAGAGCGCGCACTCGGATTTCTCGAGCTCTCACGCGGCAGCGCCGCAGACGCCGACGCGGTGCTGGCGCCGCTCCTCGCACGATCCGGGATCGGGCATCCCACCGCAGCCGCCGCGGCCCCGGACGAGATCGAGGCACTCGTCGAGCTCGGGAGGATGGGGGAGGCGGAAGAGCTGCTCGCCGAGCTTGACGCCCACGTCAGCCGGACCGGCCGACCGCGAGCGGCCGCTGCCGCAGCTAGATGCCAATTGCTCGTCTTCGCGGCACGGGGTGAAATCGACGCTGCGCTGAGCAGCGCACAGACGGCGCTCGCGACACAGGGAGCGGACGCGGAGCCGCTCGAGCGCGGGCGCGCGCTCCTTGCGCTCGGATCCGCGCTACGACGCGGCAATCAGCGCCGTGCTGCCCGAGAGGCGCTCCAGGCGGCTCTCGCGCTCTTCGAGGAGCTCGGGGCGTCGCTGTGGGCGGAGCGGTCTCGAGCCGAGCTCGCGCGAATCGGGGGCCGCACGTCGTACGGCGACGAGCTGACCCCGAGCGAACGCCGCGTCGCCGAGCTCGTTGCGATCGGACGATCGAATCCCGAGGTGGCTCAGGCGCTCTTCCTCTCGCGGAAGACCGTCGAGCGGCACGTCTCCCAGGTGCTGCGAAAGCTCGACGTCCGCAACCGAACAGAGTTGGCTGCGAAGTTGCGGCATGGCGTCGATCAAAGTTGAGGGAGCTCCCCGAAGACGGATCCCGGCGGACTTCGTAGGTTCGGCAGAGCGTAAATCTGCCGCCTCTGGGAGGGCACGTGGGGATGCTGATGATGCTGTTCGAAGGGAACCCCGGCGAGCGGGTGTTCCGCGAGGACGCCCTCCGCAAGCTCGCTCGCCTCGGAATAACCACCGTCTCCGTTCTTCGCGACGAGGAGACGGTCGGGCTCGTGCTCGAGGGCTGGGCGTTCGACCCGGACCGTTCCGCGGAGGACGTGCACGAAGTGGTGGCAGGTACCACGGCAGGCGCGAGGACATTCCATCCGACCGCACAGATGGCGGTCTCGACCGCCTCGACCGAAGGAGGAGAAACATGCGTTCGAGGAAGAAGTTGAGTCTCGCGATCGTCGGAGTTGCGGCGATCGGAATGTGGGCGGCCGTCGCTCTCGGGTCCCCAGGGGTTGGTTTTCACCCCGAGAATCTAGTCACCGCGAACCTCGCCAACGACGTCAAGTTGAACAGCGACCGGGTCAAGTTCCAGACGAAAGATCCGACCGACGTCCGAGTCCAGAGGATCGTCATCGATCCGGGCGGCTACAGCGGCTGGCATCACCACCCAGGCATCCTGATCGTGTCTGTGTTGTCCGGTCAGGTGACCGTTACGGACTCAGACTGCAGCTCGACGACGTACGGGCCCGGCCTTCCCGCCGGCTCCGCATTTGTCGAGTACGGCGATGATCCGGGGCAGGCCTCGAGCGCCGGTGGGGCGACGGTCTATGCGACGTTTGTTGCGCCGCACGCCTCTCCGCCCGTCTTCCGAATCGAGGACCCCGTCCAGTCTTGCCCGTGATGGCAGGCGGCTATCAAGACCGCTGAAGGGGATGTTTGCAAGGACTCGCCCCGGTGCCCGGCTCGTAGCCGGGGCACCGGGGCGACGCTTAGATAGTCCACCTGACGGGTAGCGAGCAGGAAGCTTTCTTTCCGACGGTTTCGGGTACGACCGAGGGCTCCGGCCGCTGGTGACGCCGTCCACCGCGTGAGTTTCACCTCGGAAACTCGGGGTCGGAAACTCGGGGTCGGACACCGAATTCTGTCAAGGGTTTTCTGTGCCGACTTTGCTACAAAGTCCGCGGCCAGTTGGCCCTTGAGGCATTGCCTCCCCGCTCTCGGGTTTCCTGGCGCGTCGCTCCGTGCCTGTATGCGAGCGGAACAGTGCTGGCGCGCACGGGCCGCTCGCAGGAGGGGGTTGAGCGGCGCGAGCCGGCGCGCGAAGCGCGCCGCCGGCCAGAGAAGCGAGAGCCGACGCGCGGATTCGAACCGCGGACCCCTTCATTACGAGGGTTGATCAGGTGTCGTCGCGGGACGCGCAGGGTCGTGCGAAGTCGCATGGCTCCAAGGAAAGTGCTCGGCCGAGGTGGCGGCCGAAGACCTCAAACGACAAAGACGTAGACCCCGCGTAGACCCCGCGGGCTCTCACAGACCCCCTGACGCGTGAGGCGCAGGCCGGCGCGGCCTCGACGGGGGTGGCTATTCGATCGGGTCGAGTACGACGATGTCGTCCGTGTCGACGCACCCTGAGCCGGGCCGCCGCGAGCCCGTCCTCGCCGGGCTGCTCAGTCGCGTCCCTCGAGCGCGTAGGCGATCGCTTCGTTGCGCGGCATCTTCTCGCCCTCGGTGAACAGCTGTTCCGCGGCTTGATCGCCGAGCGACGCATGTACGGCCGCCAGCGTGTTTTCGTACAGGCCGGCCTCGTAGGCCTCTCGGGATTGGCCGGTCTCCTCGGCGATGTGGTTGGACGCACCGAGGAGACGTGCTGCCCGGTGCGGGTTGTCGTTTGTGTTTGCCACGGCAGCGAGTCCGAGGAGAACCTCACCTGCTGCGACCGATCCGGTAGTGGCGAAAAGCGTCAGGGCCTCAAACAGCTGCTCGGCGGCTCGCTCGACGTCTCCCCGACTTAGGACCACCAAGCCGAGGTTCGTCAACACGCGACCAGTTGCAGCCGGAAAGCCGACCTCTCGCGAGATGGCGAGCGCCTCCGAGAACGTGCTGGCGGCAGCGTCGAATTCTCCTTTGGTCATGAGTACATTCCCGAGATTGTTGAGCGCAAGCGCGAGCGACCAACGATCGCCGCTCGCACGCGCGAGCGGCACTGCCTGTTCGTGCATGCGTTGCGCCTCATCGAGATCGCCGTCAGCGTGGGCGGCCCAACCAAGCAGCGTCCGCGCGCGAGCGCGTGCGATGGTGTCATCGAGCTCCGTCGATAGACGGTCGATCTCCAGCGCCAGCGGCCTCATTTCCGCGGCGGAGTTTCGACTCCCCAGCAGTGTGCAGAGAGCGATGAGAGCGCGGACTCGAGTACGAGCGTCGCTATCGCCGAGCGCTAGCGCCTTCTCCAGCCAGACCGCCCCTTCGCGCCAATGACCGCGCTCAACCCACAGAGAGAGCAGCGCAGCGCCTAGCGTCTGAAACGCCGCTGCCGCCCGTGTCCTCTCGAACCACGCCAGCGCGGCACGAAGATTTCCGAGTTCGGCTTCGAGCCGGTCGAGCCACTCAGCCTCCTCTGGCCCCTGCAGCTGCTCGTTTCCGCGCTCCGCAAGATCCGCATACCAGGCCGCGTGGCGGCTCGACATCTCGCGCGTCTCGGGTGACTGATGTAGCCGCTCGGTCGCGAATTCGCGGATCGTCTCCAGCAGCCAGAAGCGGTCGCCACTGTGGCGGAGCAGGCTCTTGTCGACGAGCGACTGGAGAACGTCGAGGTCGGCGTCGCACACCTCTTCGGCCGCATCGAGGGTGCAGCCGCCGGCGAAGACGGCGAGGCGGGCGAAGAGCTGCTGCTCGCCGCCGCTGAGCAGGTCGTGTGACCATTCGATCGTCGCCCGCAGGGTCTGCTGGCGCGGATCAGCGTCGCGGCCGCCCTTGAAGAGGTCGAGACGTTGGGAGAGGCGCTCGAGGATCTGGGCGGGTGCGAGGACGCTGGTGCGGGCTGCGGCGAGCTCGACGGCGAGCGGCAGCTCGTCGAGGCGTCGGCAGAGCTCGCCGATCGTCTCGTCCGGCTCGAGTTGTGCGCGAACACAGAAGAGCTCGACTGCCTCCGGCTGGGCGAGAGGCGGGATCGGATACTCGACTTCGCCGCTGATGCGTAAGAGCTCGCGGCTCGTGATGAGCAGCCTCAAGTTCGGGCACGCTTGGAGCAGCTTCGAGAGCTCGGGCGCCGCCTCCACCACCTGCTCGAAGTTGTCGAGCAACAGCAGCAGCTCGCGGTCGCCGACGTGCTTGGCCAGTTCCTCCTTGGCGCCGAGCGTCTGTGCGATCTCCTCGGCCACGACGGCCGGGTCGCGCAGCCGCGCGAGGCCGACCCAGAAGACGCCCGCCTTGAAGGCGGTTACGAGCTCTGAGGCGGCTTCGATCGCGAGTCGCGTCTTCCCCGAACCACCAGGCCCCGAGAGGGTCACCAGGCGAGCGCCGTTCCCGAGCAGGCCAACGAGCTCATCCCGCTCCCGCCGCCTGCCGACGAAAGAGGAGGCAGGGTGTGGCAGGTTCGTATTCGAGATCGTCCTCAGCGGGGCGAAGCGCTCGCTCCCGAGCTGGAACAGCCCCACCGGGTCGTCGAAATCCTTGAGCCGATGCTCGCCGAGCTCGGTCAGCTCGCCATCGATGAACGCCCGCGTCGCTGCGGACACGACGACCTGACCGCCGTGGCCGGAAGCGGCAATGCGGGCGGCACGGTGCAGCTCGCGACCGGCGTAGCCCTCGCCGGTCAGCTGCAGCTCGCCCGTGTGCACCCCCATCCGTACCTTGACCTGGACGGGCGCGAGCGCATCCTGACCCTGCGCCGCAGCGGCCAACGCCTCGGCAGGATCGGCGAACGCGTACAGGAATGCGTCCCCCTGCGTGTCGACCTCGACGCCACCGTGCTCGGAAAGAACGCCCCGTAGGAGCCGGCGGTGTTCCGCCAGCGCATGCACATAGCCTTCCTCTCCCAACTCTTCGATCAGCCGTGTCGAGCCCTCGATGTCTGTGAACAACAGGGTTACGATGCCGGCCGGAAGATCCACACGCACGGATCTAGATCATCCGCCGGGAGAGATCGTCCGTCCAGTCCTCCTGTCCCGTCCGTCGGGCCACTCGGCTGGGCCAGTGTTCCGGAATGACGCCTGACGAGTGGCCCGTGTGCCGGCCGTGCATCTCGTACGATGGCGGAGGAGGTGCCACGTGCCGACGAGTGATCCGATCGCCGACATCATCGGGGACTATCGAGCCTTTGCGGCGATGCAGCGCGACCGTCTTTCCACCCGCGGCATCGACATCTCGCCATACGCACTCAGCCACCTCGCCGTCCGTGTCGCCGACTGGGATCTGTACGTGCACCAGCGGACGCTTCTCGAGCGCCATGCGAGGGCGAACCGCGAGAATGTCTGGAACGGGCGTCCCATCTCCCTGATCGTGCTCGCCGAGCCGCTCGACGTCCTCGATGGGACTCCGGTCTCTCGCATCGAGCTCATCCCGCCCGTTCACCAGCGTGTCTACCGGATGGGCCTGGAGCACCTCGGCGTCGTCGTCGGTGAGGACTTCGACGAGTTCTCGAAAGTGCATCGGGCCGCGCTGACTGGGCAGCAGTTTCAGAGCCCCAACGTCGATCCTGTCTACGTCCTCTTCGAGGACTTCACCCACGTGAAGTTTTACCGGCGCTCCTTCTTTGACGTCGTCGAGGGCGAGGAGGGGCGCTTCGACGGCTTCGTCCACGTCGACGACTGGGTGCCGCAGCGCCTCGTGACCGCGACCGGCCCGAACCCGCTGCCGCGTTGGACCTAGGGAAGATCGAGCCGTGGACGCGGATATTCGGTATGCGCATAACGGCGGAGTTGCGATTGCCTACCGGGTCGTTGGTGAGAGCGAGGTCGATCTGGTGTTGCTGCCTGACTTCACGTCGAACCTCGTCTTCTGGTGGTTGTCGCCGCACTGGCGTGGGTTCTATGAGCGGTTGGCACGCTCTTTCCGGCTGATCCTGTTCGACAAGCGGGGCACGGGTCTGTCTGATCATGGGCCGCAGTACGCAACCTTGGAAACACGGATGGAGGACCTGCGCGCGGTGCTGGACACTGTCGCCTCGTCGAGTGCCGTCGTATTCGGCTCGCACGAGGGGACGCTGATGGCGACGTTGTATGCGGCGATTTATCCGGAGCGAACGCGGGCGCTGGTCCTCTTTCATCCGACCGTTGCTGGGCCGGGGACGGAGAGTCGCGAGGTGCAGGAGGCTTTGAGGGAGCTGCGCGAGCGGTGGGGGACACGTGAGTTCTCGGACGAGCTTGTCCAGAGGACTGCACCGTCGCTGAATGCGGATGAAGAGTACCGCCGCTGGCTCGCTGATGCGTTGCGGGTGGGTGCGAGCCCGGCGGCCGCTTACACGCTCAACCGGGCCTACTTTGAGAGCGACCTGAGTGACGTGTTACCGGCGGTGAGGGTGCCGACGCTCGTTTTCTACCGGCAGGAGCCACCGGGAGACCTCCCGGTTGAAGAGCTCCGGCGGCCTCAGGACGAGGCCGCCCTCGACGTCGCCGCGCGGATTCCCGGGGCACAGGCGATGCGGCTGTCCGGTAGTGACTGGGGCGAGATCTTTCAGTCGCCGGAAGCGGCTGATGAGATCGAGCGTTTCGTCGCCGGGGAGCAGCCGGCCCGGATCCCCGAAAGCATCCTCACCACGGTGATGTTCACCGATCTCGTGAGTTCGACGGAGCAGGCAACCCAACTCGGCGACCGCGGTTGGCGAGATTTGCTCGCCTCCCACCACGCGCTCGTCCGCCGCGAACTGGGCCGCTTCCGTGGCGAGGAACGAGACACCGCGGGCGACGGCTTCTTCGCCACCTTCGACGGTCCAGTACGCGCGATCCGTGCCGCCCAGTCGATCATCTCTGGGCTCGAGACCCTCGGGCTGCAAGCACGCGTCGGCGTCCATGTCGGCGAATGCGAGCTGCACGATGCCAAGCCCACCGGTGTGGCCGTCAACATCGGTGCCCGCGTCGCCTCCCTCGCCGACCCAGGCGAAGTGCTCGTTACCCGCACCGTCCGCGACCTCGTAGCCGGCTCTGGCCTCCAATTCGCCGAACGCGGCAGACACCCGCTCAAAGGCGTGCCAGGCGACTGGGACCTCTTCACCGTCAGCGACGACGCGACCGTTCCATAAAGAGCCCAAACCCTCGGAACCAGCACACGCGTCATCAACTCTCGCCTGCGCCAGCGTTCACGAATGACCCCCGAGCGGCGCGTGGCCGATTCCGGCCGACCGGATGGTTCCGCCCACACCGACCGAGGGGGTCAGCTCGGTGATCCAGGTCCCCTGGTCGTCTTGCTCTGTCTTCAAGTCGAAGAGCACATTCTGCGTGTGAAGGCTTTCTAGCTCCACGTCGCTCCATGCACCAGATCGTACGACTGGGCCAGTGAGTTCGGCAATGTCATCCGAGCCTGCCCTCAGCTCGAAGGCGCGCCTCCAGCTCAGTCTGGGCGAAGGGCAAGCGCCAGCGCGTCCTCGAGCGCGAGTGCCCGCCCCTCCGCGTACACCGCTGCGTAGGCGTCCTCCCCCAGTTCCGCGCGCAGCTCGGCTTCTGCCTCGTCGCGAACACGACCCTCGAACTGTGCGAGGTCCGACGCCGTTTCCTCGCACAGCATGTCCGCGCGGCCGATCAAGCGCGCGGCGCGTGCCGGATCCTCGCGCGCGTACGCCGCCCCGAGACCGACGAAGCCGTAGGTGAATCCCTCCACGTGCCCGATCTCACGCCCCGCAATGAGAGCGTCGCGCAGCAGCGAGCGAGCCCGCTCGACGTCGCCGAGCATCAACGTCGTGAAGCCGAGATTCGTGAACGCACGGGAGAGGAGGTCCTGATCCTGGAGCTCCCTACCTATCGACAGGCTCTCCTCGAAGAGCTCCCGCGCGCGCTCGTACTCGCCGCGGCTGAGCGCGACGAAGCCGAGGTTGTTAACGGCAATGCTGAGCAGCCAAGAGTCGCCGAGCTCGCGCGCGAGCCCCGCCGACTCCGCGTGGAGGTGCGCCGCGGAGTTCCAGTCGCCGCGCTTGATGGCGACGAGCCCCGCGGTGTTGACACCGACGGCCCTCGCCCGGGTGGAATCAGTCTCCGCGGCAAGGGCGAGCAGCGCATCCGCCGCGGCGCGGCCCCGCTCGAGGTCACCCTGCCAGACGGCGAGCAGGCCGGCGCCCCAGAGCGCGTCGAAGCGAAGGCGTGGATCGCTCTCCATGCTCGTCGCAAGAGCCGACTCGAGCCAGCGGCGGCCCTCGCTCCAGTAGCCTCGCGTCAGCCAGAAGAGCCAGACCGAGCCGCCGAGCCGGAGCGCGACGTCGGCGCGTCCGTGCTCGAGCGCGTCGCCGAGCGCGGCACGGATGTTGTCGTGCTCCGCTTCGAGCCGGTCGAACCAAATCGAGGAACGCGGGCCGCCTTTCAGCTCGGGCTTCGCGAGCTCCCCGAGCTCGAGTAAGTAGGCGCTGTGCCGATGCCGGAGGTCCGCGGCACCGCCGGTCTCCTCCAGTCGTTCGAGCGCGAACTCGCGGATCGTCTCCAGCATCCAGAAGCGCTCCCCCGCGTGGCGGAGAAGGCTCTGGTCGACCAGCGACTGCAGCGTGTCTAGGTCGGCGTCTGCGACAACTGCTGCGGCTTCGAGCGTGCAGCCGCCGGCGAACACCGAGAGCCTGGCAAAGAGCCGCCTCTCCTCTTCGCCGAGGAGCCCGTAGCTCCATTCGATCGTCGCTCGCAGCGTCTGCTGCCGCGCCTCGGAATCGCGGCCGCCTTTGAGCAGATCGAGCCGCTGCGAAAGGCGCTCCAGGATCTGGGCCGGGGAGAGCACGCTCGTCCGGGCCGCCGCCAGCTCGACCGCGAGCGGCAGGTTGTCTAGGCGACGGCACAGCTCCGCAATCTCCTCGCTCTGCTCGAGGCGGGAGCGCGCGCAGAAGAGCTCGACCGCCTCCGGCTGCGCCAGCGGCGACACCGGGTGCTCGACCTCGCCCCGGATGCGCAACAGCTCCCTGCTCGTCACCAGGAGGCGGAGGTTCGGACAGGACTCGAGCAGCGAAGCGAGCTCCGACGCCGCCTCCACCACCTGCTCGAAGTTGTCCAGGAGCAAGAGCAGCTCGCGTTCGCCGATGTGCTCGGCGAGGCCGCCCTTGGCCCCCAAGGTCTGGGCGACCGTCTCGACGACCAGGGCCGGGTCGCGCAGCGCCGCCAGTCCGATCCAGAAGACGCCGTTCCTGAACTCCGGCACCAGTTCGGCCGCCGACTCGATCGCCAGCCGCGTCTTCCCCGAACCACCCGGGCCGGACAGCGTCACCAGCCGCGCGCCGTCCTGCAGCAACTCCACCAGGTCTGACACCTCCCGCTCCCGGCCGACGAACGACGACGCCGGCCGCGGCAGATTCGTGTTCGAGATCGTCTTCAGCGGCGGAAAGCGTTCCGTCCCGAGCTGGAAGATCCAGACCGGCTCGCTGAAGTCCTTCACCCGGTGCTCGCCGAGGTCCGCCAGCTCCCCCTCGACAAGCGCGTGCGTCGCCTGCGAAACGAGCACCTGGCCGCCGTGACCGGCGGCGGCGATCCGCGCCGCAAGGTGTACGTCCTCGCCGACATAGCCCTCCCTGCCGACGTGCGGCCGCCCCGTATGCACGCCCATGCGCACACGGATCGGACCGACGGACAGCGCCTCTTGGCCCTCGTCGGCGGCCTCGATCGCCTCGGCCGCAGACGAGAACGCATAAAAGAACGCGTCCCCCTGGGTGTCGACCTCCACGCCGCCGCACCGAACGAACGCCTCCCGCAGCAGCCGCCGGTGCTCGGCGAGCGCCTCCTCGTACGCCTCCGCGCCCAGCTCGTTCAGCAAGCGCGTCGAACCCTCGACGTCGGTGAAGAGCAAGGTGACGCTGCCGGTCGGAAGCTCGTGATCCACGAGCCATGATCATGCGCGGCGAGAGATCCCCCGTCTACTAGTCCATCCACACGGGAGCCAGGATCGCTGGCTGCGCCAGTGCGCGGGAGTGACGCCCGACGGAAGGCTGACTACGATGCTCTGCAGTGAGCGAGGTCGGCTTTCTCGTCGGACGGACCGTCGTCGAGATCCAAAAAATCCGGACGGAAGCGCGCGCATCGTCTTCGAACGCGGCGAAAAGCCTGAACCCGCGCTCTACGCAGACGCCGGATGGTCGACGTACGAGGATGGTCGCGGCGACGCACGCGTCCTCACCAGCATGGTCGGCGCCACGGTCGCGGACACCTCAACAGACGGAGGAGTCCTCGTCTTGTCGTTCGACGACGGATCGGCGCTTCGATGCGAGCCTCACCTCAGCTACGAGGCCTGGCAGGTGGTAGGCGGCACGCCTCAGAGTCTGGTAGTCGCGATGCCAGGCGGTGACTTGGCGATCGTCGATTCGTCGCATGTTCCCACTTCGGAAGAGGCGCAGGAAGCGGTCGACCTTCTGAAGGGGATCACCGGCTGGAGCGTCCACGTTCACGAGATCACAGAGACTGGCGGGATCATTGTCGGACCAGAACCGAAGCCTCCAGAGCTTCCCGCCGAACGAGAGGACGGTTAGCTGCGCGAGTGTTCTGCACAGACGCCAGAGCGGCGTGTTGGTGCCTGCCTCGCCGTGCCGGATGATCGTCGCGTGTAGGCGGGAGTGTCTCCGCCCGGCCCTCAGGTCGGCGACGGCGTCGTCAGTCTCCGGTTACCGGGCCGTCCGGGGCGAGTCGCGTGATGGCAGGAATCGAGTGCTAGGTTCCTTCCGATGCCGCGGGATCTTCCGATGGGTGTCGTCACGCTGCTCTTCACGGATGTAGAGGGCTCCACACGGCTGCTGCAGGAGCTCGGCGACGGTTACGGCGATGCGTTGCACGAGCATCGCCGCCGTCTGCGTGCCGCGTTTGCGGCGCACAACGGGGTCGAGGTGGATACGCAGGGTGATGCGTTCTTTGTTGCGTTCAGCCGTGCTTCCGATGCGGTGGCGGCTGCCGAGGACGCTCAGCGTGCGCTTGCGGGGGGTCCGATCCGGGTGCGCATGGGTCTGCACACAGGCGAGCCGCGGCTGAGCGAGGAGGGGTATGTGGGTCTGGATGTCCACAAGGGCGCACGGATCGCCGCGGTTGGCCACGGGGGACAGGTGCTGCTCTCGAGCACGACTCGTGCGCTCGTGGACGGAGGCGTCCGCGACCTCGGGCCGCACCGCCTCAAGGATCTGAGCGCGCCCGAGCACATCTTCCAGCTCGAGATCGACGGGTTGCCGGACGACTTCCCGTTGTTGAAGACGCTCGAGGTGGGGATGAGGAGCCTGCCTTCACCGGGCACGTCGTTCGTCGGCCGCTCGACGGAGCTCGAGGCGATCGACGGGCTGCTCGAGGATCCGGAGTGCCGCCTGCTGACTCTCGTTGGCCCGGGCGGAGTCGGCAAGACGCGGCTCGCGCTCGAGGCGGCGGCACGGCGGATCGAGCGCTACCCACACGGTGTGCACTTCGTGCCGCTCGTCTCCGTCGCGGCGCCCGAGTTCCTCGCGTCGGCCGTCGCCGAGTCGGTCCAGTTCCCCCTCAGCGGCTTCTCGGCGCAGGAGCAGCTGCTCGACTACTTGAGCGAGCGCTCGACGCTGCTCGTGCTCGACAACTTCGAGCACCTGGTGGACGGCTCGGGCCTGCTCGGCGAGTTGATCGAGCGGGCCCCGGGGGTGGAGCTGCTGACGACGTCGCGAGAGCGTCTCAACGTGCAGAGCGAGTGGGTGTACGACGTCGAAGGGCTGGGACTCGCGGAGAACGGCAACGGCGGGGGAGGTGCGCTCCGGCTCTTCGTCGAGCGTGCGGTGCAGGCGAGGCCGGGCTTCGAGCTCGACGGGGAGGAGCGCCTGCACGCGCTCCGTATCTGCCGGCTCGTGACGGGCATGCCGCTGGGCATCGAGCTCGCCGCCGCCTGGGTGTCGATGCTCTCCTGTGGGGAGATCGCGGACGAGATCGAGCGGAACGTCGACTTCCTCGCCACCTCGATGCGTGACGTGCCCGATCGGCATCGCAGCCTCCGAGCCGTGTTTGACCAGTCGTGGCGGCTCCTCTCCGACGAGCAGCGCGACGCCTTCGCGCAGCTGTCCGTGTTCCGCGGCGGCTTCGATAGGGAGGCGGCGAACGCGGTCGCCGGGGCAGACCTCCGGCTGCTCTCAGAGCTCGCGTCGAAGTCGCTCGTTCGCCGCCCCGACTTCGGCCGCTTCGAGCTGCACGAGCTGCTGCGCCAGTACGCGGCGGAGAAGCTCGCCGCTGCATCGGACGACGCCTTCGCATCGACACGCGAGCGTCATGCTCGCCACTACGCCGGAATGCTCTTGGAGCGGCAGGCGGCGCTGATGGGCCCGGAGATGACGGTCGCGCGGGACGAGTTGCGCGGCGAGCTCGACAACCTCCGCGCGGCGCTCGAGTGGATCCTGGTCGAGGACGACGAGCACGTGGCGCTGGCGGTGCTCGAAGCCTTCTTCACGTTCCTCTGGATGCACAGCTGGTTCGAAGGGGGCGAGACGCTCGAGCGGCTCGCTCGCGCGGCTGGCTTCGACGCCGACGAACCCGGAAAAGCGAGCGCCGTCGCGCTGGCGGCGGCCGCGTGCCGGATCGCGATCGGCGCGCGACTCGGGTACGACCCGGCCGCGGAGGAGCTCGCCCTCCGATGCGTGCCCGTCCTGCGGGCGCGGAACCTGGAGCGAGAACTTGGACGCTGCCTGTGCGCGCTCGGCATCGGGGCGGTGTATCGCGACGTCTTCCCGGAGGCGGTTGCGTTCCTCGAAGAGGGAATCGAGCTGGTTAGAGCGACCGGTGACACGTTCACCGAGCCCGGCGCGCTGATGGACCTCGGTTTCGCCCACCTCCTCATGGACGACCTCGACGTGGCAGGCGACGCGTTCGAGGCCGCGAATGCCCTCTGCGACAAGCTCGGGAACCCAATTCTCCGCGCGTACGGCATAGGCAAGCTGGGCCTTCTCGCCGATGCAGAGGAGCGCTACCGCGATGCGCTTCGCCTGCACCTGGAGGGGTACGAACTGTTCACGTCCGTCGGCGAGGCTGGGGGACCGGGCTACGCGCTCAGCCGCGCGAGTTCGAGCGCGTTCGGGCTGGGCGAGTACTCCGAGGCCTTGCGGCTCGGACGCGCCGGCTACGAGGCGTTCTCGGAAAGCAACCACCGCTGGGGGCTGATCACGGCGCTCTGCAGCATAGGCTTCGCCGCGCTGGCGCTGGGAGACGTCGCAGAGGGGCGCGAGCGCTTCGGTGACGCTCTCGAACGTGCGCGCGCAGCGGAGGCCGTCTCGCTCGAGCTTCTTGCGCTGAGCGGGATCGGCGCGTGCCTCGCGGAAGATTCCGCCCAACAGGAGCGCGCCGCAGTAATCCTCACGTTCGCGATAGACCACGAGCAGCTGCCCCCGTCCTACGCGCGCGCGGCCCGCCCGGCCCTCGAGCGGCTCGAGGAGGAACTGCCGCCGGAGCAGCTCGCCGCGGCCCGCGATGCCGCAGCCGATGCGAGCCTCGACGACCTCGTTGAGCAGGCGCTCGCGGCTGTGTCGGTGGTAACGCCCGCACCGAGCGTCTAGCCCTCGGGCTCCGCTGCGGCAGTTCATCCGCCCTAACACGCTCCCTGAAGCTAGCTAGAGCGGTCGGCTGAGCGAGCGTCCTTACGTCTGGGGCAGGTCGTTCGGAACACCTCGCTCTTTTACGCTACGCGGTCAAGCACGGCGCGTACGGTCGAGGGCCACCATCGCGCGCCGCCGTGCGCTGTTGGTGTCGCGGCAGCGTTCAGGTTGCGCGCGATCTCCGCGAGGCTTTGGCCCGAGTTATGCGCGGCCCGGATCTGCTGGACGAGTTGCGGGGAGAGAGCCGCTGGCCGGCCTTGCTTCGCCGACTCACGTGCCTGTTTTCGAGGCGGTCGTCGTCGCTCGGCGATCAGGCGCTCGAGTTCGTCGGCCGGAATCAGCCGCGTGCCCCATGGCATCTCAGTCGTCTCGATGATCGGTAGCACCCGTCGGCTGAAGGTCGACCGGCTCATGCCGAGCGCCTCAGCCGCTTGCGAGCGTGTGTAGACGAGTTGCTCGACGTGGCCCGCGGCCCGCACAACGGCGTGGCGTGCGGCTGGCGCGGGGGGGCGCGGAGCCGGACGTGGGTGAGGATTGACGCGCTTGCGTTTCGCTCGGCGGCGAGACATGCCGAGATCGTACAGAAAATCTGACGCGTTTTGGCATCAGGATGCATCTGTGTCTCGCTTGCTATCGGTGCTGGTAGTTGCTGTACGCGGGAGCTGCGACCGGGGCGTCTGGTCAGCGTTCGATGACGCGACCGCGGCCGAGCTCGCGTTCGAGCTCGATCAGGCGGCGGAGGCGGAGAAGAGTCGGAATCTGCTCCTCGCGGCCGAGTGCGCCGAGCATGCGCGCGAGGTCGCCGGAGGAAGCGACCTGCGGGCGCAGCCCCCGACCGAGGGGCTCCCGGCTCGCGTGTCGGCGCAGGTCGTCGTAGCCGCGGGAGCCCGCCGGCTCGAGGACGAGCTTGAGCTCGCCGGCGCGCGTCTGCAGCTCGATCACCGGCTCGCTAGCGTCTGCGAGCTCAAGCTGCTTGCCATCGACGCGGCGGGCCTCGAGCTCGTTGAGCGCCTTCTCGAGCCGCGAGAGGTTGTCCTCGCGCATCGAAGGCGTGATGTCGATCCCCTCGGTGAGCTCGCCCGTGCCCTGGATCACACGCGCGAAGGCGCCGATCACGACGAAGCTGACATGGCGCCCCTGAAGGACGGCGAGCAGCTCGTAGGCATCAAAGGAGGGCGTCCGCTTCGCCACGATCCCCTCACCGCCCCCTGCGCGCACGCGGTCGCCCCAGTTCCCCGAGCATGCGCTCCACCCGCTCGCTCGGCGGCAGCATCAGCGATTCCCCCAGCTCCTCGTCGCCGCTCTTGTCGATCGGGACGAGCACGAATGGCAGGTCGAAGCCACAGGCATGCAAGCAGGCGAGCAGGCTCTCGACCGGAGGCGAGATCAACCCCTGCTCCCAGCGGGCGATGACCGACCGGTCGCGACCGGTCCGCTCCGAGAGCTCGCTCTGGGTAAGACCGGCCCGCGTCCGCGCCTCCCGGATCAGCTCGCCGCCGCGCATGATCGAAGTTTATCGCACTCAGGCTACCGAGCTAGTTTTCACAGTCGGACTCGTTTTTGCTACACTCCTCTATAGAGATGCGCGGCGACGGTCAGATCTCGCTCGAACTCTTCCCACCGGAAGCCGCGGTTCCGGGAGCGACGGAGGGACCGAGCCCGGCCCTTGACAGTACGCAAGCGATCGACGGCTCTCCTCGAGCGCGGGCGTCGGCAGACGATGCCGGGGCCAAAGCGGAGGTTGTTTCGGACGGGCCGGGGCTGCTGACGACGCGAGAAGCCGCCGAGGTGCTCCATGTTCACCCCCGTACCGTGCAACGCCTGGTCGAGCGCGGCGAGCTCTCCGCCGTCCACCTCGGCGGGGCAGTGCGCTTCGATCCCCTCGACCTAGGCGGTCTGGTCGCACGACTCAAGCGCCGGCGGAAGAGCCGGCAGACCCGGGCCGCCGACGCAGTACGCGCTCGGAGCGGCGCCCACGTCTCTTTCGCCGATCGACTACGGTCGCAACAGGATGAGCATCGAGCGGCTCAGGCGTAGCGACGGCCGGAGCGTCTACGTCGTTCGCTGGTACGAGAGTGGGCGTGCCAGTACCAGGCGCAAGCGCACCTTCGACCGCCGCCGAGACGCCGAGCTCTTCGAGGCCTCGATCCGCCGCGCTCGCCAGCTCGGCCAGCTCGCCTCGGAAGTGATCGGCTCGAACGCGATGCTCGAGGAGTTCCTGGTGGAGTGGTGGGACACCTACGCGGTCACCCACCTGCGCCCGAACACGCTCGAGACCTACACGACGCTGCTCGACAAGTGGATCGTCCCTTACCTCGGCCGCAAGCGTCTGCGTGAGATTACGCGCGAGACGATCGACACCTACGCGGCACAACTCCGCGTCGACGGCGCCGGCGCGCCCACGATCAACCGAACGCTTGGCGTCCTTCAAGGCGTCTTCCACCGAGCCGTGGAATGGCGACACCTCGGTTGGAATCCCGTCGTCGGGGTTCGCCGTGTCGCACACACCCGCGCCGAGACGATCGATGCGCGCACGCCGGAAACGGTCGAGGCGATCCGTGCGCAGCTCGACCCTCAGAACGCCGCGCTCGTCTGCGTGCTCGCCTATGAGGGCCTGCGCCCGGCCGAGGCGTACGCGCTCGTCTGGAGCGACGTCCTCGACGATCGCGGCCGTCCACGAGAGCGCCTGCGCGTCCAGAGGGCCATCTCCGGCGGCGAGGTCACCACGACGAAGTCGCAGCGCGGCCGCGAGCCGGAGCTCTTCAAGCCGGTCGGGCGTGAGCTCGTCGATCTCTACCTCGCCCGCGGCCGTCCGGAGGCGGGAACGCTCGTGTTCCCGGACAGCCAGGCTGGCCATTTGCGTCGACAGAACTGGCGCCGCCGCGTCTGGATTCCGGCGCTCGAGCGCGCCGGCGTTCCCTACTTCCGCAGCTACGACCTGCGCCATACGTGCGCGACGCTGCTCCTCTACGAGGGCCGGACGCTGAACGAGGTCGCCGAGCATCTCGGGCACGCCGATCCGGGCTTCACCGCTCGCACCTACGCGCACGTCATGCGCGACGCCCCGCGGCGGCGGCGCATCACGATCAGTGAAGCGATCCGGAAAGGCCGTGCCGCCGCCAGTCGTAGACCCCTGGTAGACCCATCACGCGTCAAGCGGGCAGATCGTGCGGCGCGGAGAACCGAAAAGTCCCTGGAAATCGAAAGAGCCGACGCGCGGATTCGAACCGCGGACCCCTTCATTACGAGTGAAGTGCTCTACCAACTGAGCTACGTCGGCCGGGGGTCTTAGGTTAGCCGTTCCCGGCGGGAGCCAACACCCGCGTCTTGGGTTCTCTCAAGGCACCGAAAACTCACCGCTTCTACTCCAAATTGACGCCCCTGCGTCGGCGAGACGGGCATTAGGGTCGAGTCGTCATTCATTTGAGGGAGGGAAGATGAGAAATCGCCTCAAACTGGGCGGAGCGTTCGGCCTCATGATCGCGCTGGCGATCACGGCTGTGACCGTGGCGGGGGCCGCTTCGAACACTCGAGCGGGCCGGCCTGACCGCTGCGAGCTTGGCGCGAACCACATCAGGCACGTCATCTATCTGCAGTTCGACAACACGCATTTCTTGCGGGACCGGCAGCAGTTCGCGTCGGACCTCGAGCAGATGCCCAACCTGAGGAACTTCCTGACCGACAACGGGACGCTTAGCGACAACGAGCACACGATCCTGATCTCGCACACCGCGGGCGGGATCCTCAGCTCGCTGACCGGGCTCTACCCGGACCGCCAGGGCCAGGGCGTCTCGAACTCGTACGGCTACTTCCGGCCGAACGGCACCGTCGGCTTTTCGTCCTCATTCAAGTACTGGACGGATCTCGTCGACGGCGGCAACCCGGCGACGGACCCGCCGACGCCGTCCGCGGACCCGAACCCCAACATGGTCAACGGCGACTCGGGGTTGCCCAAGAACACGCCCGCGCCCTGGGTTCCCTGGACGCGCGCCGGGTGTGACGTCGGCAACGTCTCGACCGCGAACGCTGTCCTCGAGAACAACAACTCGATCGTCTTCGCGGCGGGCCCGACCGTGCTCGCAGCCGCCGCCCCTGCCGGCGCGACGAACATCAGGGTGGGGAGCGTCACGAACTTCGTGGTCAACATGCACATCACGATTGACACCGGCGCGAACGCGGAGACGGCGGTCATCTCGCACGTCGGAACGCCGGGAGCCGGCGGTACCGGGATCGACCTCACGGCGCCGCTTGCAAACAACCACGCGAGCGGTGTGCCGATGTACGGGCCGACCGCAACCGACCCGACCGGCGACATGACGAAGGTCTTCGGCGAGGGCTCGCCCGAGTGGACCGAGGGCCGCGACTCGCAGATCGCCCCGTTCGCCACCGCGGCGCGCGCGAAGGCGCTGACCGACTTCGTCGGCATCACGATCCATTGCGGATCGACCGGCGGCATCTGCACCGGGGACCCGCACGCGAGGCCGGACCAGCTACCGGACGAGCCGGGCGGCTACACGGGCTTCCAGGGGCTCTTCGGTGCCAAGCACGTCAACCCGGCGATCAACGGCGGCAGCGACGTCGTCAACGACACGACCGGCGCACCGATCCTCGACCCGTTCGGACAGCCGGGCTTCCCCGGGTTCGACGGCGTGCACGCGAAGGTGACGCTCGGCTACATCGCGCAGATGCAGGAGGCCGGCGTCCCGATCACGTTCGGCTACATCTCGGACGCTCACGACAACCACCAGAACGCCTTCCCGGCGCCGCCGGATCCCAACGGCGTCTACCCGCGGGCCTCGGGGCCGGGCGAGTCGGATTACGTGCAGACGCTGCGCGAGTACGACGACGCGTTCGGCACCTTCTTCCAGCGGCTTCGCCGTGACGGCATCAACAAGTCGAACACGCTCTTCATCGTCACTGCCGACGAGAACGACCACTTCGCCGGCGGCGACTCGAGCGACGGAACCTGGAGCCACAGCTTCTGCAACATCGACGCGGGCCAGGTCTGCCCGGCGAACCAGATCGGCGAGGTGAACGCGAACCTCCTGTCGCTCCTGCCGACGGGCGAGCCGAACTTCTCCGTCCACAACGACTCGGCTCCGACCGTCTACGTGAACGGCGACCCGGTTCGAACCGACGCCGCCCTGCGGAAGCTCGAGCGAGACACGGCCGCGGCGCAGGCGATCGATCCGTACGTCAGCGGCTCGGCGACGCCGATCGCGCTGTTCCTGGCCGACAAGATCGGCGAGAAGACCCTGCACATGGTGAACGCCGATCCGCAGCGGACGCCGTCGTTCACCCTGTTCGCCAACCCGGACTACTTCCTGACCGCGGGCCGGAACTCGTCGGGCAATGCAACCAGGTTCAACTGCCCGGACTCGGCGCACCAGGCATTCGTCTGCGTCGACTACCACTTCGCGTGGAGCCACGGCGACGCGACCGACGACATCGGTCGAACCTGGATCGGGTTGGCCGGGCCCGGCGTGCAGAAGCTTGGCGAGACGAGCCAGGTCTGGACCGATCACACCGACATCCAGCCGACCATGCTCGCGTTGGCGGGCCTGGCGGACAGCTATACCCCGGACGGTCGCGTGGTCACACAGTTCATCGAGGACCACGACCTGCCGCACGGGCTGCGTCACAACACGAACGAGCTGACCGAGCTCGGTCTCGTCTACAAGCAGATCAACGCCCCGTTCGGACCGCTCGCCCTCGACGTCCTCGCCGCCTCGACGAAGGCGCTTGCGAGCGGGAGCTCGACCGACGACAGCACGTACACGGCGATTTCGAACCGGATCGCAGCATTGACCGCCCATCGCGACACGCTGGCGGGCCAGATGCGGGACGCGCTGAACCAGGCCGCGTTCGGCGATCACGGACCAAGCGCGGACGAGATCGCGTCACTCACGCTACAAGGCAAGACCCTGCTCATGCAGGCCAATCAGCTCGGAGTTGCGTACTCGCCGTAAGCGACCGCAGCCATTCGATCTCGGCCCCGGTGAGCTCACGGCTCGCCGGGGCCGAGTCCTTCGGTCATCGCGTCTGGGGGAAACCGAGGTCGACCTGGCTCGTAGCCGGATCGGGCCAGCGTGATGTGACGACCTTTCCGCGTGTGTAGAAGTTGATCCCCTCCGGCCCGTATACGTGCGAGTCGCCGAAGAGCGACGACTTCCAGCCGCCGAACGAGTAGTAGGCGACTGGAACCGGGATCGGCACGTTGATGCCGACCATTCCGGCCTGGGCCTCGAACTGGAACTGACGGGCCGCGCCGCCGTCGCGCGTGAAGATCGCGACGCCGTTGCCGTACGGATTGTCGTTCACCATCTGCACCGCCTCGTCGTAGGTCCCGGCACGAACGACGGAGAGGACGGGCCCGAAAATCTCGTCGCGGTAGGCGTCCATGTCGGGCGTGACCTCGTCGAGCAGCGAGACGCCGAGGAAGAAGCCGTCGCCGTTCGGGCTCGTCTCCCGGCCGTCCGCGACAACCTTCGCGCCCTGCTCCCGGCCCCGGTCGATGTAGGAGGCGACCTTGTCGCGATGCTCGCGCGTGATCAGCGGCCCCATCTCCGAATCCGGGTCGGTGCCGGGCCCGACCTTGACCTTCGGCAGCCGATCGTGGATCGCGGCCACGAGTGGATCGGCCGCATCGCCGACCGCGACGACGACCGACACTGCCATGCAGCGCTCGCCGGCCGAGCCGTAGGCCGCGCTGACCGCCGCATCCGCGGCCATCTCGATGTCCGCGTCGGGCAGGACGACCATGTGGTTCTTCGCGCCGCCGAGCGCCTGGACGCGCTTCCCGTTCGCGGAGCCGGTCGTGTAGATGTACTTCGCGATCGGCGTCGAGCCGACAAAGCTGACGGCAGCGACCTCCGGGTGCTCGAGGATCGCGTCGACCGCGACCTTGTCGCCGTTCACGACGTTGAAGACTCCAGCGGGAACGCCGGCTTCAGCGAGCAGCTGGGCAACGAAGAGGGACGTGGACGGGTCCTTCTCGGACGGCTTCAGGACGAACGTGTTGCCGCAGGCGATCGCCGGCGCCCACATCCACATGGGCACCATCGCCGGGAAGTTGAAGGGCGTGATCCCAGCGACCACGCCGAGCGGCTGGCGGATCGAGTACACATCGATCCCGGTCGAGGCCTGCTCCGAGAAATGGCCGCGCAGCAAGGTCGGAATGCCGCAGGCGTGCTCGATCACCTCGAGCCCGCGCTGCACCTCCCCGATCGCGTCCGAGAGCACCTTTCCGTGCTCGGCGGTGAGAATCCTCGCGATCTCCTCGCGCCGCGAGTGGACGAGCTCCCGGACGCGGAACATGATCTCCGTGCGCCTGGACAGCGAGACCGCGCGCCAACTTTCGAACGCCAGGCGGGCATTCGCGACGGCCTTGCCGACTTCCTCGACCGAGGCGAAATCGACCTCTCCGGTCTGCGCCCCGATCGCCGGGTCGTAGACGGGGCCGCTTCGTCCCGACGCACCGGCGACGCTCTCGCCGCCGATCCAGTGGCTGATCCGCTTCACGCGCGCGTCCGCGGCCCGTTTGCCTGGACGACCTCGGTCATGCGATCAGCGTAGCGCCGTGAAGATAGGCTTGCCTGCGTGGCTCTCGTAGACTCGGGCGACCGAGTGCGCGCGGACGATGCTCGGTACGTCCTGCACTCGTGGTCCGTGCGCTCCGCGATCGACCCGATCCCAATCGCGGGGGCGGAGGGCCGCTACTTCTGGGACTACGACGGCAAGCGCTACCTCGACTTCGCGTCTCAGCTCGTCAACGTCTCGCTCGGCCACCAGCATCCGAAGGTCATCGCGGCGATCAAGGAGCAGGCGGACCGGCTCTGCACGATCGGCCCGATGATGGCGAACGAGCAGCGCTCGGAGCTGGCCCGGCTGCTCGCCGAGGTGACGCCGGGCGACCTGACGATGTCGTTCTTCACGAACGGCGGCGCCGAGGCGAACGAGAACGCGATGAAGCTCGCGCGCTGGTTTACAGGACGGCAGAAGATCGTGGCGCGCTATCGCTCGTACCACGGCGCGACGGCGGGCGCGATCTCGGCGACCGGCGACCCGCGACGCTGGCCCGCCGAGCCCGGCGTGCCGGGGATCATCCGCATCCTCGATCCGTACACGTACCGCTGCCCGGCGGGGCATCCCGATCCGTGCCCGGTCTGCACGGGCGCGCCGCACCTCGAGGAGATCCTCCAGTACGAAGGGCCGGAGACCGTCGCGGCCGTGATCCTCGAGACGGTGACCGGGACGAACGGCGTCATCCCGCCGCCGCCCGGCTACCTGCAGTCGGTGCGCGAGGTCTGCGACCGCCACGGGATCCTGCTGATCCTCGACGAGGTCATGGCCGGCTTCGGGCGCACCGGCAAGTGGTTCGCCTGCGAGAACTGGGACGTCGTCCCGGACATCATCACGCTGGCGAAGGGGATCAACTCCGGCTACGTGCCGCTCGGCGCGATGACGATCTCGGAGCGGATCGCCGACTGGGTACGCGACCGCTACTTCGCGGGCGGGCTCACGTACTCGGGCCATCCGCTCGCCTGCGCGGCCGGCGTGGCGTCGATCGAGGCGTTCCGCGAAGAGGGCATCGTCGAGAACGCGGCGGCGATGGGCGAGGTGCTAGGCGACGGGCTGGCGGCGCTCGCGGACAAGCACGAGTCGATCGGCGAGGTGCGCGGCCTCGGCCTCCTTCACGGCGTCGAGCTGGTCAAGAACCGCGAGACACGCGAGCCGCTCGTCCCGTTCAACGCGTCAGGCGAGGCGCTCGCCCCGATGGCGAAGATCGGGAAGGCCGCCCTCGAGCGCGGTCTCTACCTGATGATGCACTGGAACGTGATCATCGTCGCCCCGCCGCTGACGATCACCCGCGAGGAGCTCGACGAGGGACTCGAGAAGCTCGACGAAGCGCTCGCGCTTGCCGACTAATAAGTCGCCTCGCAGGAAGATCTTCTGGCGATTCACCGGTGCTCTGCTGCTCATTGCGGCCGGGCTCGGCACGATCATGGTTCTCTTCCCGGTTCGTGTCTTTGGAGTCTCGAGACGCTCAGTGGAGTACTCCCTGGAGCGGCAGATCACCAGCCACGCCATATCCGCGGACTGTGTCCGGGTCCGCTCGTCCGAGTGGCGTTGCGATCTCTTCGACGGCCAAACCAGCCAGACGTGGGCCTATGACGTACAAGTCTCAAAGAAGGGCTGCTGGACCGCCAGGAGCACTGGGCGAAAGCGAGAGCACGGCTGCTTGGAGATTTGGGACTACTTGCGCCTCGCAGACCGGCTGGTCTAGACAGCGCCGACCTAACCACGGCGCCCACCGGTCGTCGGAAGCAGTGCATGAGACTCGGCCCCGGTCTCGTCGTCCTGACCGCCACGCTGGCGCTACTCGGCTGCGGCGGAACCAAGACCCCGGAGCAAGCGAGCGTCGTCGGGCCAATCGGCCGGGGCGCGGCGGGTGTGTGGCTCTTCCGCCCGGCCGGCAAGCCGAAGAACCTCGTCGTCTACTTCCACGGGCAGGGCGGGTACGAGGAGGCCACGCCGGTGAACCACAGGCCGTGGATCGATCACCTCGTCGCGCGGGGCAGCGTGGTCATCTACCCCCGCTGGGAGTTGACGTACGAGAGCGACCCGATGCAGTACGTCATCACGGGCGTCCGAGCAGCGATGAAGAAGCTCGACGTCGGCAAGCTGCCCGTGCTCGCGATCGGCTATTCCCGTGGCGCCGCACTCGCGCTCGAGTACGGAGCGATCGCGGCCGAGAACGGGCTTCCTGTGCCCGACCGGATCATGAGCATCTTCCCGGCGTCTGTCGGAAACGAGCAGCACCTGATCGACCTCGCTCCGCTTCCGCACTCGACGCGGCTACTGATCCTGATGGGCCAGGACGACAAGATCGTCGGCCGGGCGGGCGCGAGGATCCTGGTGCGCCGCCTCAAGCTGGGTGGGTTCCCGGCGGAGAACATCAAGCTCGATTTCGTCGATTCGCATGACAGCTTCACCGCCGACCACTTCGCGCCGCTCCAGAACACGCCCGCGGCTCGCGCCGCGTTCTGGCGCCCGGCCGATCTGCTCCTCGTCGGCCTCGGCTAGAGGTTTAGACAGCCCGCGGGCTGGAAACCACGGTTGGACGAAAGGAGGTGGGACATGTATATCGGCCTTGGAACGTTGCTCGTAATCATCCTGATCGTCCTGCTTCTGGTCTACGTCTTCTAGGCAGGAACGATCGGAATTTCGTGTGGGTTCGGCGGGCGCGCGGCGGAGCTTGACTCCGCCGCGGCTTCGCCTGAGTCAGCCGCTGCGGGGCTGTCTGACCCGGAGGCCCTTCGCAAGTGCCGCAAGCCCGCGGGGTGTGTCGTACGGGTCTGATGTTCCCCGAAAGGGCGCCCCGCACGGGTAGATGCACCAGGACTCGTTGACGGTGACGACCGCACCCTTCAGATAGACGTGGGCGACATAGCGGTCGTACGGACGGTTCGGGCACGGGGGTCGCGTCGGCTTCGCGAAGCCGCCCCAGATGACGGCACGGCCGCCGGGGATGTCGAGCTTCGTGGTCTTGGCGCACGGCGCTCGGCTCACGATCCGGCCAAGAACGCCGTCCTCGAACGTCTCGAACTGGTCCGGCCGGAAGACCCAGAGCTTGACTCCGTAGGTCTCCCGGTCATCCTGGGCGCCGTAATCGAGCTCGGCGGTGAAATTCAGAAAGCCGCGGGGAGTGCCGGTATCCGAGCGGGCGAACATCAGCGCGGGCAGCCCGCCGCCCGGCTCGAATCTGCGCCCGAGCCAGTAGACCGGCACGTCGATGGTCGGATCGTCGAGTGGCAGCTCCCAATCCATCTTTTCGGGGGTCACTGCTGGCAGCGGATGCTCGATCCGGAGCTGCTGCTTCCGCGCTAGCTCGACTGCCACCTTCGCAGCCTGCTCGGGAGTCATCCCCTCGCCGCCGGCGAAGACGACGGCCAGCATGTTGCCGTTCCGCCAGAGGACTCCTGCGCTCGGCGACATGTCGTAGCCACCGGTTGCGAAGCGGACTGCATCGTGGCCGAAATCGGGGACATCGGTGTAGTCCCGAGGTGTCAATCCGACCATGAACCGCAGCAGCTCGCCACGCAGCTTCATCCCCCGTCGCGCATCCGCCTCGCTGTCGAAGACGGCGGCGCGGCTCTGGACGGCACGCGGAACGACGGTCGTGCGGGCGACGCGGCCCCAGATGTAGTTGATGTCGTTTCTGCAGCCCGTAGGCCTCGCCTCGAAGACGAACTGCGTGAACTGCTCCGACTGCTCTTCGGTGTCGAACCCGCCGCACCCCGAGTCGTAACTGATCGCGTAGCCGGCGCCGAGGTCTCGCGGCGTGAGGATGAACTTCGCCGCGTCGGAGCGCTCGAACGTCGTTCCCGCGCCCGCACGGGTTCCCGAGCCGCACGCGGTGAGGCCGCCGACGACGAGCGCCGCCAACAGGCAGCAGAGTGTCGCGCCAGCGAAGTTGCATCGCATGTTTGCTATTATAGCAGAGATGAGATACGGGTGCTGCCCAGCGCGCGATGGAGCTTGACGAAGAGCGCCTCGAGCGCAAGCCCGGCCTGGAGCTGGAGCTCCTCGAAGAGCCGCCACGTCTCGCGCACGGCTTCGGCCGCGGCCTCCGCGCCCGGTAGCTGCTCGACGGTCGCGTCCTCCCGAAGCTCCGCGAGCCGGTCGACGTGCGCCGCGGCCGACTCGGCGCCCACAGCGACGACGACGAGGTCCCGGTACCACGCTTCGAGCTCCTCGAGGCAGAGCAGGATCTCCTCGCGCTCGGCGCCCCGCATCGCGCGGCGGGTGCGCTGCTCCTTCTCGCGCGGCGTCAGCTCGAGCTCCTCGTTCTCGGCCTGCGCCCGCTCCTTCGCCTCGGCCGCTCGCTCGGCGGCGATGCCCATCAGGACATCTGCGGCGGCGTGCGGCTCGAACCCAGCGGCGCGGTAGACCGAGCGCGCGACTTCGAGCACGGCCTCGCGCCGCCTCGCCGCCTGCGGGTCGAGCAGTCGGTCGACGCGATCGAGCCGCCCGCCGGCGACGCGCGCAAGCGATGCTGCCTCCTCCTCCGAGAGGCCCGGCGCGCGCCGGACGATCTCCTCGCGGACGGTCTTCTCCGCCAGCCGCCGGAACGGGACGGGCTGGCAGCGCGAGCGGATCGTCGCGGACAGCGTGTTGAGATCGTCGGCGACCAGAACGGCGACCGCGTACGGAGGCGGCTCCTCGAGATCCTTGAGCAGCGCGTCGGCGGCTTCGTCGTTCAGCGAGTGCGCGCCGAAGATGAGGTAGACGCGGCGGTCGGCCTCGAAGGGCCGCATGTGCAGGTCGTGCCGGAGCTCGCGGATCGCGTCGATCCGGATCTGGTCGCCGAGCGGCTCGAGCACGTAGAGGTCCGGGTGCGCGCGGCGCTCGACCCGGCCGGGATCGCCGAGCAGCGCGCCCGCGAAGCCGATGGCGGCGCGGCGCTTCCCCACTCCCGCGGGGCCGTGGAAGAGGTACGCATGCGCCGGGCCCTCGGCGAGGGCGGCGTCGAGCAGGCGCCGAGCCTCGGCCTGCTCAGGAAAGCCCTGGAAGCTTGTCACGCACCTCCTTTGCGATCTCCTCTCTCGGCTTCGAGCCGTCGAGGGTCACGATCCGTGTGCCGAAGATCAAGCCTAATTCGCGGTAGGCCATGTCGACGGCGCGCAGGAACTCCTCGCCCTCCCGCTCGATGCGATCCGATGCCGAGCCGGCACGCCGCGCCGCTTCCTCCGGGTCGATGAGCAGCAGAAAAGTCATGTCGGGGAGGATGCCGCGGATCGCGTCGATGTTCAGGGCGATCACGCGATCGACGCCGAGACCGCGCGCGATCCCCTGGTAGGCGAGCGACGAGTCGAGGTAGCGGTCGCACACGACGTCGGCGCCGCGTTCGAGCGCCGGTCCGATCACTTCCGAGACGAGCTCGGCGCGCGCGGCCGCGAAAAGCGCAGCCTCGGCCCACGGCGAGATCTGCGTCCCACCGAGCACGAGGTCTCGTACCTTCTCCCCCAGCTCGGTGCCTCCCGGCTCGCGCGTCGCAACGACGTCGCGCCCTTCCGCTTCGAGGTGATGCCGCAAGAGGTCGGCCTGGGTCGACTTGCCGGAGCCGTCCAGCCCCTCGAAGGTGACGAACACGCGCCTAGGATACGAGCGTGGCGATGCTCGTCACCGGAGGAGCGGGGTTCATCGGCTCGCACGTCGCGGAGGCGCTCGTCGCCCGCGGGGACGACGTCGTGGTCCTCGACGACCTCTCGACCGGGAAGCGCGAGAACGTGCCCGACGGCGCCGAGTTCGTCGAGGGCGACATCCGCGAGGCCCAGGGCGAGCTCTTTGGGCGCGTCCAGCCGGCGGTCTGCTTCCACCTCGCCGCGCAGGCCGACGTCCGGGTCTCGGTCGAGCGGCCCGAGCACGACGCGGAGATCAACATCCTCGGCACCGTCAACCTGTTGCAGGCGGCCCTCGAGCAGGACACGCGGATCGTCTTCAGCTCCACGGGCGGGGCGATCTACGGGGAATGCGACGGGCCGGCGACCGAGGATGCGCCGAGGCAGCCGCTTGCGCCGTATGGGACGTCGAAGCTCGCGGGCGAGGAGTACCTGGCCACGTACAACCGGCTGCACGAGACACGGCACGTCACGCTTCGCTACGGCAATGTCTACGGGCCGCGCCAGGACCCGCACGGCGAGGCCGGCGTGGTCGCGATCTTCCTGAGCCGCCTCAAGAGCGGGGAGCAGCCGCGGATCTTCGGCGACGGAAGCCAGACGCGTGACTACGTGTACGTCGCCGACGTCGTGCGCGCGACGCTGGCCGCGGCCGAGCTCGACGGGGGCGTCTTCAACGTCGGCACCGGGCGCGAGACGTCCGTGGTCGAGCTCCACGAGCTCTGCCGCCGGGTGGCGGGCAAGGAGGACGTCGCGCCGGTGTTCGCGCCACCGCGCCCGGGAGAGCTCCAGCGGAGCGTCCTCGACATCAGCCGCGCGGTGGACGAGCTGGGCTGGCGGCCGGAGCACAGCCTCGAGGACGGCCTCCGCGAGACCTGGGAGTGGATGCTCCCGTAGAGAAGGAACGGCGCGGGCGGAGGCGAATCACGTTCGGCCTGTGGAGATCTCGGCCCCCGCTCCGTCCCAGCTCGACCACCCGTGGCGCACCGCGACGCTCGTCGCGGGCGGCGTCGCGGTCCTCGAGCTCGCCCTGCTCCTGATCATCGGCATCGCGCTGCTTTCGAAGCCGCTGTCGGCGCAGGCCAAGCAGGCCGCGGTCGCGCGCGAGACGGGAATCGCCAAGGTCTCGCCCCGGCCGGAGCCGAAGAGCACCACACTGGCCCGGCGCGCGACCTGGGTGCTCGTCCTGAACGGGAACGGCGTCGCCGGAGCGGCCGCCGCAGCGGCCTCGCGCATCCACGCGCGCGGCTACCCGGTCCGCGGAACCGGGAACACCGCTCAGGGCTACGGGCAGAGCGTCGTCATGTACCGGCCGGGCCGGCTCCCGGAGGCCAAGCGGCTCTCCGCTGACCTCGGGATCGCCCTCGTCGGCCCCCTCGACGGCATCACCCCGCGCCAACTCCACGGCGCGCAGCTCGTCGTCGTCCTCGGCACCTAGCCCTTCCAGCCGTGTCCAGGGACCTGGTCCCTGGACATGTCGGCGTTGGCTAGCCCTCGCAGGTCTGACCGAGGGCTCGGCGTGCCTGGCAGCCGTGCGGGTCGAGCTCGACTGCCCGCGTCAGCTCCCGCGTCGCGGCCACGTCGTCGCCGAGCACCTCCTGGTCGAAGCGACCGAGCTCGTACCACGCGTCCGAGCTCAGCGGCTGGAGCTCGACGGCCTGCGCGTAGAGCTCACGCGCCCGGGCGATGTGCCCCCGCGACTCCTCAGCGGAAGCCCAGGCCTCGAGAGGATCGATCGAGAGCGGGTCGAGCGAGTGCGCGCTCTTGGCGTCGGCGACGGCCTGCTCCACCGAGCCGCGCTCGATCTCGGAGTACGCGTCGTTCACCCGCGCGGCGGCAAACCGGGGGGCCGCGATCGAGTACAGCCCCGCCCACGCGACCAGGACGAGCGCGAGCGCCCAGACCGGATGCCGGACGCGCGTCGGCTTCCGCCCGGTGGCGAGCAGGACGCCGGTCACGAAGAAGAGCGGCCCGCAGAGGGCGACGAACTCCCAGTCGTAGTCGAACGCCCCGTGGACGAGGAACGTCGGGAGAGCGACGCCGAGGGCAACTGCCGCAGCCTGTCCCTCGCGGTCGAGCCGCCGAAGCGCGCGCCGGGCGCCGAGCAGGGCCGCGCCCGCCGCCCCGGCCGCGAGCAGGAGGCCGACGAGACCCGTCTCGGAGGCGAACTGGAGCGGCAGGTCGTGCACCTCGCGGACGCTGACGTTGCTCGTGCGCAGCTTCTTGTGCACGACCTCGAAGGAGCCCGCGCCGGTGCCGCGCAGCGGCTGTTCCTCGAAGGCGTGCCAGGCCTCCTTCCACCAGCCCCAGCGGTTGTTCAGGCTCCCCTCGCTGAAGCGACTGGGGGTCTGCACGACATCCTGGCTCTTGAGCGGGTTCCCTCGCGACGCGATCACACCAACTGCGACGACGAGCAGGGCCGCGGTCGCGCCGGCGGCGACGCGCAGGAGGAGGCGCTGGCGCTCCGGGCTCGGCCGCTCGCGGGCGAAGAACGCCGCCGCGAAGGCAATGCCTGCGCCGAGCACGAACGCGAGCGCGAACACGGCGCCGTCCTGGACGCGGACGCTACGCGGCTGGCCGTCCTGGGCGATTCCGGGCAGCGCCAGGGCGAGCGCGAGCACTGCGCCGGCCGGTGCCGCGGCCGTGACGAGCGCGGCCAGGCTGTCGAAGCGCTCCCGGGTCAACGCGAACCAGAGCCCGAGCGCGACAAGCGCGGCGAGCACGCCCCCGCGCGAGTACGTAAGAACGAGCGCGACGATGAGCGAGTAGAGGAGCACAGCGGCGCCCGCCTTGACGCCCCGCGAAGAGCGGGGCCTGGTCGCCGCCCACAGCGCGGGCGCCAGGCCGAAGACGACGACGAGCGCGAGCGCGTTCCAGTAGCCGACCGGCGAGCGCAGGCGGGCAAGCCGCCCATAGTCGCCGTACAGCGCAGGCACAGCCTTCTCGAGCAGGGCCCAGAGAGAGGTGGCTCCGATCAGCCCGCCGACGACCCAGACGACCGAGCGCGGAGCGACGGCCGACCCGACGAAGGCCCCCACGACGGCGAAGGCGAGATAGACGAGCCCGCGGTTGAAGTACTCCCACGAGCGGTCGGGCGCAGCCGACCAGAGGATCGTCACGCCGTTCCAGGCGACGAACCCTCCGGCGAGGCACGCAAACGCGAGCCCCTCCCGGCCGAGCGCAGGCGCAGGAAGGATTCCCCAGAGCGCAGCCCCGCACGCAGCGACCGCCGCCAGGACCGCGCCGGTGCCGATCCAGGAGACCGGCCCGACGCTCGAACCGCCTCCAAAGAGGAGCGAGGCGGCGAGGAGCACGCCGGCCGTCGCGAGCAGGGCCAGCGCTCCCGTCCGCATAGAGGCGAAGCTACCACCCGTGCCTCGCATACAAATGGTTAACAACCGGCTAACGCGGGGATCACTCACGTCCGAGAGACTCAGCAGGATGTCTACGCCCCCGAGTAGGTAGGTTTCGACCTATCCGACCCGCCCGGATAACTGCCGTCACCGTGCTGGTTGCCGCCCTGACCGCGCTTGCGCTCGGGGTAGCAGCCCCCGTTTCGGCTGCCAAGACGTCCTGCGCAAGCCAGATCATCGAGGACTGGCACGACAACGGCCGGGTCGATCGCACGTATCCGTTGCACTGCTACCGCGAGGCGATCGCGGCGGTCCCCGAGGATCTGAGGGCCTACACCGGGATCGTCGAAGAAATCCAGGCCGCGCGGCAGCGGGCGAGCCGGGCGAAGGGGCGCGTGCTCGCAGGCGTCAACCCGGCGGCCGGCAACTCGGCCAAGAAGCAGGCGGCGAACGATCCGGATCCCGCCCTCTTCAAGCAGGGACTGGACAAGCTGGGCTCGCGGAGCGCAGACACGATTCCGCTGCCGCTCCTGATCATGGCCGGGCTCGCGCTCCTGCTGATCGCCGCGGGCGCCGCAGGCCTCGTCTCCCGGCGTCTGCGGGCACGGAAAGTCCCTGGTTAAAGCCCTTTTCGCGTTCCGTCCGACGCCGCTCCTAGTCTGGCAGGTCCGCTCGCCGACGGCCGTTCCGCCGACTGGGCGCTCATAACTAGGCTTAGACGAGGAGGTAAGGAATGGCGTCCGCAAAGATCCCGCAGACCGCAGAGACAACCCAGGACGAGATCGTGAACACGGTCGTCCACGACGACGCGAAGGTCGCCGTTCGCCGGTATTTCACGATTCCGGGGCGCGATCCGTTCGAGGAAGTCGAGTGGGAGATTCGCGACGCGCTCATCCCCGGCAAGGACAAGCCGGTCTTCGAGCAGCGTGGCGTCGAGTTCCCGAAGTTCTGGTCGCAGACGGCCACGAACATCGTCGCGCAGAAGTACTTCCGCGGCCGCATGGGCTCGCCCGACCGCGAGTCGAGCGTGAAGCAGATGATCGGGCGGATCGTCACGACGGTCGGCACCTGGGGCCGCGAGGGCGGCTATTTCGCCGACGAGGAAGAGGCCGAGACCTTCGAGGCCGAGCTGAAGGCGATCCTCGTCAACCAGTACGCCGCCTTTAACAGCCCGGTCTGGTTCAACGTTGGTTTCGAGGAGAAGCCGCAGTGCTCGGCGTGCTTCATCCTCTCGATCGAGGACTCGATGGACTCGATCCTCGACTGGATCCGCCGCGAGGGCGTCATCTTCCGCGGCGGCTCGGGCTCGGGCGTCAACCTCTCGAAGCTACGCTCGTCGAAGGAGCAGCTCTCGAAGGGCGGCTACGCCTCCGGCCCCGTCAGCTTCATGCGCGGCGCCGACGCGTCCGCCGGCACGATCAAGTCCGGCGGAAAGACCCGCCGTGCGGCCAAAATGGTCGTGCTCGATATAGACCACCCCGACATCGACGAGTTCATCTGGTGCAAGGCGAAGGAGGAGGAGAAGGCGCGCGTCCTCGAGGCGGCGGGCTACGACATGTCGCTCGACTCGAGCGACTGGGCCTCGATCCAGTACCAGAACGCGAACAACTCCGTGCGCGTCACCGACGCGTTCATGGAGGCGGCCGAGGCGGGCTCCGACTGGAACCTGACCGCCCGCACCGACGGAACGGTCGTCGAGACGATCCCGGCGAAGAAGCTGCTGCGCGACATGGCGACCGCGGCGTGGAAGTGCGCCGACCCGGGCATCCAGTACGACACGACGATCAACCAATGGCACACGCTGCCGAACACGGGCCGGATCAACGCGTCGAACCCGTGCTCCGAGTACATGTCCATTGATGACAGTGCGTGCAACCTCGCGTCGATCAACCTCCTGAAGTTCCGCCGCGAGGACGGCGAGTTCGAGGTCGAGCAGTTCGAGCACGCCGTCGATGTCATGTTCCTCGCGCAGGAGATCCTCGTCGGCTACTCCTCGTACCCGACGCCGCAGATCGAGGGCAACGCGAAGGCGTTCCGCCAACTCGGGCTCGGCTACGCGAACCTCGGCGCACTCCTGATGGCGCGCGGCCTGCCCTACGACTCGGACGAGGGCCGAGCGTATGCCGCCGCGATCACGGCGGTCATGACCGGGCGCGCGTACCGCAAGTCGGCCGAGATCGCGTCGCGCATGGGCCCGTTCGCGGGCTACCAGCCGAACGCGGCCGCGATGATCGGCGTCATGGCGCAGCACCGCGCCGCGGTCGGCAACATCGAGAACACCGACGTGGTGCCGGCCGATCTCCTCTCCTCGTGCAGGCGCGCTTGGGACGAGGCGCTGAACCTCGGCGAGGTGCACGGGTACCGGAACGCGCAGGCGACCGTTTTGGCCCCGACCGGGACGATCAGCTTCATGATGGATTGCGACACGACCGGCGTCGAGCCCGACTTCTCGCTCGTCAAGTCGAAGAAGCTCGTCGGTGGCGGCGAGATCACGATCGTCAACAAGACCGTGCCGATGGCGCTCGAGCGGCTCGGCTACGCGCCGGCCGAGGTCTCCGAGATCGAGGCGTACGTCGACGAGAAGAACACCATGATCGGCGCTCCGCACGTGAAGAAGGAGCACTACCCGGTCTTCGACTGCGCCGTCGGCGAGCGGGCGATCCACTACATGGGTCACGTGAAGATGATGGGCGCCGTCCAGCCGTTCATCTCGGGCGCGATCTCGAAGACGGTCAACCTGCCCGAGGAGGCGACGGTCGATGACGTCGCGCAGGTGGTTCTGGACGCGTGGAAGCTCGGCGTGAAGGCGATCGCGATCTACCGCGACAACTGCAAGGTCGCCCAGCCGCTGTCGTCGAAGACGGGCGCGGCAATCGAGGCACTGACGGGCGTGGCTGCACCGCCGGTCCCGCTCACCCAGCGCCGCCGACTCCCCGAGGACCGGGTCGAAGTCGGCCGCAAGTTCCGCGTCGGCGACTACGAGGGCTACATCCACGTCGGCCTCTACGAGGACGGCACTCCGGGCGACATCTTCGTCGACATCGCGAAGGAAGGCACGACCCTGGCCGGCCTCATGAACGCGTTCATGATCTCGGTCTCGCTGGGCCTGCAGTACGGCGTGCCGCTCGAGGTCTATATCTCGAAGTTCGCGCACATGCGCTTCGAGCCAAGCGGCCAGACGAACGACGCGGACATCCGAATCGCCAAGTCGATCGTCGACTACATCTTCCGCTGGATGGGCAAGCGGTTCCTGACCGTCGACCAGCAGGAGGAGATCGGGATCCTCTCCCCCGAGGTGAAGGCGCGAATGGCGGAGCGCTACAGCAACGGCGAGCCGAGCACGGCGGAAGCCCCGGCAGCGCCTCTCGAGGCTCCCCCACCGGGCCAAACAGCCCTGTTCAACGCGTGGGAAGACGCGGTCGAGTGCGCGAAGTGCGGCGGACGAATGATCAGAACCGGCTCGTGCTACACGTGCAGAGATTGCGGCACGAACACGGGCTGTAGCTAACGAACAGTCGTCCCGATGGCGATCTGCGGTGCGTCAAAGTGGCGTTTGAGGCAGAGACGCCTACATGCTTCCACAGCATCACTGATCACGCGCGGCGTCTAGCCGGAGCGCCGCGTGAAAAGCAGGATGGATGACGAGGCGCGCATCGCCCACTTGTGCCGGACGCAGCAACTGCGGCACGTTGTAACGAACCTGGTACGCGAATCGGTCTTCCTCGGGCGTTGCGCCAGCTACTCCAAGAAATCCAAACCACACAAGCAGTTCGATCGCACGCGGAATGTCTGCGGCCGCGATCTCCTGGCTCCGCAACAGGGTTTCGGCGTCGGTCCACGTAAGGGTCCTCGTTGTATCGACGAAAACAAACAGCGCGTCTGCAAGTGCTCGCGTCGTGTCCTCAATCTCGAACTGCGTCGTGAGAAGCATGTCCTCCGAGAAACTTTGCTCGGCCTGGAGGATGTCCTCGGCCGTGACTTTTGAATGGCCGCGATTCAACGCGACCTCGACAGAGCGCTGAACGAACTTGAGAAGGTCTCGGGGTCGCATCAGCGTACGCTCGACCATGTAGTTGAACGACTCCTCTACCCCAACGTGCGACACGAAGAACGCTCGCCACACATCGCTGAAGGCGCCCTCAGCGTCTGTGCTTGTAGCGATGCGCTTTCGGATTATTTCTTGCAGGAGCTCGGGGTCATCCCAGTCGAGACGGATGGCCGTGTCCTTATCCTTGTCGGGTGTCTCACGCACGAGATGTTCGTGCACATCAGTGCGGATGAACACGAGACACTTGAACTCAACACCGCGTTCCTCGAGCTGTCGCTGAAGCTTTCGCGTTGCTTCGAGCAGACCACGCACAATCTGAATGTCCTCGGGCGTTGTCCCGCGCGTCGCCCAGCTCTTATCTAGGTTATCGATCAAGAGCCAGACGGACTCCTTCTCTTGAAGGTAGTCGCTAACCGCGTTGTCTAGCGTCCGAATGTCCGTCGCGTAAAGCACCTCGGTCATGCGATCGCGCATCTCGTCGCGGCCAACGTCCCCGTACCGAGCCACGAGACGGTCTACCTGCCGTAACAAGCGCTGTGACAGATCCTCCTCGTGGGCGAGCGCGTGCTCAAGATAGGCGGCCTCGAGCTCCTCAAACCGCTTTAGACGATCGCCGTCCTGGTAGGCATGGTGCCGCTCACGTTCAAGAATTTTGTGAGCCATCTCTGCAAGCAAGATGTAGTTCCAGAACGCGGTGACCGTGTGTTCCTGCAGGCCGGTCGGGAGTTCTGAAAGAACTGCCTCGCGCAACTTCGTGAATTGGTGCCCCTCGGGCTTGAGGTCCAAGACAAGCATCGACCTGCTCCGCCCCAGCGAGTCACGGATTTCGTAGAAGATCGCGGTCTTTCCAGTTCCCTTCCGCCCGACAACGAGTCGACCGTGGCCTTGCACGGCCTGCCGAAACGCGCCCGTACGGACGAAGTACTCGCGAAGAGCGCGAATCTCGTTCTCGGCCGCGGGATCACCGAGATCGAGACGCTCAAGCGGCGACTCCGTTAGGTCGATCCGAGGCGGTGCAGCCAGCTGAAGCTTTTCGACGACGCGGAGCACGAGCGGTTCAACGAGCTGCGGGATCTCGTTCGGATTCGAGTACGACTGGACCACGTCGCGGTAGTCGATCGGCTGCGGCACTGCCTCTTCTTGAAGCATGAGGACCGCCTTCTCTTGGGCCATTGCAATCCCGCAGATCAGCGCGCAGAGGGCGTTGTGCACGATCGCGTCATCGCGGTGCGGGCTGAGAAGATGTGCCACAACGCCTGCAGACCCAGCGACTTGACGACGCGCTTCGTGCAGCGAGAGCCGCGGCGTTTCGACGGGGTCATATGTGCGGAATCCGAGTCGCGACTTCTTCAACGTCGATAGGAGCTTCACCGTCCCTTCGGTGCTAACAGGCCCCCTCAACACGTAAAGCGGCGAGGCCAGGAACGGCTTATGCGTTGCAGGCGGAAAGGGCTCGCCAGGAAGAGCAGCCGCGAGTTGATCTGCGAGATCTCGCCCGTTCGCGAAGTCGACGTAGCCGACAGTGTCGAGGACGCCCAGCGCATCAAATTCGCGACGGCTCTTGTTGTACGACGTGTCGCGAACAGGAACGACCGGTACACCGAGGCCGATCGCGTAGCCGATTTCAAATAATAGATTGAAGTTCAGCGTTGTGACATCAGCGACGACCGAACCGGCGAACCGGATCGACTTTGAGATCTCGCAGAAGATGATCTTTCCCTCGGGTCCAAGTTCACGCCACGTGCGCCAGACTTTCCCGGCGTTGATATTCCGAAGTTGTGTCGCTGCAGCCTCGATAGCGGCTGCGATCGACTCGGGCTTCGACGGATAAATGAAGAAAGCGTCCGCCTGCACCGCGGTAGAGAAGTCCTGATCGCACGGGCCATCGACGTACTGGCAGAAGCCCGGAGGATTTGCGCGTTCTTCGATCAGCGGAAGCTGCGTGGCCATGCGTCCAGTATGCCCCGCGGAGCATCGACGGGGAGGCCGGGGAGAAACGGGTGTCGGGACACCTTTCGGTGTCAACGGGGATTCATGTCAACTCTGGGAGAAACGGTGTCGGGGACACCGTTTGTTGTCAGGGCCTAGGTGTGCCGATTCTGTGACAACCGCGACGGCCCGGTCGACCTCCGTCGTCGGCCGATTCCGTTAAGACTCCGGCTGTGAGTCCCAATCGACCGCTGAACATCGTCGGGCTTGGCGGTTCGCTGGCGGCGGTCTCGCGGAGTCGCGCCGCGCTGGCTACGGCTCTCGAAGGTGCGGAGGCCGCCGGGGCCGAGACCGAGCTCCTCGACATCCGCGAGCTCGAGCTGCCGATGTACAACCCCGACGTGCACGAGCCGACCGCCGCGGCGGCGCAGGTGATCGAGGGCCTCTACGCGGCAGACGGCCTCATCTGGAGCAGCCCGCTGTACCAGGGGTCGATCTCCGGCGCTCTCAAGAACGCGATCGACTGGCTGCACCCGCTCGGCGATCGGGATCCGCCCTATCTCCAGGACAAGGTGATCGGCCTGATCTGCGCGTCAGGCGGAGCACAGGGCCTGCAGGCGATCAACACGATGGAGTTCTCCGTGCGAGCGCTTCGCGCGTGGGCCGTGCCCTACGTCGTCCCGGTCGCGACGGCAGCGCGTGTCTTCGACGAAGCCGGCCGGATTCTCGATCCGGCGATCGAGCAGCAGCTCAAGCTGCTCGGCGGCGAGGTCGTACGGGTCGCAGAGCGGTTCGCAGTCGACGACTCACCCGATCACGCGGCCGAATGCGCGCGCGCGAGCGAGCGGGTTGCATCCGCCGCGGCTTAGAGGCAGGAGATCCGTAAGGTAGGGCCATGCCCATCCTGCAGATCCAGCACAAGACCCGCGGCTTCGACGCGTGGAAGCAGAGCTTCGACAGCGATCCCGTCGGACGCGAGCAGGGCGGCGTGCGCAGCTACCGCATCCTGCGCGGAACCGACGACCCGAACAACGTCGTCATCGAGCTCGAGTTCGGCAGCACCGGCGAGAGAAGTTCAGCGCGGCGCTCCGTGAGCTGTGGGGCCGAGTCGGCGGCGACCTCGGCCTCGAGGGCCCGCAGGCGCGGATCCTGGACTCGGTCGAGACCGGCGAGTACTAGCCCGCGCGCCTCGGTCAGCTAAACGCTGCGGTCGCGACGCATGAGGGCGTGCGGCTCTCCGTCCTCGACGAACTCCTTGACGACACGAAAGCCCGCCTTCTCGAAGGCGCGGCGCGAGGCAACATTCCGTGCGGCCGGATCGGCGACACAGCTCGTCGTCGACGGCGTGCCGAAGACGACCTCGTCGACGAAGCGACGCAGGATCTCGGTGCCGAGCCCCTGGCCGGTCAGCGCCTCGTCGGCGATGAAGAGGTCGACCCCGGCCACCCCCTCCGCGACCCCGATCAGCGCCGCGTAGTCTGGATAGTCCGAGACGAGATAAGTCTCGACGTACCCGATCGGCTCCTCGCCCAAGAGCGCGAGGTAGTGGTCGGTCGGCTCGTCGCCTTCGATCGAGGGCAGGTAATGCTCCACGACCGCCTCGTAGGTCTCCCGGTCTCTCCACCACCGCTTCACGTGCGGCCGCTGGAGCCACTCATGCATCAAATGGAGGTCAGCCGGCTCCAGCGGCCGGAAACGAAGCGTCAACCCGTCCATCGCAAGGGGATCATCCGCGAAGACCGAAGTGCGAGACCGATGGAGACCGTCCTCGCAATCTCGGCTGCGGCCTGGGGAGTCCTGATGGCGATCTCGCCGGGGCTCCAGATCCGCAAGATGCTCCGCTTCCGTTCGTCGCGCGAGGTGTCGATCTTCTACTTCTGGGTCCTGCTCGTCGGCTTCACGCTCTGGGTCGCCTACGGGCTCACGATCGACAACTGGTTCCTGATCGTGCCGAACGCGGTCGCCTTCACGGTCTGCGTGACGACGATCGCCGTCGCGCTCCGCTTCCGCTTCGGCTCAGGCGGCGGCGCTTTCGACACCGCCGCCTGAGCTTCGCACGAGGTCCGCAAGGCGGGCGCGGACCCGATCGATCTCGCCCGTATGCCGCTCGAGCTCCTCGTTGCTCACCCCTCTGGCCTCGAGGATGGGCTGAACGAGGACGAGACCCTTGAGCTGCGTGAGGACGTCCGTGATCTCATGCGTGCCCCGGTCGTATTCGAAGGCGTTCACGCTGCCTCCAACAGGGCCGCGGGCTCCTCTGCGGTGACCGCTGGAGCCGACTCCGTCAAAAGCGCCGCCACGAGCGCGCCCACCGCTGCGATCGCCGCGAGCGAGTAGAACGCGATCGTGAATCCGTGCGTCAGTGCATTCGCCCCAAGCGGGCTCGAGCCGGGATGCGCGTTGACGTAGTGCGCCGTGAACGTCGTAGCGATCGTCGTTGCGACTGCGACTCCGATCGCGCCGCCGATCTGCTGGCTCGTGTTGATCAACCCTGACGCGACGCCGGCCTCGGAGTGACGCACGCCGGCCAGAGCGCCGATCGACATCGGGACGAACGCGAACGCGAGCCCGACCCCACTGAGCAGGAACGCCGGGAAGAGGTTCCAGAAGTAGTGCCCGTGCACCGGAAGCTGCGCGTAGAGAACAATCGACGCGCCCGAGAGCACCATCCCGGCGGTCAGCAACGGACGAACCCCGAACCGGGTCGTTAGCGACTGCGCCACACCCGCGATCACGATGACCGTGAGCGTCAGCGCGATGTACGCCACGCCGGTCTGGAGCGCCGAGTAGTGCAGGACCTGCTGCATGTACAGCGTAAGCAGGAAGAACTGCGAGAACAGCGAGCCGGCGAGCAGGAACCCGCTGATGTTCGACGCGGACAGCGTCCGCAGGCGGAAGATGCTCATCGGCAGGAGCGGCGCCTTCGAGCGCAGCTCGATGACGACGAATCCGACCACGAGCGCGGCGGAGGCCGCGAGGAGGGCGATCGTCTCGGCGGTCACCCACCCGTGTTGCGTGGCACGCGTCATCGCATAGACGAGGAGCATCAGCCCGCCGGTGATCGTCGTCGCGCCGGCGGTATCGAAGTACCTGTGATTCAGGTCGGCTCGGCTCTCCCTGAGCAAGAACGGCGTGAGCCCGAGGACGAGGGCCCCGACCGGAACGTTGACGAAGAAGATCCACGACCAGCTGAAGGCACTGGTCAGCGCACCGCCTGCGAGCACGCCCGCTGCGGCACCGCTACCCGAGACCGCTCCCCAGATGCCGAGCGCGAGGTTCCGCTCGCGTCCTTCCTTGAACGTCGTCGTCAGAATCGAGAGCGCCGCGGGAGAGAGAAGCGCTGCCCCGAGCCCCTGCAACGCGCGGAAGCCGATCAGCGACCCTTCCGACCACGCCAGGCCGTCGAGCAGCGAGGCGACCGTGAAGAGAGCGATTCCCGCGATGAAGAGACGGCGCCGACCGAGGAGATCGGCGAGCCGGCCTCCCAGGAGCAGCACGCCGCCGAAGATGATGGCGTACGCGGTGACTATCCACTGCAGGCCTTCCTGGCTGAAGTGGAGATCCGTCTTGATCGACGGAAGCGCAACATTCACGATCGCGACGTCCAGCACGACCATGAATTGCGCGAGGACGATGAGTGCTAATCCGATCCATCGTCTACGATTTTCCAGTGGGCTCATCGGTAACTCCAATCGTTGAGTGCTTCCACAATATACACACAACATGATGGTCGTGCGCTACACTACGTGCCGATGAGCATTCCAGCCGAGATCACAGAGCTCGAAGCAGAGCTCCAACCACAGCTCAAGCCGTGCCTCCCGAAGGAGCTCCGTTCGAGCACAACTTTCCTGCTGGCGCGGGTTGGCATTGCGATCAAGATGCAGGTGATGGCCGAGTTCGAGCGCGAGGGCTGCGGCATCTACGAGTACAGCGTCCTCGCGATCCTCGGTGAGGGGGCACAGAAGACGCAGGCGGCGATCGCGGACGCGGTCGGTGTCGACCGCAGCCAGCTCGTTCACGTCCTCGACGAGCTCGAAGCGGACGGTTTCGTCGAACGCAAGCGCGACCCGAAAGACAGGCGCCGCCACGAGGTCTCGATCACCGCAGAGGGCAAGCGCCACCTCGTGAGCCTGCGGTCGACCGTCAAGCGGATCGAGCAGACGTTCCTCGAGCCGTTGGACGACGAGGCCCGGAAGGCCTTGCACGAGACGCTCCTGCGCGTGGCCTGCAACTTCGACCCACGCTACGCCCCGCCGGTCTCGCTTCCCTGACCGGCGAGCCCTCCCGCGCGGCAAAGCCGCGCTCCGGCCTCGCCTCGCGCCGCTCAGCCCCCTCCAGCGAGCGGCCCGTGCGTCCTGGCACTGTTCCGCTCGCATACGGGGTCTGAGCGACGCGTCAGGAAACCGAGAGGCCCATACGCTGGGGCCAGCTCAACCCTAGGTCGTCGGCGCCGGCAGCGTGAAGGCGAGCCGCGGTCCGAGCCGGTGGCCGCCGTGGATCCACGTCACCTGGTACCGGCGCGGGCCCGCCAGCGGGAAGTTCTTCTGCCAGCTCACCCTGCCGCCCCAGTTCGCGCCCACCTTGCGCACGCGGAACCTCTTGCACGTCGCCTTCTGCCCGAGCGGGCGGACGCAGATCCGATAGCGGGCGAAATACTTCGCCGCGAGGGTCAACTGGAAGCGAACGGCGCCGACGTTCTTGAAGATCCCGTAACAGACGTCGCCGCTCGCGCTGCAGTGACTCGCGACCCGGCTCTGATTTGCCGATAGACCGAGAGGCGCAACGGCCAGGCCGGCAATGAGCGTCATGAGCAGAATGAATCGCGCCATCAAGACACATCTTGCCCAAAACCGTCGTCCTGGAACAACGGCTACCATGACTGGGTCGTCCAGCGAGGAGCAGTCATGAGCGATCGCCGGCCAGGCCGAGCGCGAAGATCGCTCTCGTACCTCCGACACGCCGGTTCATCAAGACGAGGGCACGTCGTCATCACCGTTGGCTCGGTGGTTGCCGGGGTCGTGCTCTTCGGACTGGCGCTCCTGCACCTCCGCAGCACACCGCTGCCGTTCTCTAACGGGCGGCCGGTGCTGCTTGTCTCCGTCGCGCTGCTCTTTCTCGCTGCGTTCCTGCTGAAGGCGATCGGCTGGGATCGGCTCTTCCACCACCCGGAACGACCCGGTCCTGTCTCCCTGGCCGCCGCCGGCGGCGGGGCGAGCATCATGGGCATCGTCCTCCCGGGCCGCTTCGACGAGCTCGTCCGGATCGCGATCGTCCGCCGGTTCCCGGGCTGCCCCGCGGGGGTGAAGACGATCTGCCTCTCGCTCGTGACGCTGGGCCTGATCGACGCCGCCGCGCTCGCCCCGTTCTCCCTCATCGCATCGGCCTGGCCGGGGAACTCGGTCGGCGTTCGGATCGGCTTCGCAATCGTCGGCGCGGGCGGTATCGCCGCGGCCGGTATCGTCGCCGCGCTCCCCTTTGTCGCGCGCAGCCCGTGGTTGATGCGCTACCGGATCGCCCGCTGGCTGGCGCCGAGAGCGACGCCGCTGCGAGGCGCGATCGAGGCCTGGGCGCTCGTTTCCGCCTCGTGGGTCGTGCGCGCTTCCGCCTTGACGCTGCTGCTGGCGGCTCTGGGTTTCGGCTTCAAGTTCCCGCTCGCGATGATGTTCCTGTGCGCGGGAGCCGCGGCGGCGGCCCTGCCGATCGCACTCGGAGGCGCAGCGACCCAGGTCGGGGCGGGTGCGACCCTGCTCATCGTCTCCGGAATCGGCACCACGGAGGCACTCGGATTCGCGCTCGCCGCGCAGACGTTGATCATCCTCTCCGGAGCGGCCGTGCTCTTCCTCGCGGTCACCTGGCGGACGACACGCTGGCTGGTCGGCGTCAGCGCGCCGTATTTCATCGCGTTGCGTCCGAGTATCGACTAGCCCCTCGGCACACTGATTGAATCGGCTCGTGGAGAGCCGACTGATGAGCCCTGCGTTCGTCCGCGTCTGGATCGCCACCCTCGGCGCCTTCGGCTCGTTCGGCATGGTCGTCTTCACGCTGCCGCTCTACACGAAGGACGAGCTCGGTCGAGGCTCGGTCGGGATCGGGGTCGCGGTCGGCGCGGCCAGTGTGACCTCGATGGTCTTCTCGATCCTTTCCGGTCGCTTCGCAGACCGGCGTGGTCGGCGCCCGCTCCTGCTCGCCGGGGCCGCCGTGATGCTCGCCTGCTACCTCGCCCTCGCGCTCAATCCGGGGCTCGCGGCGGTCGTCGCGATCCGCCTGGTCGCCGGCGCGGCGGAAGCGACGTTCGTGGTCGGCGCGTACACGGTGATCGCCGACCTCGCGCCCGGGCATCGGCGCGGCGAGGCGATGAGCCTCGTCACGCTCGCTTCGTACCTCGGGCTGACGATCGGCCCAGTGCTCGCCGACCTCGTCCTCGGCGGCGACCGGTTCACGGCCGTCTGGCTCGTCGCCGCCGGGCTCGTTCTGGCCTCGATCGTGATGCTCGCGACCTTCCGTGAGACGCAACCGCAGCTGGAGCACTCGACGGCCTCGCCCGGCTGGCTGCCGCCGCGCGGTGCGCTCGTCCCCGGGCTGCTCGTCCTCGTCGGACTGCTCGGCTTCGGCGGCTTCATCACGTTTGCGGCCCTCTATGCCCGTGATCTCGGTATCGATCGCCCCGGTCTCGTCTTTGCGCTTTTCGGGGGCGTCATCTGCCTCGTCCGCGCCTTCGGCCGCAAGGTGCCGGATGCGCTGGGCGCCCGGCGCACGCTCGTGGTCTCCTTCGTGACGCTCGCGGTGGGGCTCGCGACGATCGGCGCGTGGCAGTCGACGAGCGGCCTGCTCGTGGGGACGGTCGTCTTCGCGGCCGGGCAGGCGCTCACCTACCCCTCTGCCGTGCTGCTGGCAATGGAGGCGACGACGACGGCCGAACGGAGCGCAACGGTGGGCACGGTCGGCGCGTTCGTGGACGTCGCGATCGGCCTCGGCGCGTTCTCGCTGGGCGGTGTCGCTGCGGTCTGGGGCTACGGCGGCGTCTTCCTCGTCGCCTCGCTCGTCGCGCTCAGCGGCCTCATCGTGCTCGTGCCGCTGCGGAAAGTCGACCCTCGCCTGGGCGCGACTGCCGGTGCCGGTGGGAGAATTCAGCCGTGATCGATCCTCTCGACCGCTGGCGCGAGTACGGCGAGAAGCCCCACTTCGCCGGACTGCTCACGTTCGGCGGGCTCCCCTACACCGAGGACCCGGCGGAGCTCACCGGAATCGCCGTCGCGGTCGTCGGGGCACCGACCGACGATCTCGTCTCCAATCGGCCGGGAGCCCGCTTCGGCCCGCGGGCGATCCGCGCGGCGAGCGGCTCGCCCGGCCCGCACCTCGAGGCCGGCATCGACGCCTTCGCCGAGTTGCGGATGGTCGACTTCGGCGACGCCCCCGTGGTGCCCGCCGACCCGGCGCGCTCGCTCGCTGCGATCGAGGCGACCGTCGGGCAGGTGCTCGCGGCCGGCGCGATCCCGATCGTCCTCGGGGGCGACCACTCGATCGCCGAGCCCGACATCCGCGCCTGCGCGGCCGCGCACGGCCCCGTCGGCCTCGTCCACTTCGACACGCACACGGACACCGGAACGCAGGTCTTCGGGGTCGAGGTCTCGCACGGGACGCCGATGTACCGCCTCGTCGAGGAGGGGGCGATCGACCCGACGCGCTATGTCCAGATCGGCCTGCGCGGCTACTGGCCCGGCCCGGCGGAGTTCGAGTGGCAGGCCAAGCAGGGGATCAAGAGCTTCTTCGCCCACGACGTGCGCCGCCTCGGGATCGAGGACGTGATCGCGCAGACTCTCGCGATCGCCGGCAAGGGCGTCGCGTTCCTCTCGATCGACGTGGACGTGCTCGACCCCGCCTTCGCTCCCGGGACCGGCACGCCCGAGCCGGGCGGCCTCACCCCGGCAGAGCTGCTCTGGGCCGTGCGGACGGCCGCCGCCAAGCTCAACGTGGTCGGAGCCGAGGTCGTCGAGGTGATCCCGACGGCCGTCGGCTCGGCGGACATCACCGCGCTCGTCGCCGAGCGGACCGTGCGCGAGCTGATGACGGGGATCGCGCTGCGCCGCCGTTCAGTGTGGAAGTAGGGCTCGCGGCAGGCGCCTGCGTGCCGTAGCGAGCGCTTCCCGCAGCGCGGGTGCGGCCCCGGGGCCGTGGACGCCGTCGCCGTGCCCGAAGAGGATGTGCTCCGGCTCGAGCCCTCCGAGAGCGCGCCTCGGTGGGGCCAGGCGCAGGAGGGGATGAACGCCGAACGGTTCGCCCCGCGCGCGGAAGTAGCCGAGGCTCCCGAGCGCGTCGCCGCAGACGAGGATCCGCTGCTCGGGCCACCAGACGGCGATCTCACGCCAGATCCTGCGCCGCGCGATCGGCAGCACGACGAACGGCGCTCCCGGCACGTCGGTGAACGGCGTCACGTGGAGAGCGAGGCCGAGCCGGCCGGCGACCGCGGCACAGTCCCGCTTGTGACGGTCGAGGAGCTGGACGATTCCGGCCGGCTCGCCGAGGGCGCGGATCCGCTCGTCGATTCCGGGGGCATCGACGACGTCCGTCAGCCAGACGCTTCCACCCGTCTTCACGGCGTGCGAGGTCCGGTGGAGCCGCTCGCCTTCGAGGCTCCACCCGAAGCCGTGCTCGAACTCGTCACTGAATCGGAGCCTCATGGGAACTTTTCGAGCTAGCCGTCGGGGCCGGCCGCAGGCCACCCACCGATTTCAGCCTAACGGCGAAATGCATGCATGTCTGTGCCGTGGGTGTCGCGAAAGTGGAACTCTGAGCTGCCCGAAGCGACTTCCTGCGCCGATTCAGGCGGGCGCGGCGGTGCCCGGCCCGGTCGACGTCCACTCGCGCACCTCGTACCAGTGGCTGGCCCGCAGGGCTTCGGCCACCCTCGGGTCCGTGTGCTCGGCGTAGAACACGTTCTTGTCCAGGTCGGCGCAGATCGCGACGTCGTCGAGCGAGATGTCCGGCAGCGTCATGAGCGCGTCGCCCGGAAGCTTCGCCTCCGCCACCGTGTAGTGCTTGAACTGGAGCTCCGGCGCGATCTCGGTCAGCTGTGGCCAGTCGGGACAGGTTCTCGAGCTCATGCCGCTCCCACCTGGGGCCGCGACCCTTCCAGCGACCATGCGCCCTCGAAGAGCAGCGGGCCTCGCGAATGATCGCTGCTGGAGACGATGAACTGCGCCGCGCGGTCGAGGCGGTGGTAACGGTGCGATCCCTCGGCGTCGACGATGGTGACGCCGAACTGGAAGGTGCCCTCCGCGAGCGGCAGGCGGTCGACTGCGAACCGAACGTGCCCGACGCCCGGCTCCCCGTCCCAACCCAGCTCGCCGAGATCCTGCTGGGTGGCCCCGAGCAGGGCGCCCGAGAGGTCGCGTAGCTCCAGTGAGAGGCGCGGCGGAGTGATCGACTGCTTCGTCTCGAGGAGGAGCCGGACCGAGATCGGCTCGCCGGCGACATAGCGGTCTCGTGGGACACCGTCGGCACCCTCGACCGCAAACGCGGCGACTCGCACCTCGCCTGAGCCCCACTCCCGCAGCCCCGCGCCGGCCTCGGGTGGCGCCTCCTCGTCGGCGAGCAACGCCTGGTAGCGCTTCAGCGCCTCCTCGGTATCGCCGTCGTATTCGATCTGCCCGTTCCGAAGCAGCACCGCCCGGTCACAGAGCTGTTCGACCGCTGTGGCGGCGTGCGACACGAAGCAGAGGGTGCCGCCCTGGCCGGTGAAATCGATGATCTTGTTCACGCACTTGCGCTGAAACGCCTCGTCGCCGACGGCGAAGACCTCGTCGAGGAGGAGCACCTCGGCCTGGACGTGCACCGCGATCGCAAACCCGAGTCGCATTTGCATCCCGGCCGAATACGTGCGCACGGGGAAGTCGATGAACCTGTCGAGCTCGGCAAAGGCAACGATCTCCTCAAGTCGCTCGTTGATCGTGCGCCGCTTGAGCCCGTAGATCGACCCGCTCAGGTAGATGTTCTCGCGCCCGGTGAAATCGGGGTGGAAGCCTGCGCCCAGCTCGAGGAGTGACCCGACCGAGCCCCCGACCTCGACCCGCCCCGTCGTCGGGCCGAAGATGCCCGCGATCAGCCTGAGGAGCGTCGTCTTGCCCGAGCCGTTTCGGCCGACGAAGCCAATCGACTTGCCGGGCTCTACGTGCAGCGTGACGTCACGTAGCGCCCAGATGTCCGTCGGCTTCAGATCTCGCCGGCGCACGACCGCCTCCTTCAGGGTCATATTCCGCTTCGGGTAGACGCGGAAACGGCGTCCGACGTTCTCGAACAGGATCTCGCCATTCTTCACGGCTTCGAGGGTACTTCAACGGCCTCGCGTGACAGCTCGGCCAGGCCGCGGATAAAGGCGGGATCGTCGTTCAGGGACTCGATCCGCTCGAGTTCGAGCCCGAGGTCGGCGGCACGCTCCCGCGCCTCGACGTCGATGTCCCAGAGGATCTCCAGGTGGTCGGAGACGAAGCCGATCGGGCAGACCAGGACGCGGTTGACGCCCGCGCCGGCGAGCGTGTCCAGCTCCTCGAGCAGGTCGGGGCCGAGCCAGGGCTCGCCAGTGGCGCTCGCGCTCTGGTACGCGAACGACCAGCGCTCGAGCCCGGCCCGCTCCGCGACGAGACGGGCCGTCTCGAGCAGTTGCTCCTGGTACGGATCGCCGGACTCGAGAATGCGAGCGGGGAGGCTGTGGGCGGTGAAGACGACGTGACCGGGCTCGCCGCGCACGCGGTCAGCCAGGACGTCGAGGAACGGCTCGTGGAGGTGCCAGCTCTCGACGAACCGGAGCTCGGCGCGGTTCGCGAGCGCGTCGACGAGCCGCTGCCGATAGCCCTCGACAGACAGACGCGAGTAGTGGGGGGCGAGGACAATGCCGACGATGGTCTCGGCGCCTCCGGCAAGCGCCCGTTCGACGGCCTCGGCGATCCGCGGTTGCCAGTGCTTCATGCCGACGAAGACGGGCGCGCCCAGCTCGCGCTCGAGCGCCGCCCGCTGCGCCTCGGTCGCGTCGTCGAGCGGCGAGCGCCCCCCGATCCGCCGGTAGCGCTCCGCCAGCTCCTCGACCGCGCCGGGCGAGACCGGCTTGCCCTCGCGCACGTCGGCCAGATACGCAGGCACGTCCTCCGGTCGCGACGGGCTCCCGTAGGCCATGAGGACAATCGCGAGCTTCACGCGGCGACCTTCGCGGTCTGCTCGTGCACGAGCTCGACGAGTCGCCTCAGATCCGCGGGATCGGTCTCCGGGAGCACCCCGTGCCCGAGGTTGAAGATGTGGCCCGGCCGCCCACCGGCGGACTCGAGGATCGCGAGCGCCGACTCGCGCGTCCGCTCGAACGGCCCCAGCAGGAGTGCCGGGTCGAGGTTGCCCTGCACGCCCCGGTCGAAGCCGACCCGCTGCCAGCCCTCGTCGAGCCGCACACGCCAGTCGAGGCCGATCACGTCTCCGCCGGCTCTCGCCATCGCCTCGAGCAGGTGCGCCGTCCCGGTTCCGAAGTGGATCGTCGGAGCGTCGACCGAGGCGAGGATGCGTGCCGAGTACGGCGCGACGAACTCCTCGTAGTCGGCCTGCGAGAGCGCGCCGATCCACGAGTCGAAGAGCTGGACGACGTCGGCGCCCGCGGCGAGCGTGGCCCGGAGGTAGGCGATCGAGGTCTCCGTCAGCTTCTCCATCAGGCCGTGCCACACGTCAGGCGCGGCGTACATGGAGCGCTTCGTCTGTACGAAGCCGCGGGTGGGCTTGCCCTCGACGAGGTAGCCGGCGACTGTGAACGGGCCGCCGCAGAAGCCGACGAGCGCCTGCTCCGGCTTGAGCCGGGAACGAACCAGCCGCACGGCCTCGAGGATGAACGGCACCGACTCCTCCGGGTCGGGCACGCGGAGCGCCTCGACGTCGGCGGCGGTCCGGACCGGCCTCTCGATCACCGGACCGACGTTCTCGACCAGCTCGACGTCGATCCCCATGCCGAGGATCGGCAGCATGATGTCCGCGAACATGACCGCGGCGTCGACTCCGTGCACGCGAACGGGCTCGAGCGTGACCTCGGCGCAGAGCTCGGGCTGCCGGCAGACCTCGAACAGGGTGTGGCGTTTGCGGATCTCGCGGTAGCCGGGCAGCGAGCGCCCCGCCTGGCGCATGAACCAGACCGGCGTCCGCTCGACCGGCTCCAGGCGCGCGGCTCTGACGAGGAGCGGGGGCACTTAGAGGTGTGCAGCGAGCTGGTCGTCGACGCGCCGGAAGACGAACGCCGCGGCGGCCAGCGCGACGAGAGCGGCGACGATCACGTAGGCCACGTCGCCGGCGCGGGGGAGCCGCCCGAAGAAGAGCGGGTCGCGAATCGCGAGGACGAACGGCGCGACGGGGTTACCGTAGTGGACGGCGTCGACGAGAGCCGGGTGATTGCCGATCCCCGGCAGGTCGAAGGTGTAGAAGACGGGCGTCAGGAAGAACCAGGGCAGCAGCACCGCGGTCAACAGGTGCTCGACGTCCCGGAAGATGACCGTCAGCGAGGCGAGCACGAGCGCGAGGCTCCCGGCCAGCGCGACGAGCGGCAGCACGAGCGGAATGCCGGCCCAGAACGTCGATCGCGTCGCCGGAACGAAGATCAGGTTCACCGGGACGATGATCGCGAGCATCACTAGCAGCGTGACCGCGTTCGTCGCGACGACTGCAAACGGCAGCAGTTGCCGAGGGAATCGCACCTGCTTCACGAGGCTCGCCTGTCCGAGCAGGCTGGTGCACGACGTCTGGAGAGCGCCCTGGAAGAACACCCACGTCACGAGCCCGGAAAGCAGGAAGAGCGGGTAATGGTGGATCGAGACGGCCTTCAGGAGCACCGAGAAGACGACCGTGTAGACCCCCATCAGGACGACCGGTAGCACGAGCGTCCAGCCGAGCCCGAGCACCGAGCCGCGGTACTTCACGCTCAGCTCTCGCCGAAACAGGTTGAGGAAAAGATCGCGGTAGCGGAAAAGGTCGGCGTAGAGCGTCACGGCCGCTCAGTCTAGGTGTCTAAGGTGACCCTCCGTGCGCATCGTCATCGACGCAACCCCTCTCTCCCACCCGCGTACCGGGGTCGGCAACTACCTGCGCGGCTCGCTCCGCGGGCTGGCCGCGGCGGCGGGAGCCGAGCACGAGATCGTGGCCTTCGCGGCCGTCAGCATGCTGGCACGAAGTCGGCTCCAGGAGGCGCTCGCGGACATCCCCGTCGAGCGCCGTCTCGTCACGCTTCCTCCCTCGGCGTACGTCTGGCGCGCGCTCTGGAGCCGTGCCGGCGTCCCGGCGGTCGAGCGCCTGGCCGGCCCGCTCGACGTCTTCCACTTCTCAGACTGGATGTACCCGCGCCAGCGCGGGGGCCTCCGCTCGACGATCGTCCACGACCTCATCCCGCTGCACTTCCCAGAGTGGGTGCACCCGCGGACGCGCCGTCTGCACCTCGCGAAGTACGCGCATGCGGCCCGCACCTGCGACGTGATCGTGACCATCTCCTCGTTCACCGCCGACGACATCGCCGAGCGCCTTGAATTCCCGCGAAAGCGGATCGTCGTCGCCTACCCCGGGGTGGACGAGCGATTCGCGCCCGGCGACCCGCCGCGTGACGGCAACTACGTGCTCATGCTCGCCCCGGGCGACCCCCGAAAGAACTACGCCGCCCTGGCCTCGGCGGTCGAACTCGTCCGGTCGCAGCGGCCGGAGCTGCGCCTGCTGGCGCCTGACCAGGTGCCGGACGACGAGCTGCCGGCTCTCTACCGGGGCGCCGCCGTCTTCGCGTACCCGTCCTTCTTCGAGGGCTTCGGAATCCCGATCCTCGAAGCAATGGCGAGCGGCACGCCTGTCGTCGCCTCCTCGCATCCGTCGCTGGACGAGGCCTCCGGAGACGCTGCGGTGCGGGTCGACCCGTCGAGGCCGGAGGAGATCGCGGAGGGCATCGCGCGAGCCCTCGCCGAGCGGGACGGGCTCGTTTCCAGAGGCCTCGCGCACGCGCGGCGCTTTACGTGGCGTGCTTGCGGCGAGGCTCACCTGCAAGGATTCCTAGACGGTGTTTGAGACACTTCGCGAGTGCTCCGCGTGGGTCTCGACGTCTCCCCGCTCGCCCTGACCAAGGCGGGGACCGCTCGCTACATAACGAGCCTCCTGGCGGGGCTCGAGCGCGAATCCTCGCTCGAGATTCGGCGGTATTCGTTCGGCGGGTCGGCCCGGCTGACAAGAGTCGCGCGAGACACGGTCTGGTACGCGGCCCTTCCGCGAAAGGCCCGGCGGGACCAAGTCGACGTGCTCCACTGCACGACGATGCGCGCCCCCTTCCGCTCCCGAGTACCGCTCGTGGTCACGATCCACGACCTGGCGGTGCTCCGGCACCCGCAGGCTTTCAACCGGTGGACGCGCAGGTACAGCGCGTTCGCTCTCCCACATGTCGCCAGAGCGGCAGACGCGATCGTCGTCGTGTCCGAGTTCGCGTCCGACGAGGTGCAGGAGCTCCTCCGGGTTCCCGCCGAGAGGATTCGCGTCATCCCGAACGGGGTCGGGCCGCCGTTCCAGCCGGAGGGGCCGCGCGAAGACGGCTCCTACGTGCTCGCGGTCTCGACGCTCGAGCCGAGAAAGAACCTGCCCCGGCTCGTCGAGGGGTTCCGCCGGGCCGGGCTCGACGGTCTCGAGCTGCGCCTGGTCGGCGACGAGGGCTGGGGCGACGTGCGCGTCCACGGCGCCGGCATCCGCCGCCTGGGAGGCGTCGACGACGAGGAGCTCGCCCGCCTCTACCGTGGCGCGGCCTGCGTCGCCTACGTCTCGCTCTACGAAGGGTTCGGGCTGCCGGTGCTCGAGGCGATGGCCTGCGCCACGCCGGTCGTCGCCCCGGCGGGGAGGCCCTACAACGAGTTCGCACAGGGTGTTGCGTTCGAGGTCGACCCGCTCGACCCCGATTCGATCGCGCAGGGCCTGCGACAGGCGGTTGCCGGCGGCAGGCAGCCGGTCGGCGCGCGGCGGGCGGCCGACTTCAGCTGGGAGCGGGCGGTCCAGGCGCATGTCGAACTCTACCGCGAGCTCGCAGCTTGAAGCCGCTCATCGTCATCGATGCCGATGTGCTCGGCCGTCGTCGGACGGGAGACGAGACATACGTCGCGGCGCTCCTCGCGGAGCTGGCGCCGCTCGCCGATCGGGAGCGGCTGGCCGCCGTCACCCGGCTGCCGGATCTCGTCCCGGAGGGAATCGAGCCGATCCTGCTTCCGGCTCGCAGCCAGATCGCGCGGATGTCCTTCAGGCTTCCCCGAGCCCTTCGGCGTCTCCGGCCCGCGCTCGCGCACTTCATCCACGTCATCCCACCGGCCTACCGAGGTCGCGCGGTGCTCACCGTTCACGACCTCTCGTACGAGCGGCTCCCCGGCTTGATGGGCCCGCGCGATCGGTTCCTCTTCCGCACTCTGGTTCCCCGCTCGGTCCGGCGCTCCGACCGCGTCTTGACCGGTTCGGAGTGGACCAAGCACGATCTCATGGAGCGCTACGGCGTCGACGAGGAGCGGATCGCAGTGACGCCGTACGGCGTCGATCCCCTGTTCACGCCTGAGGGGCCGACGCGCAACGGCCCGCCGTACGCACTGTTCGTCGGCGCGATCCAGCCTCGCAAGGATCCGCTGACGGCACTCGAGGCCCTTGCGCGTCTCGATGACGACCTCGGTCTGCTCATCACAGGGCCGGAGAAGAGCGGCGGCGAGGACGTGCGCATGGCGATCGATCGCCTCGGCCTCGGCGACCGGGTCGAGCTGACCGGGCACGTGACGCGCGAGGAGCTCGCAGCGCTCTACCGGGGCGCCGCCTGCTTCGTCTTCCCGTCCCGCTACGAGGGTTTCGGCCTGCCTGTGCTCGAGGCCATGGCCTCCGGGACGCCCGTCGTCGCGTCCAACGCGGGCGCCCTCCCGGAGGTGGCGGGCAACGCGGCGATTCTCGTCGAGCCGGGAGACCCGGTCGCGCTCGCCGACGGGATCGAGCGCGCGCTGGCAGACCGCGAGCGCCTGGTCCAGCTGGGCCTCGAGCGCGCTCGCGGCTTCAGCTGGACGGAGACGGCGAGGCAGACGCTGGCGGTGTATCGAGAGCTCCTGTAGGCCCTTCCCAGCGGCTGTATCGTCCTCGGAAGTGAGCACCGCAGCCGTCGTCGTCTACACGCCCGGTAATGACCGCGAGCCGGGACCGTGCCTCGAATCGCTCGCTCCACAGGTCGACGAGCTGGTTCTCGTCTCGAACCTGCCGGGCGCCGCGCCGCCGCCGGTTCCGTCGGGCGTGCGCGTCCTCGAGAACGACCAGCGGCTCGGCTACGCCGCGAACATGAACAAGGGGATCGCCGCGACGTCCGCGGAGTTCGTCGTCGTCGCCAATCCGGACACGGAGGCGGCGCCCGATGCGCTGTCGGTGCTATCCGGGTTTGCCGCCGCGCATCCCCGCTGCGGTATCGCCGGCCCGCTGCTCCGCTATCCGGACGGAAGCTGGCAGGCGTCCCGCCGTCGCTTCCCGACCGTCTCCGGGACGATCGTTCGCCGCACGCCTCTCCGCTACATCCTCAAACCGCAGGAACGGCAGCGCTCGCACTACCTCCTCGACGAGCGGCCCGAGGAGCCCGTCGAGGCGGACTGGATGCTGACCGCGTTCCTGCTCCTTCGCCGCGAGATGTATGACGAGCTCGACGGGTTCGACGAGGGCTTTCGGCCCCTCTACGGCGAGGACATCGACTTCTGCTACCGAGCCGCGAAGGCCGGCTGGGAGCGCTGGTTCGTTCCCCAGGCGCACGTCGTCCACGATTACGCTGCCGCGATCGACCACAGCTTCTTCACATCGCGCACGCTCTGGCAGTGGCGGGCGGTCGCGCGTTTCGTCCGGAAGCATCCCGAGCGCCTCCGCGCTCTCTGAAAGATGGGCCGCACCCTCCTGATCCCGGCTGCGGGACGGTCGATGCGAATGGGCGGGATCGTCAAGGAGCTCCTGCCGATCGGGACGCGAGACGACGGCGAGCACCGTCTGGGCGTCCCCGTCCTGAGCCATGCCTTCGAGTGCGGCGCGGCGGCCAAGGTCGATCGGGCCACGGTGATCGTCTCCGCCGACAAGGCCGCCGTGATCATGAATGCGGTCGCCGCTCTCGATCTGCGCTTTCCCGTCACCTACGTGCATCAGGCGAGCGCCTCGGGGCTCGGGGGAGCGGTCGCGTGCGCGGCCTCGGACATCGCGGGCTCCGCAACCCTGCTCCTCATGCCGGACACGATCATCCTGCCCCTTGACGCTCCGGCCCGCTCGCTCGAAGCCGTTGCCGAAGGAGCGACCGTCGCCGTCACCCTCCAGCGGCCCGAGCACCCGGAGCGATTCGGCGTCGCCGAGCTCGATTCCGACGGAAAGGTGACCGGATTCGTGGATAAGCCCGAGCAAGCACCCGGGCCCTGGGTGTGGACGTCGGTTGCCTTTGCCAGCGAGTTCCTGGCCCTCATCGAGCAGGCTCGACCCTCCGACGGCGAATGGGGCCTCACGGAGGCACTCGGGCTCGCGGCTGCCGAGGGCCTCGTGCACCCCGTGTTCGTCGAAGACGGCGCGTACCACGACATCGGGACGTATGAGGGCTATCTGGCTGCCCTAGCCGACCTGGATGAGCTGCCGAGAGCGCCCGGGTAGCAAACCCCGCAGGGTTTGGGCCGTCTATAGCGGATACCTTAGGCAGGTCGATGGAAGACGAACCTCGAAGCGCAGTCCAGAAGGCGGGCACTCCGCCGGAACACGCGTTCAAGTACACGCAGTTCCAGGCGGATCCCGGCTCGACGCACGGCAAGGTCGTCTCGCTCGTCCCGCCCGCCACACGTGTTCTGGAGTTCGGGTGCGCAACGGGCTACATGTCCGAGGTGCTGAAGAACCGTCTCGGCTGCACGGTCACCGGAGTCGAGATCGACCCGGAGGCGGCGGCCCTCGCGGAGCAGCACTGCGACCGAGTGATCGTGGGCGACGCCGAGAAGATCGACTACGCCACCGAGCTGGCGGGCGAGGAGTTCGACGTCGTCCTCTTCGCCGACGTCCTCGAGCATCTCAAGAAGCCCGGAGACGTCCTCCGCCGGATCCGCCCGTTCATCGCCGAGAACGGCGTGATCATCGCTTCGATCCCGAACATCGCGCATGGGAGCGTCCGCCTTGCGCTCCTCGGCGGCGAGTTCCGGTACCGCGACTGGGGCCTCCTCGACGACACGCACCTACGCTTCTTCACCCGCGCGTCGATCCAAGACCTGTTCGAGGAGACCGGCTTCGTCGTCACGCACTGGGTGCGCCAGCGGCTCGACGTGGGCGAGACCGAGATCAGCATTCCGCAGGTCCCCGACGCGGTCCGCGAGTGGCTCGCCTCCGACCCCGAGTCGACGACGTACCAGTTTGTGCTCCGCGCACTCGTCTCGGAGCCGGCGAACCAGCTGCGGACACTGCGCGAGGAGCTGGAGGAGCTGCGCCACCTCCGGGACGCGTCGATCCAGCTCGAGGCAGCGCGCGAAGAGCTCGAGGAGCTGCGGCCGTTGCGCGAAGAGATTGCGAGCCTGCGCGCCGAGAACGAGGCGGTCCGCCGCGCACACGCGGTGCAGGGCCAACGGCTCGTCAACGAGCGCGTCGCCTTCGCCGAAGGGCTGGCTCACGTGCACGCGGTCGTCTACGGCTCCCGCTCGTGGCGGTTGACGGCGCCTCTGCGCGTCGGGACCCGCCTGCTGAGCCGCCTGCGCGGACGATGACTCGTCTGGCCTTCCCAACGGTCGGCGAGCCGCTCGTCTCGGTGCTCATGGTCACGTACGGCAACTGGCCGCTGGCGCGCCGCGCCCTCGAGGCCCTGCTCGAGAACACCGAGCCGGTCTACGAGCTGATCGTGCTCGACAGCGCCTCCCCGGACGAGACGCCTACGAAGCTGAGCGAGAAGGTCGAGGGCGCGACCCTGATCCTGAGCGACGCGAACGTCGGCTTCGGGCCCGGCTCGAACCAGGCCGCCGGCCAGGCGCGCGGGCGCTATCTCTGCTTCCTGAACCCGGACGCGCTCGTCCAGCCGGGCTGGCTGGATCCCCTCGTCGAGACGCTCGAAAGCGGCGAGACAGTCGGCGCCGTCGTCCCGATGCTGCTCAACCCTGACGGGACGATCCAGGAGGCGGGCTCGGTCGTGGACTCGGTCGGCTGGACGCAGGCGCTCGGCTCCGGCGCCAACGCCGACGCATTCGAGCACCGGTTCCGGCGCGAGGTCGACTACGGCTCGGCCGCGTGCCTGCTGATCGAGCGGGAGACATTCGCCGCGGCGGGCGGCTTCGACCCGGCTTACGGCCTCGGCTACTTCGAGGACGTCGATCTCGCCTTCAAGCTCGAGGAGCGCGGCCTGGCGACGGTCTACGAACCGCGTTCCCACGTCGTCCACGAGCTGCACGGCTCGGGCGGGTCGTTGCAGGCCCGCAGGCAGATGGAGGCGAACCGAACGATCTTCTTCGCGCGCTGGAGCGAGCGGCTCGCGCGACGGCCAAACCTGATCGAGCTGCCGACGCACGCGTCGCGGCTCGTCGCCGCCCGTGACTCGGAGATCGCCGACCGGATCCTCGTCATCGACGACCGCGTGCCCCACCACGACCGCGGTTCGGGTGACCCGCGGATGGCGAAGATGCTGTACGAGCTCGTCGAGCTCTGGCCCGACGCGCGGATCACGCTCGCGGCCGCCGACGACAGCGAGGTGGAGCGCTACGCCGAGCCGCTGCTCGCCCGTGGAATCGAGGTCGTCGCGCCCCCGATCGACTGGGGCAAGTGGTTCGAGAGCCGGACGTTCCACTACTCCTCGGCGATCGTCAGCCGCGGCACCAATATCGCACGCTTCGACCAGGTGCTGAAGAGCACCCAGCCCCAGGCGCTGCGCGCGTTCGACACGGAGGCGCTCGCCTTCCGCCGGCTGGAGCGCATGGTCCGGTTCCTCGGCGATCCCGCGGCGAGCTCGCGGGTCAGCGCTGAGGCGATCGCCTCGCGCCAGGTCGAGCTGGGCGCGCTCCAGGAGTCGGCCGTCGTCTTCGCCGTCTCGGCCGAGGAGGCTGAGTTCGTCGGCGAGGTCGCCCCGGGCAAGCCGACCTTCGTGCTCCCGAACTGGGTCGAGGCTGTCGAGGAGCCGGCCGGCTTCGCGGAGCGGAAGGACCTGCTCTTCTTCGGCGGCTTCCTCGCCGGGCCGGGGTCGCCAAACGAGGACGCGCTGCTCCAGCTCGTGCACGAGGTGATGCCGATTCTCTGGGAGCGGGAGCCAGAGCTGCGCCTGCACGTCGTCGGTGCCGACCCCACGCCGGCGATCGAGGCTCTCCACGGTGAACGGATCAACGTCGTCGGCTACGTCGACGACCCCGCCGAGTGGCTGGACCGCACCCGCGTCCATGTCAGCCCGATGCGCTACGGGGCGGGCATCAAGCTGAAGCTGCTCGACACGATCGCAGCCGGCCTCCCGTTCGTGACGACCGCCGTCGGCGCGGAGGGGCTTCCGCTCGGCGACCTGCGCTCCCAGCTCGTCGCGGAGGACCCGCTCCGGCTGGCCGAGCTCACGCACGCGCTCTACACCGACAGCGAGCTCTGGGGGCGTGCGCAGCGCAGCCTGCTCGACGTCGCCCGCTTGAGCTTCGACCGCGGGACGTTCCGGCGCACGCTCGCCGAGGCCATGAGCCACCTCGGCGTGCTTCCGCCCGAGGGCGTGTTCGACGGCGTCCCTTACCTCAGAGAGCGCGTCGCCTAGCGACGAGATAGACGAAGTCGCTCGGCAGGACTCCCTCGTCGATCAGCGTCTTCTCGTAGAGGCACACGAGGTCGATCATCGCCACGTCCTTCGGGTCGGCGGGATCGAAGTTGCCCGCGATGTCGGCCAGCACAAACTGGAGCAGCGTGCCGCCGAAGTCGGCCCGGTGAACGATCTCGAAGCGCTCGTCGATCAGGCCGATGATCTCGTCCGAGCGAACGGACTCGGAGGGATCGACTCTCTTGACCTCCCGCTCGTCAGGGCGAACGATCTCGCTTATGAGATCTCCGGTTCGCAGGTTGCGCCGATGGGTCTCCGGCAACGCGAGCAGCAACTCGTTCATGAGCGGCAAGCGCTCGTCCGGAAACTGGAAGCGCACGGGCCCGACGTACTCGTTGACTACGAGCAACCCGCGCGGGGTGAGCGAGGCACGCACCTGGTCGAGCAGGTGCTCGAGCGCCTCGATGTGATGCAGGGTCTGGGTCGCAAAGACCGCGTCGTAGCGACCCGGCTCGAGCTCGATGGCGTTGAGGTCCCGCGCCTCGTAGGCGATCCGGTCGCCGTACCCGCCGCGCTCGGCCTCCTCCCGCGCGATCTCGACGGCTTCCGGGGAGATGTCGAACGCGTCGAAGCGCTCGGCCATGTCGACGGCGAGCGCGTGCCGCTCGAGCACCCCGTACCCGCTGCCGAGGCTGAGCGCGAGGTGCGCCCGCTGCGGGAAGAAGCGCCGCTTCGTGAAATCGACCCAGTTCTCGTCGGCTCCGGAGATCGCCCGGTTGATGTGTCTCTGGGTGAGAGCATGCGACTGCCAGTAGAGGCCTTGCCACTCGTCGCCCTCGACTTTCGTTCGCGCCTCATCGCCCCAGTGCTCGGCCGTCACGCTGCGCTCGTCCGGCGGAGAGGCCAGGGCGCGGCCGACTCGCCTCCGGGCCCGACCGACCAACCGGCGCGCCTCGCTCATCGAGTGCCCGCCGGGACGAAGCGGGAGGTGAGCTGAACCCCCAGCTGTCGCGTGTCGCCGAGCCCGATGTCGACCGGGCTGAACGTGGGCGTGACATGCAGCTGGAACAAGAACGGCGGCTTGGGGGTCCGGAGGCGGACAACGACGGGACGGTTCTCGGCGAGCGAGAGCGACCGCTTCACGATGCGGCCTCCGGCCTCGAGCTCCCCGCCGGCGCCGATCCGCAGGCGCCCGAGCTCGAGCGTCGCGCGCGCAGGACCGAGGAGGCCGCGGCGCACCAGCGTCGGGCGCAGCAGGCGCACGACGAGCCGACCGCTTCGCTGCCCGGGAGTCGTGTACTGCGAAAGCGCCATGTCTCCGGCCGTCCAGCCGTCGCTGTACAGGCCGGTCACCGCCCGGGCCATGCGCAGTGGGTGATCGACGCGGTAGAGGACGAGAAGGCTGCCCGGCTTCGCGATCACCTGCCCGGCGAGCTCGAGCGAAGCCGGAGCGACCGCGTACGGGGCGCTGCGGACCGGCCCTGACGCAAGCGGGTCGGCGGTGACGATCCGGCCCGTCTGCAGGTCGATGGAGCCCGGGCGCCCGAGCGTGATGTGCGGCGGCACGGTGAGGTCGACGACCGACTCGATGCTCCGGTTCCAGAACTCGGCCTGCCAGAGCGTGTGAGGGTTCTCCGCGAGTGAGATGTTGTTGACGAAGACAACATGCGCATCGGTCCCGACGCGGTCGTCGACCCAGCTGACGTCGTTCGGAGCCACGCCCTGCGAGGCGAGCGCGGCCACGGATTGCACGCGAGCGGAACCGAGCACCGAATAGGAGCTGAGCGCCAGGAACGCTGCCATCCCCAGCGGCAAGACATAGATCGCAAGCCGCCGCGGTAGCACGGCGAAGGCGAGTGCGACCACGACCGCCCCGAGGCCGAGCAGGATCCGCATGTCAGTCGTGCCGCCGTCGAACAGGCTCGAGACACGCAAGAGGGGTACGAAAGCGAAGGTGTCGCTCGTGATCGACACGTTCAGCAATCCCTCGATCGGAAGGAGGACGAGCATGCCGGCGGGAATGACGGCCGCGGCCGCGGTCAACCCCGTCGGCCTCGGCATTCCCCGGTCGAGCCAAACGGCGAGGGCGAGGAAGAAGAGTGGCGCGAGGTAGAACATGTTCCGCTCCTCGATGCGCTCCGAGTACCGGGAGGCGAACGCGGCCACCTCGAGGACGAGCCACGGCGTCGCGGCCATAGCCACGGCCAGGAAGGCGCGCTCCGCGGGGTTGGTGGGAGCCGCGCGCCGCCAGGCGAGCCCGATGAGGACGATGAGCGCGCTCGCCGGAATCAGGCCGACCGAGTACTGGAGCTCGGCGACGTGGAGCGCCGTCCAGCGCGCCACGCCCTCGAACGTGTAGCCCGAGCTCTCGATCCCCCTGTACTGGCCGAAGACATCGTGCACCGATTGGCCCTGGACGGCCTTATAGGCCGCGTAGGCGACCACGCCGCCCGCGAGGAGGGTCAGCGTGACCGCGTAGCGAGCGATCGCACTGGGCAGGAAGCGGCGAAGCGACGGAGGGGGCGCGGCGCGCGCATCGAGCAGCACCTTGAGCACGATCGCCGTCGGCAGCACGCAGAACAGCACGAGTGCCTGGAGCCGCGTCGCGCTTGCGAGCAGGACCGCGGCGACCGCGAGCGCCTGTCGCGGAATCGTCGGGCGCTCGAGCGCGAGCGCCATCGCGAGCAGCGCGGTGGTGACGACCGGGAAGGCGAGGCTCTCGGTCATCACCTCGTTCACGTAGACGAAGATCGGCATCAGCAGCACGAGGACGACGACGAGCACCGCGTACACGGGAGAGACGAGGCGGCGGGCCCAGACATACATTGGGATCGCCACGAGGCTCATCAGCACCGCGTTCATCGCCTTCACGATCGAGTACGTGCTGTCCATCGAGCCCGCGAGCCAGGCGGGCGAGACAACCGCCGGGTAGATGCTGAGGAAGGGCCACGGCTGCTGCCGGAAGACCATGTGGTGGTGCTCGGAGAAGCTCGTCGCGAGCCCCGAGTAGAGCAGCTCGTCGCCCATGATCCAGGGAGCCGGGATGCGGCGCGTCAGCCAGATGCGGATGACAACCGCAAGCAGCACGAGACCGGCGACGACGAGCGAGGCAGCCGTTGCCGGACGGGCGATGACGGCCGGGAGTGAGACCGCCCGGGCGGGAGCGCGCCCGTGCGGAAGCTCATTCGCCAAAGCCGCCCTCACGCACCGGCGCGTCGCTCGAGAGCCGCTCGAGATCGGCGTCGACCATCAGCTCGACGAGCTCGGGAAACGACACGCGTGGCTCCCAGCCGAGCTTGGCGCGGGCTTTCGAGGCATCGCCGACGAGGTGATCGACCTCGGCCGGCCGCAGGAACTCAGGGTCGGTCTTGACGTGCTGCTCGTGATCGAGCCCGGCGTGACCGAACGCCAGCTCGGCGAACTCCCGAACTGAGTGCGTCTCGCCGGTTGCGAGCACGAAATCCTCGGGCTCGTCCTGCTGCAACATCATCCACATGCCCTCGACGTAGTCCCCGGCGTAGCCCCAGTCCCGCTTCGAGTCGAGGTTGCCGAGGCGCAGCTCGTCGGCGAGCCCGAGCTTAATGCGCGCGACGCCGTCGCTCACCTTCCTCGTCACGAACTCGAGCCCGCGCCGGGGCGACTCGTGGTTGAAGAGGATGCCGGAGACCGCATGGAGGCCATACGACTCGCGGTAGTTGACGGTGATGAAATGAGCGTAGACCTTCGCCACGCCGTACGGCGAGCGGGGGTAGAAGGGCGTCTGCTCGTTCTGGGGCACCTCGCGCACCTTGCCGAACATCTCTGAGGACGAGGCCTGATAGAAGCGGATGCCGGGATCGACGCGGCGGATCGCCTCGAGCAGCCGGGTAACGCCGACGGCCGTGAACTCCGCGGTCAGGACCGGCTGCTTCCAGGACGTGGGCACGAAGCTCTGCGCGCCGAGGTTGTAGACCTCGTCCGGGCGCGCCTCCTCGAGCGCCTCGGCCAGCGACGTCGGATCGAGCAGGTCGGCCTGGACGAGGGTGATCCGGTCGGTCAGATGGCTGATGCGCTCGAAGTTCTCGGTCGAGGAGCGGCGGACCATCCCGAACACCTCGTAGTCCTTGGCGAGCAGCAGATCGGCGAGATAGGAACCGTCCTGGCCGGTGATGCCGGTGATCAGCCCCCGCCTGCTCATGTGCTCGCCATTCTCTCCGCCGCTGTGTGGCGCGCGAAGTCGAGCGTGTCGGCGAGCGTCTGTTCGAGCGGGATCGTGGGCGCCCAGCCGGTCGCAGCGTGCAGGCGCGACGGGTCCCCGGAGATGACGGTGAGGTCGCTCCGGCGGCTGCGGCCAGGATCCGGCTCGACCTGGATCGGGCAGCGCGCCATGCCGACGAGCAGGTCGAGCACGTCACGCAGCTCGACGACCCGCCCGGAGGCGACGTTGTATGTCTGCGCCGGGACGGCGGGGTCGAGGAGCAGCTCGTAGGCCCGGCAGACGTCGCGGACGTCCGTGATGTCGCGCTGCGAAGAGAGATCGCCGACGAGCACGCTCCCTCCACCGGCCTCCTCTGCGCGAGCGATCTGCGCCGTCCAGGAGCCGACCGCGAACCGCTCGTCGCGCCCCGGGCCCTCGTGCTGGAAGGCGCGTGCGACGACCACGTCGAGCCCGGAGCGGCTCGCGAGCCCGCAGGCGATCTCGGCAGCCGCCTTCGAAGCGGCGTACTGCGAGATCGGTGCGAGGGGAGCGTCCTCGGGCGTGGGGACCTGGTCGGCCCGCCCGTAGACCTCGCCGGTCGACACCATCAGGATCCGCGCGCCCGGTGCATCGGCCCGGGCAGCCTCCAGGAGATTGACGGCGCCGACGACGTTGACCCGCCAGGCCGCTCCGGGATCCTCGGCCGAAGCCGTCACGGAGGAGACTGCCGCGAGGTGCACGATCGCCCCCGGCGAGCTCGATCGCACCGTCTCCGCGAGAGCCGGGGCGTCGGTGACGTCCACGTCGGTCGGCAGCCCCTGCTCCCCCAGTTGCGCGAGCAGGTTGGAGCCGGCGAAGCCTTGCGGCCCGGTGACGAGAATCGGCCTCGTCACGCTAGGCAGGCGGAGCTTCCCGGGCGTGCTGTTCGAGGCGGAGCTCGAGCATCGCGACCCGTTGCGTGAGCGCCGTGTTCTGCTCCGAGAGCTTGGAGATCACCGTCGAGTAGTGGAGGAGCACGACGAGGATGAACGCCGAGCCCAGGACGAACAGAGCCGACGGCGGATAGGCGATGCCCGTCGCGTCCGCGAGCTTCCCGAGCGCGTCCGTCCAGAGTGCGAACACGAGTATGACGCAACCGGTGAGCAGCCAGAGCAGCGCGTAGCGCTCCTGGAGCCTGCGGCTGCGGATCAGCTCGAGCACCACGAGCAGGAGCGCGGACGCGGAGACCGCGGCGACGATGGAGACGCGAAGCGGAATCATGAGTCTTCCTCCAGTTGGACGGCCTTTCTGCGAAACATGCTGATGAAGACGGCGATCACCACCTTGACCGTGTAGTAGAGCGAGATCGGGGTCGTGAGCGAGGATCGTCCCGAGGTTCGCTCGCGCATCCGGACCGGGACCTCCTCGATCCGCAGGCCGTACCTGACCGCCATCACCGTCGCCTCGATCGTCTCGAGATAGCCGTGGGGGTAGTCGACTGCGAACAGCGAGAGTGCGCGGCGATTGACGGCGCGGAACGACGAGCTCGTGTCGCTCAGGGATTTTCCCGTCAGCAGCGAGACGAAGGCGGCGAAGATCCTCATCCCGAGTCGCCGGACCGGCGGAGCGCGGTACTTGCCTGCGCCCGCGAAGCGCGAACCGATGACGATGTCGGCTCGTCCGTCCAGCACGGGCGCCACGATGAGCGGGAGCTCTTGCGGATCGTGCTGCCCGTCGCCGTCGATCTGCACGACGAGGTCGCACTCGAGCTCTCTCGCGGCCTGAAATCCGGTCTGCACGGCGCCCCCGATGCCGAGGTTGCACGCGAGGCGAAGCACACGAGCGCCGGCTTCCGCCGCAATGACCGCCGTCTTGTCGTACGACCCGTCGTCGACGACGATGATCTCCATCCCGGGGTCGACGGCGCGAATCTCCTCAATGACACCGGCGATGGTCTCCGCCTCGTTCCAGGCAGGAACGACGGCAGCCCGACGGTGGGCGTGGAGCCTCGGGTCGAGCGCCACGGGGGCGACCTCGGAAACCTCGGCTGATACGGGGGTGGAAGCGGCCATGGCCCGGGGGTGATGATAGGTCGAGGATGTAAGCCCCGAGTTATCAGGACGAAGCGGGAACGGCTCCCGACTCCGCTTGTAGAGCCGGGGCGTAGCCCTCGAGCACCTCTCTGGCGACGGCGCGTGGATCGTGGTGGGCCTCGACGAAGCGTCTGCCCTGCTCGGCGGCCCGCCGCCGGCGCGCGGGATCGGTGACGAGCGCCCGCAGGTCATCGGCGAGCGTCTCCGGGGTCGTTCGCACGATCGGCAGCTGCGCGCCGAACGGATTGTCCTCGGGCACGTCCTCCTTGATGTACGCGAGCGCCGGCCTGCCACAGGCCATCGCCTCGACCGCGAACCCGCCGTACCAACCGATCAGCACCTGGTCGACGACGACGTGGGCCTGCCGGACACGCTCGACCACTTCGTTCCGTGACACGCCTCCGATGAGATCGAGGCGAACGGGCAGCCCTTCGCTTCTCAGTGCCTCGATAGCCGCGACGACGTGTCTCGTGCCCTTGACGTTGACATCGGTCGGGGCATGCGCGATGACGATCTCGTCCGACTCGGGCTCGGGCGAGGGGAGAACCTCGCGCGGGTCGACGCTCGCATACGGACAGAAGGTCGCACCCGGCAGCCATTCCCGCAGATCGGGATTGAGATAGAAGACCCGGTCCGCGAAGCGCAGCGCCCTGCGCGCCGCCGGCTGCCGGTACCGGTCGAACGCGAGGCAGTCCGGCCTGCGACACGGGCAGGCCGCCGCCGGCCGCACGTCGGAGCCCTGGTAGGTGACGAAGACGGTCTTTCCGAGCCGCTTGAGGAGCCTCAGCTCGTCGAAGACGTGGCCGAGCTGGCGCACGGTCAGTAGCGTGAGGCCGAAGTTGAAATGGAAGAGGTCGTACTTCCGCACGGAGCGGGCGAGAAACGCGCCCCGGCGTGCGAAACGCAGCCAGATCGGACGGTCGATCCCCGCCCGCAGGTCGATATCCGTCCCGTAGCCGAACGGCCCGGACGAGAAGACGGCCACGTCGCTCTGCAGGCCGAGCTCGCGTTCCGCCCGAGAGAGCCCGTACGCCTGACCGCCGACGTCGAGCGGTGCGTGGAGGATCCTCGGGGGCCGGTCCGCGGTCACAGGACGTCCTCGATCAGCGCCGCCAGGCGCTCGACCAACCGCGGGTAGGAGTAGCGCTCGAGCACCTCGTCTCGGCCGTCCACTTTAAGCGGGTCCGTCACGACTCGGCGAAGCGTCTCCGCGATTGCCGCCGGATCGGTCGCGGAGGTCGCGAGCCCGGCTCCTGCATCCGCGACGATGCGCGCGGCCTCCGTTCCCTCGCCGAGGACGAGAATCGGCCTCTTCGCGGCGAGGTACTCGAAGACCTTGCCGGTGGCGACGCTGCTCCTGCTCGGCCCTTCGGTGACGATGACCAGCGTGTCCGCGGCGCGCTGAAGCGCCAGCGCGTGAGGCCGTTCGAGCCACCCGGCGACCTTGACGAGGCCGGAGAGGTCGTCGGCGGCCAGCAGCTCTTGCTCTCGTGCCGACAGCGCGCCGACGAAGACGACCTCTAGCCCGTCTGCCACCTCGGGCGACTCGCGTCGCACCCGCCGCAGGGCCTTCAGCAGCGGAACGGGTGAGCTGCGCGCCGCCTCCATGCGGCCGGTGTGCACGAACGAATGGCGGCCGGGGTCGAGGAGCGAGTCGCCGCCTTCCGCCGCCGGGAGCTCCTCCGGGTCGAAGCCGTTCGTGACCAGCACTGCGCGCCCGCCGAGGCGTGCGACCAGGTCCTCGACGATCGGCTCCGTCACTCCGATCATCGCGCTCGCCCTGCGTGCAACCTTCCGCTCGAGCGCGGCGTCCAGCCTGCGCTGGCCTCTCGTCGGCCACGCGGCCCGGGGAGGCTCGAAGGTCCAGCCGTCCCGCAGCTCGGCGATCCAGGGCAGGCCGCGCCTGGCGAGGGCGAGCCCGACGAGATGTGCCGACTGTGGCGGCGAGGTCGTGAGCACGACGTCGAAGTCGCCTTTGCGGGCGAGCGAGAGCGCGCGGGGCAGCACGAACGGGAGCCAGGTGCCGACCGCGAGGTCGGGCACGACGACGGATTCGAGGCGGCTCGGCGGGCTGTACCCCGACTCGCCGCCGCCGGTCATCGCATCGAAGTGACCTCTGCGCCAGTTCAGCCGCGTCGCCAGCGCGTCGCCGGTCCGGACGACCTCGGTGGCGCCTTCTATCGGCCCCTTTCCGGAGGTGCGTGACGTGAGCACGGTGACCCGGTGGCCGAGCCGGCCGAGGTACTTCGCAAAGGCGCCGACCCGCCTGGCTGCGATGAGGCCCGAGGGCGGGCTCAGCTGCGCGACGAGCAGGATCGACCGGCCCGGCACGCTACTCCTCTGCCTTCACGGCGACGGCATTCAGGATGTCGCCCCCGCCCGTGGCCGAGTTGAGGAGCGCGCTGACCGGGGCGAGCGCAAGGCTGGTCGCGATCACGCCGTACCGCCCAACGCCACGGTCGAGCCGGCGCCGGCCGAGGAGGCGGTACTGGAGGCTTCCCGGAAGCCCGTCGATGCTCGTCGAGGTCGCGACTGTGAGCGGCGCGAAGCCCTGGCGGCGAAGCAGGAGCTCGAGGCCGCGCGGCGAGAAGTGCGTCCGGTGGCGAGGCAGGTCGAGGTGAAACCAGCGCCCGCCGAACCGGCGACGCTGCCACGAGCCGAAGTTCGGCAGCGAGACGAGGAGCAGGCCCCCGTCCCGGAGCAGGCCGCGCGCGGCGGCGAGGTCGGCTGCTGGGTCGGCCACGTGCTCGAGCGAGTGCTGGAAGACGACGGCGTCGTATCCGCCCGGCAACTCCCCCGCGGTCGTCGTCAGCGTCCCACACACGCTATGCACACCTCTTCCTCGCGCCTCCTCGCACGCATCCTCGGAGGGCTCGAGCCCCGTCACCTCCCAGCCCTGCTCGCGGAGGACGACGCCGAGGTCTCCCCGGCCGCTGCCGACGTCGAGCAGCCGCCCGGGTTGTTCTGGGCGCAGCGCTCCCAGCGGAGGCGCCTGCAGCGCCCGGCGATAGCGCAGCCGGAAGAGGAGCGTCGCGAGCCCTCGCAGCGCCGTGTTCCCGGGCAGCCGGTGTGCGTCGTAGGACCGGGGGTAGAACCCGGCGAGCTCCTCCGCGGAGACGGCGGGCATGGTTCGGCCGGTGGCGCACTCGGGACAGACGTAGACCTCGAACGTCCCCGGGGTGCCGAACAACCGATCGGGCCCGCGGAGCGAGGGCTCGTCCGGGAGCTGCGCTCCGCAAGCGGGACACGCGTCGCTCACGTCACGTGCGATTCGAGACTCGTCGGGCCAACCCGAGCCGCCCGAGCCGCCGCTGCTCGGCGAGGGCTTCGCCGAAAGACGCGAGGTGCCGGGTCGCCTCGCGGCGCTCCTGCGGGAGCCTGGCCCGCCGCTCGCGGGCCATCAGGCGCAGGCCGTCGCGCCACCCGCGGGCGACGGCACTCAACGCGGGGCGGCTCCTTGTCTGAGCGAGCGTCATCGCGTCGAAGGCGCCCGAGGCGAGCACCGAGGCGACGAGCGCCGGGGTCGAGAGATGGCGCGCGGCGTTCAACAGCCGGTTGCGAGACGACCAGTAGATCCGCAGCGGCGACTGGTGCGGGCCTGAGGCGTGGCCACTCTCGTGCCTGGAGGCGCTGCTGGGATGGAGGACGACCTTCCCCGGCACGCGCAGGCAGTAATCGGCCTCCTCGCCGTACATGAAGATCGGCTCGTAGAACCCGTCGAGAACGAGGAAGTCGGAGCGCCGGACCATCATCAAGCCGCCGCTCGCCGCCGCCACCTCGATCGGCTCTTCCGGGGCGGCCGACCTCGGCATGCCCATCTGCCGGCCGTACGCAGCTGTGTTCGGAGCGAGGCCGAGCCCGACGGACTCCAGGGTCTCGCCGTCCTGCGTCAGCATGAGCCCGGTCGCGACCGAGACGGACTCGTCGTCGAGCAGCTCCCGCAGCGGGCGATCCCAGTCCTCCTCGACGAGGCTGTCGAAGTTGACGAAGGCAAGCAGCCGCCCGAGTGCCGCCTCGGCGCCCCGGTTACAGCCCGCGCAGAAGCCGATGTTCTCGTCGAAGCGAAGCGCGCGCGCTTTGTCCCAGAGCTGCGGGGCGTCCTGCCAGCTGCCATCGGTCGAGCCCGAGTCGACCACGATCCCCTCAACGCTCTCGGTGTTCGTGTTCAGGGCGAGGGCGCGCAGCGCGGCCGGCAGACAGTCGGCGCCGTTGTGGTTGACGAGAACGATGGAGAGCTCGAGCTCTGAGGGGCTCACGCCCGCAGTTATATCGGGGCGCGCTTAGCGCTCAGGCGGCGCGGCGATCGCCCTGGCGGGCGTTCTGGCGTTCGGCCTCGAGCAGCGCGAGACGCTGAGCGAGCGTCTTGTTCTCCTCGGACAGGCGCGAGAGCACCGTCGAATAGTGCAGGAGCACGACGAGCACGAAGAGGCCCGCGACCATGTACAGGGCCGAAGGCGGGTACGCGACGCCCGCCGCGCGCGCGAGCCCGTAGAGGGCTCCACGCCAGACGGCGAGCACGAGCATGACGAGCCCGGTGACGATCCAGAGCAGCGCGTAGCGCTCATGGAGCTTGCGCCGCCGGATGAGCTCGATGACGACTCCGAGAACGACCAGGACGGCGAAGCCCGCGACGAGTGTGAGACGTCCGGAGGAGTAGGTCATTTGGCGAGGGCCGGGCGCGGGCGCAGGAGGCCGACGAAGAGGGCGAGCGAGACCTTGCCCATGTAGTAGAGCGAGCGGAAGAGCGTGATCGAGGATCGGCCCGCTTCGCGCTGGCGCATGGTGACCGGGACCTCGACCAGGCGCAGCCGGTGCCGGAAGATGAGCACGGTCGCCTCGACCTCGGGGTAGTCGTAGGGATACTCGTCGGCGAAGAGCACGATCGCGCGCTCGTTCATGGCCCGGAAGCCGGATGTCGTGTCGGTCACGCGCTGGCGGACGATCAGCGAGACGAGCCCGGCGAAGACGCCGATGCCGATGCGGCGGGCGACCGAAGGGCGGTATGTGCCATCACCGGCAAAGCGAGTGCCGACGGCGACGTCGGCGCGGCCGGCGAGGATCGGCTCGAGCAGCCTCTCGATCTCACGAGGGTCGTGCTGCCCGTCGCCATCGACCTGGACCGCGAGCTCGCAGCCGCGGCGCCTGGCCCATTCGAGGCCGGTCTGCACGGCCCCGCCGATGCCGAGGTTGAAGGGGAGCTGGACGACCTGGGCGCCGGCGCGACGTGCGACGGCTGCCGTGTCGTCGGTCGAGCCGTCGTCGACGACGACGATCTCGAACTCGGGCTGAGTTGCCTGGAGCTCGGCGACGATGCCCGCGATCGAGCGGGCCTCGTTGTAGGCAGGGACGATGGCCGCTTTCCGCACACCGCCTATATCGGCGGTTTTCTCCCGACGATTAAGCGGCTGCGCCGGCAAAGCCGGCACAGCCTCTTATGGTCGGCGCCGCCTAGTCGGCGCCTTGGGACCCCAGCGCAGGCGGTGCACGGCGAGCTCGAGGACGGCGGGGATGGGCCGGTACCCCCAGAACCACCGGTACCAGAGCCGTCCAAGCGGCCCGAGCCGAGTCTCGGGAGGGTTGATGTAGAGCTCGAGGTGCTTGGCGCGGAGCCTGCGGAACGCCTGGCGGTACGAGCGCCGGTCGCGCCAGTGCTTCGACGCCTCGTGCCGTCTGTACTCGACCGTGACGGCATCGAGCTGCAGTCCGTGCCAGCCCCTGGCGAGGGCGTGGACCCACTGTTCCCAGTCCTCGAGGTGCTCGAAGCTCGGGTCGAAACCGCCGGTCTGCTCGAAGACCTCGCGCCGGGCAAGCGCGCTCAGGCCGATCGTGTGCCGGTAGAGAAGCTCATACGGGTCGTACGGGGGAAACGTCAGCTCTCCCTCCCAAGCGCCGAAGAAGCGCATCCGGCCGTAGGCGAACCCGAGCTTCGGATCGGCCTCGAGCGGCGCGCGCAGGATCGAGAGCGCACCCGGCGCAAGCCGGTCGTCCGCGTCGAGAACGAGCGCGTACGGCGTCTCGACGCGTGCCAGGCCCGCGTTTCGCGCGCGTGCCACTCCCTGGTTCTGCTGCCGGATCAGCTCGACCTCCGACGGCAGCTCGGGCAACGGCTCCGTCGAGCCGTCGTCGACGACGATGACGCGCGCGCCCTCCCGCAGCGCGCTGTCGACCGCTTCGGCGAGAAACCGGCCGTAGTTGAAGCACGGCACGACGACCGTGACGTCGGGCTTAATACCGGAGATGGCCACGGTGGAACAGAAGCAGCGGGTCAAGACGTACTGGGAGCGGGAGGCCTGCGGCGAGATCCACTCGGAGGCGCCCGAAGGAGCCCCCGAGTTCTATGCCGAGGTCGAGCAGCGGCGCGAGGAGCTGGAGCCTCACATCGAGAGATTTGCCGACTTCGCGGGCGCGCGCGGGCTGAGCGTGCTCGAGATCGGCGTCGGTCTGGGCACGGATTTCATTCGCTTCGTGCGCGCGGGCGCGAAGGCCACGGGCGTGGATCTGACCGAGCGGGCAATCGGTCTCGTCCGGCGGCGTCTGGAGCTCGAGGGCCTCGACGCCGACCTTCGCGTAGCCGACGCAGAGGCGCTGCCGTTCGAGGACGGGAGCTTCGACCGCGTCTACTCCTGGGGGGTGCTGCATCACACCCCGGAGACGCAGCAGGCCGTGCGCGAGGCGATCCGCGTGCTGCGTCCGGGCGGCACGCTCTGCGTGATGATGTACGCGCGCCACTCGTGGGTCGGCTACGGCTTCTGGGTGAGGCATGCGCTCCTCGCGGGCCGGCCGTGGCGCAGCGTGGCGACGGTGCTCGCCCGGCACATGGAGAGTGAGGGGACGAAGGCGTACACGCGGTCTGAGCTCGCGCGAATGTTCGCCGGCGTGGAGGAGCTGAGGATCGACAAGGTCGCAACCGTGTATGACCGGCAGCTCGCCGGGCCGCTCGCGCGCCTTACCGGTGACCGCCTCGGATGGCAATACGTCATCCGCGGGCGAAAGCCGTCCTGACGAAGCCGACCACCTCGCGCAGGCGCGGCCGCAGCGAGCCGTAACCCCCCGCCTCGCGGGAGAAGAGCCGGATGTGCAGAGCGAGCATCAGCGCGTAGGTGACGCTCGAGGCGGCCGATGCGACCCAGGCGCCGCGGCCCGGGAGGAAGACGACGTTGATCGCGAGGTTCACGGCAAGCCCGACCAGCCAGACGGCGGCGGCCTCGATCGGGTAGCCACGGCCGGCGAAGTGATGCGCAAGGATCGTCAGCATGCCGACGCAGTAGATCCCGGGCAGCAGCCAGTAGTAGAGCGAGACGGAGCCGTCGAAGGCATCGCCGAAGACGAGCCGGATCCCGGGGCCTGCGAGCGGGATCGTTGCCAGGCATAGCAGGCCGTAGAGCACGGCGATCGAGCGAAAGACCGCAGCGGTGGCCTCGGTCGGGTCGCCGCGCGCGACGCGCGGGAAGAGATTCAGGCCGACGACCGCGGGCAGCACGAACAGCCCGTCGGCAATGGTGGCGGTCACCGAGTAGAGGCCGGCTTCGTGGGCGCCGATGTACGCGTTCACGAGCAAGAGGTCGAGCCGGATGACGAGGAAGGAGGCCAGGACCGCGAGGTAGGCGCGCAGCCCGTACGTGAGCATCCGGCGTGCCAGCGCGGAGTCTGCAGCCAGCTGCGGAGAGTGCCGGAGGAGGAGGACCGCGAGGTAGGCCAGAGCCGATGCGATGCGGCTCGCGCTGAGGACGGCGAGCGCTCCGACGACCCGAAAGTCGAACGCCCAGAAGCCGATCGCGAGCGCGACCAGCGTCAAGGCGAACTGGCTGACGTCGACGGCGTTGTAGGCGACGATCCGCCCCTCGCCGAGCAGGATGCCCTGGAGGAAGACGGCCGCGAGCGCGCCCGGCACGCCCACGAGCGCGACGAGGAGCTCGGTCCAGCTCACGCCCTCGACAAACCCGGGAGCGACGAGCTTCACTCCTGCGCCGACCGCTATGAGCACGAGCCCGAGCCCGGCCGCGAGCCAGAGCGAGTTGGTCACGATCCCGGGCCGCTGCTCGGCCTCTCGGGCTGAGAAATACGGGTTCGCAGATGTCAGTCCCAGCCCGCCGACGTGGATGAGGACGAGCGTGAGGCTGAACGCGACGGCAAAGAGGCCCTGACCCGCGGGGCCGAGCTCCCGCGCGACGAGGACGACGATCCCGAGGCCGAAGAAGAGACTCGAGACCTTGCCGCCCAGGGTCAGGAAGACATCGGTGCGCAGACGGGCCGGTGCGACGTCCATTGGAGGAGTGATCTCGCTCACGTGTGATGAGATTCGGCCTGTGAGGCGCCTCCTCCTCGTCAGTCACCGCCCGGTCGACCAGGCGGGAGGGCCGGCCGCCCGCTGGCGCTCGTTCGTTCGCCACCTGCCGGAGCACGGCTGGGAGGTGGACATCGTCTCCGCCGGGGGCGCCGGCGAGTTCGCGTCACCGGGCAGCGCGCAGACGCGCGCGAAGGTCATGGAGACCGCCGGCCGACTGGCCGACCCCGTCTTCCGGCTCGCCGGGTTGCGCCCGGAGGCATTGCCGCTGTCGACGCTCTGGATCCCACGCGGAGCCCGCGAGATCCGACGCAGGCTTCGCGGAGGCGGCTACGACGCGGTCCTCGCCACAGGGCCGCCGTTTGCCGCGCTGATCGCCGCGGCCCGGGCGGCGGGTGATTGTCCGCTCGTCGTCGAGCTGCGCGACCTCTGGGCGGGAAACCCGGCCTTCGACCGTGGCGGCCCGATTCTCCGTCGAGCCGAGTCGCGCGTCGTCAAGCGCGCGGCTGCCGTCGTCGCGGTGACGCCGGAGGCCGCGGACGACCTGCGGCGGCGCCACCCAGGCGCACGCATTGAAGAGATCCCGAACGGCTTCGAGCCTGAGCTCCTGACCATGCGCCGGGAGACGAACGGAACGACGATTCTCCACTCGGGCACGCTCACGAAGGACCGCCCGCTCGCACCTCTGCTGGCCTCGCTGAAACCGCCTCTGCGGCTCGTGCTTCACGGCTACGTCGCGCCCGAGATCCAGAAGGAGATCGCCGAGTCGGGAGCCGAGGTCGAGATCGTGCCGCCGTCGGGCTGGGAGGACGCTGTTCGCCGGATCGCCGAGGCCGATCTCGCCCTGGCCACCCAGGCGCGCACCGCAGGCGATGCGACCGCAGTCGCGGCGAAGGTCTACGAGTACCTCGCCCTGGGCAAGCCTGTCCTGGCCATCACGCACGGAGGCGCCACAGAGTCGCTGTTGCGGCGCCTCGGCTCCGACGGACTGTGCGCACGCCTTGACGACGAAATGTCGATCCGAGCCGCGCTCGATCGAATCGAGGCCGGCGATGTGCCGCGACCGATCCCGCCCGAGAAGCTCGAGCCCTACGAACGCCCCCGCCTCGCAAAGCAGCTCGCCGAGCTCCTCAGCTCCCTGACCGAAAACGGCGCATAAGCCACGTCCCGGGACCAGGTCCCAAGACGTGGCGCCTCGGTACATGTCCCGGGACCAGGTCCCGAGACGTGGCGCCTTGGGACCTGTCCGGTGCCAGGGCACTCGACAGGGCTGTTTTAACGGGTCTTGGCGACCGCCGGCTCTTCGAGGGTGTAGCCGGCGAGGACATCGGCGATTCGCTCCGAGGCCTTGCCGTCCCACAGCGGAGGCACATGGGCCTCCTTTCCGGCCGCGGCGGCGAGCAGGGACGGCACCTCCGCGATCCGTTCCGGCGCGAGCCCGAGCAGGACGTTCGTGCCCATCGAGACCGTGACCGGCCGCTCGGTGTTCGGGCGCAGCGTGAAGCACGGCAGGCCGAGGAACGTCGTCTCCTCCTGGATGCCGCCCGAGTCCGTCAAGACTCCTGCCGACCCCGCGACGAGGCTCATGAACTCGATGTACCCGAGCGGCTCGAGCAGCAGCAGCCGGTCGAGGTCGACCTCGATTGCCATCGTCTCGAGAGCGGCACGGGTCCTCGGATGCACGGGGAAGACGATGGGCAGCTCCGAGGCCAGCGCCGCGAGCTGCGCCATCGCTTCGGCGACGAACTGCCCGTCCACCCAGTGCCGGTGCAGGGTGACGACGAGGTACCCACCGCGCTCGAGCCCGCGCTCCTCCGGCGCCGCGCGTGCGTCGATGCGCCCACGCATGGCGACGAGCGAGTCGATCATCGTGTTGCCGACGTGGTGGATCGCCGCAGCAGAGCAGCCCTCGGCGAGCAGGTTGTCGCGCGCCTCGGGCGAGTGGATGAAGAGCAGCTGGGAGAGCTGATCGGCGACGACCCGGTTCAGCTCCTCGGGCAGGGTCCGGTCGAACGAGCGCAAGCCCGCCTCGACGTGGCCGAGCGGAATCTGGAGCTTCGCAGTGGCGATCGCGGCCGCCATCGTCGAGTTGACGTCACCGGGGACGAGCACCACGTCCGGCTCGGCTTCGAGCAGAACCGGCTCCAGGCGCTCGATGACGGCAGCCGTCTGCTGGGCGTGCGACCCCGAGCCCACGCCGAGCGAGTAGTCGGGATCGCCGATCCCGAGCTCCTCGAGGAAGATCTCGGACAGCTCCCGGTCGTAGTGCTGCCCGGTATGGACGAGGAGGTGCTCGAACTCGTCGCCGCGGCGCTTCAGCTCCGCCGCAATCGGCGCGATCTTCATCATGTTCGGCCTCGTGCCGACGACCGACAGGATCTTGCGCCGCGTCGCCATCGGCTTCAGAGAATAGAGAGCCGCCCCGTCACCGGCCTTCGCGGCCGATACTCTCAACCGGGTGAAACAGGTTGTTTTGCGGGGTGGAAAGACCCAGGTCGCCGATCTGCCCGAACCGGCTCCCACCCCAGGCTCCGCCCTCGTCGCCAACGCGACCTCGGCGATCTCGAGCGGCACGGAGCGCTCGGTCGTGGCCTCCGGGTCGGGCTCGCTCGCCGCGCGGGCGATCAAGCACCCCGAGCTCGTCGCGCAGACGCTCCGTCATGCCCGCGAGCACGGCGTGCGCGAGACGATCGGGCTCGTCAAGGGTGCGGCCGCCCAGGACTCGCCGCTCGGCTACTCGAGCGCGGGCACCGTCCTCGACACGGGAGGCATCGCCGGCTTGCACGTCGGCGGGCGGGTCTCCTGCTCCGGCGCGGGCCGGGCGAACCACGCCGAGATCGTCTCCGTGCCCGCGAATCTCGTCGTCCCGGTGCCCGAGACCGTCTCGTCGATAGACGCGGCATTCGCCGCGATCGGCGCGATCGCGCTCCAGGGCGTGCGGCGCACGGAGCCGTCGCTGGGCGAGCGCGTCGTCGTGGTCGGGCTCGGCCTCGTCGGCCTGATCACCCTCCAGGCGCTGCGCGCAGCCGGTTGCCGCGTTGCCGGCATCGAGCCCGTCGAGCGCCGGCGCGCCCTCGGCGCGGAGCTCGGCGCGGAGCTGGCGCTCGCACCCGGTGAGGCAAGCGGGGCGATCTCGGCCTGGACCGACGGCGCGGGCGCCGACGCCGTCGTCGTCACGGCTTCGGCGAAGAGCGACGACCTCGTCAACGACGCGGTGCGCATGCTGCGGCGAAGGGGACGGGTCGTGCCCGTCGGCGACATCGGCCTCGGCCTCGACCGCGAGCCCCTGTACGAGCGTGAGGCCGATGTGCGGATCTCGACGTCGTACGGGCCCGGCCGGCACGACCCGTCGTACGAGGAAGGCGGGCTCGACTACCCGCTGCCGTACGTTCGCTGGACGGCGGGGCGGAACATGGAGGAGTTCCTGCGCCTTGTCGCGGACGGCCTCGTGACCCTCGACCCGCTCGTCGAGCTCGAGCTTCCGGTCGAGCGCGCGCCGGACGCATACGCGGCGCTCAACGGCGACTCGCCGCCGCTCGCGGTCGTGCTCAGCTATCCGGAGCGCCGACCCGACCCGGCACCTGCCTCACGTGAGTCCGCAGCTCCCGTGGCCGCCCGCGACTCGGAAGTGCGCGTTGCGCTCGTCGGCGCGGGTGGATTCGCGCGCTCGACCCACGTACCGAACCTGGAGCGAGAGAACGGCGTCCGCATCGCGACGGTCGTCAGCCGCGGCGGCTCTTCCGCCGCTTCGCTTGCCCGCTCGCTGAACGGGGCCCGCACCGACGCCCACTGGCAGGACGCGGTCGACGCACCGGACGTCGATCTCGTCGTCATCGCTACCCGCCACGACACGCACGCGGCCATCTCCGCGGCGGCCCTCCGCGCGGGCAAGGCCGTCTTCGTCGAAAAGCCACTGGGACTGACGCGAGCGGAGATCGACGACGTCTGGGCGGCCGGGAGCGAAAACGACCGGCTCGCGATCGGCTTCAACCGGCCCTTCGCGGAGCTTTCGCGACGCCTCGAAGAGGAACAGCGGACCGCCAGCGGCCCCGCGCAGCTCGTCTACCGCCTGAGCTCCCCGGTGGCGCCGGAGCACTGGCTGAACGACCCGCGCCAGGGCGGCGGGCGGATCCTCGGCGAGGCCTGCCATCTGTTCGACTTCGCCAACTGGCTGCTCGGGACGCCGGAGCGGGTCCTCGCCGCCGCGTTGCCCGCACCGCCCGGCGTCGACTCGCCCGAGAGCGCCTCGATAACGATCCAGTACGCGGACGGCTCGGTCGCGACGATCCACTACTCGGGCCTCGGCTCCGCCTCCATGCCGAAGGAGCGGATCGAGCTCCTGCGCGGCGGACGCTCGTGGGCCCTCGAGGACTTTCGCACGCTGACCTCCTTCGGCTCCGACGGCGAGAGCACGTCGACGAGCCGCGGAGACAAGGGACATGCAGCACTGCTGCGAGGAGTGATCGCGGCGACACGCGGGGAGCAGCCCTTCGAACCGGGCCTCACGGCCGCATACGTGGCGCAGAGCGTCGGCCTCGCCGCTCTCGAGTCGATCGCCTCCGGCCGCCCGGTCGATGTTCAGGCCCCGCCCGCGAGGAACGGCTGATGTGCGGCATCTGCGGGATCCTCGGCACCCGCGACGACTTCGCCGTCGACGAAGAGCTCGTGACAACGATGCGAGAGCTGATCCAGCATCGAGGGCCCGATGACGGCGGGTCCTGGCACCTCCCCGCGCAGTGCATCGCCCTGGGGCATCGCCGTCTCTCGATCATCGACCTCTCGCCGGCCGGACATCAGCCGATGTCGAACGAGGACGGCACGGTCTGGCTGACCTTCGGCGGAGAGATCTACAACCACCGGGAGCTCCGGTCCGAGCTCGAGGCGAAGGGCCACGTCTACCGGTCACAGACGGACACGGAGACGATCGTCCATCTCTACGAGGAGGAGGGGCCGCGCTGCGTGGAGCGGCTCCAGGGGATGTTCCACTACGCGATCTGGGACACGCGGTCGAGGGAGCTCCACCTGGCGCGCGACCGGCTCGGGAAGAAGCCGCTCTACTACGCCCGTCCCGAGGGCGGATTCGTCTTCGGCTCGGAGATCAAAGCCCTCCTCGCCCACCCCGCGCTCTCGGCCGAGCTCGACGAGGAGGCGTTCTTCCACTACCTGACGTTCGTCTGCACCCCCGCGCCGATGACCATGTTCAAGGGCATCCGCAAGCTGGGCCCGGCGGAGCGGATGACGGTGCGCGCCGACGGGTTAACCGAGATCGAGACCTACTGGACGCCAATGTCGCCCGCGATCGCCGCGGAGGTCTCCGCCCTCTCGGAGCCGGAGCTCGAGGAGCGGCTGCTGGCGATCCTGCGCGAATCGATCCGCCGCCGGATGATGTCCGACGTCCCGTTCGGAGTCTTCCTCTCTGGAGGGCTCGACTCGTCCACGAACGTCGCGCTCATGTCCGAGCTGATGGTCGAGCCCGTGCGCACGTTCTCGGTCGGCTTCAACGAATACGAGCGCTACAACGAGCTCGAGCATGCCCGTGTGGTCGCACGCCGCTTCGGCACCGACCACCACGAGGTCGTCATCGGCTCGGAGGATCTCGTCTCGTTCCTGCCGCAGCTCATCTACCAGCAGGACGAGCCGCTCGCCGACTGGGTGGCCGTGCCATTGCACTACCTCTCGAAGCTCGCGCGCGACAACGACACGGTCGTCGTGCAGATCGGCGAAGGCTCTGACGAGCTCTTTCACGGCTATCAGTCGTACATCAGCCACGCGCGCTTCCGGTCGCGCTATTGGCCGCCCTTCCAGCGCGTGCCGCGGCCTCTGCGCCGAGGGGTCAGCCGGGCCGTCAACGCGTTCGCCAGGCGCTCCGGACGCGGGTTTGCGCACGCACAGGCGATCGAAGAGTCGGCCGAGGGCCGGCTGCCGTTCTGGGGCGGGGCGATCGCGTACCAGGGCGAGCTCAAGGAGCGCGTCCTCTCGAACGGGCGCCCGCATCCCGACTCGTACCAGATCGTCGAGCGGCTGTGGCGGGAGGCAGAGCGCGATCTTCCCGGCGCCGACCTGCTCCAGAAGATGACCTACCTCGAGCTGAAGAACCGGCTGGCGGAGCTGTTGCTGATGCGTGTAGACAAGATCACGATGGCGCACGGCGTCGAGACCCGGGTCCCGTTCCTCGACGTCGACCTCGTCGAGTTCGCGCTCGCGCTGCCGCCGGAGATGAAGGTGCGCGGCGGCACCGGGAAGTACCTCCTGAAGAAGGCCGTTTCGGGCCTACTGCCGAGCGAGATCGTCAACCGACCGAAGCAGGGCTTCTCGGCGCCTGTCAGCGAGTGGTTCCGCGAAGAGCTGGGCGAGCGCGCCCGCCGCGAGATCCGCGAGTCGTCGCTCGCCGAGTGCGGCCTGCTCGACTACGAGGCGATCGACGAGCTCTGGCGGGCTCATCGCGCCGGCCGCGCCGACTGGGCCTTCCAGCTCTGGAACATCTACAACGTGAGCGCCTGGCACGACTACTGGGTGGCCGGGCGCATTCCCACGGGTTGAGAGTCGGGCTTCGCCAGGGTGTCGCGCTCTGGCAGCGCGCCGGGACCCGGGCCGCCCTCCGGGGCGTGGCCGCCCTCGGGCGCGGTGCTGCACGCGAGGTGCGGCTGAGAGCACGGCCGCTCCGCGCACAGCCTGAAGACGTCGCGGCGGCGCTGGGAGGCCTCGACCCGGTCGGCGCTTTGCGCGGCCCAGTCCTGGCAGCCATGCCCGCCGTCGCCCGCTTCGAGCTCGCTCCAGGCAGGGACGTCCTCGAGCGGGCCGATGCCGTCCTCGCCCACCGCTTCGACCTCCTCGGATCGGGGCCCACGGACCTCGGCCGCGAGATCGACTGGCGGTCGGACTTTAAGACCGGGCGACGCTGGCCGCTTCGGCACGGCTCCCTGCTCCGCCTCGCCTACGGGGACGGCTCAGACGTGAAGGTGCCCTGGGAGCTCTCTCGCGGGCAGCACCTGCCGCTCCTCGCGGCCGCACACAAGCTGACCGGGGACCGTCGTTACCTCGACGAGCTCGGTGCCGAGCTCGAGAGCTGGATCGCCGACAACCCGCCCGAGCTCGGCCCCAACTGGGCTTCGACGATGGACGTGGCCGTCCGCGCCGCGAACTGGGTTGCGGCCCTCGCGCTCTGTGCAGAGGACGTCGCCGGCGAAGCCTGGTTCGAGCGCGCGCTGGCCAGCCTCCTGCTCCACGGCCGCTTCGTGCGGAGCCATCTGGAGTGGAGCGCGGCCCGCGGCAACCATTACCTCGCCGACGTCGTCGGCCTGCTGCCCGTGGCCGCGCTCTACGCCGGCAGCGCTGAAGGCCGCGAGTGGGCGGAGTGGGCCGCGGGCGAGCTCGTCGCGGAGATGGAGCACCAGGTGCGCCGGGACGGCACGGCGCACGAGGCTTCGACCGCGTATCACCGGCTCGTGACGGAGCTGTTCGTCTGCGGCACCCAGGCGGCCGATGCGCTCGTTCCCGGCCGCCTGCCGGACTGGTACCGCGAGCGGCTCGAGCGCATGCTCGGGTTCATCCGGGACTACACGCGGCCGGACAGGCTCGCGCCGCAGATCGGCGACGCCGACGACGGTCGCTTCCTCCCGCTCGGAGACTACGGCGCCGACTCGCGAGATCATCGCCACCTCTTCGAGCACTTCGAGCCGGCGACCGCGAGCGCCGCCTACCCGGACGGGGGCTACTACGTCCTTCGCTCGGGCGGCCTTTACGCGATCGTCCGCTGTGGCGACACCGGCCGGCACGGGCGAGGCGGGCACGGCCACAACGACCAGCTCTCCTTCGAGCTCGCGGTGGACGGCCGGGCGCTGATCGTCGATCCGGGCACGTACGTCTACACCGCCGATCCGGCGGAGCGGAACCGCTTCCGCTCGACGCGGTTCCACAGCACGCTGAGCATCGACGGCCTCGAACAGAACGAGCTCCGGGACGACGACCTCTTCCTGATGGCCGACCGTGCTCTGGCCGAGCTGCTCGCCTCGGACGCGACCTCGTTCGAGGGGCGCCACCACGGCTTTCCCGGCGCCACCCATACCCGCCGCGTCGAGCTCCACGGCGACGAGCTTCATATCCGCGACACCATCGAATCAGCGGTCGAGCACGAGCTCGAGTGGACGTTTCCGCTCGCTCCGGGAGCCGAGGACAGGGTCGAGATCGCGGCGGAGGGGCTGGACTTTCGCGCCGAGCTGGGGTCGTACTCCCCGCGCTACGGCGTGCGGGTGCCCACGACCTTCCTGCGCGCGCGGCGCAGCTCGCAGCCGGGGCAGGACGTGACGGAGATCGTGGTCAGAGCGCGCGCCTGACGAGGCGCCAGTACCGCGCAACGACCGGGTTTGCGGCACGCAGCACGCGCGGCACGGGGAGCATCCCCGGGTCGAAGACGGGCGTCAGGAGGCCGGCGAGGTCGCGATCGCGGACCTTGCGCAGCCGTTGCGTGGCCCGGCGCCGGTGAGCGACGACCCGGGCATGGCGGATGCACCAGGCCCACCCCGCCGCCTTGTCCTTGAACCAGCCCTCCTTCAGCGCAATCGTCGCCATCCCGAGCTCGGCCGGAACGAGAACGGGCGCGAGCAACGCCAGCAGCCGCGGCGAGAACGCGGTCAGCAAGAAGACGAGCCGGTTGCGCTCGATGAAGTAGTTCTTGCGGGGATTCCGTGCGAAGTCGTACTCGTGGTAGACGTCCGCCTCGGGATCGACGACCACACGGAGCCCGGCGAGATGCGCGCGCCAGCCGAGCTCGACGTCCTCGAGGTACATGAAGAGCTCCTCGGCAAACCCGCCGAGCGCGCGAAACGTCTCGGCGCGGATCGCCATCGCGGCGCCGCTCGGCGCGGCGATCTCGAGCGGCTCTCGCACGGAGTCGGCCGGCTCGCCGTAGCCGGCCGCCCACCCGATGCCGCTGATGTGGACCTCGGTCCCCCTGGAGTTGAGCAGCTCGGGGCGGGCGAGCAGTAGCAGCCGCGCCATCGCAATCCCGATCGAGCGGTCTTCGAGCGTGCGGCGGAGGCTGTCGAGGGCACCCGGCGCGACGACCGTGTCCGGATTGAGGAAGACGAGCATGTCCCCGCCCGCCTCGCGCGCACCGAGGTTGGAGCCGGCCGCAAACCCCAGGTTCTCCCCCGGAGAGACGAGCCTGACGCCGTACCGTGCCGCCGCCTCCGCAATCTCGTCGCCGCCCTCGCCGTTGTCGACGACGAGGACCTCGTCGGCCTCGCCCGCGAGCGAGTCGAGCAGCCGGCCGAGCGACGGCCCTGCCCCGTACGCGACCGTGACGACTGAAATGCCCACGCGTCTAGTATCAGCCGGATGAAGATCCTCGTCACCGGCGGGGGCGGATTTCTCGGTTCGCACCTCGTCGAGAGGCTTCGCGCCGAGGGGAACGACCCCTTTGTCGCGCGCCGCCGCGACTACGACCTGACCCTCGCCGAGGACACGGAACGCCTCTATCGCGACGCCTCGCCGGACCTCGTGTTCCACCTGGCCGGCGAGGTCGGCGGCATCGGCGCAAACCGCGCCAACCCCGGCCGCTACTGGTACTCGAACCTCCTCATGGGCGCCAACGTGCTCGAGCAGAGCCGGCTCGCCGGCCTCGACAAACTCGTCGTCGTCGGGACGATCTGCGCCTACCCGAAGTTCGCACCCGTGCCCTTCCGCGAGGAGGACCTCTGGGACGGATACCCCGAGGAGACGAACGCGCCCTACGGGATCGCCAAGAAGGCGCTGCTCGTCGGCGCACAGGGCTACCGCGAGCAGTATGGGCTGAACGCGATCTACTTGCTGCCCGTGAACCTCTACGGCCCCGGCGACAACTTCGACCTCGAGAGCTCGCACGTGATTCCCGCCCTCATCCGCAGGATGCTCGAGGCGGGCGAGCGCGGCGAGGACTCCGTGGTGCTCTGGGGAGACGGCTCGCCGACCCGGGAGTTCCTCTATGTCGAGGACTGTGCCGAGGGCCTCTGGCTGGCCGCGCAGCGCTACGACGGCGCAGACCCGGTCAACCTCGGCACCGGCGACGAGATCTCGATCCGCGACCTCGCGACCGCGATCGCCGAGGCGACCGGCTACGCGGGCGAGATCGTCTGGGACGAGTCGAAGCCGAACGGCCAGCCCCGGCGCCGGCTCGACGTGGAGCGCGCGAAGGAGCTCTTCGACTTCAGCGCCAGTACGCCGTTTCGCGAGGGCATCGAGCGCACCGTCGAGTGGTATCGCGCCCAGGTGCCGTCGGTGACGGCGAACTAGCCCAGCCCGAGCAGGTCGAGCAGGCGGCGCGCCCGCTGCGCGTACGTGTGCTCCGAGAGCGCCCGCTCACGTGCCCGCCGTCCCATCTCCTCGGCCGCCCCGGGATCCGCGAGCAGCTCTTCGTAGGCCTCCGTGGCCTCGTCCGCGCCCGAGACGATCCGCACCTCGCTCCCGGGCTCGAACCACTGCTCGAGCCCTTCGTAGGGGTTCGAGACGATCGCCGCACCGCAGGCGGCGAGCTCGAACGGACGCGCGGACGACGACCGCGGCACGGTCGCATGCGGTCGGCGCGTGATGTTGAGGTTGATGCGGCTCGCCGAGACTGCGCGGGAGAAGACGTTGAACGGGACGTCGCCGATCGAGCGCGCGGAGCCGGTGTCGCCTCGGAAGTCGGCCCCGCCGAGGACGAAGTCGGCCTCCGGCAGCCGGCGGCTCGGCTCTCCGACCATCTCGGCCATCCAGTCGCGGCGAAACCTGTCGCCGTAGCCGTAAAAGAAGACGTCGTGCTCCTTGGCCACGGGAAGCGGGGCGAAGAGGTCGGGGTCAACGGCCCAGAAGAGCGCCTCGGCCCTTCGTGCGCCCATCGTCAGCAGGGTCGGAATCACCCCTTCCGAGTTCGAGACCATAAAGTCGTACTCCGCAGGATCGGCGCCGTGGTAGATGTTGAAGCCTGTGTCGAGCCCGCCGAACTCGGGGAGGCTCGCCGGCAGGTCGCCGTCGTAGTAGACGACGGGGACGTCAAAGCGCTCGCGGAGCGCGGTCGGGATGCCGCGCAGGTGACTCATGGGGACCGTGAAGACGATCACGGCGTCGACACCATGCTCGCGCTCGACGATCCGCTCGAGATGACGCTTCCAGCGCGGGGTCACCCAGCGTGAGATGACCGTGCGAACCGCCTTGTCGGAGCCGGTGTCGGGCGGCCGGTCCTCGATCCGCCGGGCCCGGTCTCCGCCGATACGTGCCACAGCCCGCCGACTCGCGTCGAAGAGCTCCCCCTCGCGGTAGCAGGGGTTCGGGTAGGTCCGCCACCAGGGCGACTCGACGGCCCGACCGCGATACGGGGTGACGATGAGGTCGCAGCCCGCTTCGTAGAGACCTTTCCAGAGCTGCCACCATGCGGGGGTACAGCCGTAGCGGAAGTCGAGGTCGACCGCAGAGGCGACCGCAAGGATCCGGGGAGGGCTCACTTGCCGCTCAGTACGCGCCGCGGCTGGCGAGGACGGCCGGCAGGGTCTTGAGCAGGATCGAGATGTCGAGCCAGATCGACCAGTGCTCGAGGTAGTAGAAGTCGAGCCGCACGAGGTCGTCGAAGCTGAGGCTCGACCGCCCGGCGACCTGCCAGAGGCCCGTCATGCCCGGCAGGACGAGGTACCGCTTTCGGTGCCAGGGCTCGAGCAGCTCGTAGTCGCGGACCGGGAGCGGGCGCGGGCCGACGAGGCTCATCTCGCCGCGCAGAACGTTCAGCACCTGAGGGATCTCGTCGATCGAGAACCGCCGCAGCACGCGTCCGACACGGGTGACGCGGGGATCGTCGCGGATCTTGAAGAGGGCGCCCTCGGCCTCGTTCTCGGGCTCGAGCTCGGCCTGCCGGGCCTCCGCATCGGCGTACATCGTCCGGAACTTGAGCATGCCGAAGTCCCGTTCGTTCAAGCCGACCCGAACGTCGCGGAAGAGCACGGGCCCTCGTGAGTCGAGCTTGATCGCGAGCGCGATCAGCAGCCAGAACGGCAGGCCCACGATCGCCACCAACATGCTGACGACCTGGTCGAATCCGCGCTTGACGACCCAGTCGGCTCCTGCGAAGACCGGCGGCCTGAGCTCAAAGAGCGGAACGCCCTGCCCGGGCACGTACTCGCCTCGTCGCTCGATGAGCAGCTCGGTCGCGCGCGGCGCAACCCTGACCTTCACGCCCCGCCGGTGAGCCTGCTCGACGATCTCGACGAGCTCCCGGTCGCTGAAGTCCGAGTCGGTGACGATCAGCTCGTCCACCGCGCGCTGGGCGAGGACGGTGGGGAGCGACGCGAGGTTCCCCAGCACGGGCAGGCCGGCGCCGTCGGACGAGATCGCGACCGCGCCGACGAATTCGTAGTCGATCCCGCCGCGGCTGACGCCGAGAGTCCGGCGCAGGCGCGCCAGGCTCTCGCCCTCGCCGACGAGGATCGCACGGCGCCGGACGCCCGCCAGCTTGAGCAGGTCGCCCGTGACCACTTCGTAGCTCCCGCGCAGGAGGCCGATGCAGATCGCGGTCAGCACGACCGCCGTCGGCGCGAGCCCGTACGTGCCGAACCGATGGCCCGTGCCGAGCGCGAAGATCAGCGTGATGACCGCGATCAGGATGAGTGCGGCGACGATCCGGCCGAGCCCGCCCCGCCGTTCGCGCTCGGCATAGAGCCCCGCCTGCCAGAAGACGAGCACCGTGATCAGGGTCAGGAACGGCAGCCAATCGGCCTCTGCATCCCACAGGAGGCCCCAGAGCAGGCCCCCGTCGCCGTACACGAGCTCGCGCAGCCCGAGGGCCCCGTAGAGCCCGAGCACGAGCCCGACGAGGTCGAGGACGATGAGTGCGGCGATGCTCGCTGCGCGCCGCACGGCGCCGCGAAGCGGGAAGTAGGGATTCGTCGACCGGATGTCGCCGAGCGGCTCAACAGCGCCGTTCTCGTCCCGGCGGCTCGGGGCGGGTGACGGCGGCCGCGCCGGGGGCGCTTGTTCAGTAGCCACGGGCGCCTTCATGATACGACCCGCGGGCCAAGTCTCCCGTTATTTGGGCATTCGCTTGAACGCGAGCCAGCTCGGCTTCCGCCGCCCGGAGGCCGTGTAGAAACCGGATTGCCAGCCGTTGGGGATCCGCGCCTCGTCCTTGAGCAGGAACCAGATCATCATGTCGATGCGCGGGTTCTTGCGGGCGATGGCAAAGGCCGTCCTGACGTAGCGCGCCTGCTTCGCCCACGAGACACCGAAGGCCCGGTCCGGCGGGTTCGTCTGGTAGCCGTACTCGGTGATCCAGACCCGCTTGTGCCCGTAGAGCCGCGTCAACTCCTTGATCAGCTGGTTGATGTTGCCGAGGGTGATCGCCCGCGACCCGGGCGGTGGCTTGTTCGGCGGCTCGTTCGGATACTGGTAATACGGATGGTGCGCGTAAGCGTCGAACCGCGCGCCCCATCGCTTCATGCCGCGGAGGAAGGGAAGAGGCGAGACCGAGGGCCGGGGCTGGGTACCCGTATTGTTTCCGCGCGGTCCGGTTGCGCCGCAAGCGACCTTCTCGCTCGCGAGACCGGTCAGATGAACACCCGACCAGATCGAGTTGCAGATCTGCGCGTAGATCCGCGTGCTCGCGACTGCAAACTTCCCGCGCCCCACACGCACGAACTGCGGCTTGAGGAAGACCGGATTGTTCGGCTCGTTCCAGGCCATCCAGTACCGCACGGCCGGCAGCGGCGCCGCGTCGGGAGCCGGACGGAAGCTGCCGCTGTAGCGCTTCGCCACCGCGTAGGCGAAGTTCCGCAGATCGATCATCCGCCGCGGAGCGCGATTCTTCGCCGGGCCCGCCCAACCTGGCGTCCAGAGGATCGAGAAGACGACTTTGATCCCGTTCTCCTTGGAACGCTTGACCATGTCGTCGTACAGCGCCCAGTCGTAGGCCGGGTCCGCGGGGTCGACCGCATGCGCGGGCCGGCGCTTGTGAGCGACACCCGTCGGGCCGCCCCAGTAAAGGTTGACGCGAAGCGCCTCGACGCCGAGCTGGTGGTATTGCGGGTAGGCCCAGTCCGGGTCCCCGAGGGTCGACTGCTCGTCGAAGATGCCGACGAGGAGACCCCGCGACGGCTTGGCCGACGGTGCGGCGAGCCCGGCGAGCAGGGCAACGATCGCGACGAAGATCAGCCGCTTACGCATGGACCGGCTCGACGGTCGGGAGCATGCGCCGGAGACCCTCTTCGAGCTCGACCTCGGGGCCCCAACCGAGCACCTGCTTGGCGCGGGTGATGTCCGGCTGGCGCACCTGCGGGTCGTCGACCGGCAGCGCCTCGAAGACGAGCTCGCTCTTCGACCCCGTCACTCTGATCACCGTTTTGGCGAGCTCGAGAATCGTGAACTCGCCTGGGTTGCCCAGGTTGACAGGCAGGTGCTCCTTGCTCGTGGCGAGGAGGAACAGGGCTTTGATCAGATCGTCTACGTAGCAGAAGCTGCGCGTCTGCGAGCCGTCGCCGAAGACGGTCAGCGGCTTGTTCTCGAGCGCCTGGCGGACGAACGTCGGGATTGCCCTGCCGTCGTACGGGCGCATGCGGGGGCCGTACGTGTTGTGGATGCGCGCGATGGACGTGTCCACGCCCTGCTGGCGGTGATAGGCCATCGTCAATGCTTCGGCGTAGCGCTTCGCCTCGTCGTAGACCCCGCGCGGCCCGATCGGGTTCACGTGGCCCCAGTAGGTCTCCGGCTGAGGGTGCACCTGCGGGTCGCCGTAGACCTCGCTCGAGGAGGCGACCAAGAACCGTGCGCGCTTCCACTTCGCCAGGCCCAGGGCGTTGTGCGTCCCGTACGAGCCGGTCTTCAGCGAGTGCAACGGCTGACGGAGGTAGTCGATCGGACTGGCGAGCGCGGCGAGGTGGTAGACGACGTCAACCGGCTCTTCGATCTCGATGTGCTCGATCACGTCGTGGTTGACGAACGTGAACGCGTCGCCGCGGAGGTGCTCGAGATTGGCGAGCGAGCCCGTCTCGAGGTTGTCTACGCAAATGACGCGGTAGCCCTCCGCGAGCAGGTGCTCGCAGAGATGAGAGCCGAGGAAACCGGCCCCGCCGGTGACGACTGCGCTAGGCACGAGGGCGCAGGATAGCCACGACCCCGGACCGGGCCTCCGATCCTTACGAACTTCTAACCCTGGCTTGTCTTAGCGAAGCTCGCGGTTCGACTCCATGTCGAACAGCATCGCGAACAGCGTGAACAGCAGGCCCGAAATCAGGAGCAGGGCGACGAGGACGACGGTCCCCGCGGTCAGCGCGTGGCCGAGCAGGCGGAGGATCGTAAACGTCACGCCGAGCGCGAGCCCGATCCCGCCGAACAGGAAGCCGAAGCCGTAGAAGAAGACGAGCGGGTGGAAGTCGCGGATCACGTACTTCTCGCGCATCCGCCACAGGAAGCCTCTCACGAGCAGCCACGAGATCGTGGGCACGACGCGCCGCAGGCGAATGCCGGAGCGTTCCCCGACGCCGTAGATCGGTCGCGACGGCACGTCCCGAACCCGCGCGTTGAGGACGTTCAGGTGGACGAGCATGTCGTTCGGGAACCCGTACCGGCGGTAGATATTGTCGAGGTCGAGGAGGTTGAGGGTGGGCAAGCCGATCGCGGTGAAGCCGGACTGCGAGTCGGCGACGTGCCAGTAGCCCGACGCGATCTTCGTCAGCAGCGAGAGGACGGCGTTGCCGAGGTAGCGTGTGTGCGGGATCAGCTCCCACGCGCGACCTGTGAAGAGGCGGTTCGCTTTCGCATAGTCGACCTCCCCGCGCGCAACAGGCCCGGAGATCGCCTCGAGGTCGCGCGCGTCCATCTGGTTGTCGCCGTTCATCACGCAGGTGACGTCGATCCCCTCCTCGAGCGCGCGCCGGTAGCCGGTGATGACGGCCGCGCCCACCCCGCCGTTCCGGTCGTGCACGAGGACCTCGATCCGCCGATCCTCGCCCGCCCGCTCGTGTGCAACGCGAGCGGTCCCGTCGCGCGACGCGTCGTCGACCACGAGGATCCGATCGACGAAGGGTGGGATACCGGCGAGGGTAGCTCCGAGCAGCTGCTCCTCCTCGAACGCCGGTACGACGACTGCGACGCTCTTCCCTTCGAGCATTACTCGCGGCCGGTGCGCGCGGAGATCGGCTCCCAGAGGAGCGCGGCGAGGAGGCCGAGGATGAGCCCGATCAGGCCCGCGACCGCCGCCGAGTTGCGCGTGCTCCGCGCGGTCGTCTTGGTCGCCACCCCCTGGTCGATGATCCGTGGCAGCTCGACCTGCTCGGCCTGGGCCAGCAGCTGCTGGGCCTGGAGACGGTCCTGCTCCAGCGTGCCGCGCCGCTGTTCCACGGTCAGGAGCAGCGTGGCCAGGGTCAGCCGTTCAGTCCCGGAGGCACTGCGGAGGGCGGCTTCCGTCGCCACGATCTGCTCGTCGATCGCGCTGAGTTGGCGATTGTCGGAGGCAAGCTCCTCCTGGAACGTCTTCCGTTTCAGCCTCGGATAGCCGCCGACCTCGTCCACGATTCGCTCGGCGATGCCGGCGGTCGCCTTCGTCACCTCGGCCCGGCGGCTTCCTTGCACGGAGACGATGTACAGCTGACTGGGCACAGTCTTCGCGAGGCCGCTCTTGATCGCACTCGTCGAGATGCCAGCACGGAGCGCCCTGGTGGACATGCCCGACTCCGACGAGACTTTTTGGATCGTCTCCTGCCCCCGCGCGATACGCGCGATGGTGTTCGGGTTCGTCTGGATGCTCTGCAGCGGGGCGTTCCCGCCCGCGCTGTAAGGCGTGCCCACGTAGACCGTCGCCTGCGCTTTGTAGACCTGCTTGCCGCCGAGCGCGAGCAGGTAGCCGAGGACGACGCCGACGACGATCCCTGCGAGCGGGAGCCACCAGCGCGCGACGAGAGCATCGAGGTAGCGGCCGATGTCCACCTCGCGCTCGGCGTCGAGGTCGGGCTCGCTGTGCGGCGGCCGTGTGCTCATGCCTCTCCCGGCTCGCTCGCGACCGGCTCGGGCAGCTCCTCAGCGAACGGCTCCAGGCGCCCGTCCGAGCCCTCGGTCAGGCAGAGGTCGGAGAAGAAACGCGTCATGACGACCCCCTCGAGGAACTCGCCGACGGTCGGCTCTGGCCGCTCTCCGTTCGCCAGCGCGAGCGCGAGCTCAGGGTAGCGGCTGCCCGCCGAGAGCGGCAGCGGGAACGCACCGCCGAAGCGAGGGTTGACGTCGGTGACGAGGAGCGTCCCGTCCGGCTCGCGGAAGCACTGGATGTTCGCGGGCCCCCAGATCGGCAGCGCCTCGGCGACGCGGCGGCCATGCTCGATCAGCTCCCAGTCCTTGATCGTCATCCCCTTGATCGATTCGCCGCCCTTCGACTCGATCATCGTTCGCGGGATCGCGTTCAGGCAGCGGCCGTCGAAGTCGCTGAAGACGTCGACCGAGAACTCCTCGCCCCGGCAGTGCGCCTGGACGAAGGAGGGCACAGGCGTCCGGGCGAGATGGAAGTCGAGCTCTTCGCGGTCGTGCGCGACGTAGATGTGGCGCGAGCCGAAGCCCTCGCGGGCCTTCACGAGCACCGGGAACTCGAGCTCCAACGGGAGGCTCGCCGGCAGCCAGCTCGCAGGCGACGGGATGCCGAGGGCCTCGAAGGTCTCGTGGGCGAGGTACTTGTCGCCCATGCGCGCGGCCACCTCCGCGGGCGGCAGGAGGACGAGGGCACCGAGCTCGTCCCGTGCGCCCGCAAGAATCAGCTGGTCGAGATCGGTGAGCGGGACGACGAGGTCGACCCCATGCTCGGAGACGAGCTCTGCGAGCTCCGGCACGTAGCCCGGATCGTCCACGCGGACGACGAGCTCGTAGCGATCGGCGTGGTAGAGCGCCGGCGCGAGCGGGTTGACGTCCGTGGCAACGGTCGTCGCGCCGGCGCGGCCGAAGGCCGAGACGATGTCGACGCGCTGACCTGCGCAGGTGAAGAGGACCGCGGTCACGGCGAAAGAGGGTAACGACTCGGCCGAATTCGCCCCTGTTGCAACGTCGCAATTCCGGCGCAAATGCGTTTCACACGTGTCACATCTTTCTCAGTACGATCGCGGCGGGGAGGAGGTGGAGCGAACCTTCTATTAGGGCTTTTTCCGAGCGTCGCCGGCCTGCCAGCCCCCGGTCTCGCCCTTGTACGTGCCACCCAGCAGAGCGCGCGGAGTGCGCAGCACGATCTTCAGGTCGAGGCGCGGCGAGCGGTTCTCGACGTACCAGACGTCGAGCTCGATGCGCTCCTCCCACGGCAGCGACGCGCGTCCGTGGATCTGCGCCCAGCCGGTGATCCCGGGCCTTACATCCAGCCGCTTTCGCTGCCGCGGCGTGTATTGCTCGACCTGGTACGCGAGCGTCGGCCGCGGCCCGATCAGGCTCATCTCCCCCCGCACGACGTTCCAGAGCTGGGGCAACTCGTCGAGCGAGAGGCGTCGCAACAGGCGACCGACCCGGGTGATGCGCGGATCGCCGCGGTTGACCGCCCATCCCGCGCCCTGCTGGTCGGCCCCGACCACCATCGTTCGCAGCTTCAGAAGCTCAAACTCTCGCCCGTCCTGGCCCACCCGTCGTTGCCGGTAGAGCACGGGACCCCGATCGTCCAGCTTGATCGCGAGCGCGCCCACTGCGAGTGCGGGACTCGCGAGCGCAAGGCCGAGGGAGGCGCCGGCGACGTCGAGCGCGCGGTTCACCGGGTGCCCTCGATCCGCTCCCAGAGGAGCGGCGGCCCCGACCGGACGTAGCGTGCGAGCCCGGCCAGGGTCGCCCAGGTCACGACGAGGTAGTAGTAGGCGAGCCCGGCGCCGGGGATCGGGAGCCGCAAACGGCCGGCCCCGGCAAGGAGCAGCCACACGAGCTGCACCGCAAGCACGGCCTGGTAGGGCCAACCCTCACCGACCAGCGCGGCGCTCGAAATCAGCAGGACGAGGTGCAGAATCCCGCTCCCGTACCGGAGAAGCCGGTGCGACACGAGCTCGACGAAGTAGAGAGGCCCGACCCGGCGCAGCATGCCGCGGAAGACGTGCACCCAGGCCCCGCGCAGCATGCGCACCTTGCGCCGGTACTCGTCCTCGATGTCCCGCGACGGCTTCTCGACGGAGACCGCGTCGGGGTCGTAGACCGCGCGCCGGCCGCGCTGCACCATCAGGTACGGCAGGCCGAGGTCGTGACCGCACCAGGGCTCGAGCTCGACCCAGTCCGAGCGGCGAACCGCATAGATGGGGCCGTTCCCGGCCGTGATCGAGCCGAGCCGCGACTCCTGCATTCGCAGCCAGAGCTCGAAGCGCCAGTAGGCGCCCTCGCGATTCGTCCCGTCCGGCGCCTCGTACGACGCGCGGCCTGAGACGTAACCGACCGCCGGGTCGGCGAAGCTGCGCACGAGCAGGCGCAGCGCGCCGGGCTGCCACACCGCATTCGCATCGGAGAAGCCCACGATCTCGCCGGTCGCCTCCTGGACACCGCGGTTCTGCGCCGCGACCTTGCCGCCGCGGGAGCAGCGGACGAGCTTCACGCGGTGGTCCTCCGCGGCCAGGCGCTCGACGATCTCGTCGGTCCCGTCGGCGGAGGCGTCGGAGGCGACGACGACCTCGAGCCGGTCCGCGGGATAGTCGAGCTCGAGCAGGTTCCGCACGCGGCGCTCGATCACATCCTCCTCGTTATACGCCGCGACGACCACGCTGACAGCCGGCTCGATGTCGGCCCCGCTCACGCGCCGCCTGTGCAGGCGCGCCGCCGCAGCGGCGGCGAGCGCGTAGCCCACGTGCGTCCACACGAGGGCGGCGAGCGAGATCCAAAACAGAAGTTTTACGACGAGCATGGGCGCTTCGTGTACGTATTCTCACGACTCATGCCCGCCGTACCGATCGAAGGCTCGCGCTTCCTCGTCACCGGCGGCTCCGGCTTCGTCGGCTCGCACGTCGTCGACGAGCTCGTCGGCGCCGATGCGAAGGAGGTCGTCGTCTTCGACAAGGTCGTCCGCGGCGAGAACCTCGAGCAGGCTGCCAGGGTGGGCTCGGTCACCGTCGTCGAGGGCGACGTCACCGACCGCGAGGCGCTCGCGGCGGCCGCTGCCGGCGTGGACGGCGTCTTCCACCTGGCCGTGCTCCCGATCGGCCCGAGCGAAGCCGACCCGCGCCTCGCGCTCGACGTGAACGTCGTCGGCACGTTCAACGTGATCGAGGCAGCGCAGCAGGCCGGCGCGAGGAAGGTGGTCTACTCCTCGGCCTCGTCCGTCTACGGCGACACGAACGAGACGATGGACGAGTCGCACCCGCTCGAGGCGAGGTCGATGTACGGCGCTTCGAAGATCGCGGGCGAGTACTTCCTGCGCGCCTTCCGCGAGATCCACGGCCTCGACTTCGTGACTCTCCGCTACATGAACGTCTACGGGCCTCGCCAGGAGGGCGGCCTGATCGTAAGCGTGCTCCGCCGCATCGAGTCGGGCCAGCCGCCGGTGATCCAGGGCGACGGGAGTGCGTCGTTCGATTTCGTCCACGTCGCGGACGTGGCCCGGCTGAACGTCGCCGCGATGATCTCTGACGTGAGCGGCGAGGCCTTCAACGTCGGCAGCGGCGGCGAGGCAAGCGTCCGCGAGGTCGTCGAGCAGCTGATCCAGCTGACCGGCTCCGAGCTCGAGCCCGAGTACGACCTCGAGGCGAAGGTGCTGATGGCCCGGCGAGTCGGCAAGAACGAGAAGGCCGTGCAGGTGCTCGGCTGGACGCCCGAACGCGACCTGGACACCGGCCTCGCCGAGGTGATCGCGTTCGAGCGCGCCAGGGAGCGCGTCTAGCGATGTGCGGCCTCGCCGGGATCGTCAACCGTTCGGGCGAGCCGGTTTCGTCAGAGCTGCTGCGGAAGATGACGGACGTCGTCGCTCACCGGGGGCCCGACGGCGAAGGCCATTACATCGATGGAGCGGCCGGCCTCGGTCACCGGCGCCTCGCGATCATCGACCTCTCCGACGCCGCCATCCAGCCGCTGCCGAACGAGAACGGCGACCTGCACCTGATCTTCAACGGCGAGATCTACAACTTCGCCGAGCTGCGGGCCGAGCTCGAGGCGAAGGGCCACCGGTTCCGCTCACGCACCGACTCCGAGGTGATCCTCCACGGCTACGAGGAGTGGGGCGACGCGTGCGTCGAGCGCCTGAACGGCATGTTCGCCTTCGCCCTGTGGGACAGCTCCAGGCGACGCCTCTTCGTGGCACGCGATCGCTACGGGATCAAGCCGCTCTACTGGTACGACCGGAACGGACTGTTCCTGTTCGGCTCGGAGGTCAAGAGCATCCTCGCCCACCCGGCCGTCTCGGCCGAGGTCAGTTACCCGGCACTGCATGAGTACTTCGTGTTCCAGAACGTCTTCAGCGACCTGACGCTCTTCGAGGGCGTGCGCATGCTCGCACCGGGCTGCATCCTCGAGGTCGTCGACGGCAGGGAGCCGTCGATCACACGCTACTGGGACTTCCCGAGCTTCGACGACCGCCTCGACCTCTCCGAGGAAGAGGCGTCCGACCGCCTGGCCGAGCTCTTCGTCGAGGCGGTGAAGCGGCAGCTCGTCGCGGACGTCCCGGTCGGCGCCTACCTGAGCGGGGGCATGGACTCGGGATCGATCACATCAGTTGCGGCCCGCCACCTCCCGAGGATGCGGACCTTCACGGGCGGCTTCGACCTCAGCTCGGCCTCGGGCCTCGAGCTGAACTTCGACGAGCGCGCGACCGCCGAGTTCCTCGCCAACCGTTTCAAGACCGAGCACTACGAGGTCGTCCTCCACGCGGGCGACATGGAGGTCGTGCTGCCCGAGCTGGTCTGGCATCTCGAGGACCTCCGCGTCGGGCAGTCGTACCCGAACTACTACGTCGCCCGCCTGGCGAGCAAGTTCGTGACGGTCGCCCTCTCGGGCGCGGGTGGCGACGAGCTGTTCGGCGGCTACCCCTGGCGCTACTACCACGGGCTCGACGGAGGCGATCCCGAGGAGTACGCGCGCCAGTACTACCGCTACTGGCAGCGCCTCGTGCCCGACGCCGACACGGACCGCTTCTACCGGGACGAGACGATCCGGCAGATCGGCGATCACTCGACCTTCGACGTGTTCCGGGACGTCTTCGGGAACCGGCTGGAAGGCCTCGAAACGGCGGCCGACTACGTGGACGCTTCGCTCTACTTCGAGGCGAAGACGTTCCTGCACGGGCTACTCGTCGTGGACGACAAGCTGAGCATGGCCCACTCGCTCGAGACCCGGGTTCCCTTCCTGGACGACGAGCTCGTCGAGTTCGCCTCTCGCCTCCCCGTGAGCCACAAGCTCCGCGACCTCGACCATGCCGTGCGCATGGACGAGAACGCGCCGGTCAAGCGCGACCGGAGCGAGCTCGAGACGAACGAGGGCAAGATGATCCTCCGCCGGGCGATGAGCACGCTCGTGCCCGAGGAGATCACCGACCGGACGAAACAGGGATTCAGCGCCCCCGACGCCACGTGGTTCCGCGGCGAGAGCATCGACTACATCAACCGGCTCTTCCGGGATCCCAAGGCGCTGATCTACGAGTTCGTGCAGCCGGAGTTCGTGGCCAACGTTCTCGACGAGCACAGCTCCGGCAGGGCTAATCGGCGGCTGCTGATCTGGTCGCTGCTCAGCTTCGAGTGGTGGTGCCGATGCTTCCTGGACGGCTCGGCTCCGGAGGCCGCGGCGGCCCAGAACGTCGAGCTCGTGGCGAGATAGCACAGGCCGTGCGCGTCCTCGTCACCGGAGCGACCGGCTTTATCGGCAGGAACCTGCTCGCCGTCCTGACCGCCGACCACGAGGTGTTCGCACTCACGCGCGGCGAAGTTCCCGACGACAGGCAAGAAGCGCACTGGATCGAGGAGGACCTGTGTTCGCTGCGGGCCGCGTCGCTTCCCGCTCAGATCGACGCCGTTGTCCACCTCGCCCAGTCGCGGCGCTACCGCGAGTTCCCGGACGGCGCGGCCGACATGTTCGCGGTCAACGTCGAGAGCACCTTCCGCCTCCTCGAGTACGCCCGAGGCGCTGGAGCCGAGATCTTCGTGCTCGCGTCGACGGGCGGCGTCTACGGCGGGAGCCCGGCGCCGATCACCGAGGACGACGAGATCGACCCGGTCGGCTTCTATCCAGCCTCGAAGGCGGCGGCGGAGACCCTCGCCTCCGGGTACGACTCGGCCCTGGCCACGGTCGTCCTCCGGTTCTTCTTCGTCTATGGGCCCGGCCAGGAGAAGATGCTCGTCCCGAGCCTGATCGAGCGTGTGCGCTCAGGCGACGAGATCGTCATCGACGGCGACCCGGGGTTGCGAATGAATCCGATCCACGTGTGTGACGCGGTGCAGGCCTTTGAGCCGGCCCTCCGGCTCGGGCGATCGGACGTGTTCAACGTCGCCGGCGAAGAGGCCGTCTCGATCACCGACCTCCTCGGCGTCATCGGACAGGAGCTCGGTACCGAGGCCGATGTGCGCCACACGGACGCCGAACCGCCCGGCGACCTCGTCGCCGCGAACCGGAAGCTGAAGGATGTGCTCGGCGTGACGCCGCGGATCTCGCTGGCCGAGGGCATCCGCTCGATGCTGCAGCCATGACCCTGAGCAGGTCGGTCGCAGATGTCGTCCGGCGCAGGGCGCCGAATGCTGCGACCGCTTTCTGGCTCTATCTCCAGCTCCGGCGCCAGGACCGCGAACTCGCGCGCGCCTCCGGCGAGCGCCGCAGCCCCCGCGACCTCGTCCGGCAGACCCCCGACGGAAGGCTCCTGGAGATCGTCGGACACGACCTCTTCGATGTCCGTGTCCACTCCGGGCCGATGACGGCGAGCCAGAAGCTCGACGAGATCGTGCCGCTGCTCGAGCGGGTCGAGCGCCTTCGGCCACAGCGGGTCTGCGAGATCGGCTCGTCCGCCGGCGGCACGCTCTACCTCCTGACGCGCGTCAGTCCCGATGACGCCGTGATCGTCTCGGTCGACCATGCGCTCCCGGACTACACGCGCCGGGCGCGCTCTCGGATGGCCCGCGGTCGCCAGCGCGTCGTCGGGATCGAGGGCGACTCGCACAGCGAGGAAACGAAGCGTCGTGTCATCCAGGCCGTTGAAGGCGAGCCGCTTGATTTTCTGTTCATCGACGGCGACCACTCCTACGAGGGCGTCCGCGCCGACTACGAGCTCTACGCGCCGCTCGTCCGAGCGGGCGGCATGGTCGCGCTGCACGACGTCAACCCCGACTTTAGGACGAGCCGTGGCGTGGAGACGCCGTCGATCTCGGGCGATGTGCCCCACTACTGGAGCGAGCTGAAGGAGCGCCACCGCTGCGAGGAGCTGATCGCCGAGCCGGGCCAGGACGGCTACGGCATCGGCATCGTCTACGTCTGAGAGCCCCGCTCCCGGTCCGCCGAGCGCCTGCGCAGGTATCCGCCTGGGTTGAACGTGAGGAAGAACTTCTCGCGGTCGCGGTCGACGAAGAACTCGTCCGTCTCGGGCAGGAACTGCTCGATGGCCTCCGCCGGGCCAGGGCCGAACGCCGGCAGGATCGGGCGGCCGTTGATGTTCGAGTCCTCGACGATCAGGTAGCTGCCGGGGGTAACGAGCGCGCTGTAGAGCCGGAGCTCGGCGAGGACATGATCGCGCTCGTGATTCGAATCGAGGATGACGAGCACCGGCGCTCGGTCGCCGACCAGCTGCTCGACCCGGGCGAACACCTCGGGGTCGATCGAGGAGCCGTTCAGGTACGTGATGCGGGGATGCTCGGGCCGGTCCGTGTACTCGGCGATATCGATCGTGACGATCGACCCGTGATCGACGAGGTCGCAGATCGACGCGAGGAAGAGCGCACTCCCGCCTTCGGCGGTTCCGCACTCGACGATCACGGCCGGCCGGAGCTCATGGAGAATCTCCTGGTAGACCCACAGGTCGAACGTGCATTTCTGGGCGCCGACGCCGAGCCACCGCGTGTTCGACCACGTCTGCAGCGACGAGTCGTAGAAGAGGCGGTGGAACCGGGTGACGATGCGTCGCTTCGCACGTGCGGCCCTGGCCTCCAGCGCGCGCCTCGCGGCCCGGCGGGCGAGAGATCCCCGGCGGAGGCCGGGAGCGTTACGAATGAGATCCGGCGTGCCCATCGGTCGCGCGCAGCGAGCGAAGCGTATAGGCGGGTGCGAGCGCGATCGCACGGGCGGCCGGGAGCGCAGCCCGCAAGCGAGACGTCGTCGCCTCGAAGGCAGCCGCACGCAGATAGTGCCCCGCGATGCCTCGCCGCCGCCACGGCCCCAGCTTCGGCGCCGCCTCGGGGAAGTCGGCCACGAAGTCGCGCAGCAGCTCGATCCGTCGCAGGTGGAAGTTTGTCTCGCTCAGGCGCGAGCTCTCGTTTCGCGGATGCCGCCGGTAGCGCGCAAGCACCTCGTCGAGGCGAGCGACCTGCCAGTCGAGCGAGAGGGCGAGCCAGAGGTAGTAGTCGTCGCCGAATGAGAAGTCCGTCTCGCGCAGGCGCAAGTGCCTCCGGGCCAGGACATCGCGGCGAAAGAGCGCGGTGAGCGAAGCGACGAAACAGCCGCGCACGAACAGCGGCACGAGGACGTCGCCTTCCGCCTCGCTCTCACGATCGCGCCACGAGAGCGTCTCCCCGCTCTCGGAGTCGAAGGCCTCATAGCCCGAGTAGACGAGACCGACCTCGGGGCGGGCCAGCAGCACCTCGACCTGCCGCTCCGTCTTCTCCGGCAGCCAGAGGTCGTCCTGGTCGAGCCAGGCGACGAGCTCGCCGCGGGCGAGGTCGAGCGCGTCGTTGCGCCGCCGACACGGGCCGAGCCGGCTGCTCTTCTGCTCGAGGCGGACCCGGTCGGGGTGCCGTTCTGCGTATTGCGCAACGACGTCCGGCGTGCCGTCGGTGGACGCATCGTCGACGACGACGAGCTCGATCGGGTCATACGTCTGAGCAAGGACGCTCTCGATGCTCTCGGCGACCAGCTCGACGCCGTTGTACGCCGGCATGATCACACTGACGAGCGGGCGCTCGGTCATGCGCGGCCGCGGGCGGGTCGCAACCTGCCGCCGACGAGGTCGCGGATCCGCGCCAGCTCGTGCGCCTCGACGACGCCCGTCAGCCGCAATGCGACGAGGAAGCCCGCGACGGCGAGCGCCTTCACGGTCAGGGCGAGCGGGAGCGGGCCGAGGGTGAAGAGCCCGAGCACGCCGAGGCCCGACGCGAGCGCGACGATGATCAGGACCCTCCCCGGTTCGTAGGGAGTCGGGTAGAGGCGTTGGGAGACGCGGTAGTGAAGCGCCGCGAGGAGGGCGTAGGCGGCTGCGGTCGCGGCGGCCGCGCCCACCATCCCGAAGGGCGGGATCAACGCGAGGTTGAGGCCGACGTTCAGCACCACGCCGATGCCGGCGAGCACCGCGAAGTAGATCGTCCTGCGGGAGATCGAGATCCCGGCCATGACGACGGAGGAGATGCCGATCGCGACAACGCCCAGCGCGAGGAGGCCAACCGCCTTGTAGGCCTCCTCGAAGCCGGGAGCGATGACGCCCACCACCTCCCGGGCAAAAAGCGCGAGACAGAGGCCGGCGAGGGCAAGCACGATCGTCACGTAGGTCAGAGTCTTACCGCGGACGACCTTCTCGAGCTCGCGATCACGCGAATAGAGCGAGAAGACGTACGGGCCGAAGGCGAGCACGAAGCCGGTGACGACGAGCAGGAGCACGTTCGAGAACCGGTTCGCGACCGCGTACTTGCCGACCTCTGAGAGGTTGCTCAGCCGGCCGAGCAGGATGCGGTCGAGGAGCGCTAGGGCCCAGCCCGCGATCGCCGTCGGGACGAGAGGCAGCCCGTAGACCAGCATCTTGTGCAGCTCGGGTCGCGAGAAGCGGCGCCGGATGTCCGAGTGGACGACGGCCAATCCGTAAGCTACCGCGAGCGCGTTTCCACAGATCACGCCCAAAAAGATCGCCTCGACTCCGATGTCCAGCCAGACGACCGCGACGATCGCAATCACGGCCGAAAGCACGGCCGACGTCACGGACGAGATCACGTAGTGCCAGGCGCGGAATCGGAGGCGCATCGTCTCCCGCAGGAAGTTCGCGCCGTTCACGAGCGGGATCGCCGCTGCCACGACGAGCACGAGATTCTCGTGAGACCCGTCGAAGAGCGCATCCGCGATCATGTGTCTGCCCACGACGAGCGCGACCGCCACGACCGTGGAGATCGTTGTCGTGAAAGCGATCGCGGTGAAAAGCACGCGCCCGCGCTCCTCCGCGTCGGCGTCCCCGTAGTCATAGAAGCTCCGCTGCGCCGCCGAGGCAAAGCCGAAGTCGGCGATCGCAATCGTGAGCGAGGAGAGCGTGATCCCGAGCTCGAGCAGCCCATACTGGGCCTGGGTGAACACGCGGGCGAACACGGGCAGCGTCACGACGCCGACGAGCTGGAGCAGGACCCCGCTCGTCCCGTAGACGACCGACTGCTTCATCAGCTGGAGGAAGTGGGCCGGTTCGCCGGAGACCGGCGGAGCGTCCTCCGATCCGACGCCTTGCACGTCCGTGGCCACGCGTACAGCGTAGTGGCGCACACTTGACGTGATGCGCGTCCTGCACGCAGGCAACGTCGCGAACAACGGCTACATCAATGCGAAGCTGATGCGCCGCGCGGGAGTCGAAGCGGACGCTCTCTGCGACGAGTGGCACATCTTCAGCCAGCCCGAGTGGGAGGACGCGCCGCTTGAGGGGACGTTCCCCGAGTACGAGCCGCTGCACGCGGCCGCCGCCGCCGCGGGCTGGCGTCGGCCGGACTGGGTGCTCTCACCGACAGGCTGGAGAGAGGACTTCGCGGGCCGGCCATTACCGATCGAGCGCCTCTTGCTGATGGCGTCCGCACCGGCCCTCGCCGCGCGGCACCGTCGCCTACACCGCCAGTTCGGCTCGCTCCATGACGTCCTCGACCGCGACCTCGGCTTCTTCGACGTCGTTCGAGCGTCGGTGTGGCTGAACCGCCTGAGCCGGGCCGTGCGTCCGATCGGCTCGCTCTTCCGTAGCTACGACATCGTCCAGGCGAACGGGCTCCATCCGATCCTCGCGCTACTCGCAGCCCCGGAGCACCCGTTCGTCGCCTTCGAGCACGGTACGTTGCGGGAACTCCCGTTTTCGGACACCTACTTCGGCCCCCTCCTCAGCCTCGCGTACCGGCGCGCGGGCAAGGTGATCATCACGAACCCTGATGTGATCCGGTCCGCCAAGCGCCTCGGGCTGGACAACTACGTCTTCGTCCCGCATCCGGTGGACGAGACGAAGTACACGCCCGGGCCTTCGGGCTTCCGCGAGGGGTTGGCGGTAGGGGAGGACGAGCTCCTTCTCTTCTCGCCCGCGAGCCACAACTGGGAGATCAAGGGCACCGAGACGATGCTCCGCGCCTTCGGCGAGCTCGTCCGGCGCGGCACGCCCGCGGCGACTCTCGTGCTCACCGAGTGGGGCCTCGACCTCGACCGCAGCCGTGCTTTGATCCGAGAGCTTGGGATCGGCGAGCGCATCCGCTGGGTGCCGCCGTTGCCGAAGCTTCGCTTGATCGAGGCTTACCGCGGCGCGGACGTCGTACTCGACCAGTTCCTGATCGGCACCTTCGGGGCGATCGCGCCCGAGGCAATGGCCTGCGGCCGGCCGGTCGTGATGGCCTTCGACGAGGATGTCCACGAATGGTGCTTCCCCGTGCTGCCGCCAGTCGTCGCGGCACGCGAGGTTGCCGAGGTCTACGAGCACCTGGTCCGGCTGGGCGAGGATCCGGAGGAACGGCACCGGCTCGGGCGGGCGGGGCGCGACTGGGTCGAGCGCCATCACGGCTGGCGGCTCGTTGTCGACCGTCAGCAGAAGATCTACGAGGACGTGCTCGCGAGCGCGTCGTCGTAGGCCCGCAGAGTCTCGTCCTCGAAGCGCTGCCAGGTGAAGCACTCGGCGATCCGGGCCCTCCCGGCGTCGCCCAGGCGGCGGCGAAGCTCCGCGTCGGCGAGCAGGCGCTCGAGCGCGGCGCGCAGCGCGCCAACGTCCTTCGGCGGCACGAGCAGCCCCGTCTTCTCGTGGACGACGAGGTCCCGCAGGCCGCCTACGTCACCGGCGACTACGGGCCGCCCGTGCGCCATCGCTTCCGCGCAGACGACGCCGAAGCCCTCACGGTGCGAGGGGCACACGACGACCGCGGCCCGCCCGTACAGCCGCTCGAGCTCGTCGTGGGGCACGAACCCGAGTGATCCCGGAACATCCACGGGGCCTTCGCCGACGACGACGAGCGGCAGGCCTTCGGCGGCGTCGACGAGCTCGCGGACCCCTTTCTCCGGGGAGAGCCGGCCCGCGTAGAGGATCGTGGGTGGCTCAGCCTCCTGGCCGACGTGCTCCGGGAGGTCGAAGCCGCTCGGGATCGTGCGCACATCGCGCGCGCCCAGCCGGCGGGCCTCGCCGGCGAGCGCCTTCGAGGGGGCGATCACGAGCTGCGCGCGGCGCAGGACCCGCCGGGCGAGAACGGGCACGCGGCGCGCGAGCTCGACGTCTGTCCCCCACAACTGCACCACGAACGGCTTGCGGGTCATCATCGCGACGGCCCCCGTGGGCAGCCAGTGCGCGTGCACGAGGTCGGCGTCATGCGCAGCGCGGCGCGCGGCGCGAGCGAAGCCACCGAGCATCAGGGGCAGGGCCAGCACGAGCTGCGGTCGGCTGCGCAGATTGCCGACGATGCCTGCCCCGTAGGCGATGCCGTAGTGCCGGAAGCTGGCCGGCGACACGACCTTCACCTCGATCCCGCGCCGGCGGATGTGTTCCACCTGGTCGGCCACGAAGAGGCCCGCGACGTCACCCGCATGCCGCGGGTACGACGTCGTGAGGACCGCGACTTTCAAGTCCTCTCGAGCCTGCGGCTGAAGACGATCGGCGTCGCCAGCGCGAGCAACGCGAGGGCGTAGAAGTAATAGAACTGCATCGTCAGGTAGAAGGCGTTCGCCGCGATCGTCCCGACGAGCGCAGCGGTCAGCCCCCAAGCGACCGGCCGCACCCGCGCCGCCACGGGATCGCCCGCCGCCGCGAGGGAGCGCCCGATCTTCCGCGCGACTCCGAGCCGCTGGAACAGGTAGACGAGGAAGAGGGCGAAGACGATCGTGCCCACGAGCCCCGTCTCGACCACGGTCGCCACGTAGTACGAGTGCGCGCCCCACTTCGTCCGCCCGGTGACGAACTGGAAGTAGACGGAGAACGTGTTCAGCCCGAAGCCGAACAGCGGGTGCGCGTGAATCGTCTGCGGGATGAAGTCGTAGACCTGGAAGTGCAGCGTCGAGGACGAGTCGCTCGTCTGGAGCCGGGCGTGGAGGACGTTCGAGAAGTAGTCGAGCCGCCGCACGACCACGACCCCCAGCAGCGCGGCGACCGCACCGAGCGGGACGAGCAGGGCCCGCGTGGCGAGCAGCTGCCGGTAGACGACGGCGAGCAGCACACCGCCGGCGGCGAGGCCGAGGAGCCCGCTGCGCGAGAGCGTCGAGAGCTCCATGATCAGGAGGAACCCGAGCAGGACGGCGAGCGGGACGCGCAGCCGGTGGCCGCGCTCGAGGCGCAGGTAGACCGGCGTCAGCAGCAGGAGCGGGACGACGAGCATCACGCCGAGATGGTTCGCGTCGCCCGTCAGCGCGTTCACGCGGTAGACGCTCGACTGGCCGACCGCGCCCCAGATGTTGATCGACGCCGCGCCGCCGGTGATCGGGTTGAGGACGAGCGCGTCGAGGTTCCGGCCCGCCAGCGTGGCCGCGAGCTGCAGCAGGCCGTACGCCGCGTTCGCCGCGAACCCGGCGACGAACCAGCCCACCGTCCGCCAGTAGAAGCGCTCGGAGCGGCGCGCAAGGTAGGCGACGCCTGCGGCGAGAAACGCGAAGTGGATCACGAACTTCGTCAGCCCTTTCTCGTACAGGGAAAGAGCCTGTTTCGTGTCGAGGTTGAAGAAGCCGAAGAGGTAGACGACGAGCAGGGCGACGCCGAAGCCGAGCACGGCGAGCGTCGTCGGCGGCACGCGACCGTCCCGCACGGTGCTGCGGGCGGCGACGAAGGCGACGAGGAAGAGCACCGCCAGCACGTCGGCCAGGTTCACGCGCCCGGCTACGTTCCAGTACACGTTCTGGAACGAGACCGAGAAGATGGTCGCCAGGAAGAAGAACGCGACCAGGCGCCCCCGGGTCATTCGAGGCTCCTGAGCAGCTCGGCGAACTCGCGCGACCGGGTTCGGCGCGAGAGTTGCTCCCGCAGCTCCGGCGAGAGGCTCCCCCCGTCGAGGGCACCGGCCTGCCAGCGCGCCCGTAACCCTTCGATCGCGGAGCGCAGCCCCTCGACATCGTCCGGAGCGACCACAACCCCCGCATCCGCGCGGCGGACGAGCTCGGCGGCGACGCCGTCCGTCGGCACGGCGGCGAGAATCGGCCGCTCGGCGGCCAGGTACTCGAAGATCTTGCCCGACGGCACCGTCCGCCCCCGGCCACCGGCCTCCGGCAGGAGGAGTAGAAGCGCCTCGGAATCGCGCTGCAGCGCGAGCGCGGAGCGCCGCGGCATGTGCGGGATGACCTCGAGGCGGTCCTCGAGCCCGAGACCTGCTGCGAACTCGCGATCGGCCGAGCGCAGGCCGCCGACGAAGCGGACGACGACGTCGCCGTCGGAGCCCGCGAGCGCGGCAAGGAACGGCTTGGGGTCGCGGTGTCCGAAGAAGGTCCCGGTGTGGGTGATCCGGAAACGGTCGCCGCGCACATATTCGAGCCCCTCGAAGTCGTCGAAGTCGCAGCCGTTCGGGATCGTCTCGACCCGCTCTGCACCGAGGTCGCGCAGCTCCTGCGAGATCGTGTCCGAGACCGTGACGACGGCGTCGGCGTGCTTCGCCACGAGGCGCGCTACGAGTGCCTGGCCACGCTCCTTGACGCGCACCGCGAGCCGGTCGACCCGGCGATCGGGGTTGGCAGCGATCGAGTCGCGCAGGTCGGCGACCCAGGGGACGCCCGTCGCCTGCTTGACCGCGGCGCCGATCAGGTTGACCGAGGCCGGCGGCGACGTCGTGACGACGACGTCGATCTGCTCCTCGCGAACGATGCGCCTAGCCGCCGGGATCGCGGTCAGCCCCCAGCTCACGAACTCGTCCGGAAGCAACACGCGGCGCGAGAAGAGCGCCGCCTGACGCAGCGCGCGTTCGGCGCCCGAGAGACCGTGCAGCTCCTCGGACGGCAGCCTGCCCCGCGGGCCGACGTAGCGTGCCCGGTGAACGCGCGCCTGCGGCGGGATGTCCAGCTCGTCGTCGCGCGCCAGCCACTTGGGGTCGTCCGGCGCGAGGACGTGCGTCTCGATCCCGAGCTCGGGGAGGTGGGTCGCAAGCTTCAGCGGCCGCGCGACGCCGCCGCCCCCCGCAGGCGGGAAATACATCGTGACCAGCAGCACCCGCATTCGGGTGCAGAGGCTAGCTACCTACGCCCGACCAGCAGGTTGACCCGGCTGCCGACCAGTCGCTGAGCTCCGGCCCGCGGATTCTGTGCGAGCACGCGCCCCACCCGCCCGGAATGCGCTCGCCGTACGCGCCCGACCGCGCAGCGCGCGCGACGAATCCGCACCCGAGCCGCCGTCAGCCGAAGACCGATCACCTTCGGGACGACGCACCTTGGTAGCGGCGCCAGCGGCTGCCAGTCCGCGCTGTCGTCGAACGCGTTGCCCGGAGTGTTCGTGACGTTTCGCCCGTGGCTCCCGTCGGCAGCGATCTCCCACAGATCTGAGCCGCGGGTGAAAACGATCTTCCGCCCGTCCGGTGACCACGCAGGGTCACTGTCAAATCCTGTTGGAGATGTCGTCAGCTGCCTTTGATTCGACCCGTCGGCATTCATGATGTAGAGGCCCGGGTCTCTCGAGAACACGATCTTCGAGCCATCTGGTGACCACGCAGGCGCCGTCGAGCTGGCGGTCTCGTTGGTCGTAAGTTGCAGGCTGCGGCCGTCCTTGAGGTCGAGGCGGTAGATCTGCCAAAACGCACCGTCGCGAGCGATCACGAATGCGATCGAGGCTCCATCGGGCGACCAGGCCGGCTGCCCATCGTACGGCGTAGTTTCGACTTGGTGGACGTTCGCACCATCGGCGTCCATGATCCAGAGTCCGCCCCCCGCGTGACTCGAGACGAAGGCGATCCTCTTCCCATCAGGCGACCAGTCGGGCTGTCCTTCGCTCCAGGGGCTGTTCGTGAGATTCACGAGATCGCTACCGTCCGCCTTCATCCTGTAGATCTCCGAGTTATAAGGATCAGGAGGCGCGGCGCCGACGAAGGCGATCCTCGAGCCGTCCGGGGACCAGCTCGGATCGTAGTTTTCTCCCCGATCCGTCAGTCGGGTCATGCCCGTGCCGTCGGGATTCATCGTGAAGATCGCCCGCTGCGGAGGGGGTGGTGGTGGAGGCGGCGGCGGCGGGCCCAACGGATGGCCAGGGACGCGCGCCAAGTCGGCGCGGTCGCTCGAGAAGGCGATCTTTCCGTTCGCGTGCAGAGGAGGCGGCCCGACTCGGGCACCGTGGGCTCCGAAAGCGCACACGAGCGAAAGGGCAGCGCCGCCGGCGACGAGGCGGCTGCGTCTCGCATGCACAGAAGGAGGATCCCCCTCTGCGCGGCCGATGTCAACGACAGCTACTCGGGCAGAGGTTTCGTGCGACGGCCGACCACGGTGAAGAGCGGCTTGCGCCTCCCTGCGAAGCGCTGCACGTGGTAGCCGACCTTCGTGTCCTCGAAGCCGAGCACGCCGAGCATCTGCTTGATCGCCGCCGGCGTGAAGTGCCACCACGACTCGCGCGGCTGGGCCCGCTCGAAGTTCGGGAGAAACGCCAGGGTCGGCTTGAGCAGGCTCGCCGCCATCTGCGGCAGCGAGTAGCGAAGCGACGGGTTCTCGGTCACGATCGCCGTCTCGGTCGTCAACCGCAACCCGCGCTCGAGCGCAAGGAACGGGTCGCGGAAGTGCCGCAGCACGTTCCCGAAGGTGGCCACCTCGACGCGGCCGATCTCCTCCGGGATCTCGTAGACCGTGCCGTAGACGACCTTGGCCGACGACTCGAACGCGCGGTGCGCGAGCCACCAGCTGTTGTTCAGCTTCAGCAGGTGCTCACGGCGCTCCGACTCGAACGACTCGTGGTCGTACTGCGCGTACGGGACGACGTCCCACGACTGCTTGTCCGAGAGGTCGTAGGCGACGACATCGGCGCCGCGGCCCTCCATCGTGAAGCAGAGGAAGCCGCTGGCGGTTCCGACCTCGAGCACCCGCTTGTCGCGGAGATCGACGTCGCCGAGGTAGTCGTCGACGCCCCCGCGGAGGTCCCACGGGCCCTGCACGAGCCCGTAACCAGGGATCTCCATCGAGTGGTAGAAGTAGCAATCGTCGAGATCGGTGACGGTGCGCGGCTCCGCATAGACGGAAGCTACGGGCGGAGCGGTCACCGTTTCCTGCCCTGACATGACGCGCCACCCTAGCGAAATGCGCTGGTACAACTCCCGTGTGAGCCGGGCTCTGCGGTTCCTCTTGGCCCTGGCCGCCACGGCGCTGCTCGCGCCGGCGGTGGCCTCCGCGTACACCTGGCCGCTGAAGCCCTTCTACCAGCAGCATGCGATTCGCGGGTACTTCGACGATCCGCGGCTGTCGGGCGAAGAGACGGGCTTCCACTTCGGCGTCGACATCTCCGCCGCCGACGGGACGCCCGTCTACGCGATCGAGGGCGGCCGGGCCCACGTGCACGGCCAGACGGTGGCGGTCCTCCCGAAGCGCGGAGGTCATCAGCTGTCCTACTGGCACGTCGTGCCCGCGGTCAGGACCAGGCAGCGGGTGCGCCCACGCCAGCTGATCGGCCGCATCGCACCCGGCGCGGAGCACGTTCATCTCGCGGAGTTCCGCGACGGGACCTACGTCAACCCGCTCCGAATCGGCGGGCTTGCCCCGTATATCGACGACACCGTTCCTCTGATCCCGCAGCTCACCTTCTACTCGTTCGGTCGACCAGTCGCGCCGCAGAGCGTGACCGGCTTCGTCGACGTGACCGTCGACGCCTACGACCCTTCGCCCCTGCCGGTGCCGCCCGATCCCTGGGCTCAGGCCAGGCTCTCGCCGGCCTTCATTCGCTGGCGGATCGTCCAGGATCAGATCACCGTCAGGCAATGGGAGACCGCGGTCGACTTCCGGATGTTCCTGCTCCCGTTCGGGCTCTTCGACTTCGTCTACGCCCCCGGCACGTACCAGAACCGCCCCAACCGCCCGGGCCGCTACGAGTACTACCTCGCGCACGAGCTCGACACGGGAACGCTCCCGGACGGCGCCTACGTGCTCGAGGTAGAGGCGCTGGACGAGCAGGAGAACCTCGGCAAGGCGTCGTTCCCTTTCGCGGTCACGAACTGAGCTTGTAGAGGGCGAAGCGCCCGTCGTCGTAGACCTTCGGCAGCGGAAGCTCGAGGTCGAAGCGCCGCTCGGCGATGACGATCCAGTCCGCGTGGTAGTGGCGCGGGATCGCGAGGCTACCGTTGCTCAGGAAGTCGATCACGGCCTGGCGCCGGTGCTCGGGATCGTTTTGATTCGTGTCGGCGACGTGAGCGGGCGGAGCGGCCGCGACGTAGACCGGCGCATAGCCCTCGATCCGGTAGCTCGTCTCAAGATCGGAGAAGACGAGGTCCCGGGGCGGCACCACGGTGCGGAGAGCGTGGACGAGCCCCGGTGTGAGCCGGAAGCGATCCGGCGCGTCCTGCTTCAGATACGCCATGCCGGCGAGGCCGACCGGGGCGACGAGAGAGAGGGCGACCGCCGCCGTCCAGACCGGTGCGGCCTCGGGAAGCCCTCTCCGGACGACCGCGGCGGCGACCAGTCCAACGGCCGCCCCGGCGAGTGCGACCCAGACAGGCCACGCGGGACCGCCGACGACGAGGAAATACGAGAACTCGCCCGGATAGACGAGCTGCAGGAACGCGCCGGCGCCGAATGCGGCCAGGCAGCCGGCGAGCCGCAGCCGGCCGATCAGCCCCGCTGCGCCGGCGACCGCGAACGGGATCGGCAGGAAGGCCGCGAGCCGGCGCGACTGCGAGAGCGAGACCGCGTCCGAGAGGTGGTCGAACGCCCACGGGAAGAGCAGGAGACCGAGGACGGCAAGCGAGCCTCCGAGCACGTAGGCAGACCAGCGACGCGGCCCGGCTAGAGCCGCGAGCGGAATCGCGAGCAGGCCGGCGACGGCGATCGCGCCGCCGCGAGAGATCGCCTCCGGCGCGAGTCGCAGCGACCGGCCGATCACGTCGAGCTGCCCCGAGTAGTGCGCGATGTCCTGTGCACGCTGCGCCGCATCGGGTCGGTGCGAGGCGGTCTGATCCACGATCGGCTTCAGCCAGAGCGCGTAGAGCCCGGCCGGCAAGAGCGCGGCGGGCAGCACCGCGGCGACGCGTACCGCCTCCCGCCAGCGGCGCGTTGCCAGCACGATCCGCGCGGCCAGGAAGCCGACGAGCGGCACGACGACGAAGAACGCGTAGGTCGGGTGCACGAGCGCGAGCGCCAGCGAGGCGGCCGCGATCGAGAGCACGCCGCGCCGCCGCCCGCCCGCTGCGACCGAGAAGACGAGCGCCAGCAGCGCCGGTGCGAGCAGCGCCCGTGCGACGGTCGCCGGATTGGCCAGGAAGTCGAACGAGCCGGTGCCGGCGCGCGAGAACCCGAGCAGGCCGACCTGGGCGGCCGCGGTCGCGACCCCGCCGCCGTAGGAGCGGAAGAGCGCCGCGCCCGCTGCGTAGGCGAGCACGACTGCGAGTGGCGTGAGGATCGCGGGTAGATGCTGAAGCGCGACCGCGGGATCGACGTCAGCGAGCCGCGCGACGAGCGCGACCGCGGAGTGCCAGACCGGGAAGGCGTAGCCGGGATGGAGGCCTCCGTGACGGAACTCGTCGACGACGTTGAGCGAGGTCAGGTGGAACGTCTCGAGTTTCCGGATCCGACCGAGGTGGAACAGGCCGTCGCCGAAGATCGTGTTTGCCGCCCACCAGACCGCGACCGCGAAGACTGCGCCCCCAGCAGCGACGCCGGCGACAGCTCTCCGCTCGGTCGGCTCGGAGGCCACGGGGGCCCGCAGAAGCGCCGGCACGAGCGCCGCGGCGCCGAAGCCGGCGAGCAGCCAGAGAGTCGTGTCGATGGTCGCGTCGAGCGCGAGGGTGAGCGCAAGCGCCCCCGCGAGGGCCGCCAGGCTCCAGACGAACGAGGCCGCGAGCGCGACGCCGAAGGCGACAGGACGGCCGAGCGCCCGCACGAAGATTCCGCCCGGCACGAGGAGGACGCACGCGGCGGCGCCCGTCAACCGCAGCGCGAGCCCCGGCCCGTGCGCGGGCAGCAGGCGCCCGAGACCGAGTGCAACGGGCGCCGCAGCGACGAGCGCCAGGAAGAGCGCCGCCGAGCCGATCCGGCCCGCCCGCGCGCGATAGACCTGCATCGGAACGCTCACGACAACCACTCGCGCGCCTCCTCGGCGAGCGTGCCCGCCTGCACGCAGATGCCACCGCGCGCCCGGACGTCCTCCATGAATCGCCGGTACAGGCGGCCCCAGCCGGGCTTGATCGCCGAGTCGTACTGCTCCGAGTGCCAGAGCACCGCGAAGCCGCCGCCGTGCTCGGCCGCCCAGTCGAGCAACGCGCGCAGCCGCTCCCCTGCTTGACGGGCGCCGAGATTGAGGTAGCGCTCCTCCGAGAGGGTCACGTCCATCGCGGCGAGGGGAACCTCGACGAGGTCGCGCGGTGCGTCACGCTCCAGGTCCCAGGGCCGGAACGGGTGGGCGATCCCGGCGCGGAAGCCGGGCGCGTCGTTGAACCCGAGCGTCGAGTCGTAGGCGAAGCCCGCGCCCTCGACGTCAGCCAGGTTGCGGTGCGGGTCGAGCCGCAGGAAGTGGTAGCGCTGGCCTCGCACCGGGCCGGCGAGCTGTTCGAGGCGTTTCTTCTCGGCGGCCAGGCGCGAGCCGTCGTCCGCAGCCGAGTAGCTGCCGTGGAGGCCGATCTCGGCCCTTGCGCCGAGCAGCGTCTCGACGAGCCGCGGACGCAGCCGCTCGTAAGAGTCCGCCGCCGGCCCGTCGAGCTCGTGCGCGTGGTCGGCCATGAGGAAGAAGGTGGACGACGCGCCGGTGCGCCGCTCGTCGGCCAGGATCCGGTCGAAGCTCCAGAAGGGATCCGTCCCGCGTGCCTTGTGCAGCGGCCAGCCGGCCAGCGCGCGCAGCTCGCGCAGGCCCGGGCGGGCCCGGCCACGCATGAGATCGGCCTTCGCCCTCGCGGCGGCCCCGCGCAGGCCCGTCGGAGTCCACTTCCACGGTGTGTCGACATCGTGGGTGAGGGCGACGGCGAAGCGGGCTCCGCCCCAGCGCGGCGGCTCGACGCCGAGCCTGCCCCGCAGGCGCTCGAGCGGCGGGTCGAGCGGATCGAGCGACGAGCCGGCCGCCCGGAACCGGCCGTGCTCGTCGCGCGCGGCAGCTCGCTCCTCGACGCGGGCGAGGTGGAAGAACGCCTCGGCGAGCTCGTCGCCGGCCGGCCGCTCGCCCCGGCCAACCTGCTCCCAGGCGTCGGCCCGGTAGGGGATGTCGTCACCGAAGCCGACCTCGCGGGCCCCGATCGTGTCGAGCACCCAGCGGGCCTTCCGCGCGACCGCTTCCGGGATCAGCTCAACACTCACTCGCTCGATTCCAGGAGCGAGGAAGCCCGGCCCGACCCGAGCCAGCGCGCGACCTCCCGGTAGGCGCGCCCTCGCTCGCCGCGGAACACGAGCCCCCGAACCCGTAGCCCCCACAGCATCACGCGCCGAGCCTGCTCTGCGACGCGGATGCCCCGATGCTTCCGGAGGAACTGCAGATGGCCGCGTACGACGTCCTTGAAGCGGGCCGGGTTGAGCGATGCCCCGACGACGTGGTACGCCTCGGCGCCGGGATAGAAGAGCACCTTCCAGCCGGCCTGGCGAAAGCGGTACAGCCAATCCACTTCCTCACTCATCAGGAAGAAGTCCTCGTCGAACCCGCCGATCGAGTCAACGGCGTCCCTGCGTACGAGCAGGCACGCGCCGAACAGGTAGTCCGCCTCCCGCACCGTCTTGTGATCGAAGCCCGCGCCGAAGAGCGCATTGAGTGCCTCGGTGCGGGGCGCCAGCTTGCGCAGGAAGAAGTATTCGGTCGCGAGCCGCCAGGGAGTCGGGTAGCCGCGAACCGAGCGCTGGAGAGAGCCGTCGGGATTGAGCAGCCGCGGGCCGATGACGCCCGCCTCCGGATGCTCGTCGGCGAAGGAGACCAGGTGCTCCAGCGCACCCTCGGTCAGCCACGCGTCGGGGTTGAGGAGCAGGAAGTAGCGCCCGGACGCAGCGCGCATGCCGGTGTTGTTGCCGGCGCCGAACCCGCGGTTGGCCTGTTCGATGATGCGCGCCTCCGGGAACCGCTCGCGGACGAGCTCGGGCGTCCCGTCGGTCGAGCCGTTGTCGACCACGATCACCTCGGCGCCCGTTCCTCGGAGGCTCTCGAGCGAGCGTTCGATCCACGGCGCCGCGTTGTAGGTGACGACGATCGCGCTCAGCTCAGCCATCGGCTTCGCGCGGCAGGCGGGCCTGGCTCGTGCCCCGCAGGCCCTCCCAGGCGAGGATCAGCGCGCCCGGTGCCGACATGACCACGGTGACGACGAAGAAGAGGAAGCCGGCCGCAAACGCGCTGTCGGCGCCGACGCCGACGTTCCCGAGGAAGCTGACGAAGAAAGACTCGCGCACCGCGAGCCCGTTGACCGTGAACGGGACGAGCATGACGAGGAAGAGGAGCGGGCCCATCACGTAGTACGGGCGCGGCGAGAGGTGAATCCCCACGGCCTCCCCGCTGAGCCAGATCGCGAGGACGCGCGTCGCCTGCACGCCGAGCGTGACCGCGCACACGGTCAGCAGGACACCAACGTGGTCGCGGTAGGAGTGGATCGCCTTGTAGACCTGCGCCACGAGCCGGTCGACCCTGACGAGAGCCAGCAGCGGCTTTCCCAGCCGCAGCAGCGGCCGCGCGCGGGGCGAGAAGAGCAGGAAGCCGAGGATGACCGTCCCGACGACGAAGAGCGCCTCGATCCAGAGGTAGGGGCCAACGTCGTAGTGACCGACCGCGAGCAGGAAGCCGACGGCGGCGAGCATCAGGGTCGCGGCACCGCCGATCGCGCGCTCGAGCAGGACGGAGGCCGCTGCGGTGTTCCCGCGGCCGGGATGGCGGCGCGCGGTCTCGAAGATGCGGACGGCGTCCCCGCCGACCGAGGTCGGCAGCACCTGGCCGGCCGCGTACGAGACGAAGTACGCCCGCGTCAGCCAGGGAATCTCCTCGTGAACGCCCTTCGCCTTCAGCAGCAGCTGCCAGCGCCAGGCCATCGGCAGGATCGTCACGACCATCAGGGCGAGGGCGGCGAGGAAGTAGAGGGCATTGGCGTCGACGATCACCCTCGCCGTGCGGCCGAGGTCGATCTTCCAGAGGACGTACGCCGTGCACAGCCCGGTGACGACGAGCGTGAGGACGATGCGCAGCGTCCGTCTCATCGGAATGAGGCGTGCACGCGGCGCAGCGCGGCGATCGCGTCCGCGATGTCCTCGTCGGAGTGCGCCGGCGAGAGCGGCAGCGACAGCACCTCGTCGCCCGCGCGCTCGGCGACCGGAAGCGGGCGTTGGTCCGGGAGCAGCTCGCGGTACGCGGTCAACTTGTGCACCGGGAGGAAGTGGATGCTCGTCGCGATGTTCTCCTCGGCGAGCCGCCGCTGGTATTCGTCACGAGCTCCTCCGGCACGCTCGACGTCGATTCGCACGATGTAGAGGTGGTAGGCGTGCGTGTCGCGGGGATCGCGCACGAGCGGCTCGATCCCCTCCAGCTCCGCCACCGCCTCGTCGTAGGCGGCGAACTGGCGGCGACGGATCTCCCCGTGCCGTTCCACCTTGTCGAGCTGGCAGAGCGCGATCGCCGCGAGCACGTCGGACAGGTTCGCCTTGTAGCCCGGGACGACAATGTCGTAGAGCGAGCCGTCACCGCGGCGCATCAGGCGCAGGTCCTGGATCGCCTCGGCGACCGCCGAGTCGTTCGTCGAGATGAGGCCGCCCTCCCCGGCCGCGATGTTCTTCGTCGCGTAGAGCGAGAAGCACGTCGCGTCCGAGACCGAGCCGATCTTGCGCCCGCGGTAGGCGCTCTCCGCTGCGTGGGCCGCGTCCTCGACGACCGGGATGCCGTGCGTGAGCAGCGGATCCAGGTCGGCGGGCTGGCCGGCGAGATCGACCGGCATGATCGCCTTCGTGCGCCCGCTGACGAGCTCTGCCACGTGGTCGGGGTCGATGTTCAGGTCGGAGTCCCGCACGTCCGCGAAGACCGGGGTGGCTCCCGTGTGCACGATCACGTTTGCGGTCGCCGGCCAGGTGATCGGAGATGTGATCACCTCGTCGCCGGGGCCGACGCCGACGGCGAGGAGCGCGAGGTGGAGCGCCGCGGTGCCGGAGGCGACCGCCAGAACATGCTCGGCCTCCACGAACTCGGCGAAGCGCCGCTCGAGCTCGGCAGCCTTCGGCCCGGTCGTCAGCCAGCCGGAGCGAAGGGTCTCCGTGACCGCAGAGATCTCCTCCTCGCCGATCGCAGGCGGCTGGAAGCCGAGCATCGTTGGCCTTCGTTCAGACGAGACTTTCGGCACCGACCTCGAAGCGTATGAGACGAACGGCCTCATCGGCCCGTTGCAGCGCCTCTTCGCGGCTCTCACCGACGACCAGCACGGCTCCGGCCCGGTCGGCAGCGCGTAGGAATGGGCCGAAGACGTAGCCCGGCTCTCGGTAGACCCGGACCTCCTGCACACCCTCGACCCCGAGGGCCTCTTCGACGCCCTCGATCTCCTGCAGGACCCCCGTCGGCGGGACGAGGAAGCGGACGACCGCGCCGCCGACCTGTGGCACGACGTGCAGCGCGGCCGACCAGATCGACTCTCCGAGCGCCGCCTGCAGCGCGAGTCCGTTCAGGTCGACACCGAGTGCGGCGTGGACGAGCTCCGCGTCGTGACCTCCCCCAAGGCGCGCTGCTACCTCGATCACCTGCGGGCCGTCGGCGCCGATTCGCAGCTGTGTGTAGGTCGGTCCGTCCTGGATGCCGAGCGCATCGATCGCGGCGCGGGCAACGTCGGCAGGCTGCCCTCCAGCCTCGCTCGGCCAGACATGCGCGCGCGCGACGCCGAACGCCGGCGGCTCGGCGGTCAGACGGTCCGTGACGGTCAGCGGATGGAACTCTCCGCGCACCGAGAAGGCGTTGACCGTCACCTCCGGTCCGTCCACGAGCTCCTCGACGATCGCGACGCCGCTCCGGGACTCCTCGATAGCCCGCGCAATCGCCGTCGGGAGGTCGTCCTTGGAGCGGACGAGCGAGAGTCCCTTCTGACCCTGCCGGTCGGGCGCCTTCACAACCCAGGACTTCGCACCAGTTTGTTGCAAAGCCTCGTCGGGAGACTTGACGATCTGCCACGTGGGCTGAGGGACGCCTGCTTCGGCAAGCCGTTCCCGCTGCCTCTGCTTGGAGACAGCGGCGCTCGCGATCGCTCCGTCGATCGGATGCGGTAAGCCCAGCCGTTCGGCGATTCGAGCGGCGATTCCCACGGGCCAGTCGATGCCGGGCGCGATGATCCCCTCGACGCCCTCCGCGCCGGCCAGTCGTTCGATCCCCTGCTCGTCCTCGGTCGAGATGATCGCCCGCCGGTCGGCATAGCGAAAGCCGGGCGCCGCCGGGTCGCGATCGAGCGCGATCACATAGAGGCCCCGCTCGCGCGCCGCCGCGAGCAGCCCGAGCTGCGCGGGTCCCGCGCCCAGGACGAGAAGACGTTTGCCGGGCGGCGTTCCGGAGCCTTCCACCGGCCTAGACGACAGCTTCGGCATCGACCGTCTCGAAGCGTATGAGGGAAGCGGCCTCGTCCGCCCGCGCGAGCGCCTGCTCCCGGCTCTCACCGGTGATGAGCACGGCTCCGGCCCGGTCGGCGCCGATGCGGAAGGGGCCGAAGGCATGGCCGGGCTCGCGGTAGATCCACAGCTCCCGGACTCCCTCGACGGCGCGCGCCTCCTCGACGCCCGTGACCTCGCGAAGGACTCCTTCCTCCGGCGGAACGAGGAAGCGGACGCATGCTCCGCCGACCCGAGGCTCCGGCCTCAGCTCGCTCTCTTCGACCGGCTCGCCGAGCGCGGCGCTGATTGCGAGGGCGTTGAGGTCGACACCAACCACCTCGCGGCAGAGCTCTGCGTTGTGCCCGCCTCCGAGGCGCCCGGCCAGCTCCATTACCTGCGGGCCGCCGGAGCCGATGCGGAGCTCGAGGTGCGTCGGACCGTCGGTGATCCCGACCGCGGCGGCAACGGCGTCGGCTACCCGGAAGACATCGTCGCCGGCAGCCTCGCTGGGCCACACATGGGTGAGGGCGACGCCGAACGCGGGCGAATCGGCTGTCAGCCTGTCGGTCACGGTGAGCGGGAAGAAGCGGCCCAAAACGGAGAAGCCGCCCACCTGGACCTCCGGCCCCTCGACGATCTCTTCGACGATGGCGATGCCGCTCCGCGACTCTGCAAGAGCGAGCGCGATCGCACCCGGGAGCTGGTCCATGGATTGGACCAGCGTTTGCCCCCGCTGCCCCTGGCGGTCGGGTGCTTTCACCACGCAGGGGGCGGGAACGGCAACGTCCGCCTCGGCCTCCGAGACGACCTGCCAGCCGGGCTGGGGGAGGCCGTGCTCGGCGAAGCGCTCGCGCTGACGGATCTTCGAGACCGTGAGCGCGGCGGCTTCAGGATCGAGCGGATGCGGAAGCCGCAGCCGCTCGGCGACACGCGCCGCGATGGCCACGGGCCAGTCGGTGCCTGGAGCGATGATCCCTTCGACGCCCTCCGCGCCGGCCAGCCGTTCGATTCCCTGCTCGTCCTCGGTCGAGATGATCGCCCGCCGGTCGGCATAGCGAAAGCCGGGCGCAGCCGGGTCGCGGTCGAGCGCGATCACATAGAGGCCCAGCTCGCGGGCAGTCGCGAGCAGGCCGAGCTGCGCGGGTCCCGCCCCTAGGACGAGAAGACGTTTGCCGGGCGGCGCTCCGGAGCCTTCCACCAGGCCTCATTGTCGCGATACCACGCGATGGTGCGCTCGAGCCCCTCCTCGAAGGATGTCCGTGCCTTCCAGCCGAGCAGCTTCTCCGCCTTCTCGGTCGAGCCGATGTGACGGTCGACCTGCCCGGGCCGCTCGTCGACGTGCACCTTCAGCGATGCCGGCTTGCCGAGCAGCTCCAGCACCTTGTCGGCGATGTCCGAGACGGTGATGTCGATGCCCGTCGCGATGTTGATCACCTCACCGACGACCCGCTCGTCGGCCGCGATGGCCGCCTCGATCGCCTCGGCGTCGTCGTCCACGTAGAGCCAGTCGCGGCTCGCGTGCCCGTCGCCGTGGATCGTCAGGGGCTCGTCAGCGAGCGCCTGCGTGATGAAGCGCGGAATCACCTTCTCCGGATGCTGGCTCGGCCCGTAGTTGTTGAACGGCCGGACGATGACGATCGGCAGTCCATACGTGACGTAGTACGAGTACGCGAGCCGGTCCGCGCCGGCCTTGGTGGCTGCGTACGGGCTGCGCGGGTTGAGCGGGTGCTCCTCGTCCATGGGCGCGTAGCGCGCAGTGCCGTAGACCTCGCTCGAGGAAAAGAGGACGAAGCGGTCGACGGGGCTCTCGCGGATCGCGTCGAGCAGGATCTGCGTGCCCACGACGTTCGTCGTCACGAACTCCGACGCCCCGGATTCGATCGACTTCTCGACATGCGACTCGGCCGCGGCGTTCACGATCACGTCGACCTCGGCCACGATCTGGCGAACGAGGTCCGGGTCGCGGATGTCGCCGTGCACGAACGAGTGTCGTCCGTTCGAGGACAGGTCGGCAAGGTTGTCCATGCTGCCCGCGTACGTGAGCGCATCGAGCGAGACGACCTCGTGGGGGGTCGCCTGCAGGAGATGGCGGACGAAGTTCGAGGAAATGAATCCCGCGCCGCCGGTGACGAGAATTCGTTTCGGCCTGGGCATGCGGGCGAAGCCTACCCCGAGGCTAACGGAGCCCGTGGGAGCCGCGGTTGGTAAGACTTACGCGAGCGAGATGCGCATGGGCCGAGTCCTCCAGACCGTGAAGCCGCTGGTCCCGGTGGGGCTCAAGCGACCGATCAAGCGCGCGATCCCATACCGGTACCACCGTCTCTTCGACCCCGAGTGGCACCGGCGGAGCATCGGCAACGTCAAGCTCTGGGACACGCTCGGGAAGCTCCAGTTCGACTACCTGGTCGACCGCGGCCTGGCTCCGAGCCATTATTTCCTCGACGTCGGCTGCGGCCCGCTCCGCGGCGGCATGCACTTCATCCGCTATCTCGAGACGGGGCACTACTACGGCGTGGACAGCAACACGCCCATGCTGGAAGAGACGAAGCGCCTGGAGCTCCCCAGGCTCGGCCTCACCGAGAAGCAGCCGGCGCTCGTCGTGATGGAGGACTTCGGCTTCGGGCGGCTCAACCGACAGTTCGACTACGCCCTGGCGCAATCGGTCTTCACCCACCTCCCGCTCAACAACATCATCCGCTGCCTGATGGAGATGGAGAAAGCGCTCGTTCCGGGCGGAGAGTTCTACGCGACGATCTGGGAGAACGAGCGGGGGAAGCTCAACCTCGACGACATCAACCAGACCTCGAGCGCGGTCACTCACTTCGACCGCGACTTCTTCCATTACGACGTCGGCACCTTCGAATGGATCTGCGAGGGCACGGACCTGAGCGTCGAGTACCTCGGTGACTGGAAGAACCCGGTCAACCAGAAGATGCTCGTCTTCCGTAAGGCCTAGCCGGCGCTACCGGGCCGCAGCGGGTTCAGCAGGAAGCGTCCTGCGTTCACGAGCCCCGGCTGCGGATCGTCGAGGGCGAAGACGCCGTCGACGTACGGTGGGCGCTGGACCGAGACGCCGTGATCGCTCATCAGGCCGATCGCCCAGCGCTTGCCGCTCGAGTCGGTGCGAGCGGAGGAAACCGGCTCACCGACCAGGTCGCGGTACGCAATCTGTACGACGTCCGCGCCGCACGCGCCGGTGAGCCCATGCCACTGCCACAGTCGCGGGTTCACCTCGATCAGCTTCAACTGGCCGTCCCGCGGGTCCCGCTTCCACTCGACCTGCGCGATCCCGTGGAAGCGGAGCGCCTGCAAGAGGCGGAGCCCCGATTCGACGACCTCGTCGTCCCAGAGCGCTTCGCCGACCCGCGCGCTGCCCATGTTCTCGGAGGTCTGGCGGATCTTCCTGCCGGAGAAGACCGCGAGCGGGTTTCCATCGGCTGAGATGTAGGTGCCGAGCGACCACAGCGCCGAGTCGCCGCCCGGAATGAACTCCTGCACCATCGGCTCGTAGTCCGCCGTCGTTTCGTACGCATACTCGAGCTCGCTCGCGTCGCGGCAGACGAAGGCCTGCCGCTTGTGGATCCGCTTGAAGACGATGTTCTCGGACGGCTTCACGAACACGGGGAACCCGATTTCGGCGGCCGCGCTTCGCGCCTCGGCAGCCGACCGTGGATGCGCCGTCGCCGGCGCGCCCATCCCCAGGCTCGATGCCGTCGCGAGCTGGTGGCGCTTGCTCTGGAGCGGCTCGAGCACGTCCCACCCCGGAAACGGGTACAGGAAGCTGTCGCCGAGCGCGTCCCGGTGACGCGCGAGCGAGTTCAGGTGCTCGTCGTGTGTCGGGAAGATCGGCGTCGGGCGGTCGATCACCTCCGCGAGGCGCTGGAGGAAGGAGATGAACCCGTCCTCGTCGGGCAGCGGGTCGGGAGCGACGACCGGCAGCGTGTAGCGGGAGCGGAACCCGAGGGCCCAGGGCCGGTGGTCGAGCGAAATGACCTTGATCCCCGCGCGGCCGAGCGACCGGATTGCGCCCAGCCCGTTCACCCACGCGACCTCGCAGACCACGGCCGGAGCCCGAGCGCTGCCGGCGACGTAATCGGCAACGGCGCTCAGTGGGCGCGGCTTCGCCTGGAGGAACCTCGGGACGACCTGCCGGGCGGGTTTTGTCTGCGGGACGGCCACGCCGAGAGCGTACTCGGCACCGCCATCGCCACCGGTGGGGCCTTTGTCTAGGCTCCGCCGTCGTGACGAGGTTCATCGTCCTCTCGACGCAGCGCAGCGGCTCGACCTGGGTCGTCGACATGCTGAGCAGCCACCCGCGGGTCGTCGCGCACTCGGAGCTCTTCATGCACGGAGGCGAGGGCACGCCGAGCTGGGGCCCGGTGCAGGATCTTCCCTACTGGCAGACGTACATCCGCGAGCAGCGCGGGGGTCGCCTGGCGCGGCCGGTCCAGCTCTGGCGCTATCTCGGCCGGGCGTTCGAGGAGCGGCCGGGCGTCGACGCCGTCGGCTTCAAGCTCATGTACAGCCAGCTGATTAGCATCGCGAAGCCGCTCATGCCCGCCCTCTGGCTGAAGCGCGTCCGCATCGTTCACCTCATGCGGCGGAACGCGCTCGACGTCGTGCTCTCGAGGGAAGCGGGCCAGGCTCGCCGCGGTGTGCTGCACGCGCGGGAGGGCCAACCGGTCGAGGCGGTTCGAGTCAAGCTGAGCACCAACGACCTGCTCGAGCGGATGACCGCGCACGACCGGGCGATCGAGGGCGCGCGGGTACGGTTCAAGCGTGTTGGCATCCCGTACACGGAGGTGGTCTACGAGGACCTCGTCGCCGACGAGAGTGCCGGCTTCGCGTCGCTCTTCGCGTTCCTCGGCGTCGACCCAGCGCCGGTCTCATCCTCGCTCCAGAAGATCAACCCGACCCTGCACGAGGACCTGATCGAGAACTACGGCGAAGTCCGCGCCGCGCTAGAGGGAACAAAGTTCGCCGGGCAACTCCGTTAACTGGTCCCGGGCCACGGGCCCGGGACTCGCGCAAAGTGCTTCGCACTTTCCGCGACTAAGAGCACAGCTAGCGAGGAACGGCAGCTCAACAGGCCCCCCGTTGCCGCGATCGATGGTTCCGGGCCGCCTAGCCGAGCTCGCGGTCGATGGTGTAGAGCGGGCGGCCCTCGACTTCTCGTTGGATGCGGCCGAGGTACTCGCCGACCAGGGCGAGGATGAACCCCTGCATGCCGAGGACGAAGATGACGCCGACGCCGCCGAAGAGCGGGCCGGGGAAGTTCGACTCCCCGATCCAGTAGACGACGCCGTAGATGCCGAGAGCGAGGGCGGCGGTCGTGCAGAGGACACCGAGCGCGATCCCGATCCACTGGATCGGCTGCGGCCAGAACCCAGCCAGCACGTGCAGCGCGAGCCGAGTGAGCCGCAGCGGCGAATACCGCGAGCGGCCGGCCCGCGGCGAATGGGTCACGTTCACCTCGACGACGCTCGCCCCACTCGAGAGTACGAGCGCCTTCGTGAACTTCTGCTTGCCAATCGCGCCGAGCATCGGCTCGATCGCGCTCCGCCGGTACGCGTTGAAGGCGCAGCCGAAGTCCGAGATGTCGACGCGGGTGAAGCGGCGGAGCATCCCGTTGATGACGAGCGAAGGTAGCGTCCGGCCCCAGGAGTCCCTTCTCGCGGCGCGCGTGCCGCTGGCGACGTCGACTCCGGTCTCGACCGCCTCGACGAGCCTGGGCAGATCCTCGGGGGCGTTCTGGAGGTCGCCGTCCATCGTCACGAGGATCTCGCCGCGCGCGCGGACGAGGCCGGCATGCATGGCCGCGTGCTGCCCGAAATTGCGCTTGAGCCCGACCGCGCGCACCCGTCCGTCGGCGTCATGGATTCGCTCGAGCTCGGCGAACGTCGCGTCGGTTGAGCCGTCGTCGATGAAGATGAGCTCGAACGTGCGGCCCGCCGCGTCGAGCGCCTCGACGGCCCGCCCGTAGAGCTCCCGGATGCTTCCGGCCTCGTTGTAGACGGGAATCACGACCGAGATCGACGGCGCCGGCGCGCCGGGGTCGGCCGGCAGCGCCTGCGGCCGTGCTTCATGCCGGGTGCTCGCCACAAAGGAAATCTAACTGCCTGGGGGTAAACTCCCCTGCATGTCGGCCCTTGCCGCGACGGTCGAAGAGCTCCGCAACGACCGCGAGCACGGAGCGAGCTGGATGGCACGACGGGCCGTAGAGGCCCTCCTCGAGGTCAACAAGGAGCCGGGCGAGAACACCGACTCGCTGGTCGACGAGCTCGTCAAGGCGGGCCGCGAGCTGTCCGAGACACGGCCAGGAGTCGGCGCGATCGCGGGTGCGGCCGGCCGCATCCTCGCCGCGGCGAATGCGCATCGGTACCTCGACCCCGCCGAGCTTCGCCGGCTGATCGACGAGGAGGCCCAAGGGCTGCTCGACGGGCGCAGGCGCGCGGGAGCCTCGATTGCGATCCAGCTTCAGGAGCGGCTTGCCGGCGGCGTGGTCCTCACCCACTCAGCCTCTGCGACCGTCCGCGAGGCCCTGCTGCACACCCCGCCGGCGCGGGCGATGTGCACCGTCTCGGAGCCGATCGGGGAGGGTCGCGCGTTCGTCGACGAGCTCCGCGCGGAGGGCTTGAACGTCGACCTCGTCGAGGACGCCGACGCACCGTTGGCTCTCGACGACGCGACGCTCTTCCTGGTCGGTGCCGACACGGTCTTTCGCGACGGGACGCTCTGCAACAAGATCGGCACGACGGTGCTCGCGGAGGCCGCAACTGCCCGCGACACGCCCGTCGTCGTCGCCTGCGAGATCGTGAAGCTGGCGCCGATCGACGCGGCGGCCGCCCCGGAGCTGAATGCCGCCGAGCGGGCGCTCTTCGAAATGACCCCGCCGCACCTGATCACGGAGATCGTGACCGAGGAAGGCTCGGTCTCGAGCGACGGCGTCGGCGCCCTCGTCGACCGGACGCCGTACCTGCGAGAGGGCTATGCCCTTCTCCTGCCGACCGCCGCTCTCTAGGGTGTGAAGGTCTCCGTCCTCGTCTTCGCGACGCTCGCCGTCACGGGCTGCGGCCACCACACGAGCGGCTCCGGCACCCCCCACCGGGTTACCCAGACCTCCCTCGAGATCTCGGTCACGCCCGGAGGGAAGGGGCCGCCCACAAAGCTGTGGACGCTCCGCTGTCCGCCCGCCGGGACGCTGCCCGATCCGGCCCGGGCCTGTCGCGGCCTGGCCGCCGTCGACAAGCCGTTCGCACCGGTTCCGAAAGGCGTCGCGTGCACACAGATCTACGGCGGCTCACAGGTGGCCGAGGTCCAGGGGACCTTCCGCGGAGAGCCCGTCAACACCCGCTTCACGCGTACCGACGGCTGCCAGATCGCGCGCTGGGACAAGGTCCGCTTCCTCTTCCCGCCCGGCTGACGATACTTCCGGGCCGATGGCCCTTCGCGTCACCCATTGCCCGGTCAACATGGGCGGAGTCGCGTGGACGAACGTGCAGGCGCTCCGGCGCCGCGGGGTCGACGCGCGGCTCGTCGTCTTCAACGCCCAGCCGTTCCGCCCCGACCAGGCCGACTGGGACCTGCAGCGGCCGCGCTCGGGGCTCCTGCGGCAGCAGGCCGTCCAGTGGCGAGCTTTCGCCCGCCTCCTGCCCCAGACCGACATCTTCCATTTCTACTTCGGGTTGACCCTCATCCCGAAGACATTTCAGTTCCCGATCCTGCGGGCGACCAAGCGGCGCTCGCTCTTCCACTTTCTCGGCGCCGACATCCGCGACCGGCCGCAGGAAGAGCTCGTCTACGGCCTGAAGGCGGATGCGCGGGTCGTCGGCTCGTTCGCGGCCCTGCACTTCCTCCCGTTCGACGCGGAAGTGGTGCCACCGGGAATCGACCTCGAGCGCTACGAGCCGGTGCCGCCGGTCGAGCGCGAACGAGTCCGGATCGTCCATGCCCCATCGCACCTCGAGAAGAAGGGCACCGAGTGGGTGATCCGGGCCTGCAAGGAGCTCTCGGTCGATCTCGACGTCGTCCACGGCGTCCTCAACGAGCAAGCGCTCGAGCGCTACAAGCAGGCCGACATCGTCGTCGACCAGCTGGTGCGCGACTGGCACGGCATCTTCTCGATCGAGGCGATGGCGCTCGGCAAGCCGGTCGTGACGTCCCTCGACGAAGACGCAATACGGCAGACCGAGGAAGCCTTCGGCGTCGAGGTACCGATCGTCCGGGCGTCGAAGGACGACCTCGTCGAGAAGCTGCGCCCGCTGGTCGAGTCGTTCGAGCTGCGCAAGCGGCTCGGCGCGGCGGGACGGGCCTACGTCGAGCGCGTGCACGACCTCGAGCGGATGACCGACCGCCTGCTCGCCATCTACGCTCGGCTGTGACCCTTCCAGTGATGCTGTTGAGTTTCTGGTTCGCGAGCACCAAGCCAGAGGCCGCGCTCGTCCGCGGCCCAGGCTTGCAGCCTGGGCAAGGGCGAGGGTGGACTCTGGCGCCGCGTGATCGCGGGCCAGAAGCCGACGCGCATTGCTGGAAGGGTCACTAAGTTGGCGCTAGTCCAGGAGATCAAGCGGCTCGGTAAGCACTCGGCGATCTACGGCCTCGGCGGGCTCATCCAGCGCATCGTCGCGGTCCTCCTGCTGCCGCTCTACACGCGCTACCTGAGCCCGTCCGACTACGGCGCGATCGAGGCCATCGTCGCGCTCTCGGCCGTCGTTTTTGCGCTGCTCCGGGCCGGCATCCAGAGCTCGTTTTTCCGCTTCTACTTCAACGCAGACGACGAGCGGCGCCGCCTGACGATCGTCCGGACCTCCTTCTGGTTCACGATGGGCACCTCGACCATCGCCCTCGTCGCCGGGCTCGCGGTCGCAGGGCACATCTCGCAGGCGCTCTACGGGACGACCGGGCACACCGACCTCGTGCGCGCAGCCTTCGTCGGCCTCTGGGCTTCCATGAACTACGACCAGCTGACGGCGCTCTTCCGCGTCGAGGAGCGCTCCGTCAGCTACGCGATCGCCAGCCTTGCCAACGTGACGCTGACGATTGGGGCGACGATCCTGCTCGTCGTCGTCTTCGACAAGGGCCCGCTCGGCGTCCTCGTCGGCAATTTCAGCGGCACGCTGGCGGTCTACGCGGTGTTGCTCACGTATCGACGGTCGCAACTCGGACTCGAGTTCGACACGCAGCTCTTCCGCAGGATGACCGCGTTCGGGATGCCGTTCGTCCCCTCAGTGCTCGCCCTCTCGGCGGTCGACTTCAGCGACCGCTTCTTCCTCGTCAGGCTTCGCGACGAGCACGAGCTCGGGCTGTACGCGATCGGGGTGCGCATCTCGGCAGCGCTGCTCTTCCTGCTGGCAGCGTTCAGAACCGCCTGGCCGGCTTTTGCCTACTCGATCCGCGACGACGAGGAGGCGAAGCGAACGTACAGCTTCGTCCTCACCTACGTCACCTTCTTCTCCTCGTGGGGGGCACTAGCGCTCGGCCTCGGGTCGCCCTGGCTCGTGCGGCTGCTGACGACGCCCGACTTCTACGGCGGCTCGCGCGTGGTCGCGCCGCTTGCCTTCGCGACGGTCATCTTCGGCGCTTACGTCGTCGTGGTGACGTCGATCGGCCGCGCCGGACGCAGGGGGTCGAACTGGATCGTCACCGGGGCGGCGGCGCTCCTGAACGTCGTCCTGAACATCCTCCTGATCCCGCCCTACGGGATGATGGGCGCAGCCGCCTCGACAGTCGCAGCCTATGCGGCAATGTTCTGGGGCATCGCCTGGAAGGCCCAGCGGGTCTTCCGTGTCGAGTACCAGTGGCGCCGCGTCGGGCTCGCCGTCGGAACGGCCACTGTGCTTACCGCCGCCGGCAAGCTGGTGCATGGGGGCCTCGCCGTCGCGATCGCGCTGACGCTCGCCTACCCGCTCGTGCTGGCACTCGTCGGCTTCTACCTCCCGGCCGAGCGCCAGAGGATCGGCGCGTTCGGCCGGCGCGTGTTCGCCGGCGCGCGATAGACCGGGCGCGTTTACCGTTCTCCGCTAGTGGACGCGGGAGAGGTGGGCCAGATTGCTGCGCTCGTCGGCGCGCTTGGCGCTGGGCTCGTCCTGCTCGGGCGCAGCCGCGTCCCCCTGGTGGCGGGGCTCGCGCTGCTCGCCGTCGCGGAGAGCGGCCTCGTCCTCGACCTCTCGGACCACGGCCACAGGGTCTCGCCGGCGCTCGTCGCGCTCGGGGCCGCAGCGGTCGTCCCGATGGCGATGCTGGCTGCTCTCTTCGTGCGCTGGCCGGCCGCGGTCACGCCTCTCGTGCTCGCGGCGGCGCCCTTTCGGCCGCCGCTCTCGTTTGGAAGCGAGCATCGGTTCTACGTCGGGGTGGCGAGCGCAGGCCAGCTCGGTCGCCTGTTGCCCCTCTACGGCGTGCTCGGCGCAACGGCGCTCGCGCTGGGCTGGAACGCGCTGCGCGGGCGCGCCGTCGAGCGCGTGCCCGTGGTCGTCGCGCTGCCGGCCGTTGCCTTCCTCGCCCTCTCCACGCTCTCGCTGCTCTGGACGAACGACCTGCACTCGGGAGAGAACGTCCTCGCGTACTTCCTCTTCCCGTTCGCGGTGCTCATCGGCGTCGTCGCCCGGGCGCCGTTTCCGGCCTGGATGCCTCGCGTGCTGGCGATGCTCGCCGTCGCCTTGGCGACCCTCTTCGCAGTCGTCGGCCTCATCCAGGCGGTGACGCACAAGCTCTGGTTCTTCTCGCCGAGCGTGGAGGTTGGGAACGCCTACAGCTCGTTCTTCCGCGTCACGTCTCTCTTCCGGGACCCGAGCCTGTACGGGCGCCACGTGGTACTGGGGATCGCGGTGCTGCTCGTCGCCGTCCTCTACGGGCGCCTGAGCCCGTTCCTCGCCTTGCCGCTCGTCGTCGTCCTCTTCGCCGGGCTCTGGTTCTCCTACTCGCAGTCGAGCACGATCTCACTCTTCGTCGTCACGCTCGCGCTCGCCGCAGTCGCCGGCAACCGGGGACTGCGCAGGGTGGCCGTCGTCACCGCGCTGGTCGTCGCGCTCGCCGGTGCCGGTCTGATCGTCGCCTCGGTCGGCCGCCACTCGCTGAACCGAGTAACGAGCGACCGCTCGCGGCGAACCGAGCTGACCCTGAAGGTCTTTCGCTCTCACCCGCTGGTCGGCGTCGGGCTCGGCGGCCAGCCGCTCGCGAGCCGGGCACGCTCCTCTCAGGGCGGCTCGCCGACCCGCTTCGTCTCGCACACGACGCCGCTGACGATCGCCGCCGAGCTCGGCGTGCTCGGGCTCATCGGCTATCTGGCCCTGCTCGGAGGCGCGGTGGCGCTGATCGAGCGCGTGAGACGCCTCGACCCCGCGCTCGGGCTCGGGCTCGCGGCCGTCCTGCTCGCCCTGGTCGTCCATTCGCTCTCCTACAGCGGCTTCTTCGAGGACCCGGTCACCTGGTTGGTGCTCGCGGTTGCGGCGAGCGTCGTGCTCTCACGAGCCGACGACGACGCCATACTCGAATCGTGAAGCGCCTTACAGGGGTGGAAATCTGGGCGCTCCTGGCGACGCTCGGCGTCCTGGTGATCGTGACGATGCCGGACCTCGGTGCGGGCGGCTGGCCGTTCGCTCCGCCGTCCGTCCACCCGCGCGGCCTCCTCGGCCCGCTCGTGCGCGCGGCCAACCGGGAATGGGATCTCGGCATTCTCCGCTCGACCGCCGTGTTTGCCGCGCTCTGTGTCGCGCTCGCGGCCGCGGCTTCCTGGCGCTGGCGCTCCTGGCCGCGCTGGATCGGCGTCGGCCTCGCCGGGCTCGTCTGCGCGATGTTGCTGGTCCCGGCCGTCCTCCTCCAGGTCGGCCTCCGCGACGCAACCTCGCCCGAGTACTTCACGAACGACTCGACGTACCAGATCGAGATCGCGGGCGACCTCGTCCTGCACGGCCACAACCCGTACGGGCACGACTACGACGGTTCGGGCCTCGAGCGCTTCTACCCGGCGGCGCACGACCAGCCGGCCGGCTTCCCGCAGGTCGCGCTCCACCACTTCGCATACTTCCCCGGCACGGCGCTGACGGCCGCGGCCTGGCGGGCACTGCCGCGCCCGGTCGACGACTACCGCATCTTCGTGCTGCTCGCCACGCTGGCGCTGCTCCCCGCCGCGCTGCTCTTCCCGGGCGCGCTCCACGTGCGGCTCGCGGCCGGCGCCGCGCTCGCGGCGAACCCGCTCATGGTGCACGGCGCCTGGTTCGGGACCGCCGACGCCCCGGCCTTGCTCGCGCTCGTGCTCGCGTTCGCCCTCCTGACCCGCGGGCACCTGACGTGGGCCGCCGCGAGCCTGGGCGCCGCGCTCGCGCTGAAGCAGTTCGCGCTCGTCGCCGTCCCCTTCTTCGCCGTCATGCTGCTGACGCTGGGAGCCCCGCGCCGAGCCTTCTACCGGGCTGGCACGGCGTTCGCCGGGGTCTTCCTCGCCTCGGTCTTCCCGTTCCTGGTCGCCGATCCGGGAGCGCTCTGGGACGACACGGTCGCCTACGGGGCCGGCACCTATCGCATCATCGGCTACGGGCTGTCGGCGCTCCTGCTGAACGCCGGGGTCATCCACGACCGCTTCGGCGACTACCCGTTCGTGCCGCTCGCCGTCGCGCTGTGGCTGCCGCTCACGGCTTGGCTGCTGTGGAGCCAGAGGCGGGCCGCGACCCTGTGGTCGGGCGCAGCCGGATTTTCGATTTCGATGTTCGCGCTGCTTTTCGTGAGCCGGGTCTTCCAGAGCTCGTACCTCGTGTGGCCTTTGACAGGCATCGCGCTCGCTTTTTTGCTCGCCGGATTCGATCGCAGCGCGAGAGGGCCTGCCAGCGCCTGAGCTTGCGCGCACGGGCCTCAGTGACCAGCGCGTAGAGCCTGCTCTTGCCCGCGATGTAGATGCGCCGCGAATCGGCGACGACCGGGGAGTAGTGGCCGTCGGGGAACCGCCACACGGGGTCCCCGGTTCGGGCGTTAAGCGCGAAGGTTGCCCGGGGGCCGCTCACCACCCGCCTCAGATGCCTCTGCGAGAACTTGCCGTAGGTCGAGAAGTAGACAAGGCCGTCGAGCACGCTCGGCGCACCCATGATCCCGCCGGGTGCGTGGTAGCGCCAACGGAAGGCGCCGGTGCGCGCATCGATCGCAGAGAAGTACCCGTCCCAGCTGCCGACGAACACCATGTTTCGCCAGACAGCCGGCGCCGAGTAGACGTACGTCCCGGCCTGGCGGGCCCAGAGCAGATGCCCGGTGGTCGCCCCGTATGCGTAGACGGTCCCGTCCGTGTTGCCGAGGAAGACCCGGCCGTAGGCGACCGCAGGCGCCGCGTAGAAGTACTCCCTGCGGCCGAAACGCGAGAACGACTGCGCACGCCAGCGCTCTCGACCGGTGCGCGCGTTGAGCGCGTAGACACGGCCCCCGTTCGTACCTATGTAGATCGTCCCGTTCGCATACGCCGGCGCGGCGACGACCTTGTCGTCGACCTCGTGACTCCAGAGCATGCGATGACGCTTCTTGCGCACGTTGAGCGCGTAAACCCTGCGATCCCACGAGCCGAAGTAGAGGACGTGGCCGACGAGCAACGGCGCGGACTCAATCGCGCCGGCCGTGAAGCGCCATTTTGTGCGGCCCGTCTTGGCATCGAGCGCCACGATCATTCCGCGCGCGCCCGGAGCATTCTTCTCGCAAGGCCGACGGTGCATTAGCGGGACATAAACGGTCCCGCCGGCAACCGTAGCGGAGCCGGCGATGCAATTCGGGAAATGCCGCCTCCATTTGATTCGCCCCCGCCTCGCATCGACGGCGACCACGACTCCCTTGCCGTTGGAGTAGAAGAGGCGACCGTAGGCGATCACCGCAGGCGGCTCGAGGATACCGCTCGCCTTGATCGACCAGAGGCCGGCGAACGGGGGCCGGAGCTTGAACGGCGCGGAACGGGTGCGGCCGACGTCGTAGCCGTACATCGGCCAGGGCTCCTCGGTCAGCTCCTGGCGCGGCCGCTTCTTCGGCTTCTCGGTCGGGACGAACTCCGTCGTCGCCGAGCCGATCACGTTGCGGTCGCGCTTCTCGTGCCAGGCCCACGCACCGAGGGCGGTGCCCGCTCCGAGCGTCCCGACCGCAACGACGAGCAGCGGCCACCGGAGCAGGCCGATCCGGCGCTGGAGCAGACCCCAGGCAAGCGCAAGGACGGCGCCGGCTGCGATCAGGAGCTCAGCGCCGTGCGTGACCGCGCGTTCCAACGAAGCTGCGAGGAGCAAGACCCCGGCCAGGTTAGCGACCGGTGGGACGTACCACGACGGTTGCCCGCGCGCTGTGCCCGTTCGCGGTCACCGTCAGGCGATACCGGCCCGGCCGGCTCGGCACGGAAATCCTGAAGACGTGCTTGCGCACGGTCCCGCCTCGTCCCCCAAGCTGCCAGCGGAGGGTCTTCACGTCGGTCGAGACCCGCAGGCGGAGCGTCCGGCCGTGAACGACATACCGGCTCGTGGGCAGCTCGACGTAGCGGATGTGCACCGTGAACTCGCGCGTCGAAGGCGCGACGTTGCCGGCCGGATCCTGCGCCGCGAGCGCCAGGCGGTACGCACCCGGACGGAAGCCTTGCCCGTACCACGGGTACGTCCCGACCGGCTTGCGCGTGTGGCTTCGCCCCAGCTTCTTCCCGTCGAGATAGAGGATCGCGTACGCCGGCTCGCTGAAGCGATAGCGGAGATCCACGTGGTCGGCGTGGCCGTCACCGTCAGGGGAGAAGACCTGGTGCAGGAGCTTCACGTCCTCGATCGTGGGCGGCGTCGAGTCGACCCGGATCTCCTGCGGGAACTCGAACGTCCGCTTCTCGTCCAGGAGCGTGAGCTCGGCTGTGTAGGCGCCGTCCGGAACGACGTGGCCCGAGTTGTCTCGTCCATCCCACGCGAAGACGTGGGACGACTGTCCGAACACACCGGCGCCGACCCCGCGACGGATGATCGTGCCGCTCGAGTCCGCGATGTCGAGCCTGATGCTCTCCTCGCGGCGAAGGCGGAAACGGATCCTCGCCTCGCGTGAGTTCGGCGGGCATTTCGTGCAGACCGGGGAGAAGAGGCCGTCGATTGTCGTGCGGAGAACGGGGCTGTCCTCCAACTTCAAGCGCTCCGTGACCGCGAACGCCGTGGCCGTCGCGACGAGTAGCGCGGCAACGAGGAGGGTCAGGGCATGTCGGGCCACAGTGGTGATTTAAGCAATGCGGGCGCACCTGACCGCGCGGGTCGCAAGCAGGCGACCGCCGCGGAGACCGGCTTCGGCAGCCAGGTCCGGACGGTACGGGATGCGCGCAATCGCGATTCGCCTGACGTTGCGAGTCGGCACGCCCGCGATCAGCCCTCTTCCGTGGCCGCCGACGCTGATGACGAACACGCGATCACAGGCCCGTCCCTCCCTCCAGCCAGCCGCCACCTCGAGGCGGCTCCCGGGCAGGTACCAGTCGAGAGGGTGCGCGAGCTGGTACGGCGGCCCGAAGACGAGAATCGGGTCATGCTCGTTCCATCCCTCCTGGACGAGCAGGGCGGCAACGCGGTCGTAGTCCGGAATGATCTGGCCGCGCCTGTCGACATAGCCCACGACGAGGAGCATGGCGGCCAGGGCCGTGGCGGCGATAGCCAGGGGCCGTGGCAGTGCAGCGAGGGCCGCTGCGATCGCGACAGCCGCAAAGGGCGCAGCGCCCAGCAGGTTCTTCACGGTGTAGATGTCCGGTCCCGCCAGCCAGACGAGCGAGGCGAGCGCGACAGGTACCACCGCGCAGAGCGCGCACAGGCGCCCGCTCTCCGACAGGTGCCACAGGCGAAGGGCTCCGATGAGGACGAGCGCGAGGACGAGCAGAGCCAGCAACAGGTTCACGTGACCACGCACGAGCAGCGCGCCGTACGTCTCGAGAGCAGACCGGAGGCTGAAGTCGGGATTCGTCTGGAACGCCCCACCCTCGAATTGCTTGTAGAAGGCCGGGGCCCAGGCGACGAGCGGCACCAGGCCGACCCCAATGGCCAGGAGCATTCGCCTGAGGTCCAGTCTCGCCCGGCCGAGATAGACCCAGACGACGCCGCCGCAGAGAGAGAGGACGAAGAAGTAGTGCGTCATCACCCCGACCGCGACCGCGGCCGCCAGGAGCGCCAGCCGTCCCCGGATCGGCTGCTCGGCAGCCCGCTCGAGCGCGAGGACGAAGAGCAGACACGCCAGCGCGAACAGGCTGTACGGACGCAGCTCCCAGCCGTGCCTCCAAAACTGCCAGCCCAGTGCGGTGACGAGCCCGGCAAGCGCCGCTCCCCAGAGGGGCATCATCCGTCGGGCGTAGAGGACGACGAGGCCGCTCACCGCTGTCGCCGCGAGCACGGAGATCGCGCGATCCCAGACGACGGGCACGCCAAGGCGATCGAGGATCCAGCCGAGGGAGTAGAAGGCAGGCGGATGGTTCTCGGTGCCGACCAGAGCGCGCAGCATCGAGAACGGGCTCGAGATGGTGATCACGCGTGCAGATCCGACCTCGTCCTGCCAGAACGAGGTCTCGATGGCACGCGGGACGTTGAGAGCGGCACTGAGCGCCGCCGCGGCAAGGGCGACGAGAGCGGTCTGGAGGCGAGGGGAAATGTGCGAGAGCCCAGCGCTCACCGACCAAGCCTAAGGGCGCGGAGGCATCTGCTAGCCTGCGGCGACCCTCTCCGACAGAGGGCATTTGGCTATGCAAGCACTCCTGGCGTATCTGGATCCCAGCTCGGGCAGCATGCTGCTCCAGCTCCTTCTGGGCGGGGCTGCCGCGGTCGGCATCGGCTTCAAGATGTTCTGGCGCCGCGTGCTCCGTCTCTTGCATCTGGGCAAGAAGCAGAGCGACCCGGAAACTCCTGCGGCGTAGGAGCGCCCGGCCCTGAGCGCCGCGACGATCGAGCCCGGCTCGTTCCGCGACCCGCACAGTCGCGTCGTCGAGGCCGACGGTGCGGTTCTCCGCCTGCTGAGCGAGCAGGGCCTCCGCGACTGGAACGCGCTCGCGGCGAGCGAGCTCTTCCGGCGCTCCGTCGCTGACGGGAAACTCGTCGGGACGGAGCTAGAACCCCAGGGAGCGGCGCTGCCCGACGGCCTGGTCGACGGCGCGGCGGCCGTCCTCCGGCACGAGGTCGTCCCATTCGTCTCGTATCCGTACGAATGGACCTTCGCGATGCTGAAAGACGCCGCCCTGCTCCAGCTCGAGCTGCTCCGGGGCGCGCTCGAGGAGAACCTGATCCTCAAGGACTCCTCGCCGTACAACGTCCAGTGGCGCGGCGCGCAGCCGCTCTTCATCGACGTCGGCTCGTTCGAGTCTCTGCACGCGGGCGAGCCGTGGGTCGGCTACCGGCAGTTCTGCATGCTCTTCCTCTACCCGCTGCTCCTCCAGGCGTACAAGGACGCCCCGTTCCAGCCCTGGCTGCGAGGCAGGCTCGACGGGATCGAGCCGCAGGAGTGCCGCGACCTGATGTCGTTCCGCGACCTCTGGCGGGCGGGCGTGCTCACTCACGTCCTGCTCCACGCGCGGCTGGAGCGCCGCCACGCCGACTCGGATCGCGACATCAAGGGCGAGCTGGGCAAGGCCGGATTCAAGAAGGAGCTGATCGTCGCGAACGTGAAGCGGCTCGAGCGGCTCGTCCGTAAGCTCGAGTGGCGACCGGGTGTCTCGGAGTGGTCGGAGTACGGTCCGCGCGCCCACTACACGGACGCTGACTCGGAGCGGAAGGCGGAGTTCGTGCGCCGCGCGGCCGGCGAGCGGGCCTGGGACCTGGTGTGGGATCTCGGCTGCAACGACGGCCGGTATTCGCGGATCGCCGCCGAGCGCGCGCGCTACGTCGTGGCGATGGACGCCGATGCCGCGGTCGTCGACGGCCTCTACCGGACGCTGCGCGACGACGGCGAGACCTCGATTCTGCCGCTGCTCGTCGACGTCGTCGATCCGTCGCCGGCGCTCGGCTGGCGCGGCGGCGAGCGGCGGACGCTGAGCGACCGGGGCACGCCCGAGCTGACCCTCTGCCTCGCTCTCATCCACCACGTCGCGATCGGCGGCAACGTGCCGGTGCGGGACTTCCTGAACTGGCTCCGCTCGCTCGACACGAAGCTCGTGATCGAGTTCCCCACCACCGACGACCCGCTCGTCCGGCGGCTGCTCGCCCGGAAGCGGGAGGGAACCCACCCCGACTACGAGCGCGGCTACTTCGAGCGCTGCCTCGGCGAGCTCTTCGACGTCCGCTCGAGCGAAGAGCTGTCGTCCGGCACGCGCGTCCTCTATGTTGCCCAGCCCAAAGTCTGACCCGATCGCGTGGGCGCGGCGCGTCCGCGTGCCGCCGCTCGTCGTCGATGCCGCGCACGTCGCGGCTCTCTCAGCCTTCGCGATCGCTCAACCGATCTTCAATCTCCTCTCGAACAGTGCCCAATTCTTCGCGGTCCGGGGATCGACGAGCGCGGAGATCGTCGCCTTCGCCGTTGCGCTCGTGGTCGCGCCGTTCCTCATCGCCCTGGTCGCGGAATACCTCGCCGGGCTGGCCGGTAAGACGCCTCGCCTTACGCTTCACCTCCTGTTCATCGCGGGCCTCGTCGCGCTCATCGCGATTCGTGCCCTGAAGAAGGGCTACGACCCCCAGGCCGAGATACTCGCTGTCGGCGGATTGGTCTTCGGGCTCGCGGGCGCACTCTGCTACTGGCGCTTTCGGGCGGTGCGCTCGATGGCGAACTTGCTCGTGCTTGCACCCGCGATTTTTCTGACCCTGTTTCTCTTCTTCTCGCCGGTCGAGAAGCTCGTCTTCCCGCCCGAGGCGCGCGCGAGCCTCGTACCCGAGAACGGTAAGAACGACGTCGTCTTCATCATTCTGGACGAGTTCCCGACGAGCTCGCTGATGAACGGGCAAGGGAAGATCGACGCGATTCGCTACCCGAACTTCGGCGACCTCGCGCGGCATTCGACCTGGTTCAGAAACGCGACCGGCGAGCACGAAGGGACGCATCTGGCTGTCCCGGCCATCCTCGACGCGAAGTTCCCGAGGCCTCTCAAGTTCCCTACGTTCGCCTACCACCCGAACAACCTCTTCACACTGCTCGGGGGGCATTATTGGATGAACGTCTGGGAGCGGCAGACACATCTCTGCCCACCGACCCTCTGCCGCAACAACGGCGAGCTCCGCGGATCGTTCGCCGGCCGGATGCACTCGCTCTTCGAGGACGTCGGGATCGTCTATCTGCACATGGTCTTCCCAACGTCGCAGGAGGATCGGCTCCCGGATGTCGCGACCGCCTGGGGCCAGTTCCGACAGATCAACGACAAGGGGTTCGAGAAATCGCGCTTCCGGCGATTCATCAACTCGATCCCAGGGCCCGCCACGCGTCCAACCCTCAGCCTCGTGCATGTTCTGCTTCCGCACGGCACATGGTCGCTGTTGCCGTCCTGCCACGACTACATCACTCCGGCTTACTCGCCGGGCCTCGTGCTGCCCGGGAAGCGCTGGGGAAGCAACAGATGGCTGGTCGCCCAGGCCTTCCAGCGCCACCTGCTCCAGGTCGAGTGCACGGACCGGCTGCTCGGCGACCTGCTGCGGCACCTGCGTGCGATCGGCGTCTACGACCGGGCCATGCTGATCGTGACCGCGGACCAAGCCGTCAGCATCGACGCGAACCAGAGTCGCCGCTCGGTCGATCCGGCGCATCCGACGAACTTCGCGGACATCGCATTCGTGCCGCTCTTCGTCAAGCGCCCGGGCCAGCGAACCGGAGCGATCGTCGACAGGCACGTGCGCACGCTGGACATCGTTCCCACGATTGCGGACGTGCTCCGAATCAGCATCCCGTGGCACGTAGACGGACGCTCGCTGTTCGGCCCGGGCCACTCCCAACGCGTGGACTTCCTCACCGCGCGCGGCTGGGCCCATGCCGACGTACACACTCTCGAGCGGCGGCGGGACCACACTCTGCACCGGCAGCTCGCGCTCTTCGGTGCGGGAAACACACCGCCGGGCCTACTCGGCTTGGGGCCGCATCCCGAGCTGCGTGGCCGACCGGTTGCGGAGCTTCGCGTCGTTCGCGGAGCCGCCCGCGCAAGCGTGGACGGCAACATCGCCGATCTTCTTCGCTCCCTGCCCGACGGCTCGGACAGGGTGCCGGCGCAGGTGATGGGATCGATCCGCGGCCCGGGAGCCGCGGCAAACCGACCGCTGGCGCTCGCGGTCAACGGCCGGATCGCAGCCGTCTCGAAAACGTATCGCCAGGGATCGACGGTGCGCTACTCGGCGATGGCGCCGGAATCGGCACTCCACCCCGGCCGGAACGAGGTCGAGCTCTTCTGGATCGTGCAGGGTCGCAACGGGCTCGTGCTCGAGAGCCTCGGCAGCTAGAGGGCGATGGCCAAGCTCCTGCTCAGCTTCGACTTCGAGGACTGGCACCAGCTCGTCCACCGACGGCTCGGGCGACCTGACTGGGATTCGCCCGGCGCCGCACTCGAGCGCCAGACCGGGGCGATCTTCGATCTCCTCGAGGAGGTGAAGGCCAGAGCGACCTTCTTCGTCCTCGGGCTGACCGCCGAGCGCTACCCGGATCTCATTCGCGAGATCGCCGGCCGCGGCCATGAGCTCGCCTGTCACGGCTACGCGCACGAGCGGGTGCATGGGCAGACTCCGGATGAGTTCCGCCGCGACGTCGAGCGCTGCGCCGCGCTGCTCGAGCAGCTCGGCGGGCAGCGTCCCCTCGGGTACCGGGCGCCGGCCTTCTCGATCACCCGCGATACGCCGTGGGCCTACGAGGCGCTCTCGGAGCTCGGCTTCCGCTACGACTCGAGCCAGTACGACTCGCCCCGGATCCCCCGGCGCATCCGACCGGTGCCTGCGACCCCGTACCGGCTCGAGCTGCCCTCGGGCCGCGAGATCTGGGAGTTTCCGATCACGGTCTGGCACGTGCGCGGCCGGTCGGTGCCGATCGGTGGAGGCGCGTACTGGCGCGTCCTGCCGGCTCCGGTGCTGCGGCGCGCGCTGCGGCAGGTCGCCGACGAGAACGCCTACCCTGTGCTGTACTTCCATCCGTACGAGCTCGACCCCCGCCCGCTGCGCGCCACGCTGCCCGAGAGCCCAACTCCACAGCAGCGGCTGCTCACGGCCTGGAAGAGCGTCCAGCGCAACCCGGGCAGACGGCGCGTCGCGGATCGGATTCGCGCAATCGCACGAGAGTTCCCGCTCGTCAGCTACGAGGAGGCCCATGGAGAAGTCGCCGAACGGTACGGAGCTCGTCAGAGATCACTTTCGCGAGAAGGCGTCATCGTTTGACGCTCTCTACGACGAGGAGCATCTGCTCCAGCGGGCGGTTCGCCCCGGCCTACTGAAGCGCCGCGACTTCGCGATCGACGTCGTCCGCGAGTACGCCGCGCCGCGCGTGCTCGACATCGGCGGGGGCTCGGGACGCGTCGGCGAGCTCGCGCTCGAGGCGGGCGCCGGCGAGTACGTCAACGCCGACATCGCGCAGGAGATGCTCGATCTGTCGAAGGAACGGCTGGCGCGCTTCGGCGACAAGGTCAAGCTCGTGCACGGCGACTTCCTGACGGCGCCGCTCGAGGGCGTATTCGACGTCGTCCTCGCGCTCGGCTTCTTCGATTACCAATCGGACGCGCACGTCTTCGTCCGCCGGATCGCCGATCTGACCTCGGGGAGCGCGGTCGCGAGCTTCCCGCGCTGGAACTGGCTCAAGGGGCCCGTGCGGAAGCTGCGCTACGAGGTGATCAACAACTGCCCGATCTACGACTACACCGAGCGGGAGCTCCGTTTCCTGTTCGGCGGAGCAGGGTTCGGCCGCGTGCTGATCAAACAAGGGCGCAGTGGCTTCCTCGTTCGCGCAGACCGGTAGCCTGTCGGTCGTCTTGAAGCGGCTCCTCGTTGTCCTCCTGGGCTCTGCCGCATTGTTTGTGGCTGCGCCCGGCCAGGCGCAGGCCCGCGAGTGCGGCCTTCCGTCGAGCTCGCCGGTGTGGGTCGACTTCGCGGACGGCTCCGTGCCGTACTGGCCGATGTTCGCCCGGCCCGGAATCGTGGCGGCGGCGGCGAACTTCATCTACCCGCCGCAGCTGCGGGCGCTTGGAGCGAAAACGGTCTACTGGGAGATGCACTTCCGACAGCGGGTCGGCACTCCGAGCAACCCGTTCGACCCGGCCGTGGTCGAGGACTGGGCCGACCGGGTCTTCTACCGCGCCGTCGCTTCCTCGGCGTGCGCGACGCCGTGGATCGCGCTCAACGAGATGTTCGGCTCGAACGTGGCGACGCCGTGGTCGCCGACGAACGTGCAGTACCGGCAAAACGTGATCATCTTCGTCAGGCGCTTGAAGGCGCTCGGCGCGCACCCGTTCCTGCTGCTCTCGACCCGGCCGTTCACGGACGCCGAGGCCGGGGACTGGTGGCGGCAGGTCGCGCTCTACACAGACTTCGTCCGCGAGATCTACTTCGCGGCGCCCCAGCTCGCCCACGCGGGGCCGATCCTCGCCTCCCGAACCCTGCGCAACTCGTTCCGGCAGGGGATCACCGACCTGACGGAGATCGGCATCCCGGCCTCGCAGGTCGGGATCTTCCTCGGCTTCCACACGAGTCCGGACCGGGGCGCACGGGGGGGCCTGAAGCCCGCGAGCGCGTGGTTCAACACCATCAAGCTCCAGGTGCTCGCGATCAAGCAGGTGAGTCGCGAGTTGCCCTTCGCCACCGTCTGGTCCTGGGGCTGGGGCGAATGGGAGCAGGCGGATCGGGATCCGGACAAGCCCGCGGCGGCGTGCGTCTACCTCTGGACGCGCAACCACAGCCTCTGCGGTGGGCCCGCCATGGCGGGACGCGGGTTCGACCCGTCGCTGACGGTCGGCCAGCTCAACCTCCCGGGCGGCGTCCAGTGCCGCACCCCCTGGGGCCAAGTCCGGAGCGGACAGCTGTCGAGCCTGACGGGCGTCACCGGCGACCGCGAGATCGCCTACACGTCCCTCTTCGCCGGGCTCGTGCTCAAGGGCAACGTGCGGATCAGCCCGGCAGACGTGCAGAGGGCCGAGCGCGCGATCGTGACCTACCGCTTCGGGGGCAGCGCGGCCGCGTACCGGCGGGCGCTCGCAAACGCAGGCGCATCGCGGGCGATTGCGCGCAACGTCATCGCGGACGAGCTCCGGCAGGCGCGAGTCGAGCGGCATTTCCGCATCGCGAGGCCCTCGGGGGCGGAGGTCGCGGAGTACCACAGCACCTACTCGGAGACTCGGGCGCGGCTCGTCTCGGCCACGCCCGCCCCGTCGTGGCTCGCTCAGCGGAGCCGCGGCGTCGCGATCGAGGGAATGGCGCCGGCGTCCGTCTTCAGGATCCCAGCGGGCCGGCTGGTCACGCTGCGCACCGCTGAGGGGGTGTTGCGGGTCCGGGCTTTGGGCCCGACGGCACCTCTCGGCGCCTTCTCGCTCCCCGTGGCGAGCGCCTCGATCCGCGCCGCCCTCGTTCGGATTGCACAGGATCAGGTCTTCGACAACTGGCTCATGGGCCGAGAGACGAGCGGGCTCAGGTGGACGACGTGCCGCAAGGACTGGCTCCCGTCGGTGGGCACGCTCGAGCTGACGAGCGAGCTGCCGTTCCTGGCCCTAGCTAGTTAGCGCTTTCGAAGACTCTGGTCCGGCGAGGGCGCACGAAGACGGTGCCCCCGGCTGTGAGGTTCAGCTCGTCGGCTTCTTCGCGCGTCACCTGGGCCCAGGCCTCGCGGCCGTCTTCGAGCACGAGCTCGACGCGCACCTCGAAGCCGAGGTGCACGACCCGCTCGACCGTCCCGGGCGTCGTCTTCCCGTTCGGCTCGTTTCGCAGCTCGAGGTCGTGCGGACGCACGAACGAGTCGCCGAGCCGGTTCACGGGGCCGACGAAGCTCATCACGAACTCGTTCGCCGGCTCCTCGTAGAGGTCGCGAGGCCCGCCGACCTGCTCGACCCGCCCGTGGTTCATGAGCACGATCTGGTCGGCGATCTCCATCGCCTCCTCCTGGTCGTGCGTGACGAAGATCGTCGTCACGTGCATCTCGTCGTGCAGGCGCCGCAGCCAGAGGCGCAGATCCTTCCGCACGCGCGCGTCGAGGGCTCCGAACGGCTCGTCCAGGAGCAAGACCTTGGGCTCGACCGCGAGCGCGCGCGCGAGCGCCATGCGCTGCCTCTGCCCACCCGAGAGCTGCGCGGGATAGTTGTCCGCCCAGCCGGCGATCTGCACCAGCTCGAGCAGCTCGTCGACGCGGCGACGGATCTCGTCGCGCGGCCGCTTCCGCACCCTGAGCCCGAACGCGACGTTCTCGCGTACGGTCATGTGCTTGAAGGCCGCGTAGTGCTGGAAGACAAAGCCGACGCCGCGCTTCTGGGCGGCCTGGCCCGAGACGTCGACGCCGTCGAGCTCGACCGTGCCCGCCTCGGGGCGCTCGAGCCCGGCGATGACGCGCAGGAGCGTCGACTTCCCGCTCCCGCTTGGCCCGAGAAGCGCCGTCAGGGACCCGGCAGGGACCTCGATCGAGACGTCGTCCAGCGCCGCGAACGAGCCGAACCTCTTGGTCAACGACCGCCCGATAATCGCCATCAGCGCGTCGCCTCCTTGGGCTTGAACAGGCTCATCACGAGCAACGTCCCGATCGCGAGCAGCGCGAGGACGACCGAGCCCGCGTACGCGCCCACATAGTCGAACGCCTGGAAGCGATCCTGGACCTGCAGGGTCATCGTCTCGGTCTTGCCGACGATGTGCCCCGAGACGACGCTCACCGCGCCGAACTCGCCGAGCGAGCGCGCCATCGTCAGCACGACGCCGTAGCCGATGGCCCAGCGGATCGCAGGCAGGGTGACCCGCCGGAAGGTCTGAAACGGGGAAGCGCCGAGCGTCGCCGCGGCCTGTTCCTGCTCGATGCCGATCTCACGGAGCACCGGAACGACCTCGCGCACGACGAACGGGAGCGAGACGAAGATCGTGACCAGGATCATCCCCGGGAGCGCAAAGACGACCTGGATTCCGTGGTCGGTGAGCCAGTTGCCGAACCAGCCGTTGCGGCTGTAAAGCAGGAGGAAAGCCAGTCCGACGACGACGGGCGAGAGCGCGAGCGGCAGGTCGACGAGCGCGTTTACGAGGCCCTTGCCCGGGAAGCGCCGGCGCACGATCGCGAGCGCGCAGATGACGCCGAAGACCGTGTTCGCGGGCACGACGATCGCCGCGATCAGCACCGTGAGCGTGAGCGCGTGCTTCGCGTCGGGGGTCGTGACGGCGTCCCAGGCCGGGCCGAAGCCGTGCTCGAACGTGCGCCAAAATACCAGCCCCACCGGCGCCGCGAGCAGCACGCCGAGGTAGGAGAGCCCCAAAAACCTGAGCACCCACTTATGCACGGTCGTGCCTCGTCGTCCAGCGGCGCAGAGCTCCGATCCCGAGCAGTACCCCGAAGGAGATGAGCAGGATCACAACCGACACCGCGGCCGCCCCCGACGGGTCGCCGCTCTCGATCCGCCCGAAGATGAAGACCGACGCGACCTCGGTCTTGAACGGCAGGTTGCCCGAGATCAGGACGACCGAGCCGAACTCCCCGATCGCGCGGGCAAAGGCGAGCGCGACACCGGAAAGGATCGCCGGGAAGAGGTTGGGGAAGACGACGTGGCGGAACCTCAGAATGGGCCCTGCGCCGAGCGAGGCGGCCGCCTCCTCCATCTCGCGGTCGAGCTCGAGCAGGACCGGCTGGACGGTGCGGATCACGAACGGCAGCGTCACGAAGAGCAGCGCGAGCAGCACCGCTGCCCGGGAGAAGGCGACGTTGACCCCGACCGGCCCGTTTGGCCCGTAGAGCGCAAGCAGCGTCAGGCCCGCGACGATCGTCGGCAGCGCGAACGGGAGGTCGACGATCGCGTTGACGACGCCCTGGCCGACGAAGCGGTCACGGACGAGGATCCACGCGACGATCGTCCCCATGACCGCGTTGATCAGGCAGACGGCGACCGAGACCGTAAGTGTCAGCTTTAGGGCCGAGACCGCCTGCGGATCGGAGACGGCCGCCCAGAACCCCGTCCGCCCTCCCTGGCCGGCCTTCCAGACGAGGGCGGCCAGCGGGAGCAGGACGATCAGGCTCAGGTAGGCGGTCGCCAGCCCCATGCCGAGCCCAGGGCCGGGGCTGCGCGTCCCCGCCGCGGGCGGGGCTACGGCTTCTGCGCCCGAGCTCAGATTCTCAGCCGCCCTTCCTCTTCTGGATCCTCGTGACGATGCCGGTCTTCGGGTCGAAGAACCGCTTGTCGACCTTCGTCCAGCCGCCGAGCGACTCGATCGAGAACACCCGCGGCGGCCGCGGGAAGCTGAACTGCTTCGCCGCCCTGCGGAGCACGGGCCGATAGCCGTTCTGGCCGAAGATGACCTGGGCCGTCTTGCCGCGCAGGAAGTTGACGAAGGCCCGGGCGGCGGTCTTGTTCTTGCTGGTCTTGACGACCGAGATCGGGTTCGCGATCTGGATCGTCGCCTTCGGGATCACGTAGTCGAGCGGCTGGTTGTGCTTCTGCGCGAAGATCGCCTCGTTTTCGTACGAGAGCAGCACGTCGCCGCGGCCTGCGAGAAACGTCTGGAGCGCCTCGCGCGCGCTCTTGTCCTGCGAGACGACGTGGTCGTAGAGCTTCTCGAGGTACTTGACCGAGCGCTGATGGGTGAGGCCGATCTTGCGCTGCGCGCCGTACGCGGCCATGACGTTCCACTTCGCGCCGCCCGAGGTCTGGACGTTCGGGGTCACGACGCCGATGCCGGGCTTGATCAGGTCGGCCCAGCTGTGGATGTTCTTCGGGTTGCCCTTGCGCACGCCGAAGACGACGACCGAGTGCGTGACGATCCCGCTGTACGGCTGCTGCTTCCAGGTCTTCGCAACCAGGCCCGCTTTCACGAGCGAGGTCATGTCGGGCTCGAGCGAGAACGCGACGACATCGGCTTTCAGGCCGTCGATGACGGCGCGCGCCTGCTCGCCGGAGGCCCCGTAGCTTTGCTGGAACGACGTTCCCCGGCCTGCCGACGTGGCCTGGAACGCCGGAATCAGCTGCGCATAGGCATCGCGCGGCGTCGAGTAGGCGACGAGGCTGATCGTGCCGCCCGTGGAGCGCGCGGAGGCGCTGCCGGAGGTGAGCATGGCGGCGACGGCTGCGGCTGCCAGCAGCACGAGCGACCCCAAGAGTGCAACGATTCGACCCGCTGAGCGCATGGAACGTGTCCCCCCTCTTCTTGTTATGTTGATAATGTTTACTGTTTCTGTAAACTTTCTCAACAATGAACTCTAAGCAAGGCAGTGTCCGCCCGTCAAATGAGAACTGACGATGTGGGTCTCACGCCGAACTGACTACGCCACGCGCGCACTGCTCGCCTTGACGCTCGAGGGCGGCGGCCCGATGAAGCTCGAGGAGCTCGCCCGCCGCGCAGGGGTCCCCCAGTCCGTCCTGGAGCAGGTGATGCCGACGATGCGGACCGCCGGCATCGTCCGCTCGGAGCGCGGCCCGGCGGGCGGCCACCGCCTGAACAAGGCGCCCGAGGAGATCACGCTCGAGCGCGTCGTGCGGTTGTTCCAGGGGCAGCTGGCGCCGATCGGCTACGCGACCCGGAGGCACCCCGACGGCTGCCCGAAGTTCGTCGCCGACTCGCTCCGTGAGACGTGGAGCGAGGTCCGCGACGCGACGATCGAGATCCTCGAGGGCGTCACGTTCGCCGACCTCGCCAAGCAAGCGGGCGGCAGTTGGCGCGACGAGATGTCGACCCCGGTCCCCTAGTCGACTGCCAGGGGCCGGGCTTTGAGCCGCCGGACCTCTGCGACCACGGCGAAGACCCCGCCGACGCCGAGGATCACCGGCACGACGATCTCGTAGCCTGGCATCTCGATCAGCCTCACGCCGCTCGCGGTGAGGATCGTGCCAAGCCCTACGCGCAATGCGCCGTCCGGGACGCGCACGGTCAGCTTGCTCGCTACCAGCACGCCGGGAATCGAGCCGAGCAGGAGCCAGGCCATCGCGTGCAGGTCGACGTTCCCGTGCAGAAGGTGACTTACGCCTGCGACCCAGAGGAGTGCGGCGGCGTGGAAAATGTCCGTCCCCACGATCTTGGCGGCAGTGAGCGGGAAGACGAGGAGCATCACGAGGCCGAAGAAGGTGCCGCTGCCGACCGATGTCAGGCCGACGATGAATCCGCCGCTCGCGCCGAGTGCAACGCAGATCAGGCGATCACGGTCGGTGAGAAGGAACGGCGCATCGGACGGGCGGACGCCCCGTTTCACGAACGTCTTCGCGAGGAAGCCGAGGCCGCCGACGATGAGCGCCCCGCCGATCACCTTCGCCGAAGCCGAGGTGACTCCGCCACCGTAATGACGCTCGAGCCAGTCGGCCACCTCCACGCCGAGCAGCGACATCGGCGCCGAGCCGAGGAACATCCAGAACGTGATCCGCGCGTGGACGGTTCCGAGCCGCCGGTGGCGAACGGCGCCGAAACTCTTGAAGACGGCGCCGTGAAGGATGTCGGTGCCGACTGCGAGGGTCGGCTGGAAGCCGAACACGAGGATGAGGATCGGCGTCATCAGCGACCCGCCGCCCATCCCCGTCAAGCCGACGAGCGCCCCGATCAGCAGACCCGTGATCGAGAGCTGCCAGGTCACTTGTACGCGTCGATCAGCACCTCTGCGACCTCGGGCCGCGAGAACTCCGCCGGCGGAAGCTCGCCCGCCTCGAGCAGCTCGCGCACCTTCGTGCCGGACAGGAAGACGTGGTCGTCGCCTCCGTGCGGGCAGGTCTTCGGCGTCGCCATCGAGCCGCAGGCTTTGCACCAGAACGCGTGCTCGAAGAACATCGGCTCGATCCCGAGCTCGTGCGGTTCGAAGTCATCGAAGATGAGCTGCGCGTCGTAAGTGCCGTAGTAGTCGCCGACGCCGGCATGGTCGCGGCCGACGATGAAGTGCGAGCAGCCGTAGTTCTTGCGGCAGATCGCGTGCCAGATCGCCTCGCGAGGGCCTGCGTAGCGCATCGCCGCCGGGAACGCGGAGATGACGACCCGCTCCGGCGGGTAGTAGCCGTCGAGCAGCACCCGGTAGCACTCGACCCGGGTCGCGGCCGGGACGTCGTCGGATTTCGTGTCGCCGACGAGCGGGTGGACGAGCAGCCCGTCGACCGTCTCCAGCGCGACCTTCGTCAGGTACTCGTGGGCGCGGTGGATCGGGTTTCGGGTCTGGAAGCCGACGACGCGCCGCCAGCCGCGCTCCGAAAACACGGCCCGAGTTTGGGTCGGGTCCAGCGCGAGCTCCGGAAAGGCGGGCTCGGGACGGTCGAAGACCGTGACGCGTCCCGCGAGGTACAGCGGGTGCTGCGCGTAGAGCCGCGCCACACCGGGATGGGCCTCGTCGGTCGTGCGGAAGCAGTTCTCCGCCTCGCGGCTCTTGTCGTACTCGTAGGCCTCTTCGACCTCGAGCACGGCCAGCGCGCGGCCGTCCTCGTCCGCGAGGACGGCGCGGTCGCCCTGCGGGGCCTTGTCGACGGCCAGGCAGACCGGCAGGGCCCAGGGCAGACCGCTCGCAAGTCGCATGTCCTCGACGACCCGCTCATAGTCCTCCCGGCCCATGAAGCCCTCGAGCGGCGAGAGCGCGCCCGAGGCGAGCATGCCGAGGTCGGACACCTCGCGCGAGGTCAGGGTGATCGTCTCGAGCGACGCGAGATCGTCCGGCCGCTCTCCGGTCCGGTCGACGAGCGACCCCCCGTGGGGCTCGATCAGGCCTGTCCCAGGGACTGTCCCCAAGGCATGGCTCATGCAGGCACCTCGTCCTCGACGAGGCCGAGCTCGGCGAGCTTGCCGAGGATGAGCTGGGCGCTCTCCTCGGGCGTGTGGGTCTCGGTGTCGACCCGCAGCTCGGGGCTCGTCGGCGCTTCGTACGGGTCGGAGACCCCGGTGAACTCCTTGATCTCGCCCGCGAAGGCCTTCGCGTAGAGGCCCTTGACGTCGCGCTCGGCACAGGTCTCGACCGAGGCGTCGACGTGCACTTCGACGAACGGCCCGAACTCTTCGATCATGTCGCGGGCCTTGCGCCGCATCTGCTCGTACGGCGAGATCGCCGACACAATCACGGCGCCACCCTGCCGGGTCAGCCGCGATGCGACCCAGCCGACCCGCTCGATGTTCGTGTCGCGGTCCTCCTTCGAGAAGCCGAGCCCCTTCGAGAGATGCTGGCGGACGGCGTCGCCGTCGAGGTACTCGACGATGCGGCCGCGCCGCTCGAGCTCGGGGCCGACGAGCTCGGCGATCGTCGTCTTGCCGGCTCCCGAAAGGCCGGTGAACCACAACGTGAAACCGTCAGGCATATGTCTCTGTCTCCTTCGCTAGTGGTGTGTCTTCGTGGATCCCGCACTCGAGCTTGTCCGAGCCGGCCCAGCGGCCCGCTCGTTCCTCCTCGTCCGCAGCGATCGGCCGGGTGCAGGGGATGCAGCCGATCGAACGGTAGCCCGCCTCGTGCAGCGGGTTGTAGGGAATCTCGTTCACCTTGATGTAGGCCCAGACCCGCTTCTCGTCCCAGTCGGCAAGCGGGTGCACCTTCCAGACGCCGTAGCGCTCCGACCACTGGAGCTTCGGCGTCTCGGCGCGGCTCGGCGACTGGTCGCGCCTGATGCCCGAGATCCAGGCGCCGTAGGGCTCGAGCGCGGCGAGCAGCGGCTCGACCTTGCGGATATGGCAGCAACGGTCGGGGTCGCGTTCCCAGAGGTTCGGCCCTTCCTCGCGGTGCTGCTCGGCGACGGTGATGATCGGGTTCGAAATGAGATCGAGCCCGTACCGCTCGACGAGCCGGTCGCGCGTCTCGTAGGTCTCGCGGAAGAAGAGCTGCGTGTCGAGCTCGATCACCGGCAGGCCGAGGCCGAGCTCGGAGACCATGTGCACGAGCACCGACGACTGCTTCTGCCACGAGCAGGTCAGGCACAGCTTGTCGCCGTACTCGCCGTGGACCCACGTAAGCAGCTCCTCGGCGGTCATCGTCTCGAAGTCGAGATCAGGAAGTGCGGGCACGCTCGTCAGGAAGCAACACCTCCTTCAATGTGTCGCCGCGGAGACCGAGGCGCAAAGTCTCGAGCGGGATCACCTCGTCCGGCGGGATGTTCCCGAGGTTGACTGTCGGGCCGAACTCCTTCACGAACCAGGCCTGCGAGGCCTTCGTCGGCGCCTCGAAGATCAGGTCGGCGACGGCGATGTCATGGACGATCTCGTCGATCAGGCCGGTGCGCATCTCGCCGGTCGGGCGGAAGATCCCGGCCGTCCCGCTCTCTCGCGACTCCGTGATCACCTTCCAGGCGCCGGCTTCGAGCTCTTCCTTGATCCATTGCACCCAGAGATAGGGGGCGAAGTTGACCTCGGAGTCCTTCGAGCCAACCTCGGACAGGACCGTGAAGTCGCGGGCCAGGTCGGCAATCAGCTCGAGCTTCTCCTCGCGCGGGATCTCGACGGTCCCGTCGGAGATCTCGACGTGGGTGAGGCCGAGGTCGTTCAGCCAGCGCTTGTACTCGTCGACCTTCCCCTTGACGTAGACGACCTCGAAGAAGGTGCCGCCGATCACGACCGGCTTCTCCCGCAGGACGTCGAGCTTGCGACGCAGGTTCGGGGTCACGTACGCCGTGCCCCAGCCGAGCTTGACGACGTCGATATAGACGCCGCATGTCTCGAGAACGTCTTCCCAGGCGTGCGGGCCGAGGCCCTTGTCGAGGACGTGCGTCAATCCTCCGGATCGTGGTTCAAAGCCCAGCAATGAGTCCCTCCAGCTTCCTCGTCGCTTCGGTCTGGACGTCGTGGTACATCGAGTTGCCGTGTGAGTCGATTCCGACCCAGAGCGGGCCGAAGTCCTTGACGCGGAATTTCCAAAGGCATTCGGGCATGAGCTCCTCCCAGAAGACCTCTTCGATCTCCTCGATCTGTGTCGTCTCGAGCGCCGCCGCGCCGCCGACGAGCGCGAAGTAGACCATGCCGTGCTTCGCCATCGGCTCGATCGCCTCGTCGGGCAGGCCGCCCTTGCCGGCAATCGCGCGCACGCCGTAGTCGCGGCCGAGCGGCTCGGTGAACCGCACCATGCGCGCGCTCGTCGTCGTTCCGATCGAGACCGGCTCGTATTTGCCCGGTCCGAGCTTGCGCACACCCGGTGCGGTGTGCAGCAGAAAGGCGCCGTTCAGGTCGAGCGGCGGCTCGACGCCCTGGTCGAAGATCCGAATCTGCGTCCGGTCGCGGATGCCGATGATGTGGCCGTCGACGGTGACGAGGTCGCCCGCGCGGAGATTGCGGATGTCCTCCTCGGTCGCCGGAAATGTCAGCCTGTGCTCGGCCATCTAAAACTCCCGGTCGAAGTCGACCAGGCCGTCCGCGGAGACATGAGCGCTCGCGCGGCGGGCGGCCCAGCACTGGTAGTTGACGGCAACGGGGTTGAGGGTCATGTGCGTGTCGGCGTGCTCGACGTGACAGGCGAGGACGGTGACGTCGCCGCCGAGGCCCATCGGGCCGATGCCGGTCTGGTTCAGGAGGTCGTACAGCTCCGCCTCGAGCTCGGCGACGTGCGGGTCCGCGTTGCGCGTCCCGACCGGACGGGCGATCGCCTCCTTCGCGAGATACATCGCGTAGTCGGCCGAGCCGCCGACCCCGACCCCGACGATCCCGGGCGGGCACGGCTTGCCGCCCGCACCGACGATCGACTCGAGGACGAACTGCTTGATCCCCTTCACCCCGTCGGCGGGCACGCACATCTTGAGGAAGCTCATGTTCTCCGAGCCCGAGCCCTTGGGGACGCACTTGACGTCCAGCCCGTCCCAGTCGGGGACGAACTCCCAGTGCACGATCGGCAGGCGGTAGCCCGTGTTCGGCCCCGTGTTCTCGCGGGTGATCGTGTGGACGGAGTTCGAGCGCAGCGGCGTGTCGATCGTCGCGCGCTCGGTCCCGATCTTCAGCGCCTCGTAGATGTTGGCCGGATGCAGGGGAAAATGCTCGCCGACCCGACACGTGTAGACGGCGATGCCGGTGTCCTGGCAGACGATGTTGTCCTCGACCTCCGCCACTTGCACGTTCTTGACGATCGTCTCCAGCACACGGCGGCCCGGCACCGAGGTCTCCCGGCCCTGCGCGGCTGCGAGCGCGTCGCGCAGGTCCTGGGGGATGTCCTTCAGCGCCCAGACGTAGAGGTGCGCGGCCGCGTCTTCGACGGCTTGCCGCAAATCAACCGCGACCGTGCTCATGTCTTGGCCTTCTCCGCTGCGGCCTTGCCCGCCCGCCGTCCGAAGACGGTGCACTCGAGCAGCGAGTTGCCCATCATCCGGTTGCGCCCGTGCGGGCCGCCGGCGATCTCGCCGCAGGCATAGAGGCCCTCGACCGTCGTCTCGGCATGCTCATCGATCACGAGCCCGCCGTTCTGGTAGTGGAGTACGGGAAACGTGAAGATCGACTCCTCGAGCGGGTCGATCCCACCGGCGCGGTAGCGGCGAAGCATGTACGGGAGCGAGATCTCGGCATCGCCCTCGGCGATGCGCGTCGTGTCGAGGTAGACCGCCGGCCGGCCGTCGGGCGTCTCGACCCCGCGGCCTGCCTCCACCTCGTCGAAGATCGCCTGCGAGACCTCATCCCGGGGCCCGAGCGAGTCGGTGAACTCCTCGCGATCGGCGTTGAGGAGCACCGCGCCGTAGGCGCGCGTCGTCTCGGGGATCGAATAGCCCTGCATCGTTTCAGGCCAGGCGCCCCCGTTCGGGTGGTACTGGAGCGCGTCGAAGTCGCGCGTCTCGGCGCCGAGCTCGACCGCGATCCTCGTCACCTCTCCCGTCGCGCCGGGATGGTTCGTCGTCAGCTCGCCGCGCTCCTGCGCGACGCGGAAGCAGCGCCCGCCCGCCGCGAGCACGACAGTGCTCGCGTCGATCACCTGCTCGCCGCACCGCGCGCGCCAGCCGTTCTCGCCGGGCGCCAGCTCGGTCAGGGGCGATTTCGGAAACGTCTGGATGGTGGAAGACACAACCGCGTCGCGCAGAGCACTCGTGATCGCGTGCCCGGTGCGGTCGCCCACCTGGAGCAACCGCTTCCGCGACGCGCCTCCGCAGCGGGCGAGACGGTAGCCACCGTTCTCGCGCGTGAACTCGACTCCCAGCTCCTCGAGCCAGTGGATGGCGCCCGGAGCCTCGCCCGTCAGGACTTCCACGAGCCGGCGATCGGCGCTTTCGTGCGAACTGCGCCAGACGTCCTCGGCATGACGGGCGGGCGAATCGTCCTCGCCGAAGGCAGCCTGAATCCCACCCTGCGCCTTCGCGGAATTGCAGGACTGAACCGCATCCTTTGCGACGAGCGCCACGCTTGCTCCCGCGCGTTGTGCCGAGACGGCCGCAGCCAGGCCGGAAGCTCCGCTCCCGACCACGAGCACGTCGAACACCTGGGGAGCGGCCATCTACGCGACTATACCAGCGTCTTCTAATCCTAATGATAAGGAATACTTATTCAGATTCAAGCGACGGAGCGGACCGGCCGATTCCCTCCGTATGGCTCTGCGCCTGGTGTCGCTCCTGGTCTCACTCGTCGTCATGGGCGTGCTCGCGACGTCGATGCTCTCGCGGTCCCACGCGACCCCGAACAGCAGCGCGGCCTCGCCCGAGAGCCTTCTCCGCACGACCGGGCTCGTCGTCGAGCGCACGCACCAGATCACGGGTGTCTACGCCGGCATCGGAGTCCAGGACAGCACCTCGATCCGCCTCGTCTCCGCGGACGCCAACGGCTACTGCCTGCAGCTGACCTGGGTCGACCGGCAGATCTACCACCTGCGAGGCCCGGGCGGCCAGCCCGCGATCGGTGCCTGCTGACCCTGATTCGGTGACACCGCGTCCCCCCGATGAGGGACGCGTCCTGCGCGCGCGCGGGACAGAGTTGCAGGTGGGACGATGACGGCCCGCAACCCGCTGCTCGCACGCCTCCCGTTCGGGCCTCTCGCCGAGCGGGAGTTCCGCCTTCTCTTCATCGGCCGGACGATCTCGCTCTTCGGGAGCGCCTTCGCGCCGATCGCGCTCGCCTTCGCGGTCATCACGCTGACCGGCTCGCCCTCGGACCTCGGCCTCGTCCTGTCCGCGTACATGCTCGCGCACCTCGTCTTCCTCCTGGCCGGAGGCGTGTGGGCCGACCGCCTGCCACGCCACCTGGTCATGGTTGCCTCGGATCTCCTGAGCGGGGTCACGCAGATCGCATTCGCGGTGCTGTTGCTCACCGGAGTCGCCCAGACCTGGCAGCTGATCCTCCTGGCGGCCATCAAGGGCGGCGCTTCCGCGTTCTTCATGCCCGCCTCCACGGGGCTCGTCCCGCAAATCGTGAGCGCTCCCCACTTGCAGCAGGCAAACGCCCTGCTCAGCCTCTCCCGAAACTCGACCCGGATCGCAGGCGTTGCGCTCGCGGGCATCCTCGTCGCGACCATCGGGGCCGGCTGGGCACTCGCTTTCGACGGCGCGACCTACGGTCTCGGCGCCATCTTCGTGGGCATGCTTCGGCTGCCCGCGACCGAGCCGGCCGAGAACCGAGAGTTCCTGCGGGAGCTTGCCGAAGGCTGGCGGGAGTTCCGCTCGCGCTCGTGGCTCTGCGTGACGATCGTCCAGTTCGCGCTCATCAACGCGTGTGCGATCAGCGCCTTCCTCGTCCTCGGCCCCTTCGTCGCGCAGCGGGACCTGGGCGGCGCCTCAGCCTGGGGATTCATCCTCTCAGCCGAGGCCGTGGGGATGATCCTGGCGGGCATCGTCGCGTTCCGCTACCGCCCGCAGCGGCCGCTCCTGGTCGCGACGCTCGCAGTCCTGACGATGGCGCCGCTCCTGGTGCTGCTCGGTCTTGCGGCGCCGCTCCTGCTGATCCTGCCCGCAGCCCTGCTCGCCGGAGTCGGCCTCGAGCTCTACGGCGTCTTCTGGGACACGACGCTCCAGCAGCACATCCCGGACGAGAAGCTCTCGCGAGTCAGCTCGTACGATGTCCTCGGTTCCTTCGCGCTGATCCCGATCGGCGTCGCTGTCATGGGGCCGATCTCAGGGGCGATCGGGGTCGCGGACACCCTGATCGGTGCCGCCGGCGTCGTCGTCCTGGCGACCGTGGCGGTCATCTCGGTCGGCGACGTTCGCAACCTGCGGCGCCTCGAGCCGCCGCTCCTCGTGGCGCTTCCTACGCCGGAGCCGCTTGCTCCTGAAGCGCGAACGCGATGGCTTCGTCCAGTGGAAGCTCCCGCCCGAGTCGCCACGCGGCGCTGAACTGCTCCTCGCCTAGAGCCTGGCGGAGGGCAACGGCCGTCTCTTCGTGCGTTTCCTGCTCGGCCGGAGCCAGGTTGACGCCGAGGCTCTCGCGGAGAGCCTCCGCGGCCCCGAGCAGCCGTGCGGCGGGCCCCGCCTGGCCCGTGAGGGAAAGCACCGCAGCGAGACCTTCGAAGCAGTACCCGATCACGTCTCGGAACTCGAGCTCGACCAGCCGGCGGAGCGCCTTGCGGAGAAAGGCGAGCGCCCGCTCGTGTTCGTGCTCCGAGAGCGCGGCGAAGCCCTGGTTGACGAGGGCGAACGCCATCCCCTCGCTGTCCTCGAGCATCTGGAAGAGCCCGTACGCCTCCTCGCTCAGCGACGCGGCCTTCGCGTAGTCGCCGCGCTCGAGCGCGATCCCCCCGAGATTGCTGATCGCCAGCGCATGGCCGCGCTGCTCGCCGGACTCGCGATAGAGGTCGGCCGCGCGCTCCGACAGCGAGATCGCCCGCTCGTGGTCTCCCTGCTCCGCTGCGACCGTGCCCAATGAGAGCAGCGAGCGGGCCGTGCCCGAGACGTCGCCCAGCTCTTCCCAGAGCGCGAGGCTCTGCTCGGAAAGCTCGGCAGCCCGCTCGTAGTCACCCTGGCGAGTCGCCAGGCTCGACGCCGCATGCAGCGCACGAGCCCGAAGCTCCGGAGGCTCAGAGGCACCACGAGCCAGGGCCTGGTCCAGCCAGCGGCGGCCCTCGGCGAGATGGCCACGGACCCACCAGAACTCCCACAGCGAGGCCGCGAGCCGCAGCCCGAGCTCCGCCTCCTCCGCCTCGAAGCTCCACGCCAGTGCCGCCCGCAGGTTGTCCTGCTCGGCGTCGACCTGAGCGAGCCAGGCCGCCTGGTTGGGATCGGGCTCCGACTCGGCGAGCTTCAGGAAGTGCCGGGCATGTCTTCGGTGGAGGTCGGCGGCCCCGTCGTCCTCGGCGAGCTGCTCGAGTGCGTAGACGCGGATCGTCTCCAGCATCCGCAGCCTCTCACCGGCGCGCTCCAGCAGGCTCTCGTCGAGGAGCGTGCCGGTGCCGTCGAGCGATGCGTCGCAGACGCCGACGGCGGACTCGAGCGTGCAGCCGCCGGAGAACACCGCGAGATGCGCAAACAGAAGCTGCTCCTCCGGCTCGAGGAGGTCGTAGCTCCAGGCAACCGTGTCGCGAAGCGCGCGGTGACGGGCGGGCTTGTCACGCGGTCCGTGGCTCAGGAGGTCGAGCCGCTGGTCGAGGCGATCGAGCATCGCCTGAGGAGCAAGCAGCTTCGTCCTGGCGGCGGCGAGCTCGAGGGCGAGCGGGAGGCCGTCGAGCCGCGCGCAGATCTCCTCGACGGCGGCCGTGTTCTCGTCGGTGAGCTGGAAGCTCGACTCGGCCGCCTGGGCGCGCTGAACGAACAGGGCGACCGCGTCTCTCCGGCCGAGCGGCTCCACGGAGTACTCCTGCTCCCCGTTCAGCCGGAGCGCGGAGCGGCTCGTGACGAGGAAGGTCAGGCTGGGCGCGGCCTGGAGCACCTCCGTGAGCAGCGGCGACGCCTCGACCAGCTGCTCGAAGTTGTCCAGCAGCACGAGGACGCGCCGTCCCACGACCCGCTCGGCGAGGCTCGCGAGGAGCGGCCGCTCGCTGTGCTCGCGGACGGCCAGTGCCTCTGCGATCGCCGGGAGGAGTAGCTCCGGGTCGCGGATCGTGTCGAGCGGGACAAAGAAGGCACCGTCCGGTATCTCCCCCGCGAGCGCGTTGGCTGCCTCGATCGCGAGCCGCGTCTTCCCGGCGCCGCCCGGGCCCGTGAGCGTCAGCAGCCGCACCTGGCCACCGCGCAGGGTCGAGCAGATTTCCTCCAGCTCCCGCTCTCGGCCCACGAGCGTGCTGACCGGAGTCGGAACGTTGCTCTCGGGAAGCGGCCTCGGAGCAAGCGCCTCTTCCTGGCGCAGGATGGCCTGCTCGAGGTCGCGGAGCTCGGGGCCGGGCTCGAGGCCGAGGTCGTCGATGAGGACGCGCCGCGCCTCCGTATACGCCTCGAGCGCATCCGCCTGGCGCCCCGCACGGTAGAGCGCGAGCATCAACTGGCCGCGCAAACGCTCTCGCAGCGGATTCTCGGCCACGAGAGCCTCGAGCTCGCCGACGACCTGGCCGTGGTGCCCGAGCCCGAGCTCGGCTTCGATCCGGCCTTCGAGGGCGGCGAGCTTCAGCTCCTCCAGCCGGGTGATCTCCACCTGTGCGAACGACTCGTAGTGCACGTCGACGAGCGCCGGGCCGCGCCACAGGGCGAGCCCTTCGACCAACAGCGCGGACGCCTCCGCGTAGGCGCGCCGATCGAGGGCGGCTGCCCCCTCGTCGGCGAGCCGTTCGAAGCGCTCGGCGTCCAGCTGATCGGGCTCGACCCGGAGGCGGTAGCCGGGCCCTTCCCGGACGAGCCCGTCCTCGACCAGCTTGCGGAGCTGCGACACGTAGACCTGGAGCGTGTTCGAGGCGGTCGCAGGCGCGTTCTCGCCCCAGAGATCGTCGATCAGCCGTTCGGCGGGGACGACTTCGTTGCGGTGCAGGAGGAGGAGCGCGAGCAGAGCCCGTGGCTTCCGTCCCTTGACGAAGGACGGTGAGCCGTCGTGCCCGAGCTCGAGCGGGCCGAGAATCCTGTAGTTCAAACGGTTCCTCCTCCCCACGATGGTAGCTGGGGGACCTTCAGGGCTTCTTCAGGGCGCCGTGAAAACATCGCCGCGAAGTTCAATCGAGCAGCCTCCAGTCGGCGTGAAGCCGTCAGGCCGACTGGAGGCGGGGCTCGTCGAGGGAGGTGGATACGGTGATCAGCAAGAGCTGGTGGGACGGCCCGTAAGGGTCCAAAGCAACAATCGAGCTCGGCAACGTCGCGGCTCGCGGCCCCTGGGCGATCTGCCCGGGCCGCCGCGTCGCCCCCTGGACGGATTCGAATCACCATGCCGAGCGCAATAACCCCGCGATCTCGTGCGGGGATGCCGGGCGTGGATTCGCCAGCGCGCCCGCGCGGACCGCAGCCACTTCGGCGACCTCGCCCAGTGCCTCCCGGGGGACGCCGAAGTCGCGCAGCCGTTCGAAGCCGCCGAGGCGCGCTAGCTCCTCGACGCGGCCAATTGGGTCGTCCGTTCCCATAGCCGCGCCGAAGCGGGCGATCTCGGCTTCCGCTACGGGCTCGTTGAAGCGCAGGGCCGCTGGCAGGGCGAGCGCGTTCATCGCCCCGTGCGGGTGCCCATAGCGCCCGCCGAGCGCCTGCGCTATCGCGTGCCCGAGGCCGAGGCCTGCCGCAGCGAGGGCTGCTCCTGCGTGCATCGCGCCCTCGAGGAGGCCACGCCGGGCTTCCAGGTCGCGACCGTTCTCGACGACCTTCGGCAGCCACTGCGAGATCAGCGCGGCGCCGGCCAGAGCTTCCCGATCGCCCTCGTCGTTGCGGCCCTGAACGTAGAGCGCCTCCGCGCTGTGCGCGAGGGCGTTCAGCGAGGTGCCGACGGTCTCGCGCACGGGCAGGTCGAGCGTGAGCTTCGGCTCGTAGACGATCCCGGCGAGGTTGGCGCCGGAGCCGCCTCCTCTCATCAGCTTGTCGTGGTCGCGGATTCCGAAGCTCGGCGTCCACTCTGCGCCCGAATAGGTCGTCGGAACCGAGACGAGCGGCAGGCCCGTCTCGACCGAGATCGCCTTCGCGAGGTCGATCGCGCTCCCGCCGCCGACCGCGAGGATGCCGTCCGCGCCGCCCGCCGCCGCCACAGCGTCCTGGATCCGGTGGGACGGCACCTCCGTCCAGGTTCCCGCCACCTCGACGGGAGCCGGCCAGCGGGCGCTCGCGACCAGGAACGGCCGTTCGATCCCCAGCTCGCCGAGGAGCCCCGGCAGCTCCTCAAGGCCCCAGCGGACGATCACAGGCGTTCGCGCGCGAACTCGACGAAGGCGTCGGCCACCCGCGTCGACACACGACCGGCCGCCCGCACGAGCGAGATCTCCCGCGACGGCTCCAGCCCCTTGACGCGGGCCGCGGCCAGCGTTCCGGCCGCGAGCTCGGCCTCGACCGCCGTGCGCGAGATGAACGTGACGCCGTGCCCGGCCTCGACCGCGCTCTTGACGGATTCCTGGAGGCCGAGCTCGAGCCGAACATCGAGGTCCCGCAGGCGGGTTCCGCGCGTGCGCAGCTCGTCCTCGATCACCTGACGGACACCGGCGCCCTCCTGCATGACGATCAGCGGCTCGGCGCGGAGATCGTCGAGCGTAACCGTCTTTCCGGCGAAGCGATGCTCGGGCGGGCAGACGAGAACGACCTCGTCGCGGAAGAACGCCTCGTAGGCGACCGAGCGATTGCGGGGAGTGGCGCCGACGACACCGAGTTCGAGCTCGCGCCGGGCGACGCGGTCGACGATCGTCTGCGTGTCCGAGATCGAGAGGTCGATGGTGATCTCGGGGTTTGCCTCCGCGAACTCGCAGAGGAGCACCGGGACGACCGTGCCGCCCGGTCCCGTCGACGCGCCCAGAGCCAGCTGGCCACGCAGCGGGCCCTCGGCCTCACCGGCCACGTCCTCGAGCAGTTGCCGCTCCTGCGCCAGCAGGCGCTGCGCGCCACGGTAGAGGCGCCGCCCGGCCTCGGTCGGCTCGACGCGGCGGCCCGACCGGTCGAGCAGCTGCTGTCCGAGGCGCTCCTCGAGCGAGCGGATCTGAAGGCTCACCGCCGGCTGGGTGACTCCGAGCCGCTCAGCGGCCTGGGAAAAGCTCTTCCGCTCGACGACCGCGCAGAAGGCGGCCAGCTGCCGGGTATCCATAAGGAGTACTTATAGCTGACCGCAGGAGACGAGCGCCAGGGCCAGAAGCAGTGAGGCGATGCGAGCAATCGCCATCGGCAACAATTACGACTCCGTGACCTCGACGATGCAAGGCGGAGAGAGCCTTGCCGAGCGCTACTCGCGACTGGCCCAGGAGCTGCCGGACCGGCGGCGGGTCGACTTCGAGCTGCGCGTCTTCGACGTGATCCTTTCCTCGCTGTTCCTGATCGTCTCGCTGCCGATCGTGATTCCGATCGGCTTGACGCTGCTCGCGACCTCGGGCCGGCCTGTCTTCTACCGGGGCCAGAGAGTCGGACGCGGCGGAAGCGTCTTCACGATGACGAAGTTCCGCACGCTGCGCCCGGGCGCCGAGGCGAGGCTCGGTCATCACTTGGGCGCCGCCCTGGTTGGAGCGACAGAGGCCGAGGTGACCCGCATGGGCCGCTGGCTGCGGGCGGCGCAGCTCGACGAGATCCCGCAGTTCTGGAACGTGCTCAAGGGTGACATGAGCCTCGTCGGCCCGCGGCCGATCCGGCCGCGGTTCTTCGAGGAGCTCGTCGCCGAGCTGCCGGCCTACTGGCAGCGCCTCGTCGTGCGGCCCGGGCTCACAGGCTTCGCCCAGGTGCGTGGCGGCTACGAGACCTCGATGGTCGAGAAGCTCTCGCACGACCTCGAATGGATCGCCGACCGCTCCGTGCCTCTCTTTCTGCGAACGCTCTCGGCAACCGGCTGGCGCGTGCTTCGGCAGTCGCTACACGTCTAGCCGCGACTCTTCGAGGTCGAAGTCCCGCTCGACGCGCTGCATCACCTCTTCGCTGATCTTGCCCTCGTTCCGCAGCGTGTGCACCGCTCCCCGCTCCGCGTCGAGCAGCTCGTGCATGAGACGTTGATACGCGAGTGAGCGCTCCTCGAGCTCACCGCCGTCTTCGTTGTCCAGCCGGGCGCGAAAGCGGTTGCTGCGGAAGTTGTAGAGGCCGCGAGCACGCTCGGCGGTGTCGGTTCGCACCCAACCCTCGTCCTCGAGCTCGTCGAGTCGTGCGATGGCCGCCTCGGCCGCGTGAATGCGCGCCTTCGCCTCTTCCCGTGCATCGGCGTCGTCTTCCTCGAGCCCCAGGACGCGGACGAGGGCGGGCAACGAGAGCCCCTGAAGGACGAGTGACGCGAGCACGACGGAGAAGGCAAGGAAGACGATCAGCGAGCGGTCGGGAAAGGGCATGCCTGCATCCGTGCTCAGCGGGATCGCAAGCGCAGCGGCAAGCGTCACCCCTCCTCGCATCCCGGCCCAGGCGACGAAGGCCACGAACTGCCACGGCGGAGCGGGGTCGCGCTCGCGAAGACTCGGCGAGATCCACCGCGGGATGTAGGTGATCGGGAACCCGGAGACGATCCGGATCAGCAGCACGATCGCCCAGACGAGCGCCGCGTAGCCGACGAGCTCCTGCCAGGACCGGCCGTGCAGGTTGTTGACGATTGGATGAAGCTGGAGTCCGACAAGCCCGAAGAGGAGCGCGTTCAGGAGGAAGCTGAGGATCGTCCAGAAACCGGCGCCCTGGAGCCGTGTCTCGACCGTCGTCAGCTCCGGCGTGTGCCAGCCCATGTACACACCCGCGGTCACCACGGCCAGCACGCCGGAGGCCCCGATCGCAGATGCCGGCAGGAACACGAAGTAGCCCGTGAGAAACGCGATCGTCACCTCCAGCGGCGGGTTGAAGAGGCGTTTGCGCACGAACCGGATCCCCCGGCCGATCACAAGGCCCACGGCGACGCCGCCGACAACCGACCAGATGAAGTTCCCAGCCGCATCGAGGAGCGAGAACGAGCCGGTGAGCACCGCGGCGACCGCGAACTTGTAGAGGACGAGCGCCGTGCCGTCGTTGAGCAGGCTCTCGCCTTCGATGATCGCAATCGCGCGCCGGGGAACACCGAGCCGATGGGCGATCGACGTCGCGGCGAGCGGATCGGTCGGCGAGACGATTGCCCCGAGGACGAACCCGGCCGGCCACGAGAGATCGATCATGTAGTGCGCGACCGCCGCGACCATGACCGTCGTGACGGCCACGAGCCCGATCGCGAGGAGCGAGATCGGCCGCAGGTTCCGCCGCAGCTCGCGCAGACCCGTGTTGAAGGCGGCCGAATAGAGGAGCGGCGGCAGGATCCCGACGAGCACGACCTGCGGTGGCAAGGTCACATTCGGCACGCCGGGCCCGAAGCCCAGGGCCAGGCCTCCGAGCACGAGGAGGATCGGATACGGGATCCGCAGCGGGTCGGCGAGCAGGAGCAGCGCCGCAGCGGAAATGAGCAGCGCCAGGAGCTGGAGCTCCTCGTGTGTGCCGAACCCGCTCACCGCGTCACTAGAGTAATGCGGCATGTGCGGGATCTGCGGAATCGCAATGGCCCGCGGCGCCGTCGATCCGGATCAGATCGCGGCAATGAGCGCGACGCTCGTCCACCGCGGGCCCGATTCCAACGGCGCTTTCGTCGACGGCTCCGTGGGGCTCGCTGCCCGGCGGCTTGCGATCATCGACCTCGCGACCGGCGACCAGCCGATCGTGAACGAGGACGGCCGGATCGCAGTCGTCCAGAACGGGGAGATCTACAACTACCGCGAGTTGCGGCACGAGCTCCAACGCGCAGGGCATCGCTTCTTTACGAGCGGCGACACGGAGGTGCTCGTCCACCTCTACGCAGAGCACGGCGACCGCTTCGTCGAGCGCCTGCGGGGTATGTTCGCGCTCGCCCTCTGGGACTCCGAACGGAACCGCCTCGTCCTCGCACGCGACCGCTACGGCATCAAGCCGCTCTACTACCGCGAGACCGGGGGCGAGCTGGCCTTCGCCTCCGAGTTGCGCGCGCTCCCGCGAGGAGAGGTCGACCTCGACGCGCTCGAGGCCTTCCTCGCCTTCAACTCCGTCCCCGGGCCGCTGACGATCTTCCGTGACGTACGGAAGCTCCAGCCCGGGCACGTCCTCACCTGGGAGAACGGGCGGAGCGAGCTCATCCGCTACGCGCGGCCGGCCCCGGTTCCGGCCTCCGACGTGCGCGACGCGGAGGAGGCGGAGCTGGTCGAGGAGCTGCGGGCGCGGATGCGCGACTCGGTGCGCTCCCATCTCGTCTCCGACGTGCCGGTCGGCGTGCTGCTCTCGGGCGGGGTCGACTCGTCGCTGCTGGCCGCGCTCGCCGCCGAGGAGGCGTCAGAGCCGTTGCGCACGTTCTCGATCGGCTTCGAGGAGCGGAGCTTCGACGAGCTGGCCGACGCGCGGCTGGTGGCCGAGCGCTACGGCACGCAACATCGCGAGCTCGTGCTGCGGCCCGACGCGGCGCTCCTCCTTCCCGCCCTCGCCGAGGCCTTCGACGAGCCGTTTGCCGATTCGTCGGCGCTCCCGACCTACCTCGTCTCGCAACTCGCGGCCGAGGACGTGAAGGTCGCTCTCTCCGGCGAGGGCGGCGACGAGCTCTTCGGCGGCTACTACACGTACGCGGCCGACCTGCTCGCCCAGCGAGTCGGCTGGACCGGGCCTCTGTTGCGGCCACTCGTCGAGCGGCTGCCCAGCTCGTCCGCGCGGGCGAGTTTCGACTACCGCGCGAAGCGCTTCGTCCGCGCCGCGCACCTGCCGCCGCTCGAGCGCCACCACGGCTGGAAGGAGATCTTCTCGCCCGAGGCCCGGGCCGAGCTGACCGGGCGTCGGAGCGAACTCGATCCGGTCGACTTGCTCCGCGCGCGGTTCGCCGAGACCGACGGCGCCTATCTGCTGGCCCGCCTCCAGGACGTCGACCTCGGCACATACCTCGTCGACGACCTGCTCGTGAAGACCGATCGCGCCTCGATGGCGCACTCGCTGGAGGCCCGGGTGCCGTTCCTCGACCCCGTGGTCACGAATTTCGCGTTCGCGCTCCCGAGCCGCCACAAGGTGCGGGGCCTGCGCAAGAAGGTCCTGTTGCGGAAGGCGGCGGCGCCCCTCGTGCCGCCGGAGCTGCTTCGGCGGCGCAAGCGTGGGTTCTCGATTCCCGCGGCCGCGTGGCTCCGCGGCGAGCTGGAGCCGTTCGCGCGCGAGACCCTGTCGCCCGACACGCTGCGCCGCCAGGGCTTCCTCCAGCCCGACGTCGTCACGCGGCTGATCGACGATCACGTCGCCGGCCGCGAGGACCTGAGCCGCCAGCTGTGGGGCCTGCTCTCGTTCACCCTCTGGCACGAGCGGCACGTCGAACGGACGCCGGGGCCGCTGCGGGAGCCGCGGCTCGAAGCGCTCGCCAAGTGAAAGTCTGGATCGACATCTCGGCGCCGGCCCACGTGCTGGTGTTCCGGCCGCTGATCGCTCTCCTGCGGGAACGGGGCGACGAGGTCGAGCTCACCACCCGCGACTACGCGCAGACGCTCGAGCTGCTCGAGCGCCACGGGATCGAGGCGACGGTGATCGGCCGTCACGGTGGACGGTCTCGCGTCGGCAAGGCCGCGTCGCTCGCGGGTCGCCTGCGCGCGCTGAAGCGCTACGCGAAGGGACGCGAGTTCGACCTCGCGCTTGCGCACGGCTCGCACGAGCTGACGATCACGGCGCGGCGCCTAGGCATCCCGAGCGCGACGACGCACGACTATGAGTACGCGACGCTCCAGCACCATCTCGGCGACCGCGCGGCGACGAAGGTGGTCGTGCCCGAGGCGATCCCGCTCGAGCGGATGGCGCGCTTCGGCGTGCGGCCCCCAAAGTTGCTTCAGTACCCGGGGCTGAAAGAGGAGTACTACCTCCACGACTTCGAGCCGGACCCGACCGTGCTCGACGAGCTCCTCGTCAACCGGGAACGGACACTCGTCGTCGTGCGCACGCCGCCGGATGTCTCGCTCTACCACCGGCGCTCGAACCCGTTCTTCCCGCGGCTCCTGGCTCATCTCGGACACGAGAAGGACGTGCAGGCGATCGTCCTTCCTCGCAGCCCCGAGCAGCGCGAATACGTGCGGAGCCTGGCCCTCCCCTCGGTGATTGTCCCCGACCGCGCCGTGGACGCGCAGAGCCTGATCGCGTTGGCCGACCTCGTCGTCTCGGCGGGCGGGACGATGAACCGCGAGGCCGCCGCGCTGGGCGTGCCCGTCTACACCACCTACGGCGGTCGGCTCGGCGGCGTCGACGAAATGCTCCTCCGGGAAGGCCGGCTGCGGCCGCTGACCGACCCCCGCGCCCTCGACCTCGAAAAGCGCTCGACAAGTGACGTTCAACGGGTGCGGCGAGACCCCCGCCTTCTCCTCGACCTGCTCCTATCGGCTGCCTAAGGCAACATTCCCGAAGATGAAGCTAACCGTAGTCCTTCCCGTCCGCGACGAGGCTCTTGTGATTCCGGAGCTCATTCCTCGCTTGACAGCTGTGCTGGACGTCCTCGACGACGAATGGGAGGTCGTTCTCGTCGATGACGGGTCGACAGACTCGACTTGGGAGCTTCTGAAGACGGCTTCCGGCCGTGACGAGCGCATTCGGGCGCTTCGGCTGACGCGGAACTTCGGCCATCAGATCGCGTTGACGGCCGGGCTACACGTCGCAACTGGCGATGCGGTCATCACCATGGACAGCGACCTTCAGCACCCTCCGGAGCTCATTCCGTCACTTCTCCTCAAGGCCGCCGACGGCTTCGACGTCGTCTACGCCGTTCGCAGCTCCTCCGACTCGGCCGGATGGTTCAAACGGGTCTCGGCGCGATTGTTCTACTGGCTTCTCAATCGCCTTTCGTCGCTCGACGTACCACAGGCCGGCGGAGACTTTCGGTACATGTCGCGGCGGGTCGTGGACGCCCTGCTGTCGATGCCGGAGCGCCATCGATTCCTCCGCGGCATGACCCGCTGGGTCGGATACGACCAGTCGGTGATCGAGTATCACCGACCTCCACGGGCCGGCGGGGAGTCGAAGTACACGCTGGGCAAGATGATCTCTCTGGGCTGGGACGCGGTCGTCAGCTTCTCGTCGCTGCCATTGCGAGTCGCGAGCCTGCTCGGATTCGTGTTCTCGTTCTTCGGGCTTGTCTATCTCGCCTATGTCGTCGCGGAGCGCGTGCTCACCGACGACACCGTGGCCGGCTGGACCTCCGTCGTCGCCACTGTGCTCATCCTGGGTGGGGTCCAACTGCTTTGCATTGGCATCATCGGGCAATACCTGGGGCGAATGTACGACGAGATGAAAGGCCGTCCGCTCTTCCTGGTCGCTGACGACACGCGCCACCTCGGAGCGCACCAGCTCAGCGAGCCAGAAGGAGCATCCCCGCGAAGATGACGAGGATCCCGGCCAGCCGGGTCGGGGACAGCGATTCGCCCAGGAAGAAGTAGGCGCCGAGGACGATGCAGGCGTAGCCGACTCCCGCGAAGGCCGGAAACGCCACGACGACCTCCCACCGACTGAGTGCGAGCAGCCAGGTTCCGAAACTGAACGCGTAGAGCACGAACCCGAGCAGGAACGAGGGCTCGGCCAGCAGCCCCTTGACGCTCGTGACCGAGAGCCCGTCCACGTCCTTCAGGGCGGTCCTGAGCAGAAGGACTCCACCCGTGCTGAGGACGGCGTAGACGGCGAGGTAGACAGCCATTGGCACAGAGCTAGCCGCGAAGAGTCGCGAGCACCCCGTCGCCGTAACGCTCGAGCTTGGTCGGGCCGACACCGGGAACCTCGGCGAGCTCCTCGCGGGTCTGGGGTGACCGGCGCACGATCTCGGCGAGCGTCGAGTTGTGGAAGATGACGTACGCGGGCCGCTCCTCGGCTTTCGCCGTCGCGAGGCGCCAGCGCTTGAGCGCCTCGTAGGCCGGGTCGTCCGGCTCGAGCGGTCTCGGCGGCGGAGCCGCCTGGATCTCGAGCTCGGCGAGGAAGCGGCTCGGCTTGCCGGCCCAGGTCACGGTCAGGTGGCGCTTCGCGCGCGTCAGGCCAACGTAGAGGAGGCGGCGCTCCTCGGCGATCGCGGCCTCCGTCTTCGAGAGCTTCGACGGGAGCTCGCGCTCCTCGAGCCGCGGAAGGAAGACCGCGTCGAACTCGAGCCCTTTCGCGCGGTGGTAGGTGAGGAGGTGAACGCCCTTCCGCGAGTTGCTGCCGAAGCGCTCCTCGAGATGCGCGATGAAGTCTGCGACCGTCCCCTCGCCGAACTCGTCGGCCAACTTGACAAGACGCGCGAGGTCGTTCTGGCGGGTGACCTCGCGATCGCCGAGCTTGTCGGGGATCGTCTCCAGCATCCCCTGCTCGAGCGCGACCCCTCGCACCTCGGCAACGGAGCCTCCGGAGTTGCGCAACGCCTTCAGCAGCTGCCTGGCGCCGTCGCGGGAGAGGAACGCTGCGCCCTGGAAGGGGATCCGAGCATTGGTCAGCGCCTCCTCGAAGTCCGCCGAGCGCGCGTTCGTCCGATGGAGCAGCGCCATCTCCTCGTAGGGCGTGCCGCCCTCGTGCAGCTCGCGCATCCGCTCGACGATGAACGACGCCTCGTCCTCGGTCTCCCGGAAGAACCTGGTCACCGGCGCGTCGCCGCTGGCACGCGTCGCGCGCAGCACCTTCTCGGCGCCGCCCAGCCTCGGCACGAGCCGGTTCGCGAACGCGAGCACCTCGGGCGTCGAGCGGTAGTTCTCCTCGAGCCGGACGACGGTCGCGGAGGGGAACCGCTCCGGCATCGAGAGCAGGTGCTCCGGGCTTGCTCCGGTGAACGCGTAGATCGACTGGTAGTCGTCCCCGACCGTGCACAGCTCGTCGCGGTCGCCGAGCCAGCGGTCGAGCAGCGTCTGCTGGAGGAGGTTCACGTCCTGGTACTCGTCGACCGTGAAGGCGCGGTAGCGGTCGCGCACCTGTTCGAGCGCGCCCGCGTCGGCGTCGAAGAGCCGGATCGCCATCTCGAGCAGGTCCTCGAAGTCGACGTAGCCCTGGTCGGCCTTGCGCCGCTCGTAGTCGCGGTAGACCTTCACCATCAGGTCCTTCGGGATCGGCGGCTCGTGATCCCCGAGCGAGCGCACGTACTCGGCCGGCGGGATGCGGCGGTTCTTCGCCCACTCGACTTCGGTCGCGAGGTCGGCCGCCGGGCGGAAGCGATACGGGCGGGGCAGCGAGTTCCCGATGTAGCGCAGCGGCAGCGCCTTCGACGCGAGGATCTTCCCGATCGGTTCCGGCGCGAAGAAGCGCAGCTGTCCAAGCGCCGCCGAGTGGAAGGTGGAGGCGCGCACGCCGGTCACGCCTAGCCCTTCCAGACGTGCCCGCATCTCGCCGGCGGCTTTGTCGGTGAAGGTGACGGCGAGGATCTCGTCGGACCGGAACGCGCCTGTCTCCACCTGGTTCGCCACGCGGTGCGTGATCGTCGTCGTCTTGCCCGAGCCCGCGCCGGCGAGGATGCAAACCGCCCCGCGAACAGCCTCGGCGGCGCGGCGCTGCTCGGGGTTCAACCCGTCGAGAATCGCTTGCTCGGGCACCGGGCCACCCTACTCAGGGCGGCGGAGGACCTTCGTCAAGCGTCTGCTCCGAAAGCGTGTCCTAAGTCGCTCGCCGCTGACGCCGAGTCACGACGGCTAGGGCGATCAAGAAAAACGCGGTGCCGGCGCCGCCGACGATGTTCGTGACCACGGCAATCGAACCGGCAATGTTGCTCGTGTCGGCCCAGATGAGGCCGATGATCGTGCCCACGACGAGCACGGTGACCATCACAGCTAGCCATTGCACGATCCGTCGTCTGGTGATGGTGCCGAGCCTACTCTCGTTGGGGCATGACCGCCAAACGCGGACGGAATTGCGGCTCGAAACGAGACCGGGTCTAGAGAAGCGTCTGCTCGGAGATTGGGTCGGTCTGCGCAACACCAACCCGCCGCGGGGCCCGCACCATCGCCGAGAGCCGCGACACGACCTGCAGCGTCTCGCCCTCCTCGACGAGCTGCTCCAGCATGGCGAGCTCGTCGTCGAGCCAGACGCCGTCCACCGGCGGACGCCGCGCGCGGTGGATCTTCGAATGCGCCGTCTCGCCGACCGTCTCGTTCTCGCCCCAGAGCTCCTCGTGCAGCTTCTCGCCCGCGCGGACCCCGATGAAGTCGATCGCGATGTCGCGACCCGGCTCCTTGCCTGAGAGCCGGATCATGCTCTCCGCCAGGTCGAGGATCTTCACGGGCTCGCCCATGTCGAGCACGAAGATCTCGCCCTTGCCGCCGATCGAGCCGGCCTGAATCACAAGGGACACCGCCTCGGGCGTCGTCATGAAGTACCGCGTCATCTCCGGGTTCGTCACCGTCACCGGCCCGCCCTTGGCGATCTGCCGCTTGAAGATCCGGATCACGCTGCCGGAGGAGTCGAGAACGTTGCCGAAGCGCACCGCGACGAAGCGGGTCGAGATGTCCTCGCGCGCGCCGTAAGCCTCGACGATCCACTCGCAGAGCGCCTTCGACTGACCGTAGACCGCCTGCGCGTTCAGCGCTTTGTCGGTCGAGATGAGCACGAACCGCTGCGCCTCGAACTCGACCGCGACCTCGACGACCACCTTCGTCGCCAGCACGTTGTTCCGGACGGATTCGAGCGGATTCGCCTCCATCATCGGCACGTGCTTGTACGCGGCCGCGTGGAAGACGACGCTCGGCCGGTAGCGGTCGAAGACCTGGCGCAGCTTCTCGCGGTTGCCGACGTCGGCGATCACCGGCACGCTTGCGGGAAAGCCGCGGTCGTCGACGAGTTCGCGCTCGATCTCGTAGAGCGGCGACTCCGCCTGGTCGACGAGGATCAGCCGCGCCGCGCCGGCCCGAGCCGCCTGGCGGCAGAGCTCGGAGCCGATCGAGCCACCCGCGCCGGTGATCAGCACCGTCTCGCCGCGCAGGTACGCGGAAACCGACTCGAAGTCGACCTCGACGGGCTCGCGACCGAGGATGTCCTCGACCTGGACGGGCCTGATCTGCGCGGCGAGGTTCGTGTCGCCGGAGATGAGCTCGTAGAGGCCCGGCAGCGTCTTCACCGGCACCTGCGCGTCACGCGCCTGCTCGACGACCTTCTGGCGCACCTCGCCCGAGGCGGAGGGGATCGCGATCAGAAGCTCGTCCGGCCGGTTGTCGTTGAGGATGTGCGGCAGCTCCGCGGTCGTCCCGAGCACGCGCACGCCCTGGATCCGGTCGTTGCGCTTGCGCACGTCGTCGTCGACGAACCCGATCGGCGTGTAGCCGATCCGGCCGCGCTGCATCTCCTTGACGATCAACTGGCCCGCGTCGCCCGCGCCGACGACGATCACTTCCTTGCCGTGCGCGACGAGGCCCGACGCGGCGGGGCGCTCGAAGATCGACCGCGCGAGCAGGCGCGTGCCCGCGACGAGCGCGAGCAGGAGCAGCCAGTCGATGACGGCGATCCCACGCGGGAGCCGGGCGGTGTCCGCGAGCGGGAAGAAGTAGACGATGAGGCTCGCCGCGAGCGACGCAACGGTGACGCCGCGGAGCGCGCCCCACATGTCCCGCGTGGACACGTAGCGCCACCACCGGTTGTAGAAGCCGAAGGCCGTGAAGACGACGAGCTTGATCGCGACAACGAGCAGGACCGTCCGCCAGCTGATCAGCTTCTCGTAGAAGGGCGGGATGTTCCCGTACGAATCGAAGCGAATCTGGAACGCGAGCAGCCAGGCGGCGGCGATCAGCGCGCCGTCGGCGGCGAGCTGCCAGACCCGGTGCCGGTTCACCAGGGTATTCAGCGGACGGCCTCCAGCGATACCGCTTCTCTTACCGCTGCGACGACCTGTTCCTGCACATCGGCGCCGATTCCGGACCACATCGGAAGCGCCAGGTTCTCGCGCGAGGCGCGCTCGGTCTCGGGGAAGTCGAGCTCGGCCTGCCCCAAGAAGGCGAGCGCGGGCTGCCGGTGCAGCGGCGTCACGTAGTAGGAGGCCGACGCGATCCCGCCTGCCTCGAGGTGCTCGGCGATCCTGTCGCGCTCGGGTGAGCGGACGACGAAGACGTGGTAGACATGCCCGGGCTCGTCCGCCGGCAGCTCGCAGGCCTCGCCGAGGCCCAGCTCCGCGTAGCGCGCGGCGGCCTCTCGGCGCGAGCGGTTCCACTCCTCGAGGTGCGGTAGAAAGACGCGCAGGACGGCGGCCTGGATCTCGTCGAGCCGCGAGTTGTAGCCGAGGAGCTCGAACTCCTTCTTCGCCTTCGAGCCGTGGAAGCGCAGGAGCCGCACGCGTTCCGCGAGCTCGTCGTCGTCCGTCGAGACGAGGCCTCCGTCGCCGAACGCGAACAGGTTCTTCGTCGGGAAGAAGCTGTAGGTCGAGACGACTCCGGTGCGGCCGGTTCCCTGCGCGCCGAAGGCCTGGGCGGCATCCTCGACGAGCGGGACGCCCAGCTCGGCGAGCTCCTCGAGCGGCGCCGGGCGGCCGAAGAGGTGCACGGGCATGATCGCCTTCGTCTTTGGCGTAAGCCGACGGCGCACGTCGGCGGGATCGAGGTTCATCGTCTGCGGGTCGATGTCGACGAAGACCGGAGCCGCTCCGCGCCGCGCGATCGCCTCGGCGGTCGCGTAGAAGGTGAATGTCGGGCAGATGACCTCGTCGCCTTCAGCGATTCCGAGCGCGTCGAGGGCGAGGACGATCGCATCGGTCCCGTTGGCGACACCGATCGCGTGCTTGACCCCGAGGTAGGCCGCAGCCTCCTCCTCGAAGCCGCGGACCTGCGGGCCGAGGATGAACCGGCCGGAGTCGAGGACCTCGGCGATTCGCTCCTTCAGCTCGTCCAGCAGCGGCGCGTACTGCGCCTTGACGTCAACGAGCGGGATCTGAGCCACGGCGAGCCAGTCTAGTTGACCGCCGACGACGCCTATACCAGGCAACTGCGGCCAGCACGACTGCCAGAAAGACCGCGATCTCCGCGTACCGGAAGTCGTGATGGAAACGTTCGTAGCGCGACCCGAGCGCCCAACCCGCGCCTGCGATCCCGAAGCACCAGGGGATGCAGCCAACCGCCGTCAGCACGGTGAAGCGGCCGATCGGCATCCGGGCAAGCCCGGCCGGAATCGAGACAAACGAACGGACGACCGGGGTCACGCGCCCGATGCAGACGGCCCAGAGGCCCCAGCGCTCGAACCAGCGCTCGGCGCGGTCCAGGTTCTCGGGCCCGAGGTGCAGCCAGCGGCCGCGGCGCTCGACCAGCGGCCGGCCTCCGTAGTAGCCGATCCACCAGCCGATCACCGAGCCGACGGTATTTCCGACCACGCCCGCAAGCGACATCGCGACAAAGCCCCAGAAGTGGGAGTCGATCCGCGAGCCGAAGAGAACGACGTGCTGGCTCGCGAATGCTCCCGAGGCGACCGCCCCGGCATAGAGCATCACGATCTCGCTCGCGGCCGGCAGCACCGCGTCGACGAGCATCAGGAAGAAGACGGCGTAGAGGCCGTGATCGCCGACGAGCGACGTCAGGGACCCGGTCAGCGAGGCGAGCGGCACCGCGAGACTGTAGGTCAGCGGCGTGCGCGGCGAACGCTGAAGCGGCGCTTGAGCTCGGCGCGGCCGAATGAGTTCGACGTCTGTACGCGCGCGACGTACGGCCCGGAGAAGGCGCGCACGCCGTTCCCGTAGCGGCCGTTCCAGCGGATGCTCATCTGTCCCGGCCCGCGCCGCCGGCGAATCGTCCGCACCCGGGCTCCGCTCGCGGTCTCGATCGTCACCGTCACGAGCGCAGAGTGGGCGAGACGGAACCCGACGCGCAGGTTGCCGCCGCGCCTGTGCACGACCACGCGCGAGGGGCGCACGTTGAGGTAGCCGAGCGTGTTGTTGAGGGCGAAGCTGCGCTCGACCGTCGATTGCTGCGCCTGATCGTCGACCGCGTTGATCACCCAGCGCCACCGGCCCTCGGTCTCGGGGGTGCCTTCCGGAGTGCGACCCGACCACGTCAGCCTGTAGGTGCCCGGCTCGCGCGGGCCGGTCTGTGTCTCCCGCGGGATCCGGTCGGGGCCGACGAGGCTCGCGGTGACCGTGGAGGGGCGAACGATCTTGTAGCTCAGCGATTGCGTCTCCGCGACGCCGTCGCCGTTCGGAGAGAGGACCGGCCGGCTCGGCGGCGGCGCGTGCACGCCGTAGTAGAAGACGAAGAGCCCGTCCGCGACCTGCCGCTCTCCGCCTGGGTCGGACGGCCTGTTCAGAAGCTGTCCGTCGAAGGCCATCGTCGTCGAGCCTCCCGCGTCGAGCGCGCTCGCGGTCATGGCACCGAGGCGGACCATCGTCTGCGCCAGCTCGAAGTTGGTGAGACCGGTGCTGTACCCCGGCTGGCGCCCGTCGACTGCGACGAGGATGATGCGGCCGTCTGTCCGCTGGCCGACCGCCGTCCGGGGATTGCGGAGCGAGAGCTGGTTGCTCGTGAAGCTCTCGAGCGCCCGGAAGACCGGCTGGCCGTCCCGGACGATGAGAGGCCCACCGCCGACCGCGTCGACGACACCGCCCCACTGCGGCCGCAGGATGAGACGCACGGTCACCGTCTGGCCAACCTGCGCCTCGGAGGCGAGGCGCCCGGACGAGGTCCCGCGCGCGACGAGCACCGCGCCCCCGGGCGGAATCGGGGTGCCGCCTGCGGGCTTCACGGCGACCACGGTCCCGGTCAGATCAGTGGCCGGGGCCGCCGGTGGAAACGGATCGAGCGTGACCTCGACAGTTCCCTGCGCGGCGGGAGTCGCCGGCCCCCAAGCGGGCGTGAAGACCGACAGGCCCTGCGGGCCGGGGCGCTGGTTGAGCCCGCCGAGGGGACGACGCTGGCTCGAGCCCTGCCAGGTCCCGAGCATTTGGACCCGCTGGACGAGCAGACGCCCGTCGTCGGTGATGCCGACCGTCGAGCGTCTCGGATGAGGCGGCGTCTTCAGGACCCCGGATTGCATGTACATGCCGCTCGGCAGCCCCTCGTCCCAGGTGAAGAGGTCGGCGTTGACGCCCCCGACGGTCGCGGTTGCCGACGCCCGCCTCTGCATCGAGGTGACGGTCTCTCGTCCGAGGACCGTGTCGTTCGAGAGCATCGGCCGCAGCGCGTAGAGCCCGCCGGGCCTCGGCGCGGTCATGACGTGGATCACCTCCGGCCCGTGCGGCGTGAACACGAGCTGGCGCTCGTACGTCACACCCGGCGTGAGCGTCACCCGCCCGGCGACTGCCGACGGCGCGAACACGGCCGCGAGCAGGACTGCAATCAGGAGTTTGCGGCGCAAAATCGTGTCCGAGGCTAGCGAAAGGTTCCGCGGGACCGCGCAACCTTTACATCTTTCGAACCGGAATCAGCGGCGCCCGACGGCGAGATTGACTCTGGCGCCCCTCGAACGCCGGGCTTCCGGCCTCGGGCTCTGCGAGATGACGCGTCCCCGCCTGCGGAGGGATCGGACGCGACGAATCCGGCCGACCGAGCAGTGCGCCCGCCGGATGCGAGCCCGGGCCGTAGCCAGCCGTTGCCCGATCACGCGCGGGACGATGCACGGCGCCTGCCGAGGCGTTCTTCGCACAACCGTCGAGAGCAGGATCCCCCGGGCTTCCAGGACCCGCCCGTCCTGGGTCACGTGCGCACCGTAGATGTCGGATCCCGAGGCAACGACGGAACGGCGATCGGCCCAGGCGACGAAATAGTTCGTCCCGTCGAAGGCCGCGGTGGGCTCCACCTGCTCTCTGCCCCGAGTCGCGATTGCGATCCCGGCGGGGTCGAGGACGCTTCCGGCCGGGCTCACGCGCGTGCCGTAGATGGAGCAGCAGCCGAAGCGTGCGTCTTGCCAGGCAACGAGGTAGTTCGCACCCCCGAACGCAATCGTGGGCTTCCCGGTCCGCACTCCGTCTGAGATCCGAATCCCGCCGGGATCGAGCACAGTTCCAGCGAGGCTTATTCGGGTGCCGTAGATGTTCCCGGATCCGCTGTCGGACCACGCAACGAGGTAGTTCGTACCGTCGAAGGCAATGACCGGCTCGTTGGGGTAGATCGACGTGCATGAGTAATTCGACGGGCACGAGATCGTGATCGGGTTTGGATCGAGCACGGCGCCCGACGGGCTGATCCGAGCGCCGACGACTGAGCCGCCCGCACCAAGCCAGACGACCAGTGAGTTCGTTCCGCCGGACGCGACTGCCGGCGACGCCGCGTAGCCGTTCGAGATCCGAATGGCCGCCGGGTCGAGCACCGTGCCGCTGGGCGTGACCCGCGCAGCGTCGAGGAACCAGCCGAGGACGGGCCAGGCGATGTTTTGCCACACAACGAGATAGTTCGCCCCATCGAACGCGACCGCCGGACTGGCCTGTTCTCCTTGCCCGTTGTAGATCGAGATGCCCGGTCGATCGAGAACGGTGCCTGCGCGCGTGATACGTGCTCCGTAGATCACACCCGGCGTGGTCGTCCCCTGGCGATCCGTCCAGACGACCAGCGCATTCGTGCCGTCCGACGCCAGCGCCGGCCCGAGTCGCTGGTACGCCTCCCTCTCAATCGTGATCCCACCTGCGTCGAGCACGCGTCCAGCTCGGCTCACGCGTGCGCCGAAGACATCCGCTCGCGGTGGCGGCGGTGGCGGCGGAGGAGGCGGCGGCAGTTGCGGCCTGAGGGCCCTGACCGACCGGGTCGACTCGGTGCGCGTGTCCTTCCAGCCGACGAGGTAGCTCGCGCCCGTGAAGGCGATCCCAGGACTCTCCTGGTTGCCCGGGGCGGGGATCACGGCCTGCGTCGCGCCTGACGCTCCGTTTCCGGCGACCGCGAGCGCGGCGAGGGTGCACACGAGCACTACGACAAGCGCGTATCTCATCCCATCCCCCTCTGACAACGGGAATCTTACCGCTGTGGATGCGCGTTAGTTCCAGACGCGAACGTCCCGGTACAGCGTGTCCCGCTGCACCGGGGTCTTGCCGAGCGCATTGATCGCGCGGATGAAGTCGTCCGTCGAAGCGCGATGCGTCGTCCCCGCCGCCGAGACGACGTTCTCCTCGATCATCACGGAGCCGAGATCGTCGGCGCCGAAGCCGAGCGCGACCTGGCCGACCTTCATTCCCTGGGTCACCCAGGACGACTGGATGTGGTCGACGTTGTCGAGGTAGATCCGGCTCACCGCCTGGGTGAGCAGGTACTCGACCGAGGTCGGGTGGTGCGTAACGAGCGGTGCGAGCCGTGTGCCCTGCGGCTGGAACGTCCAGGAGATGAAGGCGCGGAACCCGCGGGTCTCGTCCTGGAGCTCGCGGATACGGCGCATGTGCTCGATCCGCTCGGCCAGCGTCTCGACGTGGCCGTACATCATGGTGGCCGTCGTCGACATGCCGAGGCGGTGCGCGTGGCGCATCACGTTCAGCCACTCGGCGGTGCGCGTCTTCTTCGGGGCGATGATGTCCCGAACGCGGTCGACGAGGATCTCCGCGCCGCCGCCGGGGATCGAGTCGAGGCCCGCGTCGCGCAGGCGCGTCAGCGTGGCCGGGATGCCGAGCTTCGAACGGCGCGCGATGTGCTGGATCTCGGGCGGCGAGAGCGCGTGCAGGTGGATCGGGTAGCGCTCCTTGATCGAGCGGAAGAGGTCCTCGTAGTAGTCGACGGCGAGGTCCGGGTGATGCCCGCCCTGCATGAGGACGCCGGTGCCGCCGATCGCGAGCGTCTCCTCGATCTTCTTGAAGATGACCGTCTTCGGCAGCAGGTAGCCCTCCGCGCGGTCGCCCGGCCGGCGGTAGAAGGCGCAGAAGTCGCAGTCGGTGACGCAGACATTCGTGTAGTTGACGTTGCGGTCGATGATGAACGTGATCCGGCCGGGGTCGGTGCGGCGCGCGCGCAGCGAGTCGGCCGCCTTGCCGACCGCGACGAGGTCCTTCGACTCGAGCAGCGTCAGCGCCTCGGCGTCGGAAATCCGCTCACCCTCGACGGCCTTCTCTAGCACTCGGCGGACCTGTCCCGGGACCAGGTCCCTGGACATGTTGGTACTGGTCATGCCGGCACCACTTCGCCCTGGACGAAGCGGAGGTCCGGGATGCGGTCGAGCTCGCCGGCGTCACGGGCCAGCTCCATAAAGGTGAAGAGCCCGGCGCGCTCGCGGGGGCCGAACCGATAGCGCAGCTTCTCGAAGTAGCGCGCGAGGAACCCAGGCGGGTAGCCGTAGCGCTCGCTCGCCTCCCGCGCCAGCACTCCCGGCTCGGCACGGGCCTGGCGCACGGATGCGACGAGCGCGTCCTCGAGCTCGTTGATCCCGTCCGGCGGCGGATCGAGCGTCGCCCAGACCGCGAACACCATCGGCAGCCCCGTGCGCTCGGTCCACATCCGGCCAAGGTCGTGGTGCGGGGTCGGATCCTCGAACGCGCTGCGCAGCGCCGCGTCGCCGATCAGGAGCGTCCCGTCCGCCTCTTCGCCGAGCGGGACCTGCTTGGCGTCCGGCAGCAGGACACGCGCGAGCACGACCGAAGTCGCGCTTTCGGGCGTGACGGCGACGCTCCGGATGCGCGCGAGCGGCACCGGCGAGACGAGCTGGATCGAGTCGACCGCGCCCTCGGACGAGACGCAGAGCCGCGGGAGGAGCTTCAGCCGGTCGGCGTTTCGCGCCCATTCGATCGACGGGATCGGCGCCACGTCGACCTCGCCCGCCAGCAGCGCCCGGGCGAGCTCGGTCGGTACGCCCGGGACCTCTTCGACCTCGGCGTCGAGCCGATGGAAGACCGGCGCCATGTTCACGTACGAGATGCGGCCGAGCCTGAGGACTGAGCCGGAGCCAGGCTGAAGCCTGGCACCGGGCGAATAGGCAGCGTCGTCCACGTTCCTACCAGCGCCGGATCTCGTTGTACAGCGTGTCCCGTTGGACGGGAATCCGACCTGCCTCCCGAACGACCCGGACGAGCTCCTCGATCTTCTGCTCGGTCTCGGTCTGCGCGCCCGCGGCGTGGAAGATCTCCTCGCGGACGACCGTGCCCTGGACGTCATTCGCGCCGAAATGGAGCGCGATCTGGGTCAGCGGGAGGCCCATCATGATCCAGTAGGCCTTCACGTTCGGGAAGTTGTCCAGGAGCAGCCGCGAAACGGCCATCATCTTCAGGTCGTCGGAGCCGGCCGTGTGCTTCCAGCCGCGGCGCTCGAAAACGGTGTTCTCCGGGTGGAACGCGAGCGGGATGAACGCGAGGAAGCCGCCCGTCTCGTCCTGGAGGTCGCGCAGCCGCAGGATGTGGTCGACGCGCTCCTCGTAGGTCTCGACATGCCCGTAGAGGATCGTGCAGTGCGTCGGCATCCCGAGTGAGTGCGCGGTTCGGTGGACGTGGAACCAGTTGTCCGGGTGCTCCTTGCCGGGCGCGACGAGCCGCCGGACTCGGTCGGCGAAGACCTCGGCGCCACCGCCGGGCAGCGAGCCGAGCCCCACGTCGCGCAGCTCGCGCAGCACCTGCTCGTGCGTGAGGCCCGAGAGCTTGGTCATGTGGTGGATCTCGCTCGCCGTGAAGAGCTTGAGGTGGACGTCCGGCATCGCCTCGTGCAGCTGACGGACGATCTGGACGTAGTAGTCGAAGTCGACGTGCGGGCTCTCGCCGCCGACCATGTGGATCTCAGTGAACCCGGTCAGCTCGCGCTGCCGCAGCGCGTCCTCGACAAGCTCTTCCGCGTTGTAGGTATACGCGCCCTCCTGCTTCTGGGTGACGGCGAAGGCGCAGAACTTGCACTTGACGCGGCAGACGTTCGTCTGGTTCAGGTACAGGTTCTGGACGAAGTAGACCTCGTCTCCTCCGCCGCGCTGCCGGCGTGCGAGGTCCGCGAGTTCCCCCAGCCCGAGCAGGTCGTCGGACTCCATCAGCGCCAGCCCGTCCTCGAGATCGAGCCGCTCGCCCGCCTCCACCTTCTCGCGGACCGGCTCGAGCGTGGACGTGCGGTCCAGGACAGCCACTACGCGGTCCTCTCCACCACTGCGTCGGCGATCGCGTCGAGCTCGTCGCGCGACTCGACCCCGCCGAGACAGGCGCGGGCCTGCTCGGCGTATTCGCGGGCGACCTCGCGCGCCTCCTCGATCGCGCCGCTGGCAGCGACCCGCAGGAGGGCCCCGTCGAGCGACCCCCCGGCGAGCGCGCGGCGGACGACCTCGTCCTCGCGCGCGGCGAAGAGGAGGGGTAGCGTCGGAATCCCCTCGCGGAGGTCGGTGCCGGCGAGCTTCCCCGTCTCGACCGTCTCGCCTTCGCAGTCGAGGCAGTCGTCGATGATCTGGAAGGCGACGCCGAGTGCGAGGCCGAACGCTCCCAGCTCGGCGCGCCGGCTCCCGAGCAGGCAGGCGGCCTCGAAGAGCTTCGCGGTCTTGAGCGTGCAGCGCTCCAGGTATTCCTCGACGGTCGTGTCGGGGCGGCGGCGCTGGCCGCGCTCGAGCGCCTCCCCGCGGACGAGGGCGAGGGCGGAGTCGCCGAGAATGCCGACCCCTTCGGCGTCGCCCGTCGAGGCGAGCTCGGCGAAGGCGCGCGCGAAGAGGTAGACGCCGCCGGCTCGCGCAGCGTCGGGCCCGTAAGCCGACCAGACGGACGCTCGGCCGCGCCGCAGCTCCGCGCCGTCGATCAGGTCGTCGTGGACGAGGCTCGCCATGTGGACGAGCTCGATCGCGACCCCGGCCGTGAGCGGCGGATCGTCCTCCGGGTCGGCCGTGAGGAAGACGAGCAGAGGCCGGAGGCGTTTCCCGCCCGACGCGAGAGCCTCGGTTCCGATCTCGGCGACGAGCCCTCTCCTGGCGGCAACGGCGTCGGAGAGCCGGTCTTCGAGCCGGTCGAGGTAGTCGTCGAGGCCGGGAGCAGCGCGGATCGTCGCGATCGCGCTCACCGGACCGTCCCCGTGTGCAGGGCGACGATGCCGCCCGCGAACAGGCGCCAGCGGATCTCGGCGAAACCGGCCTCGTCGAGCAGCTTCGCGAGCCCTGCGGGCGCGGGAAACCGGCGCACGCTCGCGGGCAGGTACGAGTAGGCCGAGCCGCCCGGGAGGACCTTCCCAGCGAGCGGGATGATGCCGTCGAACCAGAGGCGGTAGAAGGGTGCGAGGGCTCCCTTCGGGCGCGTGATCTCGAGAATCGCCACGCGGCCGCCCGGGCGCAGGACGCGGCGCAGCTCCGTGAGGCCGCGCTCGACGTTGGCCACGTTCCGGAGACCGAAGCCGATCGTGACAGCGTCGAACGAGCCGTCCGGGAAGGGCAGCGCCAGCGCGTCGCCCTCGAGCCACTCGACCTCGGCCGACTTCCGGCGGGCTCGCTCGAGCATCGGCGCCGAGAAGTCCAGGCCGGTCACTTCGCCGCCCGCCTCGCGTGCGGCGATCGAGAGATCGCCGGTCCCGCAACAGACGTCCAGGACCCGGTCGCCCTCTCTGACCACCGCCTCAGCCGTGGCTGCGCGCCAGCGGCGATCGAGCCCGGCGCTCATGAGCCGGTTCATCGGGTCGTACACCGGTGCGATCCGATCGAACATGCGCCGAACCCCCTCGGGCGGCAGCGTCCCAGTCTGGGCCGTCATGGACCTGTCCTCGGACCTGGTCCCAGGACATGGGGGTTTGGGACACGGCTCATTGGTCGCCCCACGGTTTGACGAGCGTGGTGTCGAGGCCGAGCTGGGCGAGGCAGCGGCCGGCGATGAAGTCGACCAGGTCGTCGATCGTCTCGGCGCCGTGGTAGAAGCCGGGGGCTGCGAAGAGGATGACCGCGCCCGCCTGGCGCAGCTTCAGCAGGTTCTCCAGGTGGATCGTCGAGAGCGGCGTCTCGCGCGGGACGAGGACGAGCTTGCGGCCCTCCTTGAGCGCGACGCCCGCAGCCCGGTGGATCAGGTTCGCCTCGCCGCCCGTCGCGATCGTGCCCGCGGTCGCCATCGAGCACGGGCAGACGACGTAGCCGTCGACCCGGGCCGACCCGCTCGCGTACGGGGCCGAGTAGTCGTGAGGGTCGAACACCGTCGCCGCGCTCCCGGCCCGTTCGGTGAAGCGAGCCAGCACCTCGTCCCGCGGGAGGCTGGGCTCGCCGTAGAGCTCCGTCGCCAGCACCTCGACCCCGGCCGCCGAGGCGCTCACGCCGATCTCGCAGTCGGCGGCCGCGAGGGCATCGACAAGGCGCGCGGCATACGGCGCCCCGGAGGCGCCCGTGATCCCGAGGAAGATCTTCATTTCGCCGCGCCCTTGCCGGGGCAAGCGGGGGTGCGCGGGCTGCAGGTGCCGGAGGATTGGAGGAAGGCGCCGAGCTTCAGCAAGTTGTCTTTGCCGAGGTCGGACCACTTCGGCATGACGTTGTTCCCGAACTTCGACGGGTCGGAGACGTAGTCGGCGAAGCCCTGGACTCCCCGGTTACTCGTCTTGCCGATGTCCGACTTGTCCCGCCCACCCGAGTTCAGGTTCCCGCCGCCCAGATACGTGTGGCAGTTCATGCAGCCGACCTGCGCAAAGATCTTGGCGCCGGCGATGGCCTGCGGGTTGTCCGCGAACCCCTGCTTCTTCTCCCAGCCGCGAACGCGGGTAAGGTTCTCGGCCCCAAGCGACTCCTTCGCGGTCGCGCCCTCGTAGGTCAGCGTCCCCATCGAGATGATCGTCAGCACGGCCGCGACCATCGCCACCGGCCGGCGCAGCGGCCGCCGCTCGCGGCTCACGTCGAGGAACGGAAGCGCGAGCAGAAGCACCATCAGGATCGTCGGGATGATGACCGTGCCGAGCAGGACCGAGTCCGGCCACTTGAAGATCCGCAGCAGGTAGAAAAGGAAGTAGAAGTACCAGTCGGGACGCGGGACGAAGTTCGTCGTCCCGGGGTCGGCCTTCGCGTCGTAGAGCTTGCCGAGCCAGCCGGAGTCGGCGTCCGTCGTGCCCTCGTGCGCGGTGTACTTCCAGATGACCGTGAGCGCGACGATCAGGCACACGACGAGCAGGCTCATCACCGTGTCGTGGAACATCGAGTACGGGTAGAACGGCTTCCCGCGCTCCTTGACGTCCTTCTTGTACCGAAGGTGGTCCGCCCGCCTCTGCTCTAGCCGCCTGTTCATCGCTTGCGCGCTCCTCGCGCACCGGGCGCGACCAGTCCCTTCCGCGGCGGAGGCGGCGGCCCCGGCTGCGGCCGGCCGGCGGCCGTCGGCGACCACGGCGGCGAGGTCACGCCGAGCCGCACGACGAGATAGAGGTGCAGCCCGATCAGCCCGGCGATCGCGCCGGGCAGCACGAGCATGTGCAACGAGTAGAAGCGGGCAAGCGTGTCAGGCCCGATCTCGGACCCCCCACGCAGGATGTCACCTAAGAACGGCCCCACGAACGGTCCGGTCGCCTGGAGGTTGACCCCGACGACCGTCGCCCAGTACGCGGTCTGGTCCCAGGGCAGCAGGTACCCGAAGAAGCCCTCCATCATCCCGAGCACGAGGATCAGGACGCCGACGATCCAGTTCAGCTCCCGCGGGTACTTGTAGGCGCCGTACAGGAAGACCCGCCCCATGTGCAGGAAGAGCAGGATGATGAAGACGCTCGCGCCCCACTTGTGCATGCCGCGGACGAGCCAGCCGAAGGTGAGATCGTCGGTGATGTGCCGGATCGACTCGTACGCCGAGTTCGGATCCGGCTTGTAGTAGAAGGCCAGGATCACGCCGGTGACCGCCTGGACGATGAACGCGGTCAGCGCCGCCGAGCCGAGCGTGTGCCCCCAGCTGATGTCGCCGGGGACCTTGCGGAAGAGGAAGTACTTGACGCCGCCGACGAGCCCCGAGCGCTCCTCCAGCCATTCGAGCGGATAGAGCGCCATCTTGAGGAGCTGGTCGCGCCGACCTGGCTTTCTCCTCGCCATCAGCGGGGCGGCTGCACCGGGTAGAGCCACGCCTCGATGCCGTCGATGTGCTGACCGGGCCCGGCGAGCGGGTACTTGTGGATCCTCGCGTCGGCTCCCTCTCCGTCCACCTTCGCGACGGAGTAGGTCTTGCGGAGAACCAGCCGCCCGTTCTTGATCATGAAGTCGTAGCGGTCGAGCGCGCGCACCGGCGGGCCGGCCGTCCGGTTGCCCTCCTTGTCGTACTGGCCGCCGTGACACGGGCAGCCGAAGCCGGCGGCGGCCGCGGTCGGGATCCGGTCGACCTCGAGACCGTTCCGGATCTCGGTCTTCTTGTCCTTGTCCAGCGGCAGCCCGTTCACCTGGACGGGGCAGCCGAGATGGACGCAACGGTTCGAGAGGATCGTGAAGCTCGGCTGGCCGTCGAGCAGGCCGTTGTTGCGGATGTACGCCGTGCGCCGCGAAACCTCCCCCTGCTTCGGGTCGAGCAGGAAGGTCGTGATCACGTACTTGTTCTCGGGAAAGTCGGCGAGCGCGCCGACGTCGATGTCGGGGTGGCCCTGCTTGATGAACGGCGGCAGGATCGTGAAGCCGAGCACGGGCACGGTGACCACTCCGCCGATCACGCCGCCGAGACCGAGCGTCACGGCCTCGAGAAACTTCGAGCGCGGGTAACGAATGACATCGCCCTCGGCGAGCTCCGACAGCGGGGGCTCGGCCTTGTGGGCAGGAACCGGCGGCGGCGCCTCAGCGGGCGTGGGCGCGGCCCGGTAGCCGCTCGTGACATCGCGGACCCAGAGGAAGCCGAAGAGCGCCGTCAGCACCGCGCCGACGACGAGCACGACCGTGCCCAGGATCAAGCCGATGAAGATGCAGGCGATGCCAACGGCAAAGCCGACCGGCCAGATGGTCGGCGCCGGGTGGTTCGCGCTCTCGTCTCCGCGGTGCGGATCCACGCTCTAAAGCGGATTCAATCGGCCGGGGAAGCCAGCGTCAACGACGTAGCAATTGACGCAACGAGCGCCGCGCACGGCCGTTGCCGTCCTCCACGTCTTCGCCGAGCCCGTACTCGGCCCAGCGCCGGTCGACGAGCGAGCGCACTTCGTCGCTCATGACGATCTCTTCCGGCCACTCGCGGGTGCCCTCGTCGAGCCCCTTGTGCGTCGCGTCGATCCCGATCTTGCCCCCGTAGAACTGGCGCGTCGGCGCGTGGTCGAGGTGGTCGAGCGGCCCCTCGCTGAGCATGACGTCGCGCTTCGGGTCGACGTTTGCGGTCACCCGGAAGAAGACCTCCTCGTAGTCGTGGACGTCCACGTGCTCGTCGACGACGACGACCGACTTCGTCAGGCTGAGCAGGCCGAGGCCCCAGATTGCGTGCATCACCTTCTGCGCCTGGCCGGGGAAGCTCTTGCGGATCGAGACGATGACGCAGTTGTGGAACGCGCCTGCGACCGGCAGGTCGTAGTCGACGATCTCGGGCACGCTCATCCGGATCGCCGGCAGGAAGATGCGCTCGGTCGCCTTGCCGAGCCAGGCATCCTCGGCCGGCGGCTTGCCGACGACGATCGACGGATAGATCGCGTCCGCGCGCATCGTCATCGCGGTCACGTGGAAGACCGGGAACTGCTCGGCCGCGGAGTAGTAGCCCGTGTGGTCGCCGAACGGGCCCTCCAGCGTCAGGTCTCCCTGCTCCACGTAGCCCTCGAGCACGATCTCCGCGTTGGCCGGCACCTCTAACGAGTTCGTCTTGCACTTGACGAGCTCCACCGGCTCCCCCTTGAGGAACCCCGCGAGCATCAGCTCGTCGACGTGCTTGGGCAGCGGCGCGCTCGCCGAGTACGTCGTCACCGGGTCGAGGCCGATCGCTACGGAGACGTCGAGGCGGCCGTCCGCGGCGAGGTAGTCCATCCGCCCGTCCTTGTGGAGCTGCCAGTGCATCGCCGTCGAGCGGGCGCCGAGCTTCTGCATGCGGTACATGCCGACGTTGCGCGTCCCGGTCTTCGGATCCTGCGTAATCACCGCCGGCAGCGTGATGAAGGGGGCCGGGTCGCCCGGCCAGCAGTGCTGGATCGGCAGGAGGTCGAGATTGACGTCGTCGTCCCGCAGCACGATCTCCTGCGCCGGGCCGCTGCGAACGGTCTTCGGCATCGAGTCCGCGACCGACTTCAGCTTCTTCAGGCCCTTGACCTTTTCGGCCAGGCCCTGTGGCGGTTGCATCTCGAGGACGGACTCGAGCTTCGCGGCCGCGTCATCGAGGTGGTCAACCCCGAGCGCCAGGCACATCCGCCGCTCGGTCCCGAACTGGTTGACGAGCAGCGAGTGCGGCGAGCCCTTCGGGTTCTCGAAGAGAAGCGCCGGCCCGCCGGAGCGCACGGTGCGGTCGACGATCTCCGTGACCTCCAGGTATGGGTCGACCTCCGTCTGGACACGCACGAGCTCACCCTCGCGCTCGAGGAGAGCAATCCACTCGCGCAGGTCGGCCGGTGGCGCCATCGCCGTCAGTCTAGGGCTGCCAGCGCCTCTGACACGGCGGCTTCCATCGACAAAGAGCGGCCCTCCCCGCGGAGAGCCTCGAGCCGGTCCTCGCCAAGCCGGGAGGGGAGCTCTTGCTCGACCTGAACTCGCACGGCTTCAGCGTAGACCTCGAACTTCAAGTGAACGTCTTCGGCGAGAAAATCGGCCTGGCCGACAAGGTGTGCCGCCAGCTCGAGCTCGCCTTGCGCCAGGGCAATTGCACTCAGTCCGACGAGGCAGTACGCGACGTTCTCCTTCCAGCCAAGCCGAGTCGCCGATTCCACAGCTTCTCCGAACCGAGTGCGCGCGTGATCGAGCCGCCCGTCGCCCAGTTCGGCGAAACCGAGGTCACACAGGCTGTTGGCTATCTGTTGCTCCGAACCGAGCTCTTTCGCCATCGCCAGAGATGACTCGAGCTCCGGCCGAGCACGCCCAAAATCACCTTGGGCCATCGCGAGCAAGCCAAGATTGTGAACACTGGCTTGCAGGCCGATCCCAAGGCCAAACGGCTCGCGAAGCGACCTGGCCTGCTCGATGAGGGTGCGCGCCTCGTCGAACCGCCCCTCTTCCATGGCAATGAGGCCAAGGTAATGAGGGGCGTCACCAGAGAGGGCTTCGTCACCCTTCGCGGGGCCCAGTTCTCTCATTGCTTCCGCCATCGGGCGGGCCGTCTCGAAATCACCTTGCTTGATGGCGATCATCGTTCCCATTCGCAGAGCGTGACCGCGAAGCTCGGCGGGTGCCTCCGGATCGCTCTCGAGCGCCTCACCCAGGCGTTCGAGACCCTCGCTCAGGTGACCTCGGACTTCCCAAAACTCGGCGAGGGCTGCGGCGAGGCGCAACTCGAGCCTCGGATTGCCGGTCTCTCGCGCAGTGCGGAGAGCCGCGCGAAGATTGTCGTGCTCGTCCTCCAGACGCCCGAGCCGTGCCGACGCGTCGGGCTCCAAGCGTGATCCTTCCCGCTCGGCAAGCGCCAGGAAGAAGTCCAGGTGCCGGCGCCGGATCTCGTCGAGCTCTTCGCCCTGCGTCAACGACTCGACGGCGAACTCCCGAATTGTCTCGAGCATCCGGAACCGGTCCTTGCCCTGCCGGACGAGGCTCTTCTCGACGAGCGACGTCAGAGTGTCGAGGTCCGCGTCGCTGACCTGCTCGGCTGCCGCGAGGGTGAAGCCGCCGGCGAAGACTGCAAGCCGCGAGAAGAGCCTGCGTTCGGTCTCATCGAGCAGCTCATAGCTCCACGCGATTGTGTCCCGGAGGGTGCGCTGGCGGTCCGGGACGTCGCGTGCTCCTCCGGTCAGTACAGGGAGCCGCTCATCGAGCCGTTCGAGCAGGGCCGCGGGCGAGAGCACCTTGGCGCGGGCCGCAGCCAGCTCAATCGCGAGCGGTAGGCCGTCCAGGCGCCGGCAGATCTCCGCGACGGCCGGCGCATCGCCATTCAGATGGAAATCCGGCTTGATGGCCTGCGCGCGTTCGCTGAACAGAGCAACCCCGTCCTGTTCAGCGAGCTCGGGGACTGGGTACTCGCGCTCACCTGAGACACGCAACGGAGCTCGACTCGAGACGATCGCCTTCACGGCCGGTGCCTTGAGGATGAGGTTGCTGACATGCGGCGCCGAGTCGAGCAAATGCTCGAGGTTGTCGAGCACGAGGAGCAGCTCACGGCCGTGCAGGAACCGCTCCAGGGCTTCGCCCGGTGAAAGGCCGCCTGTCTCCTTCACGCCGAGGGCCTGCGCGATCGTCGGCAACACGAGTGACGCTTCGGTAATCGCCGCCAGGCCTACAAAGAACACGCCGTCGGCGAAGTCGTCGAGGAGATCGGCCGCAGCCTGGAGTGACAGCCTCGTCTTGCCCGCACCGCCCGGACCGGTCAGGGTCAGCAGGCGGACATCGGGACGGCGAAGGAGCTCGACGACCTCGGCCAGCTCACGCTCGCGGCCGATCAGCGGCGTCGGCTGGGGCGGAAGGTTCGTCGGGCGGTTCTCGAGCGTTGCAAGCGGTGGAAACTCGCGCTCCAGCCCTTCGGCGACGAGCTGGAAGATCTGCTGCGGCCTGCTCAGATCCTTCAGCCGGTGCTCGCCGAGATCGTGCAGGGCGAACTCCTCAGGGAGATCGTCCTGGACGAGGTCTCGAGCCGTCTGTGAGATCAGCACCTGGCCGCCATGACCTGCCGCGGCGATCCGAGCACCGCGGTGGACGTCCATCCCTGCGTAGCCCTCGTCGGTTCGAAGCGGCTCACCGGTGTGAACGCCCATCCGCACGCGAACCGATCCCTCGGCGAGGGCCCGCTGTGCAGCTGCTGCAGCGGCAACTGCGTCTTTGGCACGCGCGAAGGCGACGAGGAACGCGTCACCCTGAGTGTCGACTTCGGCCCCGCCGTGATCGGTGAATGCCTTCCGGAGAACGCGGCGGTGGTCCGCGAGGACGCCCGCATAGGCGTCGCCAGCCTCACTCAGCAGCCGCGTGGAGCCCTCGATGTCGGTGAACAGGAAGGTGACGGTGCCGGTCGGCAGCTCGGCCATGCCGGTCAAGTGAAGCGCGCCACAGGCGAAGCGTCTAGTGCGGGCTGCGGCCGCGGCGGTGGTACTTGAAGTACATGTAGGTCTCGCCGAGGATCGGGCCCGCCGCGAGGACGAGGCCCGCGATCAGCATTCCCGTGATCACCTTCTTGCCCTCCGTGGCCGCGTCGGCCAGAACGAAGGCGGCTGCGAGCACGTGACCCATGCGCTGCGACTCTAACGAAACCGCTGGCGATGAGCCGCGAGCGCGCGATCGACCGGCTCGGTCCCGGCGGCCTCCTGCGCGCGGGCGACGAGCGCCTCCGGATCGTCGGTCTCCTTGAGGACGCCCTGGCCGAGCAGGGCCACGCTCGCTGCCCAGACCGGTCCGTCCTCCCTCGAGCCCTCCGCCCGCAACTGGGCGCAGAGCGAGATCAGCTCGCCCATGTCCGCAACGGCCTCCACCGATCCCGCAGTCGCGAGGCGGACGAGCCCGTGCGCATAGAGGTAGTCGCCGAGGAGGAGGATCGTGTCGTGGTCGCCGGGCGCGAAGAGCCGGGGACGCCCGTAGTGGACGAGGTACCCCTCGTAGATCGTCTCGACCGCGAGCGCGAACCGATCCTCGGTCAGCGGTGAGAAGACGAGCGTGCGGTCGCGCGCGCCACGGGGCCGCAGCGCTTCCCTCCAGAGCGACCCCTCGCGCTCGGCATCGAGCGCAATCTCCTGCCACAGGTCAAGTGGTGGCGAAGAAGTCAGCGGCGGCCTCCACCGTCCGGTCGATCTCCTCGTCGCCGTGCGCAAGCGAGACGAACATGGCTTCGAACTGCGAGGGCGGCACGTAGATGTCCCGCTCGAGCATGTGCCGGAAGTACTCGCTGTACCGGGCCGTGTCGCAAGCCGACGCGTCCGCGAAGTTCGTTACCGGGTCCGACCCCATGAAGAGCGTGCCCATCGCGCCGACCCGCTGGAAGACGCTCAGCCCCCTGAGGCCCGCCTCCAGGCGCGCGGCCTTGCGCTCCAGCTCCTCGTAGACGGCTGGGTCGCGCAGGCGGCGGAGCACGGAAATGCCCGCCGCCGTTGCGAGGGGATTCCCTGAGAGCGTGCCGGCCTGGTAGACCTCGCCGACCGGCGCGAGGTGCCGCATGATCTCCGCCGAGCCGCCGAAGGCGCCGATCGGCATCCCTCCGCCGACGATCTTGCCGAGGATGGTCAGGTCAGCGCGCACGCCGAGTCGCTCCTGCGCGCCCCCGCGCGCGATCCGGAAGCCGGTGATCACCTCGTCGAAGACGAGCAGCGCGCCCGAGGCATCGCACAGCTCGCGCAGCGCCTCGAGGAAGCCGGGCTCCGGGGGGACGACGCCCATGTTCCCGGCCACCGGCTCGACGATCACGCAGGCGAGCCCCTCCCCGTAGCGCGCGACTGCGAGGGCCGCCGACTCGACGTCGTTGTAAGTGGCGACGATCGTGTCCGCGGCCGCACCGGAAGGAACGCCGGCCGTCGCGGGAACGCCGAGCGTCGCGGGGCCGGACCCGGCCTCGGCGAGCAGCGCGTCGGCGTGACCGTGGTAGCAGCCCGCGAACTTGAGGATCCGGTCGCGCTTCGTCGCTCCCCGGGCGAGCCGGACCGCGCTCATCGCCGCCTCGGTGCCCGAGCTGACCATCCGCACCTGCTCGATCGACGGAAACGCGTCGACGATCTCGGCCGCGAGCTCGACCTCGCGTTCGGTCGTGGCGCCAAACGTCGTGCCCTCGTCGGCGGTCCGCTGAACGGCCTCGACCGTCTCCCGGTCGGCGTGGCCGAAGATCAGCGGGCCGAACGACAGTACCCAGTCGACGTAGCGCCCGCCGTCGGCCGTCGTCACGTAGGCGCCCTTCCCCTTGCGCACGAAGAGCGGCTCGTCGAGCCCGACGGCCTTCATCGCACGCACCGGCGAATTCACCCCACCGGGAATGAGGCGCTCGGCTTCCCGGGCGAGCTCCGACTTCGACTTCAGAGCCAGTGGGCGAGCTCCTTGGCCCAGTACGAGACCACGAAGTCGGCGCCGGCGCGCTTGATCACGGTCAGCGACTCCAGGGCGGCCTCGCGCTCGTCGAGCCAGCCTCGCGCAGCCGCGGCCTTCACCATCGCGTACTCGCCGGAGACGTTATACGCCGCGACCGGCAGGTCGAAGCGCTCGCGAACGGCGCGGAGGACGTCCAGGTTCGGAAGCGCCGGCTTGATCATCAGCACGTCGGCGCCTTCGGCCACGTCGAGCTCGCTCTCACGCAGCGCCTCCCGCACGTTGGCCGGATCCAGCTGGTACCCGCGGCGGTCGCCGAACGCGGGCGTCGACTCCGCGGCCTCCCGGAAGGGCCCGTAGAAGGCCGAGGCGTACTTCGCCGCGTACGAGACGATCGCCGTGTCGGAGAAGCCGTTCTCGTTGAGCGCCGCCCGGAGGTAACCGACGCGCCCGTCCATCATGTCGCTGGGCGCGACGACGTCCGCGCCGGCCTCGACATGGCTGACCGCGGTCCGGCCGAGCAGCTCCAGCGTGGCGTCGTTTGCCACCTCGCCGTTCTCGATCACCCCGCAATGACCGTGCGACGTGTACTCGCACAGGCAGACGTCCGTGATCAGGACGAGGTCCGGATAGCGCTCGCGCAGGCCCCGCAACGCTCGCTGGACGACCCCGTCCGAGGCGTACGCGCCCGAGCCTTCGTCGTCCTTCGCGTCCGGGATCCCGAAGAGGATGACGGCGGAGAGCCCGAGCCCCAGCAGCTCCTCGGCCTCGCGCGAAAGGTCGTCGACGGAGAACCGCCCGAGCGCGGGCAGCTCCTCGTTCGCCTGCGTTTCGGGGCCCACGAAGAGCGGATAGACGAAGTCGTCGAGATCGAGCTTCGTCTCGCGCACGAGCGAACGAAGCGCCCCGGTGCGGCGCAGCCTGCGCAGACGAGTCGCCGGAAACGTGCTCATGGGGCCACCTTAGCCTCGGGCGGCTCCTCCGGCGGCACGGGCTGGATGGGACGCGTGTCCTCCAGATCGACCTCGACAGGCACCGCCCCCTCCTTCCAGTCCTCGAGCTCGACGCGCTCGCTGAAGAACTCGTAGATCGCCCGCAGCACGGCGAGCAGCGGCAGCGCGACCAGCACCCCGGGGAGGCCGTAGAGCTCCCCGCCGGCGACCAGTCCGAAGATGACGAGCAGCGGATGCAGGCGCAGCGCGTTCCCCATCACGTTCGGGACGACGATGTGGCCCTCGATCTGGTGGATCCCGAGAAAGAGCAGGAACACCCAGAGGCCCGAGATCGGGTGGATCACGAGCGCGTACGCGATGGGCACGATGCCACCGAGCCATGGGCCGAGGTAGGGAATGAGCTCGGTGACGGCCACCCAGGCGCCGAAGAGCACGGCATACCGGTCCATGCCCGGAGCCCACCCGAGCGTGCCGAGCAGCCAGAGCCCGACGCCGGCGCTCGAGCCGATGATCGCCGAGAGCAGGAGCTGCCCGCGCACGTAGCCCGCGACGGCCTGCTCCATCCGGATGACGAGTCCGGACTGCCCGGGCCGCGGCGGGAAGCGCCGGTCGACCCCCTGCTTGAGCCGGCCCATGTCGAGGAGCATGTAGATCGACACGACGAGGATCAGGACGAGGCTGAAGACGAGCTGGAAGATCGAGATCGCGGCGCCGCGGGCGAAGTCGATCGCCTTCGTCGTGTACTTCCCGACGTCCTTGCTCTTGATGCTGGACGCGAAGTCCTGGCCCTGCTTGCGGACGTCGATCCGCTCGAGGTGGTGCGTGTCGAGCCAGTGCTGAAACCGATCGACGTCCTGCTGGAAGCCGGTCTGGGGGGTCTGTCCGTGCTCCTTCGTAAGGTAGGTGTCAATTCGATTCGCCGCCGACTGCGTCTGGTCGCTGACGATCACGCCGATGGCGATGGCGACGACGGCCAGCGCAGCGGCAAAGCTCAGGTAGACGATTGCAATGGAGAAACCGCGCGGAATCCGGAGCCGTTCCAGGACCCGCACCAGCGGGTCGAGCAGCAGCGCAACGAGGCCCGCGACGACGAACAGGAAGACCGCGTGAAAGACCTTCCCAGCGAGCAGGATCGCGATCAGCGCGAGCACGGGCAGGCCGACCAGCTGAATCCAGCGCGGGATCTGAATCGTCGGCGTCCCGCCGGACATGGAGGCCATCGTACCGCTCAGGTCGTGTCGCTCAGGCCACCGGCCTGGGACTGGTCTGCGTTCGAGGACGGCGCGCTCGCCCTCGACGCTCCCGCCTTCTGGGAGGAGACGCCGCCGTCTCCGCGTCTGGCCGTCCTCCGCAGCCGCGCAGGCGGTGCCGCTCTGCAAGATCCGGACACATCGGTTACGGTGCCTCCCATGCCCCCGCCCCGCGCCACTGGGCAGGCGCGCCGCACGTCCAAGGCCCGAGCCGCCGCGAGACGAAGAGCCCGGCGAATTGCCGGTTTGGTCGCGGTTTCGATCGCGCTGCTCGTCACGTTTGCGCTCACCGCCTTCGGCTCCGGCTCGTCTGCCCCCACGCCGACCAGGCCCGCACCGGCCAACCGGCTCCTGCCGGCCGGGCAGCCGCGTCCCCAGGTCGTGGCGCTGCACGGCTCGCTGAGCCTGCAGCTGCCGATCGACCAGAGCCGCGTGACGGCGATCGGATACCACGCGGTCGGCGACGGGGCGCTCGCGCTCGACCCGGTTGGCCGCCAGGCGAACGAGGGCCTGCTCGCACGCGTAGCGCGGAAGCTCTTCGGCGGCGGCGGCGGCGGCCTCACCTACTACCAGCTCGGCGGTGGCGAAGGCCCGGCCACGGCCGCGCTCGACGTGGGGGCGGCGCCCGGCACGGACGTCTACTCGCCGGTCGACGGGACAATCGTCGGCATCACTCCTCTCATGCTGCGGGGCAACGTGTTCGGGGCCCGCATCGACGTTCAGCCGACGAACGAGCCCGCGCTCGTCGTCACGCTGACTCACCTGCGGCCGGACCCGGCGCTGACGGTCGGCTCCTCGGTCGCGAAGGCGATCTCCAAGATCGGCACGATCATCGACTTCTCGAAGGTCGAGCAGCAGGCGCTCGCGCGCTACACGCAGGACGCGGGGAACCACGTCTCGATCGAGCTCCATCGCCCCGCAACACTCGCCATCCCCTGAAAATCCTCTTCGTCGCCGATGTGAACGGTCGCCCCGGTCTGCGGGCGATCGAGGAGCGGCTGCCGGGGTTGCGCGAGGAGCTCGACGTCGACTTCTGCGTCGCCAACGGAGAGAACGCGGCGGACGGCGTCGGGATCACGCCGAAGCTCGCGGACAAGCTGCTCGCGGCCGGTGCCGACGTGCTCACGCTCGGCAACCACACCTGGCGGCGGCGCGAGATCGTTCCCTACCTCTCGGGCAGCGAGCGCCTGATCCGGCCGGCGAACATGTCCGCCCAGGCGCCCGGCCGGGGCATGACCGTCGCGCCGGCCCGGGACGGAACGCGCGTCGCGGTCATCAACCTGTTGGGCGATCTCTTCATGCAGCCCGCCGTCGCCCCGTTCGAGGTCATCGACGAGCTCGTCGAGGAGGCTCGCCGCGAGACGTCGATCGTGCTCGTGGACTTCCACGGCGAGGCGACGAGCGAGAAGGTCGCGCTGGCTCACTATCTCGACGGCCGCGTGACGGCGGTCTTCGGCACGCATACGCATGTCCAGACGAGCGATGCGCGCGTCCAGCCAGGCGGAACGGCGGCGATCACGGATGCGGGCATGACGGGGCCGCACGACTCCGTGATCGGCGTCAAGGCCGAGCTCGCGATCCAGCGCATGCGGACCGGGATGCCGGTCAGATTCGAGACGGCCGAGGGCGGCGTGCGCCTCGAGGGCGCGCTCGTCGAGTGCGACGGCTCAGGCCGAGCGACGAGCTGCGAGGCCGTCCGGATCTCTGTGCCGTAGAGGAAGCAGCAGCACCAGCAGAAGCGCAACGAGGACGAGGTCTCGCGCGAGCACGAGCCAGGACTGCAGCGTGCCGAAGTGGAGCGCCAGCTGCCAGTAGCGGTAGGGGAACCAGAGCTGTGTGAGCACGAGCGCGGCGCCGAGCAGCCCCGCGGCGCTGAGGCCGCGCCGGCCGCGGACGAGCGGGATGACCGGGATCAGCCAGATCAGGAACTGCGGCGAGAGGACCTTGCCGCCCACGATGAAGGCGACCAGGGCTGCTCCGCTCGCCTCGACGAGCCGGTCGCGCCCGGCCGGGCCGCGCACGAACAGGATCCAGACGGCGATGAGCGCGGCGATCTGGAGGAGCGACTGCGCCGCCGCGAGCGCGTCCGGCGCCGACCCGGCCAGGTTCTGCGAGCCGTGGCTCGACTCCATCGTGACCGCGGTCCCGAACACGTGATGCGCGACGAGCAGGAGGCCCGCGCCGAGGCTCTCGATCTGGAGCGGACGAGACGCCTGGTTCCACAGGCTGTGCCAGAGGCCGTCCGGTGCCAGCACGAGAAACGGTAGGAAGACGAGCGCGACGACCGCCGTCAGCGCGGCGGCGCAGACGAGCGCTTCGCGCCTGCCCTCGCGCCGCCAGACGTACGCGACCGCGATCGGAACGAGCACGACCGGGTAGAGCTTCGCCGCCACCGCGGCGCCGAGCGCGACGTGGCCGAGGCGAAGCCGTCCCGACACGAGCGCGGCGACCGCGGCCGCGACGAGCGCCGTCGGCCAGAGATCGAACCGCGAGAGGACAACGGGGCCGAGGGCGAGCGGGGCGACGGAGACGAAGCCGAGTGCTCCCAGGAGCCGCCTCCTCCCCGCCCCGAGAGCGACGAGCGCGATCGCCACGCAGACGATCAGCGCCTCGCCGAAGAAGGCCATCAGCGCCTCGAAGCGGACTCGGAACGTCTCGGAGCCGGCAGCGCCGAGCGCGGGCAGGGCGAACACGGGCAGCGCACCCGGCGGGTACTCGAGCGCGAAGTCGCGGTAGGGCACCTGCCCGTCGTCCAGCGCCGAGCCGTAGCGCTCGTAGACCGGCGTGTCGACGATCGGGTGGTGTGTGAAGTAGCCGCGGTGCAGCACGGCCCACGCGACGAGGAAGAGCACGACCGCGGCGAGCGTCGCCGCGACCGCGAATCCGGTGTCAGCCGGCCGGGACGAGCTCTCGGGCTTCGCTGTCACTCGGAGGAGCCGGTTCCCGCCGCCGGCGTGGAGCCAGGACGACGAAGGCGACGAATGGGAAAAACCACGGGATGTAGAGGTAGAACCAGTGCGTCAGCGTGAGCTCGAAGCCGATCATGAGCGCCGCGGTCAGCGCGGCGAGCTGGAGCGGCGTCTTGCTCCGAGGCACGAAGTAGCAGGCCAGCGCGCCGGCCGCGAGCAGGCCGATGAGGATCTGCTGAGCGAAGCCGAGGTCCGGGATCCCGGCCGCGTGGTACTGGCCCCAGCCCCAGATCGAAAACGGGGAGTCGCGCCCCACCTGCCAGCCGAACGTCCGGTCCCAGAAGACTCGAGCCGCGTGCGCCGGGTTGGGCTCGAGCAGCAGAATGGAGAAGGCGGCGAGCGTGGCTACGGCAAAACCTCCTGCAAAAGTAACCTTTCCGGAGAGCCGGCGCGGCTCCGGATAGCCCGCCCACAACGGCACGACCAGGAGCGCCCCGAACTTCGTCCACCCGGCGAGCGCCAGGAACGCGCCGCGCCCGAAGGCAGACGTCACGAGCCAGAAGCCGAAGATGAGCAGGACGGGCATGATCGTGTCGTTCGTGTTGGAGCTCGACGCGTACTGCGTGAACGGGTACGCGGCCCACGAGAACGGCAGCATGACAGCGAGCCGCGTCCCTCCGAACCGCAGGCCGAGCAGCAGCAGTCCGAGCAACGCGAGCAGGTCGAACGCGACCGCCGTCGCATGCGCGGCCGGCAGCTTGTCCCACTTTCCGCTCCACCCCAGGAGGCCGTACGCGGGGATATACGCCTCGTAGGCAACCGGCCCGTACGTGTCGCCTTGCCCGTTCGCCGACTCGCAGCGGCCGTTTGTCTGCACCCGTTCGCGGATCTCTCCGTCGGCGTCCTTCGGCCCGCAAGGCTTCAGGCTCCCCTCGATCGGCATGTGGCCGTAGGGCGACTGTCCGTTGACGATCCGGTTCGCGCCGATCACGCCCGCGTAGCCGACGTCGATCACGTTCGAGTCGCGCACGTTGAGCCCGATGCGAAAACCGGTCAGGAAGACGGTCGCAGCCGCGAGCAGCCAGAGGGGCCAGACCGATCGCGACGAGCCGGGCCCGCCGCGCCAGACGCTCCAGACCATCCGTCCCAGCAAGTACAAAAGCGGCGGGTAGGCGAGCGGGACGCTCGTGAAGATCTCGCCGCGGTTGAAGAACCAGAGCGAGACCGAGAACGAGAGCAGGACGACGAGATCGAGGTTCCTCAGGGAGAGCGGTCGGCGCAGATCGGCGAGCCCGAGTAGGAAGACGATGCAGAACGCGAGCCAGATCCCGACGGTGTTGATCTCCTTGCCGCCGAAGGCGCCGCTGGTGCCCCGGGCCATCTTCCACGCGACCTGCGGCCCGGTCCACGCTTCGGTGACGACGCCTGTGCCGTCGTCCACACGGCCGAGCGCGATCTGGTCGAGCGAGTCCCACCAGATACCCATCTTCCAGTCCCCGCGCTTTGGGTCGTACGTGGCCTCGGTCACCCGGCCCTTCTTGGGGTAGCGGCCGATCCAGTCCGCGACCTTGTCGTCGCGGACAAAGATCGCCGTTGCACGCTCCTCAGTCAGGTGCGCGTGCGGCTTGACGGGAGCGAACGGCGCCTGAACGAGCCGCCCCTTCGAGTCGTAGACCGGATCGGTCACCGTTGACGCGGCGTGCCCGGCGGGCGCGAGCACCGCAACGGCGATCAGGGCGAGGACGACCCGCCTCATCACCTTCAGCGACGCCTGAACGACCAGAGCTTGTTGCCCACGAAGTTGATGGGCGTGACGAGCACGATGGCGATCGCCTGCGCGTGCACCTTGCCCATACCTGCCGCGACGAGCGCGATCAGGAACAGCTCGTTCGCGCCCAGTGCGAGCAGCGAGACGACAAGGAAGCGAAGCCCCTGGTAGCCGACATGCCCGCGTTGGCCACGGAATGTCCAGAGCCGGTTCCACGTGTAGTTACTCGTTACTGCGACGATGAAGGAGCAAGCCGCCGCGGGGACGTAGTGCAAGCCTGCTTCCAGGAGCTTCGCATAGAGGGTGAGGTTGATCCCGTACCCGAGCGCGCCGACCGTGCAGAACTTCGCCAGCTGCACCCAGTTATGAGGCCTGCGCAGGGCGCTCGAGGCGCGAGCCCTCGCTGTAGCCATCGTCGGGGCTTCGTTGGCCATCCGACGGGCGAGCGTAGCAGCGTGCTCGCTGGTCGAACGCGGTGCCCGATCAAGCGACCGAGAAGCCCTCCTCGCCCTCGGGCTCGACCCAGTCCACCTCGACGTCGTCGACCCTGGCGCCCGCGGGGCCACGGCGGCACCACTCGACCATCGAGTCCACCTTCTGGTCGTCTCCCTCGAACGCCGCCTCGACGGTTCCGTCGGGAGCGTTCCGAACCCAGCCCGCGAGGCCAAGCGAGCGCGCCCGGTCACGCGTTTCCGCCCGAAAGAACACGCCCTGGACCGAGCCGCGGACGACGACGAGCGCCCGCTTCACTCTTCGAAGCCGCCTTGACCGACAAGCGGGACGAAGCGGCAGGGGACAGAGCGGACGACTGCAGGCCCCTCGGGGCTGCGGGCGATGAGCTCGAGCCGCTGGCCCCAGCGCCCACCGACCGGCACCGCGAGGCGGCCGCGAGGCTCGAGCTGGTCGTAGAGCTGCTGCGGCAGGCTGGGCGCAGCGGCCGCGACCGCGATCGCTCCGAACGGCGCGTGGTCAGGCAGGCCGACCGAGCCGTCACCGACGTGGACCTCGACGCGCTTGTAGCCGGCCGCGGCGAGGTTCTTCCGGGCCTGCAGCGCGAGCTCGGGAATCCGCTCGATCGTGTGCACCTCCGCTGCGAGCTCGGCCAGGACCGCGGCCTGGTAGCCGGAGCCGGTGCCGACGTCGAGCACCCGCTCGCGGCAGGTGAGGCCGAGGATCTCGCAGATCCGGGCGACCATGTACGGCTGCGAGATCGTCTGCTGGTGACCGATCGGCAGCGCGGCGTCGGCATACGCCCTCCCCTGCTCCTCGTTGGGGACGAAAAGCTCCCGCGGCACGCGCGCCATCGCGGCGAGCACACGCTCGTCGACGATGTCCCGTGCGCGCAGCTGGTCCTCGATCATGCGGAGCCGCTCGGCGGCGAGATCCGGTTCAGCCGGCACGGCTGACGCTGAAATGATCGAGCACGCGCGGCGCGACGTCGACGATCCGCGCCGGCGGGGGGCCCAGCCCGACCGAGAGCATCGGCACTTCCGAGTCGCCGAGCTCGAGGGATCCGTGAGAGCCGCCGCCGACGTGATCGCGCCCCCCGAGGTCGACGAACTCGACACCGGGTGCGGCCGAGATGATCAGGTCGCCCGCGTTCGGGTTCGCGAGCGCGGCCCACGCCCGCTCGAGCGCATTCGGCTGCGCGAGGAGGTCGGTCGTCCCGCTCGTCGCCCAGCCTCCGTCACTCGGGCCAAAGCGCAGTTCCTCCCCGTCGCGCTGGGCGACGGCGGTATCGCCCTCGCGAAAGAGCACGACGTGGGGGCTCCCGTGCAGCAACTCGGCGAGGTCGCGTGCCTCGGCGGTGCAGCCGGGGAGCCGGTAGACCATGCCCGCACGGTTGGAAGCGGTCACCGCGAGCTCTGTACGCCGCCCGTTCCCTCGGTGGAAGAGCCGGAATCCGGAGAACGAATCTTCCAGGCGAGCCGACGTCCCGACGCTTGTCTGACCGTGGTCCGAGCAGAGCAGAACCGCGTACCGCTCGAGGAACTCGTCCGGGCCGCCGGCCGCCTCGAACAGCAATCCGATTGCACGGTCGGCCCGGGCGAGCGCGGCGTGTGCGACCTCGGGCCCGGCGGCGTGCGACGCGAAGTCGTAGTCCGGGAGGTAGAAGACGAGGAAGTCGAAGCCGTCGCGCGTCACGAGCCAGCGCCCAACGACGCCCGCGTACTCGTCGACCGAGCCGCGGGCCCGCGTGCGGATCGCGAGCGGCGAGCCGGTGACGTCCGACTCGAAGAGGTTGTAGTAGAAGAACCGGCTCGGGCCGAAGGCAGGCCGGCCCAGGCCGGGCACCGTCGAATCGTGCCGGGCCGGCCCGCGGTAGCAGACCATGTTCACCGCCGCCGTCACCAGGCCGGCTCCTTCGAGCGACTCGAAGACGGTCGTCGCCTCCCGCGAGAGGTGCTCCTCGTTCATGCTGAAGACCGCGTCGCGGAGCGCGCGCGTCGGCCCCGCCGCGCGAACCGCGCTGAACGACGAGCCGTACTCCACGAACCGCTCCTCTTGACGATGGAACCAGACGAGGTGCGGGATGCCGTGCACGTCGGGGTGAACACCGGTGGCGAGGGACGAGAGGCAGACCGGCGTCAGCGAGGGAAAGGTCGTCACGGCCCGCCGGTACTCGCCGTGCTCGGCGAGAAAGCGAAGCGCCGGGACGTCTCTGCTCTCGACCGCGTCCTCGAGCATCGCGGGAGTGAGGCCGTCGATGACGATCAGGACGAGTTTCTTGGGCGGCATCAGTCGCGCGCGAGCGTGCGCAGCCCGGCGTAGCGCTTCCCGGCCCGGCGGCGGAGGCGCAGCCCGAGCGCCGGCAGGGCGAGAGCCTCGACGTACCCGACAACCGGCACGAAAGCGAGCACCGCGACGACCACCGCCCCGAGCACGACCAGGAGGGCGGTCGCCACCCGCGTGGCACCCCGCCCGAGCGCGCCGCCGACGAGTTGGAGTGCCCCGGCTGCCCCGAGTATCCCCCCGGCTCCCCCGCCCGCAGCCTCCTCGACATCGGCGAACGCGAGCCCAAGCGCAATCGCGATCGCAGCCGCCAGCAAGGGAGCAAGCAGGCCCAGGCGCCGTCCGGCGAGACTCGCGGCGGCCGCGATTCCGAGCGCGGCACCGAGCCCCGCGAAGACACCGACCCAGTACAAGTTCCCCACCCGGCCAGTGTAGTTGGCGGGCGTTTCGCCACCTCTCATCCGGGGAAGAACACCGGTTGATGAACGGCCGCTCCGGGGGGTCCGGCCGTGATCGCCGGTACCTCCTCGTTTTCTTTTCCGCCCTCCGCTCGGGCCCCGCTCGGCGGATGGACAGCCTGCTCGCCCAGCTGGCGCGCAAGGAGCGGAAGAGGCTGAGCGTCACCCGCGTCGACGTCGAGGACCGGCCCGAGCTCGCCGAGCGCTTCAAGGTGCACCAGGTGCCGACACTCGTCCTCGTCAAGGGGAAGCGTTCGATCGCCAGGCTCGAAGGCAGGGCGAACGCCGCCGAGATCGAGGAGCTCGTCGAGTCGCATCTCAGGGATTCGAAAACCGAGAACGGGTAACCCTCGTATGGTCCGAACGAAATCGACGGGAGGAGTGCGCATGCGCAAGCTCGCGATCGTCGCTTCCCTGCTCGCTGCGGTCGGCCTCACGGTCGTGGCCGCGGCAGCGCTCGCAGACCACGGCGGGCATGGGCAAGGAGGCAACAATTTCCGGGCGAACCTGAACGGCTACAACGAGGTCGTCGGCGGGCCCGGCGCCTCGACCGGATCCGTCTCGACGACCGGCCACGGCCGGCTGACGTTGCGGATCTTCTCCGACCACCTCCACTACACGCTCGACTACTCCGACCTGACGGGCGGTGAAACCTGCTGCGCGCACATCCACTTTGCGCAACAGCACGTGAGCGGAGGAGTCAGTGCCTTCCTCTGCGGTGGCGGCGACAAGCCGGCGTGCACACCGGTGAATGGCCACTTCGAGGGGGACATCGATGCGGCCGACGTCGTCGGGCCGGACGTGCAGGGGATCGCACCGGGCGAGCTCGGCGAGCTCGTCTCCGCGATCCGCGCGGGTGCGACGTACGCGAACGTCCACACGACGCCGAGCTACCCCGAGGGTGAGATCCGGGGTCAGATCGTCCGTGGCCACGGTGACGGAGGCGGTCACGCCAGGCGCTAGTAGCGCCCGATCCGACCGTTGCGAAGAGCCCGGTCCCGGCCCGGGCTCTTCGTCTTTTCTAGGCTCCGGCGGCTTCGAGCCGGGCGATCACGGCGAGCCCGAACTCCGCGGCGCGCGCGCCGTCGACGACCCGATGGTCGAACGTGAGCGAGACGTAGCCGATCTGCGCGACTGCGAGCCCGCCGTCGCGGACGACGGGCCTTGGTGCGATCCGTCCGATGCTGAGGATCGCGACCTCGGGATGGTTGACGATCGGGGTCTGGAAGAGACCGGCGAGCTTCCCGGCACTCGTGACGGTGAAGGTCGACCCGCGCAGCTCCTCCGGCTTGAGCGCGCCGGCGCGGGCGGCCTCGGCCAACCGGGCGACCTCCTCGGCGAGCTCGTCGAGCGACGCCGTGTCGCACCCGCGGACGACCGGGACGACGAGCCCGTCGCCGGTCTGGACCGCGACGCCAAGGTCGTACCGGTCGAGGTAGACGATCTCGTCGCCCTCGAGCCGCGCGTTCAGCTCCGGAAACTCCTGCAGAGCCTCGGCGCACGCCTTGAGCACGGTCGGAATCAGCCGCTTGAGGTCGAAGGAGCCGAAGTCGCACTCCTCCACCCACGTCACCGCCGGCACCTCCCGGTGGGCGCGAGCCATGTGCTCCGCGATCAGCCGCCGCACCCCACGAAGCGGCTCCCGCCGTCCCTCGGAGCCCTGTCCCGGGGCCTGTCCCTGGGACGTGCCGGCGGCGCGCACGTCCCCTTCGGTCACGCGTCCTTGTGGGCCTGTCCCCTCCAGAGACTCGAGCTCGACGCCGAGCTCCTGGGCGAGCCGTCGGACGAGTGGCGTCGCACGGACACGTCCGTCCGCGCCACGTCTAGGGGCCTGTCCCCTGGACATGGCCGAGGGGGGCGCCGGCTGTGGAGAAGTCGGCTCGGGGACGGCCCCATCGCCGATGACGACGAGGATCGTGCCGACCGGGACGACCTTGCCCTCCTCGACGAGGATGCTCGCGACCTTCCCGGCCGCCGGCGACGGGATCTCGACGGTCGTCTTGTCCGTCAGGATCTCGACGAGCGGCTGGTCCTCCGCCACCTCGTCCCCCTCGGAGACGAGCCAGCGGGCGACCTCGCCCTCGGTCAGGCCTTCTCCCAGGTCGGGCAGCTTGAACTCGTAGGCCACGGCGGCGGAATTTACCGGGGTCGGCCGACCCAGGCGCCGGCCGGCACGATCAGCACCCGCAGGCCGCCCTCGGACCGCCAGATCGAGAGCGCCTGGTCGTCACCGCGGATCGTGGGCGCGACCTCCCGGGGCACGTAGCCGAGCTGCAGCGTTCGCTCCTCGTTCCAGACACCCACCGCGTTCGGATCGTGCTCGTTCTCTGGCTCGGGGACAAGCGCGAGCGGACGGCCCGGCTCGAAGGACGGATCGGCCAGCGACTCGATCCGGAACGAGACGCCGGCCACGGGCACCACCGTCACGCGCGGGTCCTCCCAGCGCACGACCTCGCCGGTGGCGGCGTCACGGAGCCGGTAGCCCGCCCCGGCGCGCTCGAGCAGCAGCCGGAGGCGCTCGCTCACCGGAACGCGTCGTCGCGCAGCTCGGCGTGGACGCCGAGGGCCTCGTTCACGACCTGCGTGACGTGCAGATCGACGCCGACGCTCGCCAGCACGCGGGCGTCGCCCCCGCCGACTCCGAGCTCCCGCGCCATCAGCGCGAGCATGCCGTCGATCGCGATCGAAGCGGCGCGGCCGAGGTGCTCATCGAAGCCGAACGTCAGCCATGCGCCGTCGATCCGCGCGATCGGCCACTCGAGCGCGAGGTCGTCGCGAACATCGAGGGTCAGCTGAGCCCGCGCCGGGGTCTCGATCGCCGTGCCCGAGACCTCGCCGTCGCCCTGCGCGGCATGCCCGTCGCCGGCAGAGAAGAGCGCGCTCTCGACCGGTATCGGAAGGTAGAGCGTCGTTCCGGAGACGAGCTCTTTGCAATCGATGTTCCCGCCCCAGCGCCGCGGCGGAATGGTCGAGTGGACCCCCGGCTCCGGCGGCGGCATTCCCATGACGCCGAGAAAAGGCGCGAGGTCGAGCTCCCGTCCGAGCGCGCGTCCAACGCCGTTGGCGAGCGCCCAGTGGACGGCGTGATCCTCACCGCCCAGGGTGACTCCCCAGTCCCCGGCCTCGACCTCGTCCACGCGGACGGTGAGCGTCTGGCCGGGCCTCGCCCCTCGCACGGCGATCGGCCCGGCAAGCGCATGTCCCGTGTCGAGCTCGGGCCTCTTCGCGACGAACTGCTCCTCCCGCGACAAGTCCCACCCGGCGTTCGGCACGGAGATTCGAACCGAATCGCCCGGCTCGATCTCCAGCACGGGCTCGAGCTCACGAGAGAAGTAGCCGTGGAGCGTGCGCTGCTCGAGTGGCAGCTCGTGGAGGGTCACTCGTACTCGAGCAGCTTCTCGACCGCGTCCACGACCCGCGCCACCGAGGGCATGTACGCGTCCTCGATCTGCCAGTACGGGTACGGCACGTCGTAACCGGTCACGCGGAGCACCGGGCCCCGCAGGTCGAGCATCGCCTTCTCGGCGAGGATCGCGGCCAGCTCGGCGCCGAAGCCCGCGGTGCGCGGCGCCTCCTGGACGATCACGACCCGACCGGTCTTGGCCGCGGCGGCGAGCAGCGCGTCTTCGTCGAGGGGCTTCAGCGTGCGGATGTCGAGGATCTCGACCGCTGCGCGGCCCTCGAGCGCGTCCGCGGCCTGCTCGGCGAGCGGCACCATCGAGCCGTAAGCGACGAGGGTCACATCGTCGCCCCCCCGCACGGTGCGCGCCTTGCCGAGCGGCACGACGTGCTCGCCCTCGGGGACCTCGCCGCGCAACGTCCGGTAATGGAGCTTGGGCTCGAAGATGACAACGGGGTCGGGGTCGCGAATTGCAGCCGCGAGCAGGCCTTTTGCATCGCTCGGCGTGGAGGGGATCGCAACCTTGACGCCGGGCGTGTGTACGTAGTACGCCTCGGGCGAGTCGTCGTGCAGCTCCGGCGCGCGCACGCCGCCGCCGTAGGGCATCCGCACCGTGATCGGGAACTCCATCTTCCCGCCGGTCCGCCACCGGTAGCGGCCGACGTGGGTGATCAGCTGGTCGAGGGACGGATAGCTGAACGCGTCGTACTGCATCTCGCACACCGGCCGGAAGCCGGCCATGCAGAGCCCGACGGCGGTGCCCATGATCCCGGCCTCGGCCAGTGGAGTGTCGACGCAGCGATCGGGGCCGAACTTGTCGAGCAAGCCGGCGGTCGCGCGAAAAACCCCACCGGCGCGGCCGACGTCCTCGCCCATGATCATGACGTCGGGGTCGCGCCCGAGCTCGACGTGGAAGCAGTCGTTGATCGCTTCGAGGAGGGTGAGCTCACTCATCGAGGATCCTCCGGAGCTCGGCGAGGTCGGTCTCGAACGACGCCGGCGGGTCGGCCAGAGCGTGCTCGAAGAGCAGCGACACGTCACCGAGCGGCTCGGCCTCGGCGGCCGCGATCCCGTCGCGCATGGCCTGCCCGGCCTCGGCTCGGATCGACTCGGCCATCTCGTCGGTCAGGATCCCGGCCCGGCGCAGGTAGCCCTCGTAGCGGCCGACGCATTCGTTCTTGCGTTCCTCGGCGACGCGATCCATGTCGATGTACGCCTTCGGATCGTCAGCGGTGGCATGCGGCGCGGCGCGATAGCTGACCGCCTCGATGAAGGTCGGCCCCTCGCCGGCCCGTGCTCGCGCGACCGCCTCTCGCGTGACCTCGTAGACGGCGAGGATGTCCAGCCCGTCCACGCGCAGCCCCGGCATGCCGTACCCGACCGCCTTGTCGGCGAGCGTCTGCGCACGCGTCTGCGCCTCGACGGGCGTCGAGATCGCCCAGCCGTTGTTGTTGCAGAAGAGAACCAGGGGCGCCCGCATGACCCCGGCGAAGTTCGCGCCTTCGTGGAACGCGCCTTCCGAGGTTGCGCCGTCGCCGAAATACGCGATCGCACATGCCTTCTCTCCGCGCAGCCGCTTCCCCCACGCGAGGCCCGCTGCATGCGGGACATGGGTCCCGATCGGCACGCAGATCGACGCGACGTTGTAATCCGCGGGGTTCCACCAGCCCGCGGGGTGGCCGCGCCACCAGGACAGAACCGTCGAGGCCGGCATTCCCCGCAGAAGCCCGATCGCCGACTCGCGGTAGCTCGGAAAGATCCAGTCGTCGTCCTCGAGCGCGTAGACGGAGCCCGCCTGCATCGCCTCGTGGTTCCAGAAGATCGCGTACGTGCCGATGCGGCCCTGGCTGTGGTAGACGACGGAGCGCTCGTCGTACGTGCGCAGGAGAACGAGCCCCCGGTAGAGCTCGACGAGATCGTGGTCGGTGAGCCCGTCGACCTCGCCGTCGGGCACCGACTCGCCGTCGCCGATCACGCGCCGGAGATCGCGCTCAGCAGGAAGAACCTGCGCCATTGCCCCCGCGAATCTACCTCAGAGCTCGTGTGTGGCCCGCGGCGGTGCGCCGGACGAGAACGCCCAGGAGCGCGAGTGCGCCGATCGCAGCCGCCACGCCGATCGCCTCGAGCGCGAGGCCGCCTCCGACAGAAGCAGCGGCGACGACGAGCACGAGCGCGGCGACCGCGGCGGCCCCCACGCAGACTCCGAGGAGCTGCGCGAGACGGCGCTCGGCGATGGCCGGATCGCTCCACGCCGCGATCCGCCGCTCCACCGACCAGAAGGCGAGCTCCGCGACGAGGACGAGCCCGGCCGCGTAGACGGGCGCCGCCTCGTCCAGCGCCCGTCCCTGGGCCGCGAACAGCACGGCGTACTCGCCCCCGAGCGCCGCCAGCCCCCACCCGAGCGCCGCCGCCGAGCGGGTCGTGAGCCCGGCCGCCAGAAACGAGAGCGCGAGCCCGCCGAGCACGAGCGCCAGCCAGCGCAGGTGGAGATCCTGCACCGCGGGATACGACGCGAGAGCGGCCGCCGAGCCGAAGGCGGCGAGGCCCGTCGCTACGCGCGAACGACGCGAGCGTGGCGCCTGAATGCCCTCACCTCCTCGACGACCGCTTCCATCGGCACGCCTTCGCGCCACTCGACGATCGGCACGCCTAGAGCCGCGTACCGCGAGCGCAGAGCCTCGCGCCGCAGCCGCCAGAGCCGATAGGCGAGCCGCTCGGTCTCGGTCTCGCCCTCGTCCACGAACGGGAACGGCGACAGCTCGATCACCGCCAGGTCGAAGCCGCGCCCGCGCAGGTCGATGAGCGCGCTCACCGCGCGCTCGTCGAGCAGCGGGCTGAGGGCGATCACGAGCGCGCGCGGCGGCAGCGTCCGCGGCGGAATCACGTTCAGGTCCTTCCAGGCGTAGCTGAGCAGGATCTCGGCGTCGAGGAGCGAGTCGACGATCCGGTAGAGCTGCGTCATCCCGCTCGACACGGTCAGCCAGTTCAGCACGCCCCCGAAGGCCACGAGCCCCACGCGATCCTTCTCCTCGAGGTAGTGCGTCGCAAGCGCGGCCGCAGCCCGCACGCCGAGATCGAGCGTCCCCAGGTCTGCCCGCCGCGCCTCAGCGAAGGTATCGAGGAAGATGACGACGTCCGAGTTCCGCTCCGGGTGCGCCTCGTTCACCCAGGGGACGCCGCGCCTGGCCGTCGCCCGCCAGTTCACCCTTCGGACACGGTCGCCGCTCGTGAAGGGCCGCAGGTCGGCGAACTCGATTCCCTCGCCGCGCTGGCGCGCGACCTGGTTGCCGGAGAACGCCTGCGTCTCGAGCGGTCGCAGGAGCCGCTGGAGCGTCTCGCCCCTCGGATAGACCTTGAGCGCATGCGGCTCGCGGATCAGCCCCTCGAAGGCGACGAGGCCGAAGACGTCCCGCGAGCGCCAGAGAACCTCGCCGAGCTCGTAGGCGCCCCAGTGGAGGCAGCGAATCGGGAGCTGGATCTCCGGCTGCTCGTCGAAGGCGAGGCGAATGAGCCGCGGATTGGGGGCCCCGGTCTCGAGCCCCGGCGGCATCCTGAAGAGGAGCTCAAGGCGCTCGACGGGACGCCGCGCCGCGAGCTCGAGGTCGACGACAACGTCCCGTCCCTCGAGCTGGCGTTCACGGTCGAGCTCGACGTACAGCCGCAGCTCGGGCGGCTTTGCGAGCGCCAGGCCGACCGCGACGAGGACGGCGAACGGAGCGGCGAGCGCAGCGAGCTCCGGCCGTCCCAGCGCGAGCGCCGCCACCAGCCCGGCCGCCGCGAGCACCGGGTAGACGCGGAGCTTCGCCGTCGCCGCATGGCTCACTCCGGAATGGGACGGCTCGGTACCTCGGCGAGGAGCTCGCGAACGACGTCGTCTCCACGGCGGTGCTCGACCCACAGGCCCGGCTTCGGCCTCAGCCCTCGCCTTGTTGCTCACTGCGGAACTGGACGCTCGACCGGCGGAGTCGGCACCTGGTCGAGAAGCTCCCGAACGATGTCGGCTCCACGGCGGCGCTCGACCCACAGCTCGGGCTTCAACGTCAGCCGGTGCGCGAGGGCGGGCTCCGCGACGGCCTTTACGTCGTCAGGCGTCGCGTAGTCGCGCCCCGACAGCGCGGCGCGGCAGCGTGCGAGCTTGAGGAGAGCGAGCGAACCGCGCGGGCTGGCCCCGACCTGGACCCCCGGCGCGCTGCGCGTCGCGACGACCAGGTCGACGATGTAGTAGCCGAGGCTCTCCTCGAGGTGCACGTGCTCGACGGCCTGCTGCATGTCCAGCACCGTCTGCCGGTCGACGATTTGATCCAGCCGGACCTCCTCCTCGGCCCGGTCGAGGCGCCGCTCGAGCATCTCCCACTCGTGCTCCCGCGCGGGGTAGCCGACGCCGATCCGCAGCACGAAGCGGTCGAGCTGCGCCTCGGGCAGCGGATAGGTGCCTTCGTACTCGATCGGGTTCTGCGTCGCGAGCACGATGAACGGAGGCTCGAGTGGATGGGTCTCGTTCTCGATCGTGACCTGCCGCTCCTGCATCGCCTCGAGCAGCGCGGCCTGCGTCTTCGGGGGGGCCCGGTTGATCTCGTCCGAGAGCAGGATGTTCGCGAAGATCGGGCCGGGCCGGAACTCGAAGTCGCTCTCCCGCTGGTTGTAGATCGACGATCCGGTGACGTCGGCCGGCATCAGGTCCGGGGTGAACTGGATCCGCGAGAAGGTCATCCCGGTCACCGTGGCGAAGGAGCGCGCGATCAGCGTCTTCGCGAGCCCGGGAAAGTCCTCGATCAGGACGTGGCCGTCGGCGAGGATGCCGAGCAGGACGAGCTCGAGTGCGGCCCGCTTGCCGACGATCGCCCGCTCGACCTCGTTGAGGATCCGGTCGGCCTGTGTGGTGAGCTCGTCGATCGTCATATGACTAGAGACGTTCAAGACGCTCGATTTTCCGTTCGATGTCGAGCAACCCGGGCCCGGGCGCCTGCCGGTTCTCGGGCGCGACTCGATCCGGCTCGACGAGCTCCCACAGCTCAGCGCCGACGAGGTCCCGCACCGCAGGGCTGCCCGAGTCGAGGCTCAGTCCACGGCGCTCGAGGCGACCGGCCACGATCTCTCGGATCACCGGCCGCAGCCTGTAGTGGAGGTCGAACGAGCGTGCGGAGGCCATGTAGACCGTGCGCTCGAGGCGGTCCAGCTCGGCGATCCTGGGCAGCGGCGGCGGCTCCGGATCCAGCGCCAGCTCAATTTTCGACTGCTGCTCTCGCGGCACGACCTCGCGCAGCCACGCGGCGACGGCGAGCAGAGCCATGCCGCCGAGGCCGAGCACGTAGATGTCGACCTCGAGCGCGTGCCGGCCCGGCGCGAGCGCGCGCGCCACGAGCAGGGCGAACGTGGCGAGGACGGCGCAGAGGGCCCAGGTGCCCGCAAGCCGGATCAGTGCGCGACCTCGACCTCGAGCTCGGCGCGCAGGCCGCTGAGCGCCTCGATTGCGTCCTCCTTCATCCGGCCGTCGATCTCGTGCGGGCTGAACCGTGCCCGCTCGAAGAGCTTCGTCAGCCGGCGAGCCGAGTGGGCGCTCGCGTGGATGACGTCCAGCATGCGCGCGAGGTACTCGAGCGGTGCCTCCGACTCGCGTCTCGGCACTCCGCCGGCGGCCATCGTCCGTTCCATCCGCGCGTAGGCACGAATGACCGCCTTGCGCGGGTCCCGCTCACCGTGCAGGTCGTCGAGCGTCTCGTCCAGCACCACGGTGAGCGCGACCGTGACCGGCACCTTCGGCAGCCACTCGCGCCTCCTCCGCAAGGCGAGCAGGCCGATCGAACCGCCGAGGCCGAGGATGAGGCCACCGACGACGACCATCGGCAGCCAGCGAAACTGCGGTTTGTAGGACGGTGGTAGCGCACTCGGCTTCTGCTCGATCTTGCTCCTGGCGTGCGGCTGCGTCACCGGCGGCGTTTTCGACGCCGGGCTGTGCCGAAAGCCTGGGATCCCCCGCGTGACGGAGACCACCAAGAGCACGAGGACGAGGCCAAGAAAGCCGAATGACCGGACCCGGAGCCCTCCACGTCGCGGGCCTTCCCGGACCTTCTTCGCGCGGCCCAGGAACATGCTCCAGGCGTACAGCAGGAAGCCGGCCGGGACCGCAAGCAGGGCGAGCGTCACGACGTAGTCGATGAGCAGCGTCGGCGCATGGGCGCTCGGCTGGCTGTCACCTCCCGCCGGGGCACGGCCCGCCGCCGCGATCGCGACCACTGCGAGCAGCCCGAACAGGCCTCCTACCGCCGCCAAAGCCCGCCACGAGCGCTCCTCCCGCATGACGTCACACTAGATGAGCACGAGCGCTGCTCCGCGCTCCGCCTCGAAAATCGCCGAGGTCACGTCACCCAGATCCTCGCCGTCGGCCTGCAGCGGCATCGGCGCGTCGGTGACGACCTCGATCCGGTCGAGGTCGTGTCCGTAGACGATGCGCCTCGCATTGGGCTGTCCTCTGCCGAGGAACGCCTGGACGAGCAGCCGGGGTAGATCGACGGGCCTGACGCCGCGCGGAGCAACGAGGTCGAGGCCGAGCTCGAAACGCGCCTCGGGGGCGATGCGGACCGGGACCGGCCCCGCATAGGTGTAGGGATCGCCGTTCGCGACGAGGGCGAAAGCCACCCGGCCGCGACCCAGGATCTCCAGAGCCGGCTCGAAGCGTCCGCGCCTTTCGGCCAGCATGCGCACGAGCTCCCAGGCGAACACCGCGTTGCCCGCACGGGAGCCGTCGTCCGAGCGCCCGCGCGCCTCGTGGCGGCGGATCGCCTCGGCGTCGATACCGATGCCCGCCGCGAACCCAAACCGGCGCCCGTTGACCCGGCCGAGGGAGATTCTCCTGGTGCGACCGGCGACGAGCTGCTCCGCAGCGCGGACGGCATCACCCGGCAGGCCGAGCGCACGAGGGAGCACGTTGGCGCCGCCGCCGGGGACGAAGCCGACAGGAGTCTCGGAGTCGATCCCGTTCAGCACCTCGTTGTAGCCGCCATCTCCGGAGAAGACGTAGACCGCCTCGGCGCCGCGGGCCTCACGGGCGAGCTCGGTCGCGTGACCGCGATGCTCGGTGCGCCGGATCTCGACATCCCCGAGCGCGCGGGCCACCTGCTCGATGCCCTCCTCGGTGACGCTGCTCGCGAACGGGTTGACGACGAGGAGCCGCAGGCTATCCCTCGGAGATGGGCCCGAGGTCGTAGCCCTCGAACTTCATCTCTTCGGCGGCTTCCGCGATCTGACGCACCGCCGTGTTCTGTGGAATCGACTGGTTGAACCTGGCGACGGCGGCGGAGTCGCCCCGCTCGGCGGCTCCTCGGAGCTCCTCGAGATCGTCCGCATACGCGCGCATGCCTGCCACGAGCTGGTCGTTCTTCGCGGCGATGGAGCCCGGCGGCTTTGCGTCATCGAGCTGGTCGGCGGCGCGTCTCAGCTCGCGCTGGGCTTCGGCGACACGCGCCGCCAGGAGGCTCGTCGAGGTCACGTTCGTCTTCCGAAACGCGTCCTGCACGTCGGCGTACACGGCGCGCACTTTCTTCTCGTACTCCGGCTTCGACAACGTGCCTCCGTCTCCGCCGCGGGGGACGAGGAGGATGGCCGCGAGCGCCACGACGGCGACGACGGCGCCGGCAAGCACTCGACGGCGAGACATGTTTCGAAGTCTAGGGAGGAGAGGCCGGCCGTAAGCCGGCCTCTCCCAATCCCAGTCTCTAGCGCTTATGGACCGTGATGTCGCCCTTGGTCAGAGCCCCGCTGCGGGTCCCGCCGTTGGTCATCGTCAGCGAGAACGTGTCCGGCGAGCCGTCGACGACGTCGACCGTGTACGACACGTTGTTCCCGTTGTTCACCCCGTAGCCGGCGACGTGGCCGTGCGTGCGGTCCGGGCACGACGCCGTCCCGATCGAGGTGGAGTGGAAGTCGGTGCTCCCGTCGCGGTAGCTGATCGACCCGCTGGGCGGAGTCGCAACATGGACGTTGAGGCTGAACTTCCCCTCACCGTTGCCGGCCGGGATCTTCCCTCCGCCCGTGATCTTGCAGGCGATGGTCAGCGGCGGCGGCGGCGGAGGCGTCGGCAACAGGAAGTCCATGGACGGCGTGTTGTCGAGCGGGTAGAGGAACGATTGGACGGTCTGGTCGACCGAGACGCTGTTGCCCAGCGAGAAGGCAGTCCCGTCGTAAAAGCGCGAGCCAACCGTCGCCGCGACTTCGAGTGGCCGCTGGCCCGGTCCGGTGGGGCCGCTCAGGGCGCGCATCAGGTAACGCGGGATGTTGAAGCGGATCGTCCCGGTCACCTGGTTGACGTCGCCCTGGATCGGCTGGTCGCCCGGGTAGAGGATGCACTTGTCCTGGGTCGCCGGCCCCGCCGGCTCGCAGAGCGGATTCCCGGTCGTGTAGTCGTTGTAGCCGAAGCTGAAGCCCTGCCCGGCGTTCCAACGCGCTCCGGCCGCGACGTCCTGGTAGCCGTTCGTGAAGCGGAGGAGCCAGAGGAGCGACTGCGACTGGGTCCGCGCCGCGGTCGTCAGCAGCGAGGTGGTCGAGAGGTCGCTCACGTGCATCGTCAGGGTTACTCCGCCGTTCGCGATCGGCGTTCCGTCAAGGAGGTCGATCTCGGGCCCGACGGACACGGACGTGAAGTCCGCCGCCGCCTCATTCGTCGTCGGTGGGTTGGGAGGAGCCGTGCCCGGCGCCATAACCGAGAAGGACGAGAGAGCGTCACCCGTGGGATCGGTCGAGGAGCCCCGCAGCACCTGCCGCGGGTCCGGGCCGATCGTGCCGCCGTTGAGCGCGGGCCCGCCGATCTGAGTCGACACCATCGGCGACGCAACGTGGCCCACGGCCTCGTCCGGAACCTTGTTCGCCCGGTCCCACGTGACGTAGATCCGGCCGTCGGCCCGGTTGGTATCGAGCGAGATGAAGTCGGCCATCGAGCGGTCGCCGGGCGGGACGGAGAGGTCGCACCCGAGACCGTTGATGCAGATCGAGTCGTAGTGGAACGGATGCGTCGTCACCTTGACCTGGCTGAAGGTCGGCGGGTTGGCCGGGTCTGTCGACAGGGCGTTCACCGTCTCGTTGACGTAGATGTTCCAGCTCGCCTTGAAATTGCCGCTGTTCGGATCGCCGTCGGATTCCGTGCCGACGAACACGACCGCCGCGCGCCCCGGGGCTCCACCGGCGGTCACCCAGGCAAAGAGGGTCGTGCGAACCGCATCACGATCGACTTGCGTCGGCGCCGAGAAGCCGGGATTCGTGGTCGGCAGGTCCGTGGACGCGGTCACGTCCTCGTTGCAGAGACCGATCTTGTCGGCCGTGAGCGTGACGAGGTAGGTATGGAACCTGACGTTCTCGCCGTAGACGACGTAGATGTTGCCGGCGTTGTCGTGGTCGGCCGTGGCAAAGAGCGTCGTCGTGCCGGGCGCGACCGCGGCCAGGCAGTCGGTCCACGTCAGGCCCCTGTCCTGCGAGATCGAGAGGTTCACATGGTCGCCGTCGGACGCGGTGCGGTCCGACGCGAAATAGACGATGCCGTTCGGATACGCCTGGGTGGGCTCGATGTAGCGCATCGGCCCCGGGTAGCGCGGGTTGCGCGAGGCCCGCGCTGCGTCCACCTGGTAGGTGAGACCACCGTCGGTCGACCGCTGGACGACGACGTTCCTGGGCTCCTGCTGGTTGTAGCTCAGCAGCACCGTCTGGCTGTCGACGAAGGTCATCCACTGACGGTCGGCACCGGCTCCCTCGTCGGTGTTCCCGTTGCCGGCGGGACCGCCGGACCCGAGGCTCTGGCCGCCGTTGGGCGATGTGGACGTGGCGAACCCGGTGAGCGGACCGAGGCCCGTGTAGGCGTATTGGTAAAAGCCGAAGGCGTTTAGGTTCGTGCCGAACGCGAGGCCGCAGTCGCCACCGCCGCCCGCGGCCTGCTGGCCGCGTGGCGGCGTCCCGAGCATGTGGAACTGGTCGCCGTGATCGGTCGAGACCTGCGCGTAGTCGGCGAAGTTCGAGAACCCGGTCGGTCCGCAGTCATAGACACGGCCTGCCTTGTCGATCTCCAGCAGTGGCTCGGACTGGTCACGCTGGTTGTCGGAGGCGACCGCCGCCGAGAATGCGAGGCCGTTGGCCGAGGCCGAGGGCAGGTCTTGCTCGATCGTCCGCGCCGTCGTGGTGATCTCGAGCTTGCCGTCATAGTCGGTCAGCTCCGTCGAGAGGAAGGCGCACGCGAGCACCTCGTACCTGCCCGGCGGCAGGTTGTTCGCCACGACGGTCTCGACGTTGCTGCCCCCGTCGCTCGATCCAACCACGTCGCCGTGCGGGTCGACGACCGTGAGGATCTCGTCGCTGCTGGACTCCGCGGCCCATGTGATCGTGAACTTGAACTGGGCGTCGATCGTGTCGTACGTCCCAGGAGTCACGTTGATCGTGACCTCGTGCAGATCCGACACCGAGTCGAACGGGGCCGAGCAGTCGCTCGTGGCGTTCGCGCCCGGCGCGATCGTGCCCGTCCATGTGTCCGTGACTTGACCGGCCGTGGTCGGAACGGTCACGGTGCTCGCCGGTGGGACCGATCCCGCCGCCGACCCACTGATCAGAGCCGCGACGAGTGCGGCGAACAACCCGAGGGTTGGAAGACCTGCCTTGCGCATCGAACAACCTCCCTTTCGTGCTCCTGGCCTAGACACGTGCGACCCCTCCGTTTTCCTACCCAACGCCGGGAATGTTCGAACGTAAGCCCCGTCCGAAGCGGCGAAGCTACGGTAATTCCGGCAAAAAAGCAAACGCTCTTTTAGGCCCGCGCGTTGCGGCCTTCTCGCGTGAAAGCGATTGATTCATCAGTCAGGAAATATTCGTAAGGATTTGCGGCATCCAACCCTCGCGAAACTTGTAAAACCTGCCAACGGGTTGACTGACCAGTCAATCTGGCTTCACGTAGAGCGCGAGCCTGACCGCGCCCGGGCAGCCGACGATTCCGTTCACTTTCCACTTCCCCGAAAGACCTCTCCCGGCGAAACGCGACTCGGCCTCGGTCGCCTCGGCATCACCGTCGCTGAGGCGATACCCGGCCGCGGGCAGGCGAACAAAGAAGTCGACCGCGTCCTGGAAGCTCTGCCCGACGACGCCGCGCACGATCGTGATGCCCGGATCCATTCGCTCGACGGAGCCGAGCACCGTTTCCGGCGGTAGAACGGCGGCCGGAACTGCAGCCGGCCGGGCCACTTGCCCCTGCACCGAAGCGCACGTCCGCGCAGGGCCTGCGCCACGGAACGCGTGCCCATCGGTCCGAGCGGCGATACCGAGAGCGACGGCGGCAAGCAGGGCGAGCGACACGCCGGAGACGCCGCGCCTTCCGAGCACCCGCATGCCGTGCACTCCGCCGCCTTCTCGAGTTCGATTCTTGTCGATCATCCGATCCTCATGCGTCAGCAGCGATGGGGCCGGCGGGCACGCAAGCGCGCCGGCCCCATCCTCGGCGCTATCAGCCGACTTTGCCGCCGTGGACCGTCACGATCCGCGAGCCGGAGTTGTTGGACTCACTGGACTCTGTGATCGCGTTCGCCGGATCCGCGGTCGCCACAACGGTGTGTGTGCCGTTGCCGTGAGTGTCCCAGGCGACCGAGGTCCGACCGGTGCCGCCCGGCGCGATCGAGCCGATCGTCTGGATCGATCCCACCTGGACGCCGTCCACGGTGAAGCGCACTCGAACGTTCGAAGCAAGCACGGTTCCGCTGTTGTGGACGACCACGGCGATCACCTGGTCGTTGCCGTCCCCGCGCAGGCCGGTGAAGGTGAGGTCGTTCGCCCCCACGACGAGGTCGGGCAGTGGGACCGGGCAGGTCTCGTTGCCCTGAACGGTGTAGGTCCCCGTCCGTGCGAGCGAGTCCGGGCTGTTGTCCGGGGTGATCGCCCCACCCGGGCCGGCCTCGACACGGATGCGGACGAGGAAGTCGGTCAGGTGGTCACCCGCGCTCATGCCCAGAGCGGAGCGGGCGAGGACGATCCTGATCGTGCCGTCAGTCGAGTAGCCACTCGCCACGCCGGCCGGCGTGGCGGCGCCGCTCACGCTCGTGCCGTTTCCGTAGCCGTAGCTGACGGTTCCGATCGCATCGGTCTGCATGCGCACGAAGTGGTCGGCACCGTCGGCCGTCCTCAGGATGAGCGGCCACGTCGTGTCCGACGGGACGCTGGTCAGGTCGGCCACCTTGAGGATGAACTCGACGTTGCCGAGCCCGATCGACCGAGGCTCCGCGATCGAGACCCACTGGAGGTCGTGAGCGGGGTCGTTGTCCAGCGCGTCGCCCGTCGGGTCGCTGAGGATGCGCACACCCGGCGCGACGCATGGATCGTCGGGTGGCGGCGGGGGAATCGGGCTGACCTCGTTCGAGGCCGCGCCCTCGCCGGTCGCATTCACCGCCGAGACCTTGTACGTGTAGGTCGTCCCGGAGACGAGCTGGGTGTCGGAGTACGACGTCGCCCCGGCCGACACGGTGGACAGAAGCGCATACGACGACGAGCCGCTGCGGCGATACACCTTGTAGCCCGTGATCGCGGAGCCGCCGTCGTTTGGCGCCTGCCACGTGAGCAGATTCGATGGCGGCGACCCGCCGATCGCCTTGCCGCTCAGGTTCGGGGCGGCCGGCACCGTGTGCCGGTCGAAGGCCGCGAACAGCCCGCGGCCGTTGACCTGCCGCGAGATCGTCCCGAGCGCCGAGAACGTGTTCGGCGGCGCGGCAACGCAGGCATCGAGGCAGCCGTCGGCGTATCCGACGAGCACGCGCCCTTGACGATCGACGCTCGAGTCGTTGAAGTCGAGCAGGTTGCGCGTCCCGTTTCCGCAGCCGGTGAAGCCGCCGCCGCAGATCGTGCCGCGCTGCACCGGGTTGTTCGGAGCCGCATTGACCGTCGTCCAGGTTGCGCCTCCATCGTACGTGGCCGAAACGTAGAGGTACCACACGCCCGGCCAAGAGGGATCGTCGCCGAAGGCTCCCGAAGCGGTCGACGTCGTCCCGAGGAACGCGACCGAGGCGCGGTTGCCGTCACCGGCAATCGTGGCCGGGAACGCGCTCTGAGCGACGCCGAGCGGCGCACCGAGATCGTGGCCGTTCACCCACGTCAGTCCGTGGTCGTGCGAGACGGCGACCTTCGCGTGACCGTCTCCGTCGTCGAAGCCGACGTACAGCGTGTTGTCGGCGCCGATCCCGACCGACGGGTCCCAGGCACCGCTCGTGCTACCCGGAATCGTCCGAATCGACCAGGTGAGACCGTTGTCCTCGGAGACGACGACGGCCTGCCGGCCGCCGCACGCCTTGTTCGGGACGTAGACCGTGCCGTCGGGGCCGACCTTGACGTGGCCGTGGAGGCCGCCGCACTGGTCGGTGTAGATCGGCACGGCGGGGGTGAAGGAAAGGCCGCCGTTGTCGCTGCGCGCGCAGAGCGCGGCGACGAGATCCTGCGAGCAGTAGTAGAACGCGTGCGGATAGACGGTGCCGAAGAGCGGCGCGTGATACGGGCCGGCACCGATCGTCTGGTGGTCGACGCCGCCGTTCAGCGGGCCGCCTTCGCTCGGGAGCCAGCTCGCACCGTCGTTGTCGGTGATGGCGGCGAGACTCGTCGTCCCGGAGAGTTGCGAGCTCACCCAGCGGCCGGTGCTCGAGTCCATAAACCCGATCGGGTCGAGCGAGACGAGCGCGGCGGTCGGGAAGGTGACGTCGGTCCAGGTCGCGTTCGGCGGTGACACGGAGTCGTCGAAGGAGACGCGGGCCGCGGTCAGGCCGGCCTGGAACATGGCCTTGCCGCTGACCCAGTTCGCCCCCACCGAGGGCTCGCCGGCGTCGCCGCCGATGCTGCTCGGAGCCGGGTGGTCGGCGAAGCTGAGCGGCTCCGTCCCGTCCGCCGGCGGCCAGGAGCCGTCGAGCGCGCTCAAGGTCGCACTCGCCGTGTAACTGTTCCCGTCCGGGCCGACGAGCGGCGCGAACGGCGCAGCGCCGACCGTGTACGTCCCCGCCGTCGGATTCGTGAGCGTCACGATCTCGGGCTGGTTCGGGCCGTTGCCCGAGCTGCCGGCGAGGCCGCCGTTCGGGCCCCAGACGGTCAGGTCCCAGTCGCCGGCCGGCGCGAGGACGATCTTGACCTGGAATTGGTACGCCGGCGGGTCGATCGTGAGCCGGAAGTTGTCGCAGGTCGAGTCGTTCGGGCCGCTGCACGTGCCCGCGGTGGCGAGCGTGAAAGGCCCCGTCCACGTGACGGACGGATTCGTGCCAGAAACGGTTCCCGCTCCCGGGTTCGCCGCGTTCGAGCTCGCGAGCGGCAACGCGAGTAGCGTCCCCGCGGCCGCGATCAGGAGAAACAGTTTGAGCACGCGCCTACGCGTGCTCGCCAGCTGGATCTTCATGGTGCCCCCCCGGTATCGGTGATAGCGCTACGGAAAACGGGGCGAGATATGCCCCGAATTCCGCAATCTGAAACGTCTGTTACGAGTTGCGCGCGGTCGCGTATCCGCGCATGCCGTCCAGGAGCAGCGCGCAGAACCGGTCGGCGAGCTCGTCCGTGTCGCGGCCCGGCTGCAGCCACGTGTACGCCCAGTTCGCAGCCGAGAGCGTGAGCAGGGCGGCGGTCGCGTCGTCGAGGTCGGTGCGCAATTCGCCGAGCTCGCGGCCCTCCCGGAAGAGGGCCCGCACCCGGTCCTCGTACCGCCGGCGCTCGTTCAGGATCTCGGTGCTTCGCTCACCCTCGAGATACCGCCACTCGCGCATGAAGACGGTCGCCACGTCGAGCTGCTCGGCGACGACGCGGAGATGACCGCGCAGGGCGAGCCGGATCTTCTCCATCGCCGTCAGGTCGTCAGGGATCGCATCGAGCGCGGCGTGAAAGGCATCCGCCCCGTCCCGCATCGCCTCGTAGAGGAGGTCCTCCTTCGACGAGATGTGCGCGTAGAGCGAGCCCTTCTGGACGCCCATCGCCTTCGCCAGGTCGCCGATCGACGTCCCGTGGTAGCCCTTCTCCGCAAAGAGGCGGGCGGCCTCGCGCGTCAGCTGCGACCTGCGGGTGGACATAGTACGATTAGACCCTAACGATCGTTCGGGTAGGAGGCGAGATGACCGCTCAGGAACACGAATTCCTCGACTACGTCCAGGCCGGCGGCCAGGTCGAGACCGGTGACTGGATGCCCGACGACTACCGGGCGAAGCTGATCAAGTTCATCGAGATGCACGGAAACTCGGAGCTGATGGGAGTCCTCCCCGAGCGCGAGTGGATCCTGCGCGCACCGACCCTTCAGCGCAAGCTCGCGTTGACCGCGAAGGTGCAGGACGAGGTCGGCCACTCGCAGCTCATCTACCGGGTCGTCGAGGACCTCGGCAAGCCGCGGGCGCAGTGCCTCGAGGACCTGATCTCGGGCAAGTCGAAGTTCCACAACGTCTTTCACTACCCGACGAAGACGTGGGGCGACGTCGGCGTCATCGCCTGGCTCGTGGACGCCGCGGCGATCATCAGCCAGAAGGCGCTCCTCAAGTGCTCGTACGCGCCGTACGCGCGGATCATGAAGAAGATCTGCTGGGAGGAGTCGTTCCACATCCTCCACGGACGCGACGTGATCCTGACGATGATGAACGGCACCGACGAGCAACGGGAGCTCGTTCAGGAGGCGCTCAATCGCTGGTGGGCGCCACTGATGCAGTTCCACGGGAACCCGATCCCGTCCGACGAGGATCCGATGTACTTGTGGCGGATCAAGAGCCAGGGGAACGGCGAGGCGCGCCAGCAGTTCCTCGACGGCTACGTGCCGCAGGTCTGGGAGCTCGGCCTGACGGTGCCCGACCCAAAGCTGCGCAAGGACGAGGAGACCGGCGTCTGGGAGTTCACGGAGCCCGACTGGGACGAGCTGAAGCACGTCGTCACCGGGCACGGGCCGATGACCCAGGAGCGGCTCGACCTCAGGCGCACGACCCGGGACGAGACCGAGTGGGTGCGCCGGGCCGTTCTCGCCGAAGCAGCCTGATGATCTGGGAGGTCTTTCGGCAAGAGCGAAAAGGCCAGCCGTTTGCGCACGCGGGCTCGGTCGAGGCGCCCGACGCGGCGTACGCGGACTGGTACGCGCGCGAGCAGTTCGGCCGCCGCGGCGAGTCGGTCGCGCTCTGGGTCGTCGCGCGCGAGCACGTGCACGAGATCGACGAGTTCATCGACGAGCTGGCGCGGAACTACCACCGGGTGGACGGGTACCCCCTCAAGGAAAAGTTGAAGGAGGCACGTGACCGAGCGGGCACAGCTGCTCCTGCCGATCGCTGACGACGAGCTCGTCCTCGGCTGGCGCAACTCCGAGTGGACAGGCATCGCGCCCTTCCTCGAGGAGGACGTCGCGTTCTCGTCGATCGCGCAGAACGAGATCGGCCACGCGCGGGCGCTTTACCAGCTCGTCGCCGAGGAGCTCGGGACGACGGCCGACGAGCTGGCGTTCGACCGCAAGCCCGAGGAGTACCAGTGCTCGCGGTTCGTCGAGCTCCGCTTCGTCCCGGACTGGGCGAAGACGATTGCGCGGCACTACCTCTACGAGGAAGCCGACGAGCGGCGGATCAAGGCGCTGATGGAATCCGACGACTCCGAGGTCGCCGGGCTCGCGGCAAAGATCGACCGCGAAGAGGCGTACCACCGGATGCACTCGCAAATGTGGTTCGACCGGCTGCAAGACGAGCCCCGCTTCATCCAAGCCGTCGAGGAGCTCCGGCCTCTGGTCGACGAGCGCGGTGAGCACACACCGGAGTTCGCCGAGCTCTGGAATGAGATGACGTCGGTCCGGCGCTCGGTCGCGGGAGCGACGTGGTAACCGCCGAGCACGTGTGGGCCGCCCTCGCGGAGATCGCGGACCCCGAGATCCCGACGATCTCGATCGTCGACCTCGGAGTCGTCCGCAGCGTGTCCGTCGAGCCATGTCCCGACACCCCCCGTCCCGGGACCAGGTCCGGGGACATGGCGGGGCCGGACAGCCGGGTACGCGTCGAGTTCACGCCGACGTTCCTCGGCTGCCCCGCGCTCGAGGTGATGCGCGACCAGATGGCCGAGCGGATCCGCGAGCTCGGCGCCGAGCCCGAGGTCGAGGTGATCCTCGACGACTCGTGGTCGACCGACCGGATCACGCCGGAGGGCCGAGAGAAGCTCCGCGCGTCCGGCTTCGCCCCGCCGGCGCCGCGAGCAGCCGGCGGCCCGCAGCTCGTCCAGCTCCAGAGCAACGCCTTCCGGTGCCCGTACTGCAACTCCACGGAGACGAGGCTCGAGAACATCTTCGGCCCCACGCCGTGCAGGTCGATCCGCTACTGCGAGAGCTGCCGCCAGCCGTTCGAGCAGTTCAAGACCATCTGACGGTAGGTTCTCGTCGTGGCGAAGGTCCTGATCCAGTACTGCCCAGTCTGAAACAGCTACGACACACGGGCTGCGAGTCTCGCGGCCGAGCTGAACGACGAGACCGAGCACGAGGCCGAGATCGAAGAGGGCGCCAAGAGCCAGTACGACGTGCTGGCAGACGGCGAGCTCATTTTCTCGAAGCAGCAGGAGGGCCGGTTCCCCGAGCACTCCGAGATCCGCGCGCTGCTCGACTAATTTGCGGGCGCACGAAGTAACCGGCCAACACGCCGACCACGATCAGCGGCAGCGCCATGAGCCCCAGAACCATGACGCTGAACCAGATCGGGATGTCGGCGCCCGCGTAAGCGTCGCTATACCCGGCCGGAACGGAGAGCAGGAAAACAGCTCCCGGTAGCAGAAGCGCCCACCACCGGAGAAGAGCTCCGGCGAGGATCTGAGCCGCGACCAGGATCACCCAGATCGGAGCCTCAGGTAGGTCCCAACCTCGATCCGCGACGCCGTACACCCACGTGACCACGAGGGTTAGGTAGGCGAAGGCAACGAGAAGCTTGGAGCTCATCTCAGTGGCCGCCGGCGAGGACGAACCAACCGAACAGCAGAAGCAGGCAAGACAGCGCCGCAGCAAGTGCCGACATGAATCGCAAACGGCCCCGGCCCGGCAGGACTGCGCTCGCGACGAGGCCGATGATCGTTGCCGACGCCGCTGCCACGGCCAAGACGACCGGGAATGTGCCTACCGATCTTCCGGCGTGCTCCCAGTGAGACACGTCACTCGATCCGTAGTACCCATCCGCGCTCAACGCATAGAGCACGAGCCAGGCCGTTGCCAGCCCGAGCACGACCGCAAGGCCGGGCAAACCGAGACGGGTGGATTGATTGTCGGACGGTGCGAGACGCGCTGTCGAGGACAGCAGAAGGGCGGCGAGCCCGCCGATGAACACCAGCGGCAGAAACACGAAACCGGCGTACTCGGCGAAGTCGGCTAGCACGGGAGTCATGACCGAATGCCTCTGTATGATGATCTCATGTTTGCTATGATAGCAGAGATGCGATATGCACACTGACACGTTCGAACGGCTCCGCGAGCGCCTCGCGCACATCGACCCCGATCAGGGGTGGTTCTTCGCGCGCATCGCGGAGCAGGTCACCGAGCAGCGCAAGGCGCGCGGGCTCTCCCAGAAGGAGCTGGCCGAGTTGACGGGGACGACGCAGTCGGCGATCGCCCGGCTCGAGTCCGGCGGACGACCGCCGCGAATTGACACCCTGCTGCGGATCGCCGAGGCGCTCGACTGTGAGCTGATCGTCGAACTGCGACCGCGAACGCAAGCGAAGGGGGCCAAATGACGATGAGACTCGACGTCGAGGACGTCCAGACGACCAAGGGCGAGAAGCTGCTCGCCGTCGTGCTCGCCGTCTTCTTGCTGATCGGCGGGGTCTGGGCCTACAGCAAGATCGACGACGCCGTCCGGACGTCGACGCCGCCGGACTACTCCTATCGCGGCACGCCCGCCGAACAAGCAGCTGTTGCTCGCCAGGAAGCCGCATTTGGTCGGCTCGCCCGCGCGGAGCGGGGAGCAACGAGAGCGCTGGCCAACCTCAACCTCCGACGCGAGGCCTACAACACGGCGCTGGCCGCGCATCGGCCAGAGGCCAACCAGTTGGGCAAGACGTATGACCGAGCGCAGGCGAGGCTGGCGCAGACTCGGAAGGAAGCCGCCGCTGCTCGGCGAGAAGTCGCGACGACCAGGCCGGCCGGCGACGCTGCTCAGCGACACATAGGCGATGTCCGGACGGGGCGGGCGAACCATCGAGAGTTGCTCGCATTCGTCTTCCGGCTTGCGTTCGTCTTCGCGAGCATCGCTTTCGGGTACTGGCTCCTGGCCCGGCTGCGGCGGCGAGGCTCCCGGTACTACACGGTCGGGCTGGCCTTCGTCGCCTTCGCCGCCGTCCTCGCGTTCGCGATGGCAGTCGACTACCTCACCGACTACTTCCAGCCGCTCGACTACGGCCCGCTCGCCATCTCGCTGTTCGGGATCGCCGTCACGCTACTCGCCTTCGTCGGACTTCAGCGCTATCTCGCGCGACGGATACCCCACCGCCGCGTACGCAAAGGGGAATGCCCGTTTTGCGGGTATCCGGTGCGCGGAAACGAGCACTGCGAGCGCTGCGGCCGAGAGGTGATCGCCCCGTGCGCGAGGTGCCACGAGCCACGCCGGGTCGGCGCCCTCCACTGCGGCGCCTGCGGAGCCGCCTAGGAGCCCGTGAACTTCGGAGGGCGCTTCTCGAGGAAGGCGTTGACGCCTTCCCGGAAGTCGTCCGTCTCCGTGGCCGCGGTCTGGAGCAGGGCCTCGAGCTCGAGTTGCTCCTCGAGCGTGTTCGTGGCGGCTTCGGCGAAGAGGAGCTTCGTCATGCCCACCCCGCGCGTCGGCATTGCAGCCAACTGAGCCGCGAGATCCGCGGCCCGGACGGCCAGGTCGTCGTCGTCGACCACCTCGGACACGAGCCCCCAGGCGTGCGCCTCGGTAGCCGACAGCTTCCGGCCGGAAGTCATCCACTCGAACGCCCGCGCGTACCCCAGTAGCCGGGAGATGAAATAGGTGCCGCCCGAGTCCGGGACGAGGCCGATGCTGATGAAGGCGGGCACGAAGCTCGCCGAGTCGGCGGCGATCCGGATGTCGCAGGCGCAGGCAAATGAGAGGCCTGCCCCGGCGGCGGCGCCGTTGACGGCTGCGATGACCGGCTTCTCGAGCTCGCGGATCGCGATGACGTTCGGGTGGTAGTTGGCCCGCAGCCGGCTGCCGATGTCGCCGGGGTCCTCGCGGAACTCGGTCAAGTCCTGGCCGACGCAGAAGCCACGACCGGCTCCCGTGAGGACGACGGCACGCACGGCCGGGTCAGCCGCTTCCGCCAGGGCCGATCCAAGAGCTTGGTGCATGGCCGCGTTGAACGCGTTGAGCACGTCAGGACGATTGAGCGTGATCGTCAGCACGGCTCCGTCGCGGTTCGCCTCCACTTCGGCCATCGCGCGCAGCCTATAACCGGATTGCTAGCTTCGAAGCCGTGCCGGAACTGAACTTCATCGCCGATCCGCCGAGCGATGCCGAGGTGCTCGACGCGTACTCGCACGCGGTCACGTCCGTCGCCGAGCGGCTTGCTCCCTCGGTCGCCAGCCTCCGCGTCTCGCGCCGTGTCCGCGGAGGCCGCAGGCTCGACGGAGGCGGCAGCGCCGTCGTCATCACCCCTGACGGGTTCCTGCTCACCTCGGCGCACGTCGTCGCCCGGACCGACGGCTCCGGCCGTGCCTCGTTCGTCGACGGGAGCGAGCACGAGTTCACGCTCGTCGGCGCCGATCCGCTCTCCGATCTCGCCGTCCTCCGTCTCGACGCGAGCGACCTCACGGCAGCGGAGCTCGGCGACGCCGACCGGCTGCGCGTCGGCCAGCTCGTGGTCGCGATCGGCAGCCCGCTCGGCTTCGGCGGAACGCTGACGGCCGGCGTCGTCTCGGCCCTCGGCCGCTCGCTCCCGGTTCCGCAGGGCCGCGTCGTCGAGAACGTGATCCAGACCGACGCGGCGCTCAACCCCGGCAACTCGGGCGGCGCGCTCGCCAACTCGCAGGCGCAGGTGATCGGAATCAACACGGCGGTCGCCGGGCTCGGGCTCGGCCTTGCCGTCCCGATCGACGAGGCGACTCGCAAGATCATCGCCGCCCTGATGAGCGAGGGGCGCTTTCGGCGCGCCTACATCGGGATCGCCGGCGGCTCACGGCCGCTCCCGCCGCGGCTTGCCTCGCGGCTCGGGCGCCAGTCCGCGATCGAGGTCGTCGAGGTGATGGACGGAAGCCCCGCCCACGACGCGGGCCTGCGGGCCGAGGACCTGATCGTCGAGGTCGACGGCGTCGCGGTCGAGCAGGTGAACGACCTCCAGCGCCTGATGGCGGGCGAGCGAATCGGCCGCAGCGCGACGATGCAGGTCGTGCGCGGCGGGGACTCGATCTCGGTCGAGATCGTCCCTGCCGAGCTCAGCGTCTAAGCCTCCAGAGGGCGAAGACCGCAAGCCCGGCAAGAAGGATCAGTCCTGGATCGATCGCCGGCTTCCACGTCACCTCCCCGTCCTTGATCACGAAGACACCAGCCGGCTTGGCCGTCAGGCCGAAACCGGCGCCGCCATTGTTCTCGTCGTCGCCGCCTCCGCCTCCGCCGCCGACCACCCTCGCGACGGGCACCACGGTCACGCCCCCATTCTCGATCGGGTCGCCGAAGACGCGCTTGACCGACATTGCGTCGCGGGCTCCCCCGAGGATCTCGTCGATGTTCGGCATCGTCACTCTCCCTTGAACTCGGGTTTTCGCTTTTCGAGGAAGGCATTCAACCCTTCCTTCGTGTCCTCCGACGCGAACGCAAGGTAGAGGAGCCGCCGCTCGTACTCGAGGCCGAGCTGGAGCGGGCCCTCGTAAGCCCGGTCGATGCCTTCCTTTGCAAGCCGGGTCGCGATCGGAGCCTTGGACGCGATCTCCTGTGCCAGCTTCTTGGCCTCGTCGAGCCAGTCCGCTTCGCCTACGACTCGCGCGACGAGGCCGGCCGCCAGCGCCTCCGGCGCGGAGAGGAACCGACCGCTGAGGATCACGTCCATCGCAAGCGCCTTGCCGACCGCACGCGTCAGTCGCTGCGTCCCGCCGGCCCCGGGGATGACGCCGACGCCGGTCTCGGGTTGCCCGAACTTCGCCGTCTCGGAGGCGACGATCAGATCGCAGGCCATGGCCAGCTCGCAGCCGCCGCCGAGGCAGTAGCCCGAGACTGCCGCGACGAGGGGCGTCCAGAGCGCGCGGATCGAGTCCCAGCGATCGATCCGCCGCTGGTAGTAGAGGTCGATCGCCGAGGTGCGCGCGAGCTCCGCGATGTCCGCGCCGGCGGCGAAGGCCTTGTCGTTGCCGCCGAGCACGATGCAGCGCACGGCGTCGTCCCGGTCGAGCTCCACGAGCGTGCTCACGAGCTCCTCCATCAGCTCGTCCGAGAGCGCGTTCAGCGCGTCCGGGCGGTTGAGGAGCACGACCGCGATCGGGTCGTCCCGCTCGACGAGGACGAGGTCGGTCACTTCTTCTTGTCCACGAAGCGCTTGATCGCCGCCTTCGGCTCGTCGGTCGCCATCGAGAGCGCGAGCCAGTCGCGGGCGTGGTTGATCGTCTCGTGCCACGCGAGGTCTTTCCAGAAGTTCAGGTGCTGCTTCGCGTACCGGGTCGTCTGCGGGAGCTTGCGAGCGAGGTTCTCGACCATGCGGTCGACCTCGGCATCGAGCTCGGCCGCTGGAACGACTCGGTTCACGAGCCCCCACTCCTCGCATTTCTGTGCCGGGATCTCCTCGCACATGAGGACGATCTCCCGCGCGCGGCGGTCGCCGACCATGATCGTCAGCCATTGCGTCGCGCCACCGGCGGGAACGGAGCCGTGCTCGGGCCCCACGTGGCGGATGAACGTGTCGTCGACCATGACGGCGAGGTCGCACGCCATCTGGAACTCGTTCCCGCCGCCGACCGCGATGCCGTTGATACGCGCGACCGTCGGCTTGCCGATCTCCCGCAGCCGGTCGTGCGCATCCTTGAACGCGCCGAACCACTTCCAGTACTCGTTCGGCTTGTCGAGGTAGTCCTCGGCCCAGGAGCTGAGGTCGGCGCCGACGCAGAAGGCCCGGCCGGCTCCCGTCAGGACGACGACGCGGATCTCGTCGTCCCAGGAAGCGTCCTCGCACGCGCGCGCGAGCTCCCTGAGCATCTGGAAGTCGAACGCGTTCAGGATCTCCGGGCGGTTGAACGTGATCGTCGCCCGCGGGGGAGCCTTCTCGTACACGATCTTCTCGAAGCCGAGCTCCTCGGGCGCGCGCGGGCTTGGATACGTCGGCTCAGCCAATGTCGGCGAAGTGGACGTGGAACGGCACGCCCATCTCCATCGCGTCCTTGCCGGTGGCCATGAACTCGTCGGTGCGCGCGGCCGCCTTGAACGCGTCCATGTCGGGAAACTCCCATTCTGCGTAGTAGCGGTACTGCGGCTCACCCATCGGTGCGCCGAAGATCCGCCCATGCCGGAAGGTTGATCCGGGCACCTTGCGGCAGAGCTCGGCGTGCTGCTCGTAGCGCTCCGCGTCGGGCTCGGATTCGTAGACCACGAAAGCTCTGACCATTCCCCCTCCTGGTTCGATGACGGGCGCGAGCCTATCGTTCAGGCGTAGCCCGCGGTAGGACCGGCAACACGTCGAAATAGGCCACACGGCCCATTGCCGAACGGTCGCATCGTCGGCAGCCTAGAGACGTGCAGGCAACAGGACTCGCCGCGGTCCTTGTGCGGGCGGATTCGACCCCGCTGCCGCTGCTCGGCGGAATGGCGCGGCCGGACGGCGTCGTCATCGCCAGCGAGCGCTACTTCGCCTTCGCCGGGCGGGACGGATCGCTGCTCGAGGGCGTCATGCCGCGCGTGCCGCGGGTCGTCGGACGCCTGCCGCTCGTGCGTGGCCTGACGCGCCTCGGGATGTCCTTCTCGCCGCTGATGCAACGCGGCGGAGTGGCCGGTCGCCGCGAGCGGGTCTTGCTGACCGCCGTGCTCCTGTCACCGGCGCTCCTTGCCTTCTTCTCGGGCACGGCGACCCTCGTCGCCGGCCTCCTCATGACCGGAGCGATGCTCGCCTGGATCCTGCGGGGACGGACGCTATACCTGCACGGAGCCGAGCACCGCGCGATCGCCGCAGCAGAGCAAGGCACTCTCACCGCCACGTGGGCGGGCGAGGCGAAGCCGTCCCGGTTCGCGCTTCGCTGCGGGACGAACTTCGTCGCGCTCGTGCTCCCCGTCGGTCTCGTCGCTGACCGCCTCTGGCCCTTCGCTCCGGCCCTCTGGACGCCGATCGTCGTCGCGGTGCTCGCGCTCGCGGTCTCGATGGAGCTCTGGCGGGTGGTGCAGGGCTCGACGCGTCCGGCCGCGCGTTTCTTCCTCTATCCGGGCCTCGCCCTGCAGCGGCTGACGACCCGCGAGCCGAGCCTGGACGAGACACGGCTCGCGCTCACGGCCGCCGGGTCCGTTCTGCGCCGAGAGCTCGGCTAGCCGCTGATCTCGGGCAGGCGTCCCAGCAGATACCAGCCCACGAGCGGTCCGATCGAGGCGAGCGCGAAGCCGGTTCGCCACGAGGTCGTCTCCACGATGTAGGCGAAACCGGCGGGGACGAGGACTCCGAGCACCGCTAGCGTCGTCTGCTGGAAGCCGATCGCGGCGCCGCTCCGCGCGCGGCCTGCAAGCTCGGCCGCAGCTGTCACCGAAAGGCCGTTCCACGCCATCGAGATCGCGCCCGCAACCACCATCACCGGTACGACGACCGCCACCGGCGCATGCGTCACGACGGCCGTCAGCAGCACGCCGGCAGCGCTCGCAAGCCCAATCCAGCGCAGCGGGCGGATGCGCGCCTGCATGGCGTCCGAGATGCGCCCGGCCGAGATCCTCGTCACGACGGCGCCCACCTGGAGCACAGCGAGGACTGCCGCCGCAGCTCCCTGACTGAGCCCGTGGACGTCATGCAGGAACAGGACGAGGAAGGCGGTGAGCGAGATCTGGGCGAAGAGGTAGAGGCCGCTGCCCGTGGAGAGCACCCAAAGGCGCGAGTCTCGAAGCGTCCAATCGACGTCCTCGGCCTCGAGCTCCTGCTCGGGTCGCCCGGTCTCCCGAACCGCTCCAGCGGCGACAGCCGCGGCCACCACGCAGATCGCGCCCATGAAGATGAACGACACCTTCAGCCCGCCGGCGCCGTTCACGGCCGGCAAGGTGAGAGCGGCGAGCGCTCCTCCGACCGGAATCGCGGTCTGCCGGACGCCGAGCGCGAACCCTCGCTCCCGGGCAGGGAACCAGTGCATCACCGCACGGCCGCTCGCCGCGTTCACGCTCGCGCCCATGCCGCCGGCGACGGCGAGGAGCAGGACGAGCGAGAGGAACGTGTGCGCCCAGCCAGCAGCCGCCACGAGCACGCCGCACAAGGTCAACCCGCTCACGAGGACGAGCCGTTCGCCGACCCGGTCGGCGAGGAGGCCCCAGGGCAGCAGCGTCAGGATCGGCCCGATCCAGACGCTCGAGAGCGCGATGCCCACGTCCGTCAGCGACAGGTCGTACCGCTCGCGCAGCGCCGGCGCGAGCACCGGGAGCCCGATCAGGACCGCGGAGAAGCTCGCCTGCGCAGCCGTACCGGCCGCGAGGACGACCCAGCGGTAGCGGCGCTCTATAGCCCGAACGGATTGAAGGGCTTCGGGCTCGTCGAGACGATCACGCTCTTCGTCTCGAGATAGAGCTCGAGCGTCTCGATGCCGAGCTCGCGTCCGAAGCCGGACTGCTTGTAACCGCCGAACGGGATTCCCGGAAACGCGGTGTACGGCATGTTGATGCCGACCGTGCCCGCCTTGATCTTTCGGGCTAGGCGGTGGCCGCGGGCGGGATCACCCGTCCAGACGGTCGACATCAGCCCGTAGCGGGAGTCGTTGGCGATCCGGATCGCGTCCTTCTCGTCCTCGAAGGGGATGATCGTGACGACCGGCCCGAAGATCTCCTCCTGGGCGACCTTCATCTTGTTGTCCACCTTCGCGAGCACGGTCGGCGGATAGAAGGCTCCCTTGCCTTCGGCCGGCTCGCCGCCCGCGACGACCTCGGCGCCCTCCTCGCGGCCCGTCTCGACGTAGCCGTGCACGCGGTCGCGGTGATCGGTCGAGATGAGCGATCCCATTTGCGTCTCGGGGTCGAGGGGATCGCCGACCCGCAGGCGCCCGGCGGCCTCCGCGAAGCGCGAGACGAAGTCGTCGTAGACCGAGCTCTCGACGAGCACGCGGGAGCGCGCCTCACAGCTCTGCCCCGCGGAGTAGTAGATCGACCAGACCGAGCTCGGGATCGCGTCGGCGAGCTCCGCGTCGGCGAAGACGAGGCTCGGGCTCTTGCCGCCGAGCTCGAGCGTCAGCCGCTTGATCGAGTCGGCGCCGTCTCGCATGATCTGCGCGCCGGTCTCGGTCGAACCCGTGAATGCGATCTTGTCGACGCCCGGGTGCTTGACGAGATGGGTGCCGATCGTCTTGCCCGGCCCCGGGACGACGTTGAGCGAGCCCGGCGGGAAACCGACCTCGTTCGCGAGCTCGGCCATGCGCAGCGCGCTCAACGGTGTCTGTGAGTCGGGCTTGAGGACGATCGAGCAGCCCGCGGCCAGCGCCGGCGCCAGCTTCCAGGTCGTCATCATCAGCGGGTAGTTCCACGGGACGATCTGGCCCGCCACGCCGACCGGCTCCTTGAGCGAGTAGTAGAGGAGCGAGCCGCCGATCGGGTTTGCACGGCCGGCGATCGACGCGATCGCCGATCCGTAGAAGCGGAAGTTCTCGACGGCCTGCGCGAGCTCGGCCTTGACCGACGAGATCGCCTTGCCGACGTTGCGCACCTCGAGCTCGGCCAGCTCCTTGCGGTTGGCCTGAATCGCATCGGCCAGCGCGTGCAGCAGGCGCGAGCGCTCGGTCGGCGGCGTCCGGCCCCAGTCGCCCTCGAGCGCGGCGCGCGCTGCGTCGACGGCCCGGTCGACGTCGGCCTCCGAGGCCATCGCCACTTTGGCGAGCGGCTCCCCGGTCGCAGGCTCGACGAGATCTTCTGACCCGCCACCCGACGGCTCCGTGTGCTCGCCGTTGATGAAGAGCAGGTATTCGCGCTCGGTCGCGACCGCCATGGAGAGACCCTAGCGAAGGTCTGCCGGCGTGAGCTGCTCGGTCAGCAGCCGCTTGAAGCGTGCGGGGTCGCCGTCGACGAAGTCGCGGCAGAGGTCGTAGCCGTCGGTGTACGTCGTCACGTAGGAGCGCCAGACCGGGTCGGTGATGAAGCGAACGGACTGCTCGGCCCGCTGGCGCGACGTGAGCCCCCAGCGCATGTAGTACTCGACCGCCGCCGCGGTCGATGCGCCGCGAGTGTGCATGAGCAGCGCGGCGTTCACGCCGACATGCCCGAGGGGGCGCCGGGCCTCTTGAGCGGCGTGCGAGAGATCGGGGTCGTAGGCCACGCTGGTGCCGCCGAGGTGTGCGGCCGTCACCTCCTGCTCCTCGTCGCCGAGCAGGATCTCCTGCGCGAGGCCGGCGATGCCCTCCGAGACCAACGCAGCGGGCGTCCCGATCATCACCGCGGCCTCCTCGAGCTCATCTCCCTCGCGCACTCGGAGCTGCTCCTTCCAGGCGTGCTCGGTGTGGTGGCCCGGGTAGGCCTCGTGTGCGACGAGCTCGACGACGAATGTAGGCGTCGCCGCCACGTCGGTGTTGACCGCGATTCGGCTGCGCAGGCTGCCCAGGTAGTAGTTGAACGCGGCCCAGGGCTCGTCGGAGACGTAGTCGACCTCGACGGACTCCCCGTCCGGGAGCCCGAGCATCGCGTCCGTCCGCGAGCGGAAGTCGTCGGCGAGCCCCTGGAAGACCGACGCGAGCTCGTCTCCTTCCAGGCCGTCACCCTCGCGCCAGGCCTGGTAGCGGTCGGCAAGCGAGCCCGCGCCGGGGAGCACCTCGTCGAGCTCACGGTGGGCCTCGGCGAACGCGTCCTCGGGCGTCCACTCGGGGCGAACTCCGTAACAGCGCTCGACCTCGTCCTCGAAGGCGATCTCGTCGCCCGCGAGCCGCAGCGCAACCGTCTCGAGCCCCACGACCTGAGCACGCAGCCAGCGGCGGCGGCTCTCACCGAAGCCGGCGCCGTCGAGCGATTCGAGCAGCGCCGACGCATCTCCGGCCAGGCTCGACGGCTCGCCAAGCTCCTCGGCGTCGATGCGCTCCGCGATCTCCGGCGGGCCGTAGTACGCATCCACGAGGCCGTCGATGTGCCGGCCGAGGCGCAGGCACAGCTCGAGGTAGGAGGTGACGACGTCCATGCGGCTACCCGCGCTCGAAGAGAGCCGCCTGGCCCTGGCCGACGCCGACGCAGAGCGTTGCAAGGCCGTAGCGACCGTTGCGCCGGCGGAGCTCGTGGAGGAGCGTGACTACGAGCCGCGCGCCGGTCATGCCGAGCGGATGGCCGATCGCGATCGCGCCGCCGTTCACGTTCACGCGCTCCGGATCGAGGCCGAGCTCGCGGATGACGACGAGGCTCTGCGAGGCGAACGCCTCGTTCAGCTCGATCAGGTCGATGTCGCCCGCGTCGATCCCCGTGCGATCCAGGAGCTTCCGCACCGCGGGCACCGGCCCAATCCCCATCACGCGTGGATCGACTCCCGCGACAGCGCTCGCGACGAACGCGCCGAGCGGCTCGACGCCGAGCGAGCGAGCGCGCTCCGCGCTCGCGATCACGAGCGCGGCGGCGCCGTCGTTGATCCCGCTCGCGTTCCCGGCGGTGACCGTTCCCCCCTCGCGAAAGGCCGGCTTGAGCGCCGCCATCTTCTCGGCGTTCGTGTCCGGCCGCGGATGCTCGTCGCGAGTCACACCCTCGATCGCGACGAGCTCCTCGTCGAAGCGCCCTGCCTCGTCAGCGGCGGCCCAACGCTGTTGCGATTGCAGTGCGAACGCGTCTTGGGCCTCGCGGCTCACCCCGTACTGTTCCGCGACGTTCTCGCCGGTCTCGCCCATCGACTCGAGCGGGAACATCTCTTCCATACGCGGATTCGGGAAGCGCCAACCGAGCGTCGTGTCCCAGACCTTCTGCTCTTTGCCGGGGTTGGCATCGTCCGGCTTTGCCATCACGAGTGGAGCACGGCTCATGGACTCGACTCCGCCGGCGACGAACAGGTCGCCGTCACCGGCCGCGATCGCGTGCGAGGCCGAGACGACCGCCGAGAGCCCGGACGCGCAGAGCCGGTTCACGGTCACGCCGGCGACCGACTGGGGGAGCCCGGCGAGCAGCGCTCCCATGCGCGCCACGTTTCGGTTGTCCTCGCCGGCCTGGTTCGCCGCGCCGAAGTAGACGTCCTCGATCTCGCCCGCAGGCACACCGGCGCGCTCGACTGCCTCCTTGATCACCGCCGCCGCGAGATCGTCCGGCCGGACCCCCGCCAGAACACCGCCCTGACGCCCGACCGGCGTACGGACCGCGGAGAGGATCACGGCTCGGCTCACGCGGGCGCCGGCCGTGGTCGGCGGACCAGCTCGCCGCTGCAGTTCGGACACACGTGTGCAAGCTCGCCGGCACAAAGCGCGCAGAACGTGCACTCGAAGGTGCAGATGTACGCCTCAGCATCACGCGCGAGCGCCGAGTTACAGCGTTCGCAAGAGCCCCGCATCTCCAGTGCCATTGCCTCCTCCGCGCCCTAGACGACGAACTCCACGTTCACCGGCTCGGTGAACGCGCCGATCTCCTCGCCGCGGCGAAGAAGCTCGTGAACGGCCCGCCGTCCCTCCTCGCCGTAGTCCTCGGTCAGCTCGTTCACGTACATGCCGACGAAGCGGTCGGCGAGCTCGCCGTCGAGCCCGCGTCCCCACTGCGACGCGTACTCGAGGGCACGCTCGCGGTTGTCGAGCCCGGCGCGGATCGACTCGGCGAGAACCGCGGACAGCTCGCGCAGAACCCCGCGGCCAAGGTCGCGCCGGGCAACATTCGCGCCGAGCGGCAGCGGCAGGCCCGTGTCGGCGAGCCACCACTCGCCCAGATCGAGCACCTTGTGGAGCCCGGCCGACGCGTAGGTCAGCTGGCCCTCGTGAATGAGAAGCCCGGCCTCGGCCTTGCCAGTAGCGACCTCGTCCATGATCTGGTCGAAAGGCACCTCGCGCCAGGCGAACTCGCCGATCGCAAGCCGCAACGCGAGGAACGCGGTCGTCATGCGTCCCGGTACGGCGATCTCGATGCGGCACAGGTCGTCGACGGCCAGGGGCTCACGCGCGACGACAATCGGGCCGTAGCCGGCGCCCATGCTCGCCCCGTGCGGGAGCAGGACGTAGCGGTCCTGGACGAACGGGTATGAGTGGAGGGAGATCGCCGTCACCTCGAGCCGGCCTTCGAGCGCCCACTCGTTCAGCGTCTGGATGTCGCGCAGGACGTGCTCGAACTCGAAGCCCCGCGTCTCGACCTCGCCCTCCGCGAGGGCCCAGAACATGAATGCGTCGTCGGGATCCGGGCTGTGGCCGAGCCTGATCTTCATGCGTCGTCGCCCCGTCCGAAGAACCAGCGCTCGAGCGGCCCGAGCAGCTCCTTGCGGGTAAACGGCCGGACGAGCTCGGGCCGCCCGTCGTCCTCGGAGACCCGCTCGTCGTCATCGAGGATGCCGTTCGCGTGCTCGAGGACGTCCTCGAGCTCGTGGCCTTCGAAGACATAGTCGTCCCGCCTGGGCTCATCGCTTGGCCGGTACTGCGGGTTCACAGCGCGGCCGACCGCCCACTGGCCGCCGACCATCCGCTCGATCCAGACGACGATCCGCTCCTCACCGCCGGCCTCGTCGAACCCGTGTATTTCGCGCTCGGCAAAGCGCGAGGCGGTCGAGAGCTTCCGCATGGAGCCAGGATACAATCGCTCCCGATGGCCAGCCTCGCCGCCTTCCTCCGCAACCCCTTCTCTTTCCTGTTCACCCGCTCCAGCCACGAGGACCGGGTCGCCGCATACGTCATCCGCGAGCACGAGCGGGGCCGCTCGCTCACCGACATCCTGGACGACCCCTACGTGCGAAGTCGCTGCACGCCGGAGGAGCAGGCGCGCCTCCTCGACCGGCCCGAGCTGATCCGCGCGCTCGGCGACGACGTCGTTTCGGCTGCGCGGTCAGAACGGGCGTAACGCTTCGCTTCGCTCGCTTCACGGGGAAACCCCTGGTTCCCCCGTGGACCCCCTCCTTGCGACCGGAGGCGTTGTTCAGCTGTAGTAGTGGGCCGGTGGCTGTGGCTGCGATTCAAACGTGCGGTTGTGGGCCTCCCGCCGGGCAAAGCCCGGCTCCGGCGGTGTGCGCGGGTTCTGCTCTCCGCGAGCGTTTAGAGGTCTTGTCCTACTTTCTTCTCACGGGCTCGCTCGAGGGCCGCGGCGCCGATTGCGACGTCCCACGCCGCGAGGCCGTTCGACTTGAAGACGACGATGTCGTCAGGGGAGCTCCGCCCGGCGAGCTCGCCCGCGACCACTTCCTGGAGCTCGTGCACCTCGAGCCAGTCGAGGACGCCGCGCTGGACGGGCTCGATCAGGTCGCCCGACTCGAGCCGCGCCTGCTCGACCGAGTCGCAGCAAACGAACACCGCCCGCTCGAGGACGACGTTGTCGAGCTCTCGCGCGCGCGGCTCGTTCGCGCCGACCGCGCACACGAGCGCGCCCGGCTGCAACCACTCGCCGCGCAGGACGGGATCCTTCGAAGTCGTCACCGTGACGACGACGTCCTGCTCGGCGGGCTCCTGGTGGCTCTCGCCGGCTTCGGCGCCGACCTTCTTGCAGAACGCCCGCAGGCTCTTCTCCGTGCGGCAGTAGGCGACGACGCGCTCGATCCCCGGCAGGGCTTCGCGGATACAGGCGACCTGGCTCTCGGCCTGCCAGCCACAGCCGATGATGCCGAGCGTCCGCGCTTCCGGCTTGGCCAGGTACTTGGCCGCGACCCCACTGGCGGCACCTGTGCGCAGCTGGCCCATCTTGTCGGCCTCGATCACGCCCGCCACCTTTGCCTGCTCGGTGTCGAAGAGGACGACGACGAACGGCGTCCCGCCGGGCAGCCAGGCGTACGACTTCACGCCTGCCAGCCCGAGCTCGCGGTCGGCGGCGGACATGACGGCGAACGCGCCGTCGGGCAGGCGCATCCGGGTCCGCGGCCGGTTCTCGATCTCGCCGCGCGCGAGCCGCTCGAAGCAGGCCTCGATCGCCGCCAGGGCATCGGCGGGCGAGACGAGCTCTTCGACTTGTGCTTCGGTCAGATAGAGGGGCAGGCCCCGAAGCCTATTTCGGCTTCGCCTCAAGCCACCAAAACCACCACCGCTACACTGGGCGCCCGGGCGCCCGTAGCTCAGGGGATAGAGCGCTGCCCTGCGGAGGCAGAGGCCGCAAGTTCGAATCTTGCCGGGCGCATCTCTTCACGCCGAAGTTCCGGCTGACTTTCGTCCCGCGACGGGGCTAGGAAGAGGGTTCGAGCGCGCCGACCATGCCCATGTTCTTGTGGAACTTGCAGACGAAGGTCACCTGGCCGCCCTGCGGGAAGGTGACGTCGGCCTCGGCCTCGTCGCCCGGCTGGACTTCTTGGTCGACGCTCTGCGCGGACACGGTGAAGGTGTGCGCCGTCTGCCCCTCGTTCTTGAGCTCGATCGTCACCTTCTGGCCCGGCTTGCCCTTGAGCACGGTGGGCTCGAAGTAGTAGTCATACATGTCGACCTCAACCTTGCCGGTCTCGCCGGAGACGTCTTTCGTCCCGTGACTCTTGGCTGCCACGCCGCCGATCGTCGTCGTGGTCCCCTCTGCGCTCTTCTTGCTGCCGCCGTACCCACCACCACCGCACGCTGCCAGCCCGAGGATCAGGACGAGCGCGGCCGCGAGCATCGGAAGTTGTCTCATCTTTGCCATCGAGTAATTCTTACGCAGTGAGCGCCCGACCGGTTTTCCGGTCGGCTCCCACCGCGAGTTGAGCGTCCAACGGCACCTCGACTCGCACGTAGGCGAGCGCACGGCCGCCCGCCGCGCTCGTCACCCGGCCGACCACCTTGTCGCTGACGCGGATCTCGTCGCCCTGGCTGGCGTCCTCGACCTCGAGCACGCGCAGTATGCGATTGACCTTGCCTCGATGACGGAGCCTCGCAATCGGCTCTTGCCCCGGGTAGCAGCCCTTCGTGAACGAGACATGCGTCTCGTCGAGACCCGCCTCGGCCGGGAGGATCGAATCGTCGATCTCCTTCCCCCAGGCCGGCATGCCTGCCTCGATTCGCAGCTGCTCGAGCTCCTCGCCCGACAGCGTTGGCTCGACGCCGGCGTCCAGGAGCTCCGACGCGGCCTCTCCGAACTCGCGGTTCGGAATCCCCTCCTCCTCGCCGAAGGCGACGACCGAGGTGTGCTCTTCCTGCTCAATCTTGACCTTGGCCGCGAAGCGCGCGCGCAACAGGGTCGAGGTCACCGGCTCGCCGAGGCCCGGCTCCGTCAAGAGCAGGAAGTCGTCCTCGGCCCGGCGTACGACGGTCACCGGAGCGATCACGCGCGCCTTCGGAGTGAGGAGCAGCGCCCGGCAGGGCGCGCTCGTGACGTCGTTCGAGAGCATGCGCTGGAGGAAGTCCTCCGCGTCGGGCCCGGCGACCCCGACGTAGTCGCGCGGCCGAGTCGCCACTCTGCGCGTCACTGTCGCCACGCTCACTAGTCTAAGGAGAGGGCGTTGGGTTACAGGGCTCGAGACGCGAGCGGACGTCGGCCGCGCAGACCCCCGGTCAACGAGGGCGCGCGGCGGATCGTCCTCAACACGAGCTACCGCACGATCCCGGACGTCGCGGGCAAGGTTGCGACGTTCCTGCTCTACGTCGTGATGGCCCGCGAGGTCGACCCCTCGGAGTTCGGGGTCTTCACGTTTAGCCTGGCCTACGTCGGCATCGTCACGGTCCTCGGCAGCTTCGGGCAGGACTGGATCCTCACCCGCGAGGTTGCACGCGAGCGTGGGGCGATCGACAGGTACTTCGCCAATACGTTGCTGTTGAAGGTTGGGCTGTCCATTCCGGCCCTCGGCCTCTCGCTCGCCGTCCTCGCCGTCGTCTCGAGCCCGCACACGACGTTCGTCTCGCTTCTGCTCGGTCTGAGCGCAGTTGCTGAGCTGCTGACGCAGACGTGCTTCGCCGTTTTCCAGGCGTACGAGCGCCTCGCCCTCGTCTCCGCCGTGCTCGTTCCGCAACGCCTGCTCACAGCGCTCGCGGGCATCGCGCTGCTGCTGGCCGGACAGGGCATCGTGGCGGTTGCCGTCGTCTTCCTGATCGGCTCCGCGCTGGGGCTCGCCGCCTCCGCCGCGCTGATGTTCGGACGTGTGGTCCGCGCTGCCCTCGCGCTCGACCCGTCCATCTGGCGGCCGCTGATGCGCGCGGCGATCCCGGTCGGCGTGGCGACCGTGGCGTCGCTCGTCCTGTTTCGGATCGACACAGCGATGCTCGCCGCCTACAAGTCCTCGAAAGTCGTCGGAACGTACGGCGCTTCGTACCGCCTCCTGGAGGCGAGTCTCTTCATCAGCTGGGGTCTCGGCGCAGCCGTCTTTCCCGTCTTCTCGCGCCTGCACGCGAGCAGCGAGCCCCGAGTGGGCGTGGTCTTCGAGCGCTCGCTGAAGCTGCTCACTGCGCTCACTCTGCCGCTCGCCGCAGGGGCCGGGATCCTTGCCGCACCGCTGATCGACCTCATCTACGGCCGCCACTACGACAGTGGGGTGACCGCACTGCGACTGCTCGCTCCAGCGATCGCGCTCTATCCTGCTGCGTACATCGCCGGCGACTTGCTCGTGTCGCAGATGCGGCAGAACGCCGTCAGCGCCGTCTATGTCGTCGTCGTGATCCAGAACATCCTCTTGAACCTGTTCCTGATCCCGCGGTGGTCGCTGAACGGCGCAGCTGCGGGCACCTCGATCTCGCAGGTGCTGGCGACGGGAGCGCTCGTCTACCTGTCGCTGCGAACCGTCGGGCGTCTGGACTGGAGACGCATGCTGGCCGGACCGGTTGTGGCGAGCGTGGTGGCCGGGGTGGCGATGGCAACGCTGCAAGGCTCGATCGTGGCGGCACTCGCTGCTGCGGCAGTGCTCTACGCCGCTTCCCTGGTCGTCTTCGAGCGCTTCGCCTTTCCCGACGACGCCCGCGTGCTGTTCGACCTCGCCCGGCGCGCGTGAAGCCGGCCCGGGCTGCCTCGGACGGCGGGCGGGGGTGGGTCCTCCTGACCGATGCGGAGGAGCGCTCGACGCTCGCGGCCTGTCGGGCCCTGACCACCGCCGGTTACTCGGTCGCTGCCATTGCCGGCCGCCGCCCGGCGGCCACGCACTGGTCTCGATACTGCCGCGCCCGGCTGGAGGGACCGGATCCACTCGTCGATCCCCTTGGCTTCGTCGATCGCCTGGAGCAACTCGTGGCCGAGAGGACCTATGCCGTCTTGATCCCTGCGACCGATGCCGCGTTGCTCGCGATCTCGGAGCACCGGAGTCGTCTCGACGGCCGAACGCTGACCGGCCTGCCGCCACATGAGAACGTCGTTCGCAGCCTCGACAAACCGCATCTCCTCGAAGAAGCGGCTCGGGCGGGCCTTCCGCCTCCTGCAACGCGCTCGTGCGCGTCCGAAGACGAGGCGGTCGAGGCGGCGCGGGAGCTCGGCTTCCCGCTTGGGCTCAAGCCGACGCGCTCGATCGTCCAATCGGGCTCGTCGAGGCGACTTCGGACGATGCTGGTCGTCAACGGCGAGGCCGAGCTCCTGGCGGCGCTGCCCGACTACGGCTCTCCGGTCACGTTGCAGCAGCTGGAGTCGTTCCGGTCGATCCTGTCCTGTTCGGGCGTGATCGCAAACGGCGAGCTCCTCGCCATCACGGCTGCGCGCGCTCGCCGCACCTACCCACGGTTCGCCGGCACGTTCACCTTCGCCGAGACGATCCGGCTCTCCCCGGAAGTGCTCGAGCAGATGCTTGCCTTCGTCCGGGCGACGGGCTGGCAAGGGATCTTCCAGACGGACACGCTGGAGACGAACGACGGCCGCCTCGCCCTGATCGACTTCAACCCGCGCCTGTTCTCGTCGATCGCGCTCGACGTCGCCGCGGGCGCGAATCTGCCGGCGGTGTGGTGCGACTGGCTGTTGCACCGCGATCCACCGGCGGCTCGGGCACGTGCCGGGTTCCGCTATCGGTGGGAGGAAGGCGAGTTGCGCGCATTCGCGGACTACCTGCGCCGGCGTAGGCTTCGCCCGGCCCTGAGCGTGTTGCGACCCCGTCGCAGGACGACGCATGCGTTCCTGTCGATTACCGATCCAGGACCCTTCTGCCTCGAGGTGCTCGTGTTGACGCGGCGAGCGTTCGCGAGGGCTCTTCGGGCTGCCACGAGGCGGGAAAGAGGAGACTAGGAATCGTGTTCCGCGCCAAGGCAGAGCAGAAGGTCGCCGAGGCGGGGTACGACCCCGCGCGCCTGCCCCCGGGCCAGTACCTGACCGAGAAGTGGCCGGTGCTCCACGCCGGCTCGGTGCCCGCCACCGACCTCGCCACGTGGGACTTCAAGGTCTTCGGCGAGGTCGAGACGCCTGTCACGTTGAGCTGGGACGAGCTCCAGGCGCTGCCGGGCACCGAGATCACGATCGACATCCACTGCGTGACGCGCTGGAGTCGGTTCGACACCCGCTTCCGGGGAGTCAGCTGGGTTGAGCTCGCGAAGCTCGCACACCCGAAGCCGAGCGCGCGGTTCGTCGTCGCCCACGCCGAGCAGGGCTACACCGCGAACGTGCCGCTCGAGGCGCTCGAAGACGAGCACGCGCTGATCGCCTACGAGGCCGATGGCGAGCCGCTCGAGCCCGAGCACGGCTGGCCGCTGCGACTGGTCATCCCGAGCCGGTACTTCTGGAAGAGCGCCAAGTGGCTACGGGGCATCGAGCTGCTCTCCGCAGACCAACCCGGCTTCTGGGAGCGCTACGGCTACCACAACGACGCGGACTACTGGAAAGAGGAGCGATACGAGTTCTAACGAGCCCTGTCCAGGGCCTGGCCCTGGACAGGTGCCGGCCGGCCGCGTCTAGGTTTGTGAATTCCCTCGTTCGGGGGATCGCCCAGCAAGACGGAGGGCCGATACGGGAATCACCCACCTCCCCCCTCCTCATGCGGAAGGATTCACCTCCCAGCCGCATTTGAGATCAAGAGACCGGCGCAAGCCGGTCTCTTTTTTCGCGTAGGTGCCGCTTTGCGGCCCCTCGCTTTCATGGGGGAACCCCTGGTTCCCCCGTGGGCCCCCTCCTTGCAGCCGGCGGCTTGGCCCGAGCGGGTAGTGGGCCGCCGGCTGGAGAGGTGGTTCGTCTGCGCGTAGTGAGCCTCCCGCCGGGCAAAGCCCGGCGGGAGGCTCACAACCGCACGGTTGAATCGCAGCCACAGCCACCGGCCCACTACAACAGCTGAACAAAACCCCCGGGTTGCAAGGAGGGGGCCCACGGGGGAACCAGGGGTTCCCCCGTGATACCGAGCGGCCGCGCGAAGCGCGGCCGCAACGGTTACATCATCCCGCCCATGTCGGGCATTCCGCCACCGACGGGCGCACCTGCCTTCTCGGGTGCGTCGGCGACGATCGCTTCGGTCGTGAGGATGTTCTTCCCAATCGACGCGGCGTTCTGAAGCGCCGAGCGCGTGACCATAGTCGGATCGATGATCCCGGCCTTCACGAGATCCTCGAGCTCACCTGTCTCGACGTTGAGACCGTGGCCCTTGGCGGCCGAGCGGATCTTGTCGACGACGAGAGAGCCTTCAAGGCCCGCGTTGTCGGCGAGCTGACGGATCGGCTCCTCGAGGGCACGGGTGATGATGAGTGCACCCGTTCGCTCGTCGCCTTCAAACGCGTCGAGCTTGATCGCGGACACGGCGTGCAGAAGCGCGACGCCGCCGCCGGGAACGATCCCCTCTTCGAGTGCGGCGCGCGTCGCCTGCAGTGCGTCCTCGACCCGATGCTTCTTTTCCTTCATCTCGGTCTCGGTTGCGGCGCCCACCTTCACGACCGCGACTCCTCCGGCGAGCTTCGCCAGACGTTCTTGCAGCTTCTCGCGGTCGAAGTCGGAGTCCGTGTTCTCGATCTCGTTCTTGATCTGCTTGATCCGCGCCTTGATCGCGTTTGCGTCGCCTGCGCCGTCGATGATCGTCGTCGTGTCCTTCGCGATGACGACCTTGCGGCCCTTGCCGAGCTGCGTGAGCTTCGTGTTCTCGAGCTTGAGACCCATCTCCTCGGTGATCACCTCGGCGCCCGTGAGGATCGCGATGTCCTCGAGCATGCGCTTGCGGCGATCGCCGAAGCCCGGCGCCTTGACGGCGACTGCCGTGAAGGTTCCGCGAAGCTTGTTGACGACGATCGTGGCGAGAGCCTCGCCCTCGACGTCCTCGGCGATGATCAGCAGCGGCCGACCGGCCTGGATGACCTGCTCGAGCACCGGCAGGAGGTCCTTGACGGCGCCGATCTTCTGGTTCGCAACCAGGATGTACGGCTCGTCGAGCACGGCCTCCATGCGCTCGGGGTCGGTGACCATGTACGGCGAGAGGTAGCCCTTGTCGAACTGCATGCCCTCGGTGAACTCGAGCTCGAGCCCGAAGGTCTGGCCCTCCTCGACGTTGACGACGCCGTCCTTGCCGACCCGGTCGATTGCGTCGGCGATGACGTCACCGATCTCCCGCTCGCGCGCGGAGATTGTCGCGACACGGGCGATGTCTTCCTTGCCCGAGATTGCCTTCGACTGCTTCTTCAGGTCCTCGACGACAGCCTCGACGGCTTGCTCGATGCCGCGCTTGAGCGCAATCGGATTCGCGCCGGCAGCGACGTTCTTCAGGCCCTCGCGGACAATCGCTTGGGCGAGCACCGTCGCCGTCGTCGTGCCGTCCCCGGCAACGTCGTTGGTCGCGGTCGCGACCTCTTTGACGAGCTGTGCGCCCTGATTCTCGAACGGGTCCTCGACCTCGATCTCGCGTGCGATCGTGACTCCGTCGTTCGTAATCGTCGGCGCGCCGAACTTCTTGTCGAGCACGACGTACCGACCCTTCGGGCCAAGAGTGACCTTGACCGCGTCGGCGAGGATGTTGACGCCGCGCTCGAGTGAGCGCCTCGCCTCCTCGTCGAACTTCAGCTCTTTATGAGCCATGTATCCCTCCGTCTTTCGTTGATTTGGTTAGGCGGCTGCGCCGGCGAGCTCTTTCTTCTTGCTCGACTTGGCGCCCTTCCCTGCGACCTTCGCGAGCACGTCCGACTCGCGCAGGATGAGAACTTCGTCGGCTCCGACCTTGATGTCGGTTCCGCCGTACTTCGAGTAGATGATCTCGTCGCCGACGGCGACTTCCATCGGCACGATCTCGCCCTTGTCGTTGCGGCCGCCCGGGCCGACTGCGAGGACGCGGCCGCGCTGCGGCTTCTCCTTCGCGGTGTCGGGCAGAACGATCCCGCTCGACGTCGTCTCCTCTTCCTCGAGGGGCTCGACGATGAGGCGATCGCCCAGTGGTTGCAGATCCATTCAGGACCTCCTGTTCAGACTTTGTGACATCTATTGGCACTCAACGATGCTGAGTGCCAGAGCATACTAGCGGGTCTGAACTCCGCTGTGCAACCGGGCTTGGGAAGCCCGCTGGGACCGGGGCTCCGGCAGGGTAGGACCAGTTTGTAACAGGATGGCCGTGGTAGCGTGGGCCGGTGCGGAGGGAGTTCTCGGCCGGTGGCGTCCTCGTGCGGCGTCTGCGCGGGCGCTGGATGCTGGCCGCGATCCGGCCGGCCGGACGAAAGCCGCCGGTCTGGGCATTGCCGAAAGGCCTCATCGACCTGGGGGAGAAGCCGGAGCAGACAGCCGTGCGGGAGGTCGCCGAGGAGACGGGCATCGAGGCCCGCCTGGTGACGAAGCTCGGCGACATCCGCTACGTCTACATGTGGGCAGGCGAGCGGGTCTTCAAGGTCGTCAGCTTCTACCTGCTGCGCTACCGAAGCGGCCGGCTGGGCGAGATCGCGCCGGAGCAGCAGGTCGAGGTCGCCGAGGCCCGCTGGTTCCCGCTCGAGGACGGCCCTCGCCTGCTTGCCTACAAGGGCGAGCGCGAGATGGCGGAAAAAGCACTCGCGTTCGTGCGCGACAACGGCCTATGATGCGCGCGCTTCCCGCCCCCTTGTCCCCATGTATGCACTGAACTTCTACTCGCCAATGGTCGCCGACCAGCTGCGGAGCCGCCGCAAGACCGCGACGATCCGACTCGGCGACAAGTCCCGGAAGTACAAGAAGGGCATGGTCGTCCAGGTGCTCGTCGGCGCCCGCTACGGGCCACGGGACAAGGTCTTCGACGCGGTCATCGACAAGGTCGAGGTGAAGCCGCTCGCGCAGCTCTCGCCGAAGGAGATCGAGCACGACAATCCCGAAGCGCGGCGCCCGGAGGAGCTGGCCACCTTCCTCGGCCAGCTGTACAACCGCGAGATCGCCCAGGACGAGCTCGTCACGCTGATCCGCTTTTCAGAGATCCGCAAATAACCGCGGCGCCTCAGCGGCCGGGCTTGCGAATCGGGCCGCCGAAAGCCTCGGCCGGCCGGAGCTCCTCTCCACAGGCTTCGCACTCGACGGCGAAGACCGAGCTGAACCTGGCGTCGCAGGACGGGCACCGCGAGCGCATCTCGCCGGCGCACTGCGGGCACGCCGGCGGAAGCTCGCCTTCGGAGTCGTCGAAATAGCGCGTCGCGAACCCGCAGGTAACGCAGAAAGACACCCAATCGCCGAGCGTCTTGCGGCGCTCCTCGCGGAGCCAGTCGGATGCCTTGCCCACTATCGGTTTTGGAGCGTGTCGAGCCCGACGGCGAGCGCGACGGCGAGCCGGCGGTCGAGCTTCTTCTCGCGATCGCCGCTGAGATCGAGGATGTACTGGTCGCGCAGCTTGAACTTGCGGTCCATCCCGCCCACCACCTCGCCGCCGATGAGGATCTCGAAGTTGTAGGGGATCGGAATGTACCCGCCGACATAGGGCACGTAGTCGACCACGCGCCGTGCGATCGCGCCGGCCGCCGAGCGCTCGCGCGCGAGAGCGATCTCCTGCTCGTCCGGCCCGCCGACGTGCCAGGCGGTCCTGATCAGGGACTCGCGGAACTTGTGCCAGAGCAACCCGATCTTCTGCTCACCCTCGAGCACGTCGTAGCGCGAGCCGCCGAAGTCGAGGATGGAGCGGGCCTTGATCCGAAAGAGCTCCTGCGTCTCGCCCTCGTCCGCGTAGAAGCGGATGTCCTCCTTGATCTTGAGCTTCTTCTGGCGAACATAGGCGATCGGCGGCCCGGCCGGCGTCTCGCCGACGGCCAGCGGCGTGACCCGGTAGAGGTTCGCGACCGGCCGGACAAGCTGGTCGACGAGGAAGCGGTCGGAATCGAACGACATCGACGGGGAGCCTAGTCGTTAGAGTTTCACGCGGATGGCGATCGCCCGCGAAGCCGAGCCCGTCGGCTCCCTGCATGAGATCCGCGAGGCGGGCCTCGATCGTGAGGACCTGCTCGCGATCTACCGCAACATGCTGACGACGCGCGGGATCGAGGAGCGCGGCCACATCCTCTACAAGCAGGGCAAGATTCCGGGCTCCTTTTACACGGGCCGCGGGAACGAGGCTTCTTCGGTCGGCGTCGCGACCGCGATGGGCCCGGACGACGTCGGGACCCCGCTGCACCGCGACATGGGCGTCCACGTCACGCGAGGCGTGGAGCCGTGGCGGATCTTCGCCCAGTACATGGGCCGGGCCGATGGGCCGACAAAGGGGCGCGACGGCAACGTCCACATGGCCGACGCGAACCTCGGCCTGCTGGCGATGGTCAGCCACCTGCCGGCGATGCTGCCGGTCGCGGTCGGCTGCGCGCTCGCCTTCCGGATCCGGGAGGAGAAGCGCGTCGCGGTCGGCTGGTACGGCGAGGGCGCTTCCGCGCGCGGGGACGCGCACGAGGGCATGAACCTTGCCGGCGTGCGTCGGCTGCCGGTGGTCTTCATCTGCGACAACAACCAGTGGGCCTACTCGACGCCGACGCACCTCGAGTACGCGTGCGAGACGCTCGCCGACCGCGCGCAGGCGTACGGCTTCGAGGGCGTCGTGGTCGACGGGACCGACGTCCTGGCCGTCTACCGCGAGGTGAAGCGCGCGATCGAGAAGGCGCGCGAGGGCGGCGGCCCGACGCTGATCGAGTCGATGACCCTGCGCATGGAGGGCCACGCCGTGCACGACGACGCCTTCTATGTGCCGAAGGAGATGTTCGAGGAGTGGGCGAAGCGCGACCCGATCGAGCGCTTCCGCACCTGGCTCCGCGACAACGCCGATCTAACTGACGCGGAGGAGGAAGAGATCGGCGCGAGCGTCAAGAAGAGCCTGGTCGACGCGATCAACCGCGCCGACGAGTCGCCGCTCCCCGATCCCGCGACGCTGACCGAGGGTGTCTTCGCGACCCCGGAAGACCTCGACACGCCGCACCACAAATAGCGATGGCTGAGATGACCTACCTGAGCGCGATCTCGGACGGCCTCCGCACCGAGATGCGCCGCGATAAGCGCGTCTTCGTGATCGGCGAGGACGTCGGCGTGTACGGCGGGGCCTTCAAGGTCACGCTCGGCTTCCAGGAGGAGTTCGGGTCCTGGCGCGTGATCGACGCGCCGCTCTCGGAGACGGCAATCATCGGCGGCTGTACGGGTGCGGCGATCATGGGCATGCGCCCGGTTGCGGAGATGCAGTTCGCCGACTTCATCTCGTGCGCCTGGGACCAGCTCGTCACGGTGGCCGCGAAGCAGCGCTACCGCGCCGGGACGCCCGTTCCGATCGTCGTCCGGCTTCCGTCCGGCGGCGGCTTCTCCGGCGGGCCATTCCACTCGCAGAACCCGGAGAGCTCCTTCGCGCACATCCCCGGCCTGAAGGTCGTCTGCCCGGCGACGCCGGAGGACGCGAAGGGCCTGCTGATCAGCGCGATCGAGGACCCGAATCCCGTCCTCTACTTCGAGCACAAGCACCTCTACCGGCGGATCAAGGGCGAGGTGCCCGAGGAGCGGTACACGACCCCGTTCGGCAAGGCCCGCGTGCATCGCGAGGGCGACGACATCACCGTCGTCACCTGGGGCGCGATGGTCTACACGGCCGACGAGGCGGCAAAGGAGCTCGAGGCCGACGGCATCTCGGTCGAGATCCTCGACCTGCGCACGATCATCCCCTGGGACAAGCAGGCGGTGCTCGAGAGCGCGAAGAGGACGTCGAAGGTGCTCGTGCTCCACGAGGACAACCGCACCGGCGGCTTCGGCGGCGAGATCGCGGCGACGATCGCCGAGGAGGCGTTCGAGCATCTCGACGGGCCGATCAGGAGGATCGCCGCGCCGGACACGCCCGTGCCCTTCTCGCCGCCGCTCGAGAAGGCCTTCATCCCGCAGGTCGAAGACGTAGCCAAAGGACTGCGCGAGCTCGCTGAGTATTAGGCGCCATGGCCACGACTGAAGCCGTCGACGTCGTCATGCCCCAGATGGGCGTGTCCGTCTCCGAGGGGACGGTCACGAAATGGCTCAAGCGCGAGGGCGAGACGATCGAGGCCGACGAGTCGCTGCTCGAGATCTCGACGGACAAGGTCGACACCGAGGTGCCGAGCCCGGCCAGCGGGGTCGTGACACAGATCCTCGTCCAGGAAGGCGAGACGGTCGAGGTCGGGACGAAGCTGGCCATCATCGGCGGCGAGGCCGGCGGCGCTCCTCCGGCCGCCGAGCCGGCGGCCCCCGCCGAGCCCGCCGTTGCCGAGGCGCCCGCCGAGGCTCCGGCCCCTGCGCCCGCCGAGGCTCCTGCGCCTCAGCCTGCGCCTGCACCCGCGGCGGCCCAGCCGTCGAACGGCGAGCAGGGCGAGAAGAGCTTCGTCTCCCCGGTCGTCGCACGGATCGCAGCCGAGCACGGCGTCGACGTGTCGGGCGTGCCCGGCACCGGCCGCGGCGGCCGCGTGACCAAGAAGGACATCCTCAACTTCGTCGAGTCCGGCGCGCAGGCTGCACCGGCGCCGGCTCCTGCCGAGGCGCCCGCCCCTGCTCCGGCGGCCCAGCCCGCACCGGCCGAGGCTGCCCAGCCCGCACCTGCCGAAGCGCCGGCCCAACCCGCCCCGGCACCCGCGCCGGCGCCCACACCTGCACCCGCACCCGCCGCCGCTGCGCCGGCGCCGGCTCCGGCACCTGCGCCTGCCCCAGCCCCAGCCCCTGCAATGGCCGGCGACCAGCTGGAGCCCATGACCGCGATGCGCCGGGGCATCGCCGACCATATGCGCCGCTCACTCGACACTTCGGCACATGTGACGAGCGCGATCGAGGTCGACATGTCCCGGGTCGTCGCCATTCGCGAAAAGATCAAGCCCGAGTTCCAGAAGCAGTACGGCGTCAACCCGACCTACCTGATCTTCGTCGCGCGCGCCGTCGTCGAAACGCTCAAGAAATACCCGTGGATCAACGGCGAGATCCGTGGCGAGCAGATCGTCACTCGTCCGTACGTCAACCTCGGCTTCGCCGTCGAGCTCGCCGACGGCAAGGGCCTGATCGTCCCGGTCGTGAAGCACGCCGAGGGGCTGAACCTACTCGGAATGGCGCAGGCCGTAACGGACATCGCCGACCGCGCGCGGAACAAGAAGCTGACCCCCGACGAGGTGCAGGGCGGCACGTTCACGATCACGAACCCGGGCGGCTACGGCACCTTCCACGGGACGCCGGTGATCAGCCAGCCGCAGGCGGGGATCCTCGGCACGTACGCGCTCGTCAAGCGCCCGTGGGTGATCCAGGACTCGTTCGGCAAGGACGTGATCGCGATCCGGCCGATCATGAACATCACGCTCACGTACGACCACCGCCTCGTCGACGGTGCGCTCGCGGGTCGCTTCCTCAAGGACCTCCGAGAAGCGCTCGAGACCTGGGACGAGATCGCTTATTGAGGAAAGTCCGGCGCGCTGCGCGCGCCATGACGACTTTCCTCAATTTGTCTTGGGGACCAATGTTTGTGAGTGGAGGCTGGCAAAGCCAGCCTCCACGGCGATCGACCGGCACGCGGAAGGCTTGAACAGACGGCGCTGGCTAGACTCGCGCCGTGGGGCTCGTTCGGTTAACGCTCGCTAATACCCCCTTAGACGCCGAGATGATCCAGTCGCTGCTGAAGACGGAGGGGATCGAGTCAACGTGGCGGCAGACCAACTTCGGCGCCGGATCCACCGACGGCTGGGGCGGCCAGCGGGAGATCCTCGTGGAGGAGAAGGACGTCGAGGCGGCACGGGCGCTGATCGTCGAGCGCTAGATTGACGGCGTGACGCGCGGCGCGTATCTCTACAACCTCGGGCAGGTTCCCTATCGCGAGGCCTGGGACCTGCAACGCTCGCTGGCGGCCGCCGTCTCGCAGGGGGCGATCCCAGACACGGTTCTGCTCCTCGAGCACCCGCCGGTGATCACGCTCGGGCGCCGCGCCGACGAGGGCGAACTGCACGTGCCCGACGGGGCGGAGGTCGAGATCGTCGAGACCGACCGCGGCGGCAAGTCGACCTACCACGGGCCCGGCCAGCTCGTCTGCTACCCGATCTTCGACCTGACGCGCCACGGCCAGGACGTGAAGCGCTACTGCCGCGACCTCGAGGAGGCGCTCATCCGCACGGCGGGAGCCACCGGCGTCGAGGCGACACGCATCGAGGGCCTGACCGGGATCTGGGTCGAAGGCCCTCCCCGGAAGATCGCGTCCATCGGCGTGCACATCACGAAGTGGGTGACGACACACGGCTACGCGCTCAACGTCGACCTCGACACCGCGCCGTTCACTGAGTGGATCACGGCCTGCGGCCTCGCCGACGCGTCGTTCACGACGATTGCGCGCGAGCTCGGCCGGCCGGTTTCGGTCGACGAGGTGCGCCCGCACGCCGCGGCGGCGCTCGAGGAGGTCTTCGGCCTATCCTTCGAGGAGATCCCCGCGGGAGAAGGTGCGGGGCTCTGGCCCCAGCCTCTTCACGAGCGGCTGACCGCGAAACCGACAGGTGCCTCGAGCGCAGGCCAAACAGTCGGCGTCGAGCAGGTCTCCGCGCGGTAGCTCAGGCGTCCGGTAGCCAGCCGTCGCGGTAGGCGCACCGGCTGGACGGTAGGCCGGCGTAGGCCTCGCCGGGCTTCGTCGTCTCGGCTCTGACCCCGGCGCCATGCGCCTGGGCAACCTCCGACACGGGATAGACGAGACCCCTGCGCGCAAGTCCCCGGGCCCCGACCGCGACAACGACAGAACGTTCCTCGCCGGCTCCGACGATCACGTGCTCGGTCTGCGGCGGGCAGTGAAAGAAGTCCCACGCCTTCAGCTCGCGCTCCTCACCCTCGACGATCAGGAGGCAGGTTCCGGCCACCACGAGGAATGCTTCCTGTGCGTTTTCCCGGTGATATCTCCCCAGAGCTTGGCCGGGCTCGAGGATGTTGATGTTGATCCCGAGCTGCCGGAAAGGCCGCTTCCCTTCGAAGTTGCAGTAGAAACCGAGCGGCCCGGTGTCCCGCCATCGGCTCTCCCGCGCGTTGAGCACGAACCAGCCCTCGACGTCGGCGACCAGGCCGTACTTCGTCGTCCGGAGCGGCGCCTCTGGAACCACGGCCCTACCCTGCCAGATACCGCTAAGCGGCTATGGCGACGCGCTCGACGAACGCGAGCAGCGCATCTACGACCCGCGGATCGAACTGGTTCCCGCTTCCGCGGCGCAATTCAGCGACCGCTTCCGAAACGGGCAACGCCTTGCGGTAAGAACGATCACTCGTCATCGCGTTGTAGGCGTCACAGCACGCCACGATCCGCGCGATGAGTGGAATTTCCTCCCCGGAGATGCCGTCGGGATAGCCTTCGCCGTCCCACCGCTCATGACAGGCGCGAACGATGCGCCCGATCTCGGCGAGCAAGCCTCCGACCCGGAGCAACATTTCCTCGCCGTCGACCGTGTGGCGCTCGACGATCTTTCGCTCCTCCGGGGTGAGCTTGCCGGGCTTGTTGATGATCTCATTCGGAACCCGGACCTTCCCGACGTCATGGAGCAGCGCCGCAAACTCTGCGTCCCGCCTCTCAGACGAGGAAAGTCCAAGCTCGTCGACGACCGCGAGGGTCAGCTCGACGACGTCCTTGCTGTGCTCGCCGGTGTACGCGTCATCGGCCTCGACGACGTCCCCGAGGAGAAACGCGGTGCCACGGTATGCGTCCCGCAGCTCGAGCTCATGGTCGATCCGCACACGCCGCTCGCGCGCGAAGACGGCGAGCAGCGCAACGAGTGGCAGGGCGAGGAGCACGCCTGCGGAGGAGCGCGCGCTCGCGAAGGCGACGGCGAGTCCGACCGGCGCGAGGCCGGCGTCGATCACCCAAACCGAGCCCATCGTGCGCAGGTGGAGCCTCGGCGGCACGCCCAGGATGGCCCATTGACGAATTGCCGTGCTGCCGTAGTCGAGCGCAAACTGAGCCCCGAGCGCGCCGAGGTAGAGCGGCCAGCGCCGGAGATCCGGTTGCGCCTCTCCCGCCAGACCCAGCACGAGGGCCGGCCCGACGGCGTACCAGGAGTCGGCAAGCCGCAGAAAGACCCGTTCGAAGTGAAGCATGCGTCTCGCGTACTCGGGCGCGCTGCCGAGCAGGATTCCCGCGGCGACTGCCAGCGGAACCGTTCCCGCGGGAAGCACGAACAGCATCGGGACAAGGATGAGCTGCGTCGGGACAGCCGAGCCGCTGCCCACCTCGAAATCAAGACGGAACGCGAGTGCGTAAGCCCCCACCAAGAGCGCAACGCTGACCATCGAGGGCGACCGGCCCGAAGGCAGGAGCACGGCCAGCGAGCCGGCGACGGCGAGGAAGAGTCCCAGGGAGACGACCAACGTCGTGCGATCGCGCGTGGCAAGGCTGCTGAGCCGCCTGGCCCGCTGCTCCTCGATTACACGCTGGGCATCGGGATCGAGCTCTAGAGAGGTGGTTGCCGCTGTCGCCACATGAGCCAAATCGGCCAAGTGACGGCCCGGCTTGACGGGCGTGCGCCGCCGGAACCCCTCGTTCGAGGGATGACCGAGCCCACGAAGACCCCCTTGTGGGTGATGCAGCGAAACGGGAGAGGCCCAAAGTGCGAACCAGCGGCAAATCGAGAGGGAGGACTCTGTGGCAACGCGGCTTCGTAGGTTGATCGGCCTCACCGGTCTATTGGCACTTCTTGCGGGTCTGGCGATCCCCGCGAATGCGGGTCTGATCGGCACCGGCACCTCGGGCTATTGCGCCAGCGCCTCGACGGTCTTCCTACCCTGGGCTGACAAGTCGAACTACATGCTCACGCCAGGTGGCAGCTTCGAGGAGAGCACAACGACCTGGAAGCTCAGCGGCGGAGCCAAGGTCATGTCCGGTAACGAGCCCTACTTCATTCACTCGAGGAGCGATAGCCGGTCGCTCTATATGCCGGCGGGCTCCTCGGCCACTACCCCGACGATGTGTTTTGCCCCCGGCGACTGGCACCTGCGTTTCATGGGCCGAAGCCCAAGCAACTCGTCTGCGATCCGGGTCACTGTGACCGTCAACAGTCTCCTGGGAGTGCTCAGCATTCTCGATGGCGGCACCGTCTCGAACAACGGCACGTGGAAGCCGTCGACCAAGGTCGCGCTTCTGCTCACCAACGTAACCGGACTGCTGACGACCAAGGCGATCTCGCTTCGCTTCACCGCGACGAGCGGCGCGTCGCAGATCGACGACGTCTACCTGGATCCTTTCAAGGACACCTAGGCTCCCAGGCTGTCTCTAGACTGGGCGGCATGCAGCGCTCGCTGCCTGTCGCCCAGCGGCCTCGCCGGCCCGAATGGATGAAGGTACGCGCCCCGAGCGCGGACTCGCGGTACTTCGACGTCAAGAAGCTGATCCACGGGCAGAACTTGCTCACGATCTGCGAGGAGGCCCGCTGCCCCAACATCTCCGAGTGCTGGGGGCGCGGCACGGCGACTTTCCAGATCCTCGGCGACACGTGCACCCGGGCCTGCCGCTACTGCTACGTCCATTCGGGCAAGCCCGAGCATCCGCCGGACCCGCTCGAGCCGCTGCGGCTGGCGAGCACGGCGGCGCAGATGAGCCTGAAGCACGTCGTCGTCACCTCGGTCGACCGGGACGACCTGCCCGACAAGGGCGCCGGCCACTACGCGGCGACCATTCGCGCGCTGAAGGCAAAGGTTCCCGAGGCATCTGTGGAGGTGCTGACCCCCGACTTCCTCGGCTACGAGGAGGAGGCGCTGCGTATCGTCCTCGCCGCGCGGCCGGAGGTCTTCAACCACAACATCGAGACCGTCCGCCGCCTGCACCGGCGCATGCGCGGCGCGAAGGTCGACTACGACAAGGCGCTCTGGTTGCTTGCGCGGGCGAAGGAGCTCGCGGACTATCCAGTACTGACCAAGTCGGGGATCATCGTCGGCCTGGGCGAGACGAACGACGAGGTCGTCGAAACGCTCCGCGACCTGCGCGCCCACGGCGTCGACGTCGTCACGATCGGCCAGTACCTCCAGCCGTCTGCGAAGCACGCGGAGATCGACCGCTGGGTGCATCCGGACGAGTTCCGCTGGTTCCGCGAGCAGGGCGAGGCGCTCGGCTTCGGCTCGGTCTTTTCAGGGCCGCTGGTCCGCAGCTCGTACCGCGCTGACGAACAACGACACGCAGCCGAATCCGGTAGAGGAGCCGTCGCGTACTAGAAAGAAAGAGGGCCGCCTCGGGGGGCGGCCCTCTTCGTACAGCACCGTCAGGTCAGGCAGACCTAGTGACCGCCATGGCCTTCGTCGTGATTGACCTTCGCGTAGTAGACGTCCTCCTCTGGAGCCGTGCCCCTGACGGGGCGCGTGTCGGCCCAGACGATGTGGGCGTTGTTATGACTATCGGTGTCGACCCACATGTAGTCGCCGATGAACCCGGCTTGGACCGGATTGTTCGCCGGGAGGAGATTCGGCCCGGAGGATGTGCTCACCCGCGTGTAGCTGTAGGACGGGTGCGCCGAGGTGGGATTCCTGATCTCGGCCGCCGTGATGTCGTTGCAACCCGTGAACTCGCAGTTGCCGTACTGGCGGTCGTAGTAGGCCACCCAGAGGCGGCTGCCGTCACTCGTGACCTCACTCCACGACTGCCACTGCGCGTTCTCACCGATTTGCGAGCGCGGAGTGATGTTGTGCGGAGCGCTCCACGTCGTGCCGCCGTCTGTCGAGAACGAGTAGAAGACGTCGTTGTCGCACGGCGGCGTCGCCGTCGAGGCCGGACCGGTGCAAGGCGCCTGACCGTTGCGGAAGTCCGAATAGGTCGCGTACAGGTTCCCGCTGTGATCGACCGAGATCGTTTCGACCGTCTCGGTTCCCATCCGGTAGCCGTTCGGCGGCAGGCAGGTCCGCCCGCCCGCGCACCCGGTGGTTCCATCGGGCCCGACAGGCGAGGTATTGGCCAGCGTGTCGATCCTGACCGGATCCGTCCAGCTTGCGGCGTTGGTGCAGTCCGCCGAGGCCGGGCACTTGACGAACAGCATCTGCTCCTGGCCTGCGCCCGGGACGTTCCCGTTGGCGAAGACGACGTAAATCGTCCCGTCGGGGCCGACCACCGGATCCGAGCCCTGGTCGTCGTAGCATGGGCCGACCTCCGGAACGGTGCAGATCGACGCGTTCGAACCGCTGATCTCGAGCGGTGCGGACCACGTTGCGGCCCCGTCCGTCGACTGGCTGAAGTAGATCGGGCTGTGGCCCGCGGCGTTGAACCGCGTCCACGTCATGTAGACGTTGTCCCGCTTCGGGCTCGACGCATGCGAGTCGGCCGTCAGCAGCTCCTTGTCGTTTGCGAAGTCGTTGCCGTCGTCGTTGGCGACGACGCCTGGTGGGTTGTCGACGTACTGCTGGAACGCACCCGGCGTGGGCGAGTGGTAGAAGGCCCCGCCGTTCCCGGCGTTCGACTTCTCGACGAGGACGGAGTTCGCTCCGCTCGCGACGTCGAACAACACGCCGCCCACGTAGGCGTTCCCGCGGGAATCCCACGCCCCGGTCGGATCGCTACAGGCGTCCGCCGTGTGGTTGTCGAGCTGGACGAACTGGAAGAAGGGCGGCAGCTGGTCGCCCCAGTTCTTGCCACCGTCGAACGACCAGTCGTACCCGCAGTGGTTGAAGCCGATCCGCGAGTCGTTCTGGCCGGCGATGATGTTCTTCTCGTCCAGCGGGTTGATCGCGATCATCTCTTCGGCCTGCCGCCGGAACGAGCAGTCCTGGTTCACGCGCGTGTTCGTCTGCCCGTGGCCGTGGAACACGTTCTGGCAGCCCTCGGTCTTGTTGTCCGAGATGCCGTGCGCGTCCGGGCCGTTCAGCATGGCTCGGCCCTGCGCCGTCTGGGCCCACTTCGCGGACCGCTGGTCGATCACCCCGGTCTTCTCCATCAGGGTTTGCAGCAGGCCCGACGAGAGAGGCATCTCCTTGCCCCTCGCGGGCTCCTTGCCGAGCGCCACAGCGAGCTTGTGCGCGTAGATCTTGTTCCCGACCTGCGCGCTGCTCTTCGCGCTCTGCGGCGCGAGTGCGGCACCGGCGATGACAAGCAAGGCGAGTGCCGTAATCGGCACCAAGAACGTAAGTGCTTTCCGCATGTCTCCCCTTCCTGACAGCCGACCACTGACCCTGGTCGGCGCTTTGACCGCGGGATGATATACGACCCATAGATTCACCGATGTGATACACGAGCCATAGATTCACCGGTGTCGGTGGGTCCGAGATACTGGCCGGGTGATGCGCACAGCAGCGCTGCTCGGGGTCTGCGTGACGGCGGCAGTGGTCGTGCTCGGGTTCACGATGCTCGGGCGATCGCCGGCTGCGCATGCCGCGCGCCCTGCTCTTCACCTCGTCGGCAAGGGGCCGCTCACCGTCCGGGGCGAACACTTCCGGTCGGGGGAGCGGGTCCGTGTGAGCACCGCCGGAAAGGCCGCACGCGCGAAGGCAAACGGTAACGGCGTGTTCGTCGTCACGATCCGCGGAGCCACGCGCTGCGATGCCGTCCGCGTCCTCGCACGCGGTTCCGCGGGAAGCTATGCGGTGGTGAAGGTACTGCCGCTGCCGGCCTGCGCGGCGGCGCGCTCGAGCTAGCGCCGGCCGACGACGAGGCTGACCCGAGATCCGCGGCGACGAACCGCGCCGGGCCGCGGGCTCTGCGCAATGACCCGGCCGACACGCTTGGAGCGTGAGCGCCGGATTCGCCCGACGGAGCAGTGGCGGGCGCGGATCCGCGCGCGGGCTCGGCCGAGCGTCAGGCCGATCACCCGCGGAACGCGGCAGCGAACCAGCGGGGGTGGTGGCGGAGGAGGCGGTGGCGGAGGTGGTGGTGGTGGTGGAGGAGGAGGAGGCGGTGGCGGTGGAGGAGGAGGAGGCGGTGGAGGCGGCGGCGGCGCCGGGGGAGGCGGCCCGGCCGGCGCGGGTACCTGCGCGTAGTAGACGTCGGTCTCCGGTGCAGAGCCGGCGTGCTGGCGCGTGTCCGCCCAGAGCACATGGGCTCGAGCCTGGCCGTCGAGGTCGAGCGTCATACGGTCGCCGAGAAAGCCCGCCTCGAGCGGGTTGTTCGCGGTCGTGAGGTTCGGCATCGAGTCAGTCGTCACGCGCGAGTAGTGGTACGTCGGCGTCTCGGAGGCCGGATCGAGGATCTCGGCCGCGGTGATGTCGTTGCAGCCGGTCTCTTCGCAGTTGCCGTACGCGCGGTCGTAGAACGCCACCCAGAGGCGGCTGCCGTCGCTTGTCACCTTGCTCCACGGCTGCCACTGGGCCGTCTCGCCGAACCGCGCGTTCGCCCGCGGCGTGATGTCCCGCGGCTCGCTCCAGGTCTCGCCGCCATCACTCGAGACCGAGTAGAAGACGTCGTTGTCGCACGGACTGGTGGCCGACGATGCGGCGCCGGTGCAGTCCGGATTCGTGTTGTTGCGGAAATCCGCCCAGACCGCGTATAGATGACCTGCCGCGTCGACCGAGTTGGAGACGGACATCGTCTCCGAGACGCGGTACCCGTTGGGAGGCAGACACTCGGAGCCGATCGGACAGCCCTCCGCGCTCGGCCCGATCGGCATGCCCCCGGTCAGGTCCGAGATGATCACGGGCTCGGACCAGCTCTCCGGGATCGTGCAGTCCTGATCGGCCGGGCACTTCACGAGCAGGACCTGCTCGCCGCCCTTGATCGCGTCCTTGTTCCCGAAGGTGACGTAGATCGTCCCGTCGGGGCCGACGACCGGGTGTGAGCCCTGGTCGTTGAAGCATTCGACCGGGCAGATCCCCTCCGCCTCGCCGCTGATCTCGACCCGCTCCGACCACGTGGCACCGCCGTCCAGCGACTGGCTGAAGAAGATCGGGCTCAGCTCACGAACGCCGTCCGGGGAATCCGACTCCGCCTCGGGCTGGAAACGAGTCCACGTCACATAGACGTTGTCCCGCTTCGGGCTGGACGCACTGGCGTCGGCCGCGACAAAGGCCTTGTCGTTATGAATGTTCGGATCGTTGTCGTTCGCGGCCACCCCGAGCGGCGCCGTGCTGTACTCCTGGAAGCCGCTCTGCACGTCGGGCGAGTGGAAGTAGGTCCCGTGGATACCGGCGTTCGACTTGGCGACGACGATCGCGTTCTCCGGGCTCCCGACGTCGAAGAGGACGCTTGCGATATACGCGTTGCCCTGCGAGTCCCAGGCGACCGTCGGGTCGCTGCAGGCGTCGGCCGTGTGGCCGTTCAGCAGCTCGACCTGGAAGAAGGGCGGCGTCTGGTCGCCCCAGTGGCCGGCTCCGTCCAGCGTCCACTCGTAACCGCAGTGGCCGAAGCCGATGCGCGAGTCGTTCTGTGCGGCAAGCATGTTGCTCTGGTCGAACGGGTCGATCGCGAACGCCTCGCCGGCCTGAGCACGAAGCGAGCAGTCCTGTGTGACGCGGGTGTTGACCTGGCCGTTGCCGTTGAACTGGTTCGCGCAGCCCTCGGTGCCGGGGATCTCGACTCTGGCCGGCCTGAATCCGAGCCGGGTCGCGCGCCGGTTGAGCGCTCCGGTCTGGTCGAGCAGCGTGTAGAGAACGCCGGACGAGATCGGCATTGCACCGGGCTGCGGTCTTGCCTGGCCGAGCGCGACCTCGAGGGAGTTGCGGAGCACGTTGTTCCGCACGGGCGAACGGCTCGAGGCCGAGTTCGGCACGAGCGCGACCGCGATGACTGCCAGCACGCCGATGGCGACTAGCGGACCTATCCGGTACAAGACCAGCTTTTGCAAACTCCCCCTCCCTCGTGGCCGGCCCCCCGGCCGACTCCGTCGATTCCCTCTCAGAATCTAGGGGAGTTCCCGGAAATTGACAAGGGAAGCCGCCAAGAGTGGCTCCGGATCAAGCCTGAGCGGGCTTCGGCGAGCTCGTCTGGCCGTGCGGGTCGGCCATCGCCCGGTAATCGAGCGCTTTGTCGAGCGTCTCCTCGTCAACCCCCGCCGCGAGAGCGACCTCCCGCAGCGACCTGCCGGTGGCGGCGGCCTCCTTGACGATCTCGGCTGCCTTGTCGTAGCCGATGTACGGGTTGAGCGCGGTCGCGGCCGAGAGCGTCAGCTCCGCGTAGCGCTCGCAGGTCTCGCGGTTGGCCTCGATCCCCTCGACACACTTGTCGGCGAGCAGGCGCGCGGAGGCCGCGAGTAGTCGAATCGAGTCGAGCACGTTGCGCGCGATCACTGGGACGAAGACGTTTAGCTCGAAGTGGCCCTGCATGCCGCCCACGGTCACGGCGACGTCGTTCCCGATCACCTGGGCTGCGACCTGAGTCACGACTTCCGGGATAACGGGGTTGACCTTGCCGGGCATGATCGAGCTCCCCTTCTGGAGCTCAGGCAGCGAGATCTCGGCGAGGCCGGCGCGTGGGCCCGAGCCCATCAGCCGCAGGTCGTTGGCGATCTTCGTCAGCGAGACGGCGACGACCTTCATGGCCGCCGAGGCCTCGACGAGCCCGTCGCGGGCCGCCTGCGCCTCGAAGGGATCGGCGGGCGCCAGGACCGCGAGCCCGGTCTCAGCCGAAAGCCGCGCGCGGACCCGCTCGGCAAATTCGGGATGCGTGTTCAGGCCGGTGCCGACCGCGGTGCCGCCGAGCGGGATCTGGCCGACGCGCTCGAGCGTCCCCTCGATCCGCGCGATCCCCTGGCGCACCTGGGCCGCGTAGCCGGAGAACTCCTGGCCGAGGGTGACGGGCACCGCGTCCATGAGGTGCGTGCGCCCCGACTTGACGACGTCGCCGAACTCGCCGGCTTTTGCCTCAAGTGCTCGCGCGAGCCGGTCGAGCGCGGGAACGAGATCGTTCGTCAGCTGGTCGAGCGCGGCGAGGTGGACGGCGGACGGGAAGACGTCGTTCGACGACTGGCCCATGTTCACGTCGTCGTTCGCGTGCACGTCCTCGCCGGCGAGGCTCGCGATCACCTCGTTCGCGTTCATGTTCGAGGAGGTGCCGGAGCCGGTCTGGAAGACGTCGATCGGGAACTGGTCGTCGAGCTCCCCAGCGGCCACGCGGTCTCCGGCGGCCGCGATCCGCTCGGCCTTGTCCGCATCGAGCAGGCCGAGGTCGGCGTTCACACGTGCCGCGGCGGCCTTGATCCGGCCGAGCCAGCGGGCTACGGAAGGCGGAATCGGCTCGCCCGAAACCGTGAAGTTCTCGATGGCCTTCTTCGTCTCCACGCCCCAGTGCTCCTCCATCCAGCGAGTCTATCCCGGCACGAATTCGCCACCCATGCGTGCGGTTTTGGGAGCTACGCTCGCGGCGGGGAGGAGGGTGGTTGTACCGTATTTAAGAGGCGGCGCGGAGCCTGCGGCGCTCGACCGGCCGGTCGCGGAGCGCTCGGCGGGTGAACTCGTTCAGGTCGTTCGGGCTGGCCCAGCCGACGTAGCCGCACCGTGGGCACTCGCCGGTCTCGAGATTGCTGCGCACGGGCGAGAGGACAAAGCGCCGCGCGCCGCAGCCGAGACATTCGAGGGAGCCCGGGGTCATCACGTGTTCGAATCGGCACCGGACTACGCCCGAGCGACCCTCGAACGAGGGATGCGCCTAATCGGCCAAGGCACCGCTTGCGGTGCCGACCATCAGGAAGTGCGGGAGAAAGACGGCCACCCCGGCAAAGCCGGCATGGCCTCTCAACGGCATCGCAAGCGATGCCTCAGCCGCGCTTCCGTCTGCAAACCACCGGCCTACCCCGTTCGAAGAGCGAGCTAATCGGTCGAGTACTTCGGCTGCACCTTTTCGCCGCGGATCTGCGCAATCGCGTTGTTCGCGGCGATCGCGGCCTCGCCCATGCCGATCGTGATCAGCGTGATCTTCCCCGGATAGCCGGCGACGTCGCCCGCCGCGTAGACACCAGGCAGGTTCGTCGCCATCGTCGTCGGATCGACCTTCAACTGGCGCTTGCCCTCGAGCTCGATTCCCCATTCCGCGATCGCGCCGAGATGGGAATGGAACCCGAGAAGCGTGATCAGAGCCTCGCACTCGACCTGCTCCATCTCGCCGGTGACCGTGTTCTCAATCGATACGCCCGCGATCGACCCGTCGCCGTGCACCTCGCGCACCTCGCCGGGAGTGAGGATCTTCACCCGCCCCTCCGACTCGAGCGCCCGGGCTTCGTTGATCGACGACTCGAGCGCCCGGAACTTGTCCCGCCGATGGACGAGCACGATCGGCGTGCGCGCGGTGTCCTGCAGTCCGAGCGTCCAGTCGAGCGCGGAATCCCCGCCCCCGACGATCACGCAGGCCTTGTCCTTGAAGACCTCCTTCTGGCGCACGACGTAATGGAGGCCTTTGCCCTCCCATTCGTCGATCCCGTCGACGCCGAGCTTCCGCGGCTCGAACGCGCCGTGACCCGCGGTGACGATCACCGTTCGCGACAGGTAGGGACCGCCCTTCTCGGTCGTCAGCGCCAGCAGCTCCTCGCCGTTCTGGCTGACGCGCTCGAGTGTCTTCGCCTCCTCGCCGAGGATCACCTCGGCCCCGTACTGGAGGCCTTGCTCGGCGCAGAGGTCGACGAGCGCCTGGCCGAGGATCTTCGGATACCCGGCGACGTCGTAGACGTGCTTCTCGGGATAGGTCGCCGCGACCTGCCCGCCGAGCTGCTCGAGGCTCTCGACGATACGCACGGTTCCGTCGCGGTGCCCTGCGTAGTACGCAGCGGCGAGGCCGGTCGGCCCGGCGCCCAGAATCGTGATGTCGACGACGCCGTTCGCGTTCACACCGGTCATGCTAACCCCGCGTTCTCGGGCTCTGGGCGCGGCTACTGCGGACGGTTCGTGATGTGGACGAACGTTCGGTTGCTGTCGCCGCATTCCTCGCGCAAAGCGACCTGCCCCGAGCGGCCCTGTCCTTTCCAGGAGACCTCGGAGTCGTGGTCCTCGAGCTCGTCGAACAGCACCGTGAAGTCGGCGCCCTCGAGCGCGGACTTGACCTCGTCATGCGCGGACGCGACATTGCCGTCGTAGTACCCCTCGACGATCTGGGTCGGGCCCTGAACGGCCTGCTGCGTGTAGGTGACCCCAGGGAATGTCGGAAACTTGACCGGCAGCTTCGGCGCCGTCGCCAGAGCCGGGCCGTTGCATGCGGCCTGAGTCTCACCGCTTCCGTCGCCCTCTTCGCGCTTGTTGTCGCCTCCGCAACCGGCGAGGACCAAGACGCTCACACCAACGAGTGACAACCAGCGCAGCTGAACCACCGCTTCTCCTCCGAGATGTGAAAGAGGAAAGACTAGGCGCTACAGCCGGAGCCGCAACCGCCAACGGTGGCATCCTCGGGGGCGGTGCCCTCTTCCACCTGGAAGGAGTGGCCGCAGCCGCACGCCGAGGTCACATTCGGATTGTTGATCGCGAAGCCGCCCTGCAACCCGTCGACGAAGTCAATCTGCGTGCCCTGGAGATACGGCGCGCTGAGCGGATCGACGACAACCTGGATCCCGAAGACGTCGAGCGAGTGGTCGCCCTCCTGGGCGCCGGTGTCGAACCCGAGTGCGTACTCGAATCCAGAGCAGCCGCCGCCCTGCACGGCGATGCGGAGGACCCCGGCCTCGCCGTCCGGCTCCTCGGCCATCAGCTCTTTGATCTTCGTTGCGGCGCCCTCTGTCACCGTGACGAGAGCTTCCTGTTCGATTGTCGCCATCTGTCGCATGGTAGCAACGTGCCTCGCCGTCTCAACCCCCGATTGGGGTCGAACTTTGTAACAGCCGATACCCGCGTGGTTGAGCGGAATCCACGCTCACTCGTGCCGTGGTACGTTTCCGCGCGAATTGGCCTGGAACGGCTGGCGCGCAGATGCTCGATAGCTGGCTCCCGTTCCTCATGTACGGGACGCTCGCGCTCGTCATCCCGGCATCGATGATCTTGATGTCGTTCGTGTTCGCGACCCGTCCTGCGCGCCGGACGAAGACGCGACGGCTGCCGTTCGAGTCCGGCGTCTCGGAAGGCCCGCCGCAGGCGAACCGCTTCACCGTCGGCTTCTACCTGACGGCGATGCTCTTCATCGTGTTCGACATCGAGATCGTCTACCTCTATCCGCTGGGCGTCGTCCTGAAGCCCCTCGGCTGGTTCGGCTTCGTCGAGTTCGCGTTCTTCATCGCGATCCTCGCCGTCGCCTACATCTACATCTGGCGGAAGGGGGCGTTGAAATGGCGGTAAAGCGCAAGCAGCGGCTCGCGGACTACGGCCTCAACTCGGAGCGGGTGCAATGGCGCGGGAAGGGGCCCGGCGTCTTCGAGCAGGAGCTGGGGGACGACCTCGCCGACAAGCTGATGCTCACGACCGTCGAGAAGGCGGTCCTCTGGGCACAGGGCCACTCGATCTGGCCGGACACCTTCGGGCTCGCGTGCTGCGCGATCGAGATGATGTCGATCGTCTCGTCGCGCTACGACGTCGCGCGCTTCGGGGCCGAGGTCTTCCGCTCCTCGCCGCGCCAGGCCGACCTGCTCATCGTCTCGGGCCGGGTCGCGCACAAGATGGCGGCGCCGCTGCGGCAGATCTACGACCAGATGCTCGAGCCGAAGTGGGTGATCGCGATGGGCGCCTGCGCCAGCTCCGGCGGGATGTTCAACAACTACGCGATTCTCCAGGGCGTCGACAAGATCGTCGCCGTCGACATCCACGTGCCCGGCTGCCCGCCGCGGCCCGAGGCGCTCCTCGAGGGGATCGTCCGGCTCCAGGAGAAGATCAAGGCGGGTGTGCCGCCGGCGTACGAGATTCGCGGGGTCGCGAGCTGACTTTTGAGGGAGTTCCGGGCCTCGTCGAGCGCAAGGACGCGCACGGCGAGACGACGCTCGTCGTCGATCCGGCGCGCCTGATCGAGGCGTGCCTCTATCTCCGTGACGAGGAGGGCTTCGACTTCCTCTCCGACATCACGCCCGTCGACTACCTCGGCTGGGGCGACGACGGAGTCGCGGGCTACTTCGGCACGAACACCGGCCGCAACCTGAACGAGCCTGCGGCCCAGGGCCTCGCCCGCACGCCCGACCTCAAGCCGACCCGCTTCGCCGTCAACTACCACCTGCTCGCGGTCCGTCCGGGCGCGCCGGTCGTCCGTCTCCAGGTCTGGCTCGAGGACGACCAGAGCGTCGCCAGCGTCGTCTCGGTGTGGCCGACGGCCGACTGGCACGAGCGCGAAGCGTTCGACCTGATGGGGATCCGTTTCGAGGGTCACCCAAACCTCAGCCGGATCATCATGGAGGACGACTGGCAGGGCCATCCGCTCCGCAAGGACTATCCAATCGGCGGCGAGCCCGTCCGCTTCAGCGGGGAGGAATAGGTGGCCGTCACCGAGCGCCCGCAGATCTACGAGGGGTCGCACATCCCGACGCCGACCCCGACCGTGCTCGGGGTGCCCCCGACCCTCCGCGACTCCGAGGAGATCCTCCAGATCAACTTCGGCCCCAACCATCCGTCGACGCACGGCGTCCTCCGCCTGGTCGTCGACCTCTCCGGCGAGCGCGTCGTCGGCATCCGCGCGGTCATCGGGTACCTGCACACGGGCTTCGAGAAGAACATGGAGCACAAGACGTGGTGGAAGGCGATCACGTACCCGGAGCGGATCGACTACGTCTCGTTCCAGAACAACGAGCTCGTCTTCGTGCTCGCGATCGAGAAGCTGCTCGCGATGGAGATCCCCGAGAAGGCGACCTGGATGCGGATGCTCCTCGCCGAGCTGAACCGGATTCACTCGCACCTGATCTTCCTCGGCACCGCCGCGCTCGAGATCGGGGCGATCTCGATGTTCTGGTACTGCTTCCGCGAGCGCGACCAGATCCTCGATCTCTACGAGATGGTTTGCGGCGCGCGCATGCACACGCGCTACTTTCAGGCCGGCGGGCTCGCCGAGGACATCCCGCGCGGTTTCGCGCCCGAGTGCCGGAAGTTCGTCGAGTGGATGCCGCAGGCTCTCGACCAGTACGAGGCGATGCTGACCCGGAACGAGATCTGGCTCCAGCGAACGGAGCGGATCGGGCTGCTCTCGGCGGCCGACGCAGTCGCACTTGGGCAGTCCGGGCCGGTGCTGCGCGCCTCCGGAGTCGACTGGGATCTGCGCCGCGACAAGCCGTACCTCGCGTATTCCGAGGTGGACTTCGACGTCCCGGTGTACAGGGGCGGCGACGTCTACGACCGGTATCGAGTGCGGATGGACGAGATGCGGGAGTCCGTCCGGATCGTCGAGCAGTGCCTGGAGGGGATGCCCGAGGGCCCGTGGATCGCGGACGACCGGAAGGTCGTGCTGCCGCCGCGGCACGAGCTGCACACGTCGATGGAATCGCTGATCCACCACTTCAAGATCGTCACCGAGGGGTACCGCGTGCCCGAGGGCGAGGTCTACGTGACCGTCGAGTCGCCGCGCGGGGAGCTCGGCTGCTACGTCGTCTCGGACGGAGGCCCGAAACCGTGGCGCGTGAAGTTCCGCGCGCCGTCGTTCGTCGCGCTCGAGGCGACGGCGACGTGCATGACCGACGCGCTGATCGCCGATCTGATCGCGATCGTCGGTTCGCTCGACTCGGTCATGGGTGAGGTCGACAGGTGAGCCTGCGCGACGAGATTCGGGCCGCGGCTGCTCCCTACCCGGATCCGCGCTCGGCGGTCATGAGCGGGCTGCGGCTCGCGCAGCAGCAATACGGGGGCTGGCTGCCTCCGGAGGCGCTGGCCGAGGTCGCCGAGGCGCTCGATCTGACGCCTGCGCATGTCCAGGCCGTTGCTTCCTTCTACGACATGTACCACCTGGCGCCCGTCGGTGAGCACCTGGTCGAGATCTGCACCAACGTCTCGTGCGCGCTTGTCGGCGCGCAGCAGGTCGTCGAGGCGTTCGAGCGCGAGCTCGGCCTGCGCGCTGGGGAGACGAGTGAAGACGGCAAGGTCACCCTGCGCACGATCGAATGCGCCGGCGGCTGCGGCTACGCACCGGTCATCGTCGTCGACCACCGATATCGCGAGCCGACTCGTCCCGAGGACGTGCCGGGAATCGTCGAGGAGCTGAACGGTGGCTGAGGCTCAGTCACTCGTCCTCGGCGGGGCCGACGAGCGCGACCTGGCGCGGCTCGCCGAGTACCGGGCAGTCGGCGGCTATGCCGCGCTCGAGAAGGCGCGTGGGATGACGCGGGAGCAGGTGATCGACGAGATCTCGACGGCGACCCTCCGCGGGCGGGGCGGCGCCGGCTTCCCGATGGGACGGAAGCTCAGTCTCGTCCAGCCGCCGGAAGTGGCGGGCAAGCCGACGTACGTCGTGGCCAACGCCGACGAGTCCGAGCCTGGCGCCTTCAAGGACCGGGAGATCATGCGCCGGGTTCCGCACCGGTTCATCGAGGGGTGCCTGATCGCGGCGCACGCAATCGGCTCGAAGCACGTGTTCATCTACATCCGCGGCGAGTACGCCGCCGAGTACGAGGTGCTCAGGGCAGCTGCCGACGAGGTGCGCGACGCAGGCCTGCTGGGCGATATCACGCTCGTCCTCCATCGCGGCGCCGGTGCGTACATCTGCGGGGAGGAGTCCGCGCTCCTCGAATCGCTCGAGGGAGACCGGGGCCAGCCCCGGCCGAGGCCGCCGTTCCCGCCGATCTCAGGGCTGTACGCGTCGCCGACGCTGATCAACAACGTCCAGACCCTGAGCACGGTGCCGGTGATCATCGAGAAAGGCGCGAAGTGGTACGCGTCGCTCGGGCCGGAGGCCTCACCCGGCACGGTCGTCTACTCCATCTCCGGGAACGTCGAGCGACCCGGGAACTACGAGCTCCCGCTCGGGACGACGCTGCGTGAGCTCATCTACGAGGTCGGCGGAGGCATCCCCGGCGGTCGCAAGCTGAAGGCGGTGATCCCGGGCGGCTCGTCCGTCCCTGTCTTCACGCCCAACCAGATCGACACGCCGGCCGACTTCGACTCGATCCAGGCCGCCGGCTCGTTCCTCGGCTCGGCGGCGATCATCGCGGTCGACGACAGGGTTTGCATGGTGCAGCTCGCCCTGCGGGTCGAGAAGTTCTACATGCACGAGTCGTGCGGCAAGTGCACGCCGTGCCGCGAGGGCACACGCTGGATGGTGGGCCTGCTGGAGAAGATCGAGTCGGGCCGCGCCGAGCACTCCGATCTCGACCTGCTGCGGAACGTGTGCAACCGAGTGCTCGGCAAGTCCCTCTGCGCCCTCGGCGACTTCGCCGTCTACCCGGTCGCGAGCTACATCGACAAGTACCGGGAGGAGTTCGAGGCGCACATCGACCAGGGAGGCTGCCCGTTCGGCGGCGAGTCATCGATCGAAGGCATCGTCGCCCCGGTCGACAGACATATCCACAGCCCAGTGGCCGAGGTGTCCGCGTGAGCCAGTTCCAGGGGACAGGCCCTGGGGCATGGCCGGGAGCGACAGGTTTTGTGGAACGAAGCGGCGCGACGGCTGTGCAAAAACTTCGCCCGACTGTCCTTTTGAGCCATTTCAAGGGGACAGTCCCCGGGATGGGTCCGAGATGAGCACGCCGGAAATCGTCACGGTCACCGTTGACGGACGCGAGGCTCAGGTGCCGAAGGGGACTGGGCTCGTCGAGACCGCGTTGGCCGCCGGGATCGAGATTCCCGTCTTCTGTTACGAGCCGCGGCTCGGGCCGGCGATCGGCGCGTGCCGGATGTGCCTCGTCGAAGTCGAGGGGATGCCGAAGCTCCAGGCCGGCTGCACGCTGACCGCACAGGACGGCATGGTCGTGCGCACGGCGCAGACCTCGCCCGCCGCGGCCGAGGGGCAGAGCTCGACGCTCGAGTTCATCCTCGTCAACCACCCGCTCGACTGCCCGGTCTGTGACAAGGGCGGCGAGTGTCCGCTGCAGGACCTGACCTTCCGCTACGGCCCCGGTAACACGCCGATGACGTTCGAGAAGCGCACCTTCGAGAAGCCGATCCCGATCTCACCGGCGATCTCGATCGACCGCGAGCGTTGCATCCTCTGCTACCGGTGCACGCGCTTCTCGGAGCTCGTCTCCGAGGACGGGCAGCTGATCGCCAGGGACCGCGGCTCGCAGTCGGTGATCGCGACCTTCGAGGACGAGCCCTACACCGGCGCGTTCACCGGCAACGTGACCGAGCTGTGCCCGGTCGGAGCCCTGCTGCCGACGCAACCGCGATTCGAGATCCGCCCGTGGGAGTTCCAGGCCGTGCCGAGCGTCTGCGGCCTCTGCCCGGTCGGCTGCAACATCGACGTCGACCA
>DATHDS010000022.1:0-42591 GCA_035318925.1 Gaiellaceae bacterium
GGTGCGCTGCCACGTGCCGCGGGTGATCGGCCTCACGCTCCGCAGGGCGAAGGCGAAGATCCGGGCTAAGCACTGCTCGGTCGGACGCATCCGGCGAGCCCATTCGCGCCGGGTTGGCCGGGTCATCTCGCAGACCCCGCGGCCGGGCACGGTCAAGCCGCGCGGCTTCAAAGTGAAGCTCGTCGTCGGCCGCCGCTAGAACCGGCCCCGAGCTCTTCTAGGACCAGACGCGGAAGGCTATGGGCCGTTCGGCCTATTGGCTTTCCTGTGTCGAGAGTGACAAAATCGCCGCATGGGAGGGAGACCGAGATTCGGTCGGGTCCTAGTTGCCATCGGTCTGGCCGCCTTGCTCAGCAGCGCGGCGCTCGCGGCGGGCAACGGCCCCAGCGCGAGTCGCGCCCCGGTCGAGGCCAAGGTCCTCCGCCAGCTGGCGACGAATGGCCACGCGTCGTTCTGGATCGTCCTGCGCGACAAGGCCGACCTCAATGGCGCGTCGCGGATCCGCAACCGTAACCGGCGCGGCGAGCTCGTCTACAACCGGCTGACCGCGGTCGCGCACCGGAGCCAGGCTCCGATCAGAGCCCTGCTGGATGCGCAGGGCGTCCGTTACCAGCCGTTCTGGATCGTCGACGCCATCCATGTCGCCTCCGCCGGCCGGGCCACTCTCGACGCAGTCGCCGCGCGCCCTGACGTCCAGGAGATCCGCGCGACTCACGCCTACCCGATCCCGAAGCCGATCAGGGCTCCGGCCGGCCGTCCCCAGACGACGGAGTGGGGCCTGAACGCGATCAACGCTCCGCAAGTCTGGTCGGGCTTCAACGACCGCGGGGAGGGAATCGTCGTCGCCAACATCGACACGGGCGTCCGCTACACGCACACGGCGATTGTCAATCAGTACCGCGGGAACCTGGGCGGCTCGTTCGACCACAACTACAACTGGTGGGATCCGCTGCACGAGTGTGCGACCGACGAGCCCTGCGACACCAATGCCCACGGCACGCACACGATGGGCACCATGGTCGGCGACGACGGCGATCCCGGGACGAACCAGATCGGCGTCGCCCCGCATGCGAAGTGGATCGCGGCGAAGGGCTGCTGCCTCGACACGGCGCTCATCTCGTCCGCTCAGTGGATCCTCGCGCCGACCGACCTGCAGGGCAACAACCCCAGGCCGGACCTGCGCCCCGACGTTGTCAACAACTCCTGGGGCGGGGGCTCGGGCGATCCGTTCTTCCGCCCAGCCGTGCAGGCTTGGATCGCAGCCGGGATCTTCCCGGCCTTCTCGAACGGCAACTCGGGGCCCACGTGCGGTACGGCGGGCTCCCCGGGCGACTATCCGGAGAGCTACGCCGCCGGAGCGTTCGATCAGGGGGGCGCGATCGCCGGCTTCTCGAGCCGCGGCCCGGGCGCATTCGGCGGCATCAAGCCCGACATTTCGGCGCCGGGGGTCAACGTCCGCTCGTCGGTGAACAACGACGACACGGCGTATGCGAACTTCAGCGGCACCTCGATGGCGTCGCCCCACGTCGCGGGCTCGGTCGCGCTGATCTGGTCGGCGTCTCCGGAGCTCAGAGGTGACATCCCGCGGACCGAGGCGCTGCTCGGACAGACCGCGGTCGATGTGAACAACACCTCATGCGGCGGCACGGCCGGTTACAACAACGTGTGGGGCGAGGGGAAGCTCGATGTTTGGGCGGCGGTCACTGCGGCTCCACGGGGAGAGACCGGCACGCTCACCGGTACCGTCACCCGCTCCGACAACAACGATCCCATTGGCGGCGCCGAGGTTCGCGTCACGGGGCCGGCGAACCGGTCGGTCGCTACGGATCCTTCCGGTCATTACTCGATGGTGCTGCCGACCGGCACGTACACGGTCGAGGCCAGCGCTCACGGGTTCGTGACTCACTCCGTGAGCAATGTCGAGATCATTCACAACGCGACGCGCTTCCAGGATTTCTCGCTGGATCCGGCACCCGCTCTCGTGCACGACCTGACGACGCTCTACGACCAGAACGGCAACGGAACGGTCGAGCCCGGAGAGACGTTCCAGCTCGACGAGCGGATCCTGAACACGGGGTTCGCGAGCGCGACGGGCGTCTCGGCCGCCCTCACTTCGATAACGCCCGGCATCAACATCACTCAGGGCAGCTCCGCGTATCCGGACATCCCGGCAGGCGGCACGGGTACGAACACCGTGCGCTTCGCCGGCAACGCGACGAACGCGCTCGCCTGCGGGTCGTTGATCGAGCTCCAGTTGGCCGTGACGACTGCCCAGGGCAGCTTCGAGGTCAACTTCACCGTCCAGGGCGGGCCGCCTTGCTACCAGGTCACGACGCAAACGGGCCAGCCGATCATCCCGGGCACGACGAACATCGGAAACTCCTGCGACGACTGCCTGACGACCGTGACGTTGCCCTTCCCGATCACCCTCTACGGGCAGACTCAGACCCAGGCACGCGTCAGCTCGAACGGGAACATCCAGTTCGGGACCGCGAACACGGCGTTCATCAACAACTGCCTGCCGACCAGCGCACTCGACCAGGCGGTCGTCGTCTACTGGGACGACCTCCTGACGACAGGCTCCGGCCACGGGATCTTCACCGCGACGACGGGGCCGTCTGGCGACCGGCAGTTCGTCATCGAATGGCGGACCGGGTACGCGAACCGTTCGGGCAATGCCAACTTCGAGGCCATCTTCAACGAGGGCAGCGACGTGATCAGGATGCGCTTCGGGGTCGACGTCGACCACGGTGCCTCGACGACGGTCGGCCTCCAGGGCAGCGCGACTCGCGGCGACCAGGTTCTGTGCAACACGGGCACGCTGGGGAACCCCGACCTCCAGATCACCTACACGCCGACTCCGCCGCCCCCTCCGCCGCCACCACCACCTCCGCCTCCTCCGCCTCCTCCACCACCACCTCCGCCTCCACCCCCGCCGCCTCCGGTTGTGCGCTGCAAGGTGCCGCGGGTGGTCGGGCTGACTCTGAAGCGGGCAAAGCCGAAGATCCGCCGTGCGCACTGCTCGGTCGGCCGCATCCGCCGGGCCCACTCGAGGCGAGTCGGGCGCGTCATCTCGCAGAGCCCGCGGGCAGGTGCCGTCAAGCGCGTGGGCTTCCCGGTCAAGCTCGTCGTGGGCCGCCGCTAAGACCCCACCGCACGACCACTCTTGCCCACGCACCGCGCCGGTGTGTTAGAAACTCGGCGCGCCGGGAGAACTCGGCGTTGATTCCGTAACGGGGAGAAACACTGAGCTTCTTCAGAGACCACGCAGTCCTCTTCGCGCTTGTCTGCGCAGGCGTCGCCGTGGCCTGGGGCATCGGGCTCACCGTCTGGCTGCTGAGGCAGCCGACCGGGAACGAGCGGATGCGCGAGATCTCCCGCGCCGTCCAGGAGGGCGCGTCGGCTTATCTCCGGCGGCAGTACCAGACGATCGCGATCGTCGCCGTCATCCCGTTCCTGCTCATCGGCTTCTACAACGAGCTCGGCTGGGGCACCGCGATCGGGTTCCTGATCGGGGCCGTGCTCTCGGCCGCCGCCGGCTTCATCGGCATGAACGTCGCCGTGCGCTCGAACGTGAGGACGGCGGAAGCCGCGCGCCACGGCGTCAAGCCGGCGCTCAACGTCGCCTTCCGCGCGGGCTCGGTCACCGGCCTGCTCGTCGTCGGGCTGGGGCTCCTCGGCGTCGCCGGCTACTACTGGGTGCTCACCGACTGGCTCAACCACACCTCTGACTCTGCGATCAAGGACCTCGTCGGCCTCGCTTTCGGCGGCTCCCTGATCTCGGTCTTCGCCCGTCTCGGCGGCGGCATCTACACGAAGGCGGCCGACGTCGGGGCCGATCTCGTCGGGAAGATCGAGGCCGGGATCCCCGAAGACGATCCCCGCAATCCCGCCGTGATCGCCGACAACGTGGGCGACAACGTCGGCGACTGCGCGGGCATGGCGGCCGACCTCTTCGAGACGTACGCGGTGACCGCGGTCGCGGTCATGCTCCTCGCCCGGGCCTTCCCGACGAGCGAGCTCTGGCTCTATCCGCTGTCGATCGGCGGTGTCGCGATCCTCGCCTCGGTGATCGGAACCCTGTTCGCCCGCATCGGGCGCGGCGGCTCGATCATGAACGCGCTCTACAAGGCCGTGCTGGCGGCGACGGTCCTCTCCGCGATCGGGTTCATCCCGATCACGAAGGCGTTCGACGACGGCCCCTTCTCGTTCTGGAACCTCTACGGCTCGGCGCTGATCGGGCTCGGCATCACCTTCCTGCTCGTCGGCATCACCGAGTACTACACGGGCACGCGCTGGAACCCCGTCAAATCGATCTCCAGCGCCTCGCGCACCGGGCACGCGACGAACATCATCGAGGGCCTCGCCGTGGGCATGCAGGCGACGGCCTTGCCGGTGATCGTGATCGCGACCGGCATCATCGGGTCCTACTACGCGGCCGGAAAGGACATCTTCGGGATCGGCGTGGCCGTCATGGCGCAGCTCTCTATGACCGGCCTCATCGTCGCGCTCGACGCGTACGGGCCGGTCACCGACAACGCCGGCGGCATCGCCGAGATGGCGAACCTCGACGAGTCGGTCCGCGCGATCACCGATCCGCTGGACGCCGTCGGCAACACGACGAAGGCGGTGACGAAGGGCTACGCGATCGGGTCGGCCGGCCTCGCCGCGCTGATCCTCTTCGACGAGTACACACGCGGCCTGCGCGACCGGGGGCTGGACACGGTCAGCTTCACGCTCTCCGACCCCTGGGTGATCGCGGGCCTCTTCCTCGGGGGCCTGATGCCGTTCCTCTTCGCCTCGCTCGCCATGCAGGCGGTCGGCCGTGTCGGCGGCCAGGTCGTGCAAGAGGTGAGGCGCCAGTTCCGCGAGATCCCCGGGATCATGGAGGGAACCGCCCGCCCCGAGTACGGCAAGGCGATCGACATCGTCACCGGCTCGGCGCTCAGAGCGATGCTGCTGCCTGCGTTGATCCCGATCGCTTTCCCGGTGATCGCCGGGATCATCAAGCCGGAGCTGCTCGGTGGCCTCCTGATCGGGTCGATCGTGACCGGGCTCTTCCTTGCGATCGCGATGACGTCGGGCGGCGGCGCCTGGGACAACGCAAAGAAGCTGATCGAGGACGGGCTCTACGGCGGCAAGGGCTCCGAGGCCCACGCGGCCGCGGTCACCGGCGACACCGTCGGCGACCCCTATAAAGACACGGCAGGCCCGGCCATCAACCCGATGATCAAGATCGCGAACATCGTGGCGATCCTCATCATCCCGCTCATCGTCTCCATCCACGGCTAAGACCCTCTAGCCTGCGCGCGTGAGCAGCGCCGAGCCGGAAGCAGCAGCTCAACAGCCGCCGCGGCGGGGCAGGCGGCGAGAGCAACGACTCGACCGGGTGCTCGGCACGCCGGCGCTGTTCGCCACCGCGTACGGAAACGTCGGCTCGTCGATCTACTACGCGCTCGGCGTCACGGCCGTCTTCGCCCTCGGGCTGACGCCGATCGTCTTCGTGATCGCCGGCGTGATCTTCGCCGCGACCGCGCTCACCTACACCGAGGGCACGGTGCGCTACCCGGAGGCGGGCGGCTCGTCGAGCTTCGCGCGCCACGCCTTCAACGAGGTCGTCAGCTTCGGAGCCGCCTGGGCCCAGATGCTCAACTACATCATCACGATCGCCATCTCGGCGTTCTTCGTCCCGCACTACCTCTCGATCTTCTGGGCGCCGCTGAAGGAGAACCCGTGGGACGTCGTCGGCGGCTCGATCGTGATCGTCCTCCTTGTCGCAATCAACGTCGTCGGCGTCCGTGAAGCCACGGGCCTGAACGTCTTCCTCGCCCTCATCGACTTCGCCACGCAGTTGCTGCTTGTCGTCCTCGGCTTCGTCCTGATCTTCAGTCCGAGCATCCTCGTCGACAACGTCCACTTGGGGACGGCGCCGACCTGGGGCAACTTCTTCGTGGCGATCCCGGTGGCGATGATCGCCTACACCGGGATCGAGACGGTGTCGAATCTCGCCGAGGAGGCCCGTGACCCGCCGCGCGACATCCCGCGCTCGATCCGCCTCGTCGCCGTCGCCGTCTTCGCGATCTACTTCACGCTCCCGTTGATCGCGCTCTCCGCCTTGCCTGTCAAGGACGGCAAGACGCTGCTCGGGCAGCCGCCGCCCGAGGGCTACGCGAACGACCCCGTGCTCGGGCTCGTCAAGAACCTGAACCTGCACGGTTTCATGCTCCACTCGCTGGAGATCTACGTCGGCCTGCTGGCGGCGACGATCCTGCTCGTGGCGACGAACGCGGGCGTGATCGGCGCGTCGCGCATCACCTATTCGATGGCGACCTACCGGCAGCTCCCGGAGGTCTTCCGGCGGCTTCATCCGCGGTTCAAGACGCCGTGGCTCGCGATCGTTGTCTTCGCGGGTTTCGCCTCGATCGCGGTCATCCTGCCCGGCCAGACGAAATTCCTGGGGACGATGTACTCGTTCGGTGCGATGCTCTCGTTCACGATCGCCCACGCCGCAGTCGTTGCGTTGCGCGTTCGGTATCGGGACGAGGAGCTCGTCTATCGCGCGAGGCCCAACCTGAGGATCCGTGGCATCGACTGGCCTCTCTTCGCGCTCTTCGGCGGGCTCGGGACGGGAATCGCGTGGGTCGTGGTGCTCGTCCAGGAGTCCACGACGCGCTGGGTCGGCCTCGGCTGGCTCGCGCTGGGCTTCGCGATCTACGCGGTCTACCGCCGAGGGGTGGCGCGGATTCCGATGAGCCAGACCACGCGGTTGCCCGGGCTCGTGCTGGGGCTGGAGGTCGAGTTCCGGACGATCCTCGTTCCGGTTCTGCGCACGGCGGAATCCGAGGAGGCGCTCGTCGCGGCTGCGCGCCTCGCCGTCGAGCGCCGGGCGCGGATCGTGATCCTGCACGTGCTGGAGGTCCCGCTCGAGCACCCGCTCGACGCCGAGCTGGCCGATCGGGAGGAGGTGGCCTACACGATCCTCGACGAGGCGCAGGCCCTGCTCGAGTCCTACGCCGGCGTGCGGATCGTCAGCCGCCTCGTGCGCGAGCGTAGTGCCGGACGGGCGATCGTCGACGAGGCCGCCCGCCGCGACGCCGAGGTGATCATCCTCGGAGCCTCACGCGGGAAAGTTCGGGGAGGCAAGCCGATCTTCGGCCGGACGGTTGACTTCGTGCTGCGAGCAAGCCCGACGCGGGTCGCCGTGATCGCCGGCAAGAAGGCGGCGTAGGCTCGATGCTGGGGCGGCCCGTTGCGGTTCTGATGCTAGCGCTGGGCGTCGGGATCCTGATCCGGACGGCGACGCTCGGCGGCAGCGGCCTCGCGTACGGATACCTGCTCGGCGTGCTGCTCGTGTTTGCCGGTGCTCTCCGGCTGTACCTATCGGCGAAGCTGAGCCGCCGTGGCTAGAAAGCTTCCCGGTCTCCAGCGCGTCCTCGATACGCCCTCGCTCGCGGCGGTGGCCTACGGCGAGATCGCGTCGTCGCTCTTCTTCGCGCTCGGTGTGATCGCGCTCGAGGCGCTCGGGTTCACGCCCTGGGTGCTCCTGCTCGTGGGCCTGCTCTTCCTCATCGTCGCGCTCTCGTACGCGGAAGGAACAGCTGCGCTGCCGGAGACGGGGGGCGCGGCCACATTCGTGCGGCGCGCGTTCAACGACCAGCTCGGCTTTCTGACCGGGTGGGTGCTGCTCCTCGACTACGTGATCGTGATTGCGCTCGCGGCGTTCTTCGTGCCGCACTATCTCGGGCACGCGATCGGCTGGGCCTGGCTGACGCACAGCCCGGGGGACTTCGTCGTCGGGATCGCCGTGATCGTGGGAGCGGCCGCGATCCGGTTCGTCCGCCGGCCTGCGCTCTATCAGGCCGCGATCGCGATCGCCGCCGTGACTGTCGTCGCCCAGCTCTTGCTCCTCGCGCTCGGCCTGCCGCTGCTCTTCTCGCTCGACAACCTCTCGAAGGGCACCCATCTGGGCACGGCACCGACCTGGTCGGCAATCGCGTTTGCGCTCCCCGCGGCGATGCTCGCCTACACGGGGCTGGAGACGGTCGCAAACCTCGCGGCGGAGACGCGCGAGCCGGGCCGCACCCTGCCGCGGAGCCTCTTCGTCGGCATCGGCGCTGCAGTCGCGATCTCGTTCCTGGTCGCGATCGTGGCGATCTCGGCGTACCCCACACATGCCGATCCAGACGGGCCGGGCGGGTACGCGAGCGACCTCGGCACCGTGTGGCTACGCGCGCCGCTCGTCGGCGTAGCGGCGGCGTTCGGGGGCGAACTGCCGGCGGCGGTCGTCGACGGCCTCCGCATCTTCGTCGGCGTGACCGGGACGATGATTCTCATCGCCGTCGTCACGACCTCGTTCTCGGGCGCCGGGCGGCTCGCCTACTCGCTCGGCCGCTACGACATGCTCCCGCGCGCGTTCGGCCGGCTCAGCCGCCGGACGCTCATCTCGCCCGCGTCGATCGTCGGGACGGCCGTGTTCTCCGTGGGCGTGCTGTTGATCGCCAGGGGCGCCGGCGAGCCCGTTCGGTTCCTGACGAGCCTCTACAGCTTCGGAGTCCTGATCGCCTTCACAGCGGCCCAGGTCGCCGTCGTGCGGCTGCGCTTCACCGAGCCGGAGCTCGAGCGCCCGTATCGCGTTCCCGGCAACGTGCGGATTCGCGGGACCCCCGTGCCCGTCGCGGCCCTCGTCGGCGCGCCGCTCACGCTTGCGATCTGGATCGCGGCGATCGCCACGCATGACGCGGCCCGCGTCGCCGGGCCGGTCTGGGTGGCCTTCGGGATCGTCGTCTACACGAGCTCGCGCCTCGTTGCGCACGAGCGGGTGCTCGGACGCGTCACGCCCCCCGTGGGAGATCTCGTCGCAGACGTCGAGGGCATTTATCAGCGAATCCTCGTGCCCATGAAGATCGGCGTCATCGGCGAGGAGGTGTTCGGCATCGCGCTCCGGCTTGCGGAGGAACGCCGCTGTTCGGTGGTGGCGCTGCACGTGATCCGCATCCCACTCGACAAGCCGCTGGATGCGGAGCTGGTCGAAGCCGAAGAGCAGGCCGAGGCGTCGCTCGCCGAGGCGAAGCTGCAGGCAGCCGAGCAGGGGATCCCGATCGAGGTGCGGATCGTCCGCTCGCGCGCCATCGGCGAGACGGTCGTCCACGAAGCCGTCGCGCACGACGTCGACCTGATCGTCATGGGGTCCTCGCCGCGCTGGCGGCGACAGTCCCGCTTCTTCAGCCCCACGGTCGACTTTGTGCTCCGGAAGGCCCCGTGCGAGGTGATGGTGATCGCCTATCCGCAGGGTGTCCTCGAGGATGAAGGCGTCGTCTCGTAGCCTCGTTCCGCGTCTGACGCCGCTGGGCAGGGCCCGAGGATCGATCGTGGCAACGGGGGGCCGGTCGAGCTGCCGTCCCTCGCTAGCCGTGTTTTTGGTCGCAAAAAGTGCGAAGCACTTTTTGCGAGTCCCGGGCCCGTGGCCCGGGACCAGTTGAGCTAATCTGAGTATCGAATATGAAAGCGATAGTCGTAGGCTGCGGCCGAGTGGGGTCGTCCGTGGCGAAGAAGCTGAATAAGGTCGGTTGGGATGTCGTCGCGATCGACGAGAACGAGGAAGCGCTCGCGCGCCTGGGCGACCAGTGGTCCGGCGGATTCGTCGTCGGCCACGGCATGGATGTGAACGTGCTCCGAGAGGCGGGGATCGAGGAGGCGGACGCGGTCGTCGTGGCGACGAACGGCGACAACACGAACATCGTCGTCGGCCAGGTCGCCCAGAAGCGCTTCGGCATCGAGTGCACGGTCGTGCGGATCCTCGACCCGGCCCGGGCCGAGCTGTACGCGACGCTCGGCCTGCGCACGGTCTGCCCGACGTCGAACGCGATCGAGGTGCTCTCCGAGGCTGTCAAGTCCTGCTCGGTCAGGCCCGTCCGGGCTCCTGCTGCGGCTTCCTGATGTTCGTCCTCGTTGCAGGCGGCGGCAAGGTCGGCGAGAACCTCGCGCGCGCACTCCGGCGCATGGGGCACGAGGTGACGATCATCGAGCAGCGGCGTGACCGATTCATGCATCTCGAGGAGGAGTTCGAGCACTCGGCGATCGTCGGCGATGCGACCGAGCTCTTCGTCCTCGAGCGTGCGGGCGTTGCCCGGCCGCCCGATCTCGTCGTCGCGGTCACGGGCGACGACGAGGACAACATGGTCATCTGCCAGATGGCGCGCGAGCGCTACGGCGCCGAGAAGGTGATCGCCCGCGTGAACGACCCGCGGAACCAGGCGCATTTCGACCTGCTCGGGATCTCGCCGACCGTCAGCGCCACGCAGACGATCATGGCGCTGATCGAGCACGAGGTGCCCGAGCACGAGCTCATCCATCTGCTCGAGCTGCGCAAGGAGAACCTCGAGATCATCGAGGTACAGATCGACAAGAGCTCGCCGTCGGCAGGCAAGCGCGTCTCCGGGCTGAAGCTGCCGGCCGGCTCGCGCCTGATCTCCGTCATGCGCGGCGGCCAGGCGGAGATTCCGGACTCGGAGACCGAGCTGCAACCCGGCGACCAGGTGCTCGCGATTCTCGAGCCCGGCAAGGAAGACGAGCTGCGCCGCGTTCTGCTAAAGACGTAGGAGTCATGCGACGGCTTGTCAGCGCCCTGCTCGTCCTTGCTGCGCTCGCGGCCGTCGCTGCGCTCAACGCGACCGGCGGCTCGGAGCGGCGCCAGCTGCGCCTCTTGCCCGTCGCCAGTGGGCTCAGCGAGCCGGTCTCCGTGACCGCGCCACGGAACGAGAAGAACAACGTGTACGTCGTCGAGAAGCCGGGGCGGATCCGCGTCATCGTCCGCGGGCGGCTTCGCGCTCGTCCGTTCCTCGACATCAGAAAGCTCGTTTTGAACGGTGGCGAGCAGGGGCTGCTCTCGGTCGCGTTCAACCCGCGCTACGCGAGCAATCACCGCTTCTACGTCGACTACACCGACCGGAACGGGAACGCGCGGATCGTGGAGTACCGCTCTCGCGGCCTGTCGCGCTCGCCGGTGAAGGTTCGCCAGCTCTTCTTCCAGAAGGATCCGTACCCCAACCACAACGGCGGCCAGCTCGCTTTCGGCCCGGACGGCTATCTCTACACGGGGACCGGCGACGGCGGCTCCGGCGGCGACCCCCAGAACCGCGCCCAGAATCTGAAATCGACCTTCGGCAAGCTCCTGCGCTTCAACCTGAAGAAGCGGCATCCGGCGGCGCAGATCGTCGGCTATGGGCTCCGCAACCCGTGGCGCTTCTCGTTCGACCGTCTGACGGGCGACCTCTACATCGGCGACGTCGGCCAGGACTCGTGGGAGGAGCTCGACTTCACGCCGCGCAGGAGCCCCGGCCTCGAGAACTACGGCTGGCGCGTGTACGAGGGCAAGGCGCACTACACGAACGAGACGCCGAACCCGGTGGGGCATCTCGTCTTTCCGTACGTCGTGCTTCCGAACCCGCCCAACTGCGCGGTGATCGGCGGCTTCGTCTACCGTGGCCGGGCCGTGCCGGCTGCGATCGGCCGCTACTTCTTCGGCGACAACTGCGCGAGCCGGGTGCGCAGCGTGTCCGCGGAAGGCGGGACGACCACGCGCGACGAGCCGTTCACGGTCACGGGCCTGTCCTCGTTCGGCGAGGACGCGCGCGGCGAGCTCTACCTGACCTCGGTGCAGAGCGGGAAGGTTTACAAGCTCGCGGGCTAGTACCCGGCGTTCGGTCCTGTTAGCGTCGTGCGATGTGGCTGCGGCTACTGCTTGCAGTCGGCGTCGTTGGAATCGTGATTGCGTCGCCGGCTGCGGCGCGCGTGGATGGGCCTCCGCGCCCGCCCCGATGTCACGGGACGAAGGATTGCGCGCGCCACCGCTATGAGCTCTTCTCGGTCACCTTCAAGGCGACGCAACACCACGTCTGGACCTTGCCGCGAGGCCAAGCCGGCGTCGTAAACGGATGCGCCCGCACCGTCTCCGGCGCAGGGGACATGACGTTGACCTACGAAGCTCCGCGACCGACCTATGCTCTCGTGGCGCGGGGCGTGGGGCCATTGTTCTACTGGAGAAGCCCGAGCGGGGCTACGATCGGCGGCTTCGACGTCCGCGGAAGCCTCAACGGGTTCGGCTGGGTACAGCACGATTGGGCTCCGGTGACTCCTCCGTGCAGTGAGCCACGTCAGGTGCTCGTCGGCTCGACCGATCCCGCGGCATGCCGGTCGACCGCAAGGATCGAGTTGCTCCTCGCGGAGGAGGAGATTCGTGACGGCTGGCTCGGTGGCGCCGATGTTTCCAAGCGCCAAGGCCCACTTTCGAGCCAATGCCCGATTGCGTCCTATTCAGATCTGCTCCCGAGGATGATCGACGGCGTCGCCGGGCCGCAGGAGCTTCGCCTCCTCAGAAAGCCCAACGACGAACCGTACGCAAGCCGCCTTTCGACGCGAAAGGTGTTCGACTGCCGGACGCGGAAGCTCATCAGCACCCTTCGGAGTGTCCGGCGCGACACGGATGGGCCGGTCGATGGATGGGACCAGAACGATCCGAACTCGCCTTCGTGGCCGCACTGGCACATGACGACGACTCTCGACTGGAAGTTCGTCTTCAAGCGCATCGGCTGCGGCAAGCGCCGCTGAGCTGCTCGCTCGATCGCTAACCGGTTCGGCGCCGCCGGATCTGTGGGCCCTGCTGGCCGAGCGCGGCGTAGGCGAGCGTCTGCAACGATTCGTTCAGCCGGCCGAGCTCGTACACGATCGGCGCGAGGTGCTCGCCCGCGTCGAGCCGGCGGTTGAGTGACCGCAGCTCGGCATTCAGCGTGTCCAGCCGCTCGAGCAGGGCGTCGAGCTGGCGGTCTCCGAGTTCCCGTTCCTTCACGACCTGGATTGTAGGTCGAGGGCAGCGGGGTCACGGACGACGACCGTCTCGGGCCCAAAGCGCTCCAGGAGGCGGTCGAGTGCGCCTGTCCCAGCCTCGAGGGCCTCGATTCTGCGATCGGCGCCAAGCTGTGCGAGCGCAACGCGGGCGAGCGGCTCAGGCGCGTCCGTAAAGACGCCGAGGCGACAGTCGGCAGCTGTGAGAGCGCGCAGAGCGGCACTCACTTCGGCGCTGGGTCGCAGATAGACCGGCACACGATCCTCGGCGAACCGCGCCAGTGCGGCGCGCCAGTCGCCGACGCCGGCCTCGGCCCAGCGGTCGAGCACGGCGGCTGCCTCGCCGCGGTCTGCGGGCAGCGCGTCTGGGTCGAGCGGCGCGATCGAGCGAAACCGCCGCGCCGCGTCCTCGAGCCAGTCGCGCCAGAGCGGCCGGGTGTCTCCGAGCACCCCGTCCAACTCGATCGCCACCGCCCTCATCGGCCCTGTCCCGGGGACTGTCCCCATGATGTGTCGCTTTGGGTCGGGTCCGCTTCGCCGCGCTCGCCTGTTTGCAGGTCAACATCCGAACGGGCCATGTCCAGGGGCCTGTCCCCGGGACCTGGCCGTGAGAGACGGCGCAGGACGAGGATTCCCACAGCTACGCCGGCGGCGTCGATGAGGACGTCGAGCGGGGAGGCGTGGCGGCCCCGGACGAAGTGCTGGTGCAGTTCGTCCGTGGCCGCGTAGGCGATCCCGGCGGCGAGCGCGAGCGGCTCGCGGCCGAGCGCCCGCAGCAGGAGGGCGCCCAGGATCGCGTACTCGGTCACGTGCGCGCCCTTGCGCAGGATCGTGTCCCAGGTACCGAGCCCGGTGCTGAGGCTCGGGATGGACGAGAGCACGAAGATGAGCGCCGCCCACACGAGCACGGGCAGCCAAACCGAAAGCGCCCCTGAGGCATCGCTTGCGATGCCGACCAAGAGCCCGGGCCGGCTTTGCCGGCGCGGGCGTTTCACCGGAACCGGCATCCGGCCATGATAGGGTCGCCGCCAACGGCACGCGGTAAGGGAACCCGGTGCAAATCCGGGACGGTCCCGCCGCTGTAAGGGGAGTTGCTCCTCCGCCAAGAACCACTGGCCGCAAGGCCGGGAAGGTGGCGGAGGGGGGAGCCCCGAGTCAGAACACCTTCCGCGCCGCCGCAAATTCGAACCCCTCGCGGAAGGAGGATTCGTGTTTCGACGACTCATCACCCTGGCGGTTGCGATCGTCCTGTTCGGGGTGCTCGTCCCCTCGGCGCTGGCCGTGCGCGTGAAGATCCGCGTCGAAGGCAAGACGACGACGATCTTCGGCGCGGCCGAGCCCAGGCTCATCTCGGGCCCCAACGCGCTGGCGGCCCTCGACGCCGCAAGCTTCGCCGGCGAGTTCTATTACCACGTGCGGGTGACCGGATTCGGTCCCTTCGTCGACCAGATCGGCCGCTACCCAGGCGAAGGCTTCAGCGGCTGGAGCTACAAGGTGAACGGCGTCGCGCCTCCAATCGGGGCCGACCAGGCTACGGTCAAGGCCGGCGACACGGTGCTCTGGTACTGGTCGACGTTCACCGAGCAGGGAGGCTCGCCGACACTCGTTCTGAAACGCGGCGCGGCGCGCAACTGCTACTCGGTGCTGTCCCAGAACGACCTAGGGCAGACGACCCCGGCCTCGGGAGCGACGCTGCTCGTCGACGGGCGACATGTCACCACCCGCTCCGGCCGAGGGTGCGTCGGCCGGCACCGTGGCCTCGTACGCGCAACCGCCGCGGATGCGGTTCGCTCGAACGCCGTCCGGTGAGGCATGGCCTCCTCGTCGCCTGCGCGCTCGTCCTGCTCGCTGGGTGCGGGCACGAGCGCGCGGGCTCGGGGAGGGCCTCTCTGTGGATCACGCGCGATCGCGGCGAGACAGTCGTGCTCGTCCGTATGGTGCCGGCGGGCCTGACGGCGATGCAGGCGCTCGACAAGGAAGCCGACATCTCGACCAGCTACGGCGGCCGGTTCGTCCAGTCGATCGAGGGGGTGCACGGCGAGGCCTCGAAGCGCCGTGACTGGTTCTGGTTCCTGAACGGGATCGAGGCCGACCGCAGCGCCGCCGACTATCGGCTCCGCCCCGGGGACGTCGAGTGGTGGGACTTCCGCTCGTGGAGCGGCGAGCTGCGGGAGCCCGTCGTCGTCGGCGCCTTCCCGGAGCCGTTCCTGCACGGGTGGGACGGCAAGGTGCGGTCAGTCGCGGTCCGCTACGCACCGGGCAACCGGCAGGGGGCGCGGGCGATCGGACGACTGCTCCGTGCGAGCTCCGTCGAACCCGTGTCCAGCCCCGCGTCGGATCGCGCGAACGTCTTCTCCGTCGTCAACGGGCCGCCGCGCTTCACGGCGTCGCTCAGGGAATCCGACGGCGATGCGGGCTCGGCCGTCCAGTTCACGTTCAGCGGCGACGCGGCCGAGCTCGCGCGGCACCCCGCGACCTATCGCTATCGCTACCAGGTGCCATGAGCCCGGTCCCGGCAGCCGCACTGCTCGCCTCGCTGGCCGTTCTGGCCCTGGCCGCGGAACGTCCGTGGCTCGTCGCGGCGATCGCAGTCGGCCTGCTCGTCACGTGCCTCCGGGCTCCGCGAGCGAGGCGCTTCGTCTACCTGGCGGGAACGCTCGTCTCCTCGCTCTTGGTGTTCGTGCTCAGCCCCTTCGTCTCACAGCAGGGCTCGCACGTGCTCTGGGAGGGGCCGCGGGTGCCGGTGCTCGGGCTCCTCGACGTGACGAGCGAGGAGCTCGCGAACGGAGGCATCCAGGCACTTCGGCTCGCCGCCGTCGGGCTCGCCTTTGCCGCGTACGTGCTCCTGCTCGACCTCGATCGCCTGCTGCACGCCGCCGGCTTCGCACGGCGCTCAGTGCTTGCCGTCGGCCTGGCAACCCGGCTCGTGCCCACCCTCGAGCGCGATGCGGCCGGGTTCGTGGAGGCGCTGCGCGGCCGTGGGGTGGAGGTGAACGGCATCCGCGGCCGGGCGCGCCTGCTCTCGCCGCTCGTCGCCGGCTCGCTCGAGCGTTCGCTCAACCTGGCCGAGGCAATGGAGGCGCGCGGCTTCGGTCGTCCGGGCCGCACGCGCGCTCCTTCACCCGCCTGGTCGACATTTGATCGAGCGACGATGGCCATGGCCCTCCTGATCGTCCTGGTGTCGATATGGGCCTAGTTCGCGTTGATGAGCTCACCTTCTCGTACCCGGAGGCGCCGGCCCCGTCGCTTGCGAACATCTCGCTGCGGATCGAGCCCGGCGAGGTCGTCGCCCTGCTCGGCCCCTCCGGCTCCGGAAAGTCCACGCTCCTGCGGGCGCTCGCCGGTCTCGTCCCGCATTTTCACGGCGGTCGCTTCGAGGGCAGGGTCGAGATCGACGGCCGCGACACCCGGCGAAGGGGCCCCGCCGAGCTCGCGGGACGCGTCGCGTCGCTCTTCCAGGATCCCGAGGACCAGGTCGTCTTCGGGCGGGTCGCGAACGAGGTCGCGTTCGGGCTCGAGAACGTCGGGACGCCGCCGGGGCTCATCTGGCCACGTGTGCACGCGGGGCTCGCCGAGGCCGGCATCGAGCATCTCGTCGACCGGCGCACGGAAACGCTCTCGGCCGGTGAGCTCCAGCGCGTCTGCCTCGCGTCCGTCCTTGCGCTCGAGCCCGCGCTCTTGCTGCTCGACGAGCCGACGTCCCAGCTCGACCCCGACGGAGCCGAGGCGCTCCTCGACCTCGCGGTCGAGCTGGACAGCGCCGTCGTCGTCTCCGAGCAGCGGCCCGCGCTGCCGCTCGAGCGCTGCGACCGCGTCCTCTTTCTCGAAGGCGGCCGCATCCTGCTCGACGCGGCGCGCGGCCCCGCCCTCGACTGGCTCGCCGCGAACCGTCCCGGCTACCTCCCAGGCGAGGCTGCGACGCTCCCCGACGGCGAGCTCGAAGGCGAGGAGCTCTGCCGCCTGGACGGCGTCACCTACAGCTACGTCGAGGAGCCGGTGCTGAGCGGAGTCTCGCTCACGCTCCGGCGCGGCGAGATCGTCGCGCTGACAGGCGCGAACGGGATCGGCAAGACGACTCTGGCGAAGATCGCGGCGGGGCTGCTCACCGCCGAGCACGGAAGCGTCGAACGCCGTGGACGTGTGTGTTACCTGTCGCAGGACCCGGGGCGCTACCTCATCACCGATCGCGCCGAGGACGAGGTTGCGCTCGCGGTCGGGGGAGACCGTGGCCGGGCGCGCGCAGCGCTCCGCGAAGTCGGTCTCGCGGGACTCGAACGGCGTCATCCTCGCGACCTCTCGAGCGGCGAGCGTGAGCGCCTCGCGCTCGCGTCCGTACTCGTCGCCGACCCCGAGATCCTCATCCTCGACGAGCCGACGCGCGGAGTCGATCCGCCTCGCAAGGCGGAGCTCGCCGAACTGCTCCGCCGCGACGCGCCGCGCCGCGCCACGCTGGTCGTCACGCACGATCTCGTCTTCGCGGGCGAGGTCGCCGACCGCGGGATTGCGCTCGGCGCTCGGGAGCCGGTGCGTGTCTAGGCTTGCGGTTTTTGCGGCAGGTGCAGCGTTCATCGCGTCAGCCGCCTGGGTGGCCGTTGCTCCGGCACATGCGGGGCTGCCGCTTCTGCTCGCGGCGATGGGGCTCATCGTGGCCGGGGCGGCATGGCTCGAGACAGGTTCAGTCGCGTCGAAGGAAATCGTGCTCGTGGCGACCCTCGCCGCAGTCGCTGCCGCCGGCCGCGTGCTCTTCGCTGCCATCCCCGGCGTTCAGCCCGTGACCGTGATCGTGGTCGCAGCCGGCGCGGCGCTCGGCGCCAGAGCGGGCTTTGCGACCGGTGCGCTCGCCGCGCTGGCGTCGAACTTTTTCCTCGGCCAGGGGCCGTGGACTCCCTGGCAGATGCTCGGCTGGGGGGCCTGCGGGCTCGCAGGAGCCGCCCTTGCGCCGGTGCTCCGAGGACGGGTCCCGTTCGCCGCGGTCTGCTTCGTGCTTGGGTTCGCGTTCAGCGCGATGATGGACATCTGGTACTGGGTCGCCTTCTGGCCCCATACCTGGCAGGCGCTCACGGTCGTCATGGGCCAGGGCGTCTGGTACGAGGCGGCGCACGCGATCGGGAACGTCGTCATCGCGCTTGCGATCGGGCCCGAGCTGCGGCGACTGCTGGAGCGCTATGCGCGACGGTTACGAACGGAAGTCGTCTGGGCGTGAGGCTCGCGATCGCAGCGGTTGCGCTCGCGCTGGCTGCCTCGCCGGCGGACTACGTCGCCTCGCATCAGCAAGCCGACGGCGGTTTCGCCGAGCCCGGCGGGACTTCGGATCCGGCGCTGACGGCCTGGTCGGTGCTCGGGCTCGTCGCCGCCGGCCGCGACCCCGGCCCCTCGGCGGCGGAGTACCTCGTGGGGCAGCCGGCATCCGGCGCAACCGAGATCGCGCTGCGCGTCCTCGCCTTGCGGGCGCTCGGCCAGGACGCCAGCACAGACGCGGGCCGCCTCGAAGCGCTGCGCCGGAACGACGGCCGGGTCGGCCCGCTCGTCAACTCGACGATCTGGAGCGTCCTCGCCCTGCGCGCGGCCGGCCGTCCGGTCGCGACGAGCGTCCGCTATCTCGTTCGGGCACAGCACCGGAGCGGCGGCTGGGCCTGGTATCCACGCGGCGCTCCGGACTCGAACGACACTGCCGCCGCGATCCAGGCGCTGCGCGCGGGCGGTCTCGGCGCTCGAACGAGGCCGATCCGCAAGGCGGTCGTCTATCTGCGCAGCCTCCAGCGTGCAGACGGCGGCTTCTCGCTCGTCCGCGGCCGCGCCTCCGATGCCCAGTCGACCGCCTGGGCGATCCAGGCTTTCGTCGCAGCTCGCCGAGAGCCGGGCCGGGCGCCGTTTCGCTACCTGGCCGGTCTTCGGCGTCCCGACGGCAGCTATCGCTACTCGAAGCGATACGCGACCACTCCGGTCTGGGTCACCTCGCAGGTGCTCCCGGCGCTCGCGCGGCAGCCGTTTCCGCTTCGCTAGTAGTCTCAGCACATGGCAGGGCGAGTCACGGCGTCCATCATCACGATCGGCAACGAGCTGCTCGCCGGCGACACGATCAACACGAATGCGGCCTGGCTCGCGCAGCAGCTCGAGGAGCTGGGCGTCGCGGTCACGCTGATGGCCTCGCTGCCGGACGAGATCGAGCGCATCGCCGAGTTCGTGCGGACGGAAGCCCAGCGCGCCGACGTCGTCATCGTCACAGGCGGTCTCGGCGGCACTCCCGACGATGTCACCCGTGAGGCGATGGCCGCCGCCTTCGAGGCGCCGCAGGACGAGGTCGTCGAGCTCGCCGAGCGCCTCCGGGCGCGGTTCCCCGCCGACCCGGAGTACGCCGCGCGCTGGGCGAACCTGCCCGGCGGCGCGCGGCCGCTCGAGAACCCCCTGGGCGGAGCACCGGGTTTCGTCGTCGGCAATGTCTACGTGCTCCCCGGGCTGCCCGCCGAGATGAAGGCGATGTTCGAAACGGTCATGCCCGAGCTCCAGACGGAGCAGACGATCACCTCGTGGCGCCGTGTCTACGAGACGACCGAGGCGCGGATCGTCGGCGTGCTCGAGGCGATGGGCGACCGCTATCCGGGCGTGCTGGTCGGCTCGTACCCGAAGTTCCACGTCGACGGCGCTACCGTCGAGGTCGTCGTCAAGTCGTCCGATCCGGCCGCGCTCGAGGCGGCCGTGGCCTGGATCGAGCAGGCGCTCGAAGAAGCGACCCGCTAGAGCGTGTCCAGGTCGGCTAGGTGGCCGTCGCGCCCCACATAGCCGTCCTTCGCGCCGACCACGAGCATGACGAGGTCTTCGTCGCCGACGCTCGTGATGCGGCGGGGCGTCGTCGACTCGACGTGACACACACCGCCGGGCCCTAACTCGCGCGTCTCGCCGCCGACCTGGAAGCGCGCCCGTCCTCGATGGACGAAGTACAGCTCGTCCTGCTCGTCGTGGTAGTGAGGCCTGGCGGCGACCCCCGGGGCCAGCACGAGCGCGTTCACGCCGAACGCGGTCACGCCGAGCTCCTGGCGCACCTTGCGAAAGACGCCGTCTCCCATCTCGTTGATCGATCCGAAGGAGTGACCCATAGCTACCATCGGCACGGTCGTGCCGACCAAAATCTATCTCCGGTCGATCACCGTGCTCGCTGCCGTGGGGGCGCTGGCCGGGTGCGGCGGTGGCGGCTCGCACTCCAGCGCGTCGTCGAGCCTTGATGCGCCGTTCGCCTACGACGCGTCCAAGGCGCTCGTCCTCAAGACCGCTCAGACCACCCGCGTCGGCGGAGTCGATGTCCGCGACGTCTCGTTCAAGGGCGCTGCGGGCGAAACCATTCCCGCGTACCTGATCGTGCCGCCGGGCAAGGGCCCGTATCCCGCCGTCATCTATGCCCATGGCTCGAGCGGCAGCCGCCGCGATCTCCTGCCCTCGGCCGTCGGTGTCGCGGAGCGCGGTGCGGTCGCGATCGCCCTCGACATGAACTACTCGTCCGCGCGCGGCGGTGCCAACCCGCTTCCGGAGGGGCTCGACGGGGTGAAGACGGCGACGAAGAACGAGATCGAGTCCGTGGTCGAGATCCGGCGCACGGTCGACCTGCTCCGCTCGCTCCCGTACGTCGACGAGAACAAGCTCGGGTTCGTCGGCTGGAGCGCCGGAGCGCGGACCGGGGCGGTCCTCGCCGGGGTCGAGCACCGGATCAAGGCTTACGACCTGCTGTCCGGCGGCGCCGCGCCGGTGTCGTTCTATCTGGAGCAGGCGCCGAAGAACATACGCGGCGAGCTCAAAGGCGAGCTGATCCAGACCGACCCGCTCCGCTACATCAGTCACGCGGCGCCCTCGGCGCTCTTCTTCCAGGACGGGCGTCATGACGACACCGTTCCGCGCGGCGCTCTCGTCAGGCTCGCAGGAGCGGGCAGCGAGCCGAAGGAGCTGCGGTTCTACAACGCGGGCCACGTTCCAGCCTCTGCTGCCTGGACCGATTCGGCCAAGTGGCTTTCCCAGCGCCTCGGCTTGCACGGCAAGGCCTAGAAGGCCGACGCAGCTAGCATCGACGGACAGTGTCCGTTGCTTCGCCCGAGGCCTATCTTGCCGACCTGAACCCGGCCCAGCGGGAGGCCGTCCTGACCACGGAGGGGCCGCTCCTTGTGGTCGCGGGCGCCGGCTCCGGCAAGACGCGCGTCCTCACCCACCGCGTCGCTCACCTGATCAACGCCTGCGGCGTGAAACCGCAGGAGATCCTCGCCATCACCTTCACGAACAAGGCCGCCGGCGAGATGCGCGAGCGGCTCGAGGACATGCTGGGCGGCGTCGCTCGCGCGCTCTGGGTCCTGACCTTCCACGCCGCCTGCGGCCGCATCCTCCGCCGCGAGGCCGCCCGCCTCGGCTACCGGTCGAACTTCACGATCTACGACCAGGCCGACCAGATTCGCCTCACGAAGGCCGTCCTCGAGGAGCTCGAGCGCGATCCGAAGCGCTTCGTCCCACGGGGCATCCACGCGCAGATCTCGACCGCGAAGAACAACCTCGTCTCGCCCGAGGAGTACGCGCAGCGCGTCTCGTCCTTCTATGACCAGACCGTCGCCGACGCGTACGACCTCTACCAGCGGCGCCTGTTCGCCTCGAACGCCGTTGACTTCGACGACATGCTCGTCCTCACCGTTCGGCTGCTCGAGAGCTTTCCGGAGGCGAGGGAGAAGTGGTCGAATGCGTTCCGCTACATCCTCGTCGACGAGTACCAGGACACGAACCACGCGCAGTACCGGTTGCTCCAGCTCCTGGCCGAAAAGCACATGAACCTTTTCGCCGTAGGCGATCCGGACCAGTCCATTTACGCCTTCCGCGGCGCGGACATCCGCAACATCATGGAGTTCGAGCACGACTTCCCCGGCACCCGCGTGATCGCGCTCGAGCAGAACTACCGCTCGACGAACAGGATCCTGCGCGGCTCGAACGCCGTGATCGCGAACAACCGCGAGCGCAAGCCGAAGGAGCTCTGGTCGGAGCTCGGAGACGGCGACCCGATCCATGTGCTGGAGGTCGAGGACGAGCACGCCGAGGCCCGCTTCGTCGCCGTCGAGATCGCCCGGCTCGTCGAGGAGGGCTTCAACGGCTCCGAGATCGCGGTCTTCTACCGGACGAACGCCCAGTCGCGCGTGCTCGAGGACGTCCTCGTCAGGCAGGCGATCCAGTACCAGGTGATCGGTGGGCCGCGGTTCTATGAGCGGGCCGAGATCAAGGACGTGATCGCGTACCTCCAGGTGATCGACAACCCGTACGACGCCGTCTCGCTGATGCGGGTCGCCAACCGGCCGCGGCGCGGCATCGGCGATACCTCGATTTCCCGCCTCCAGACCTACGCGGACGGGCACGGGATCTCGCTCTGGGAGGCGACCGAGTTCGCCGAGGAGGCCGGAGTGGGGGCGGCGCCGCTGCGCGCGGTGCAGGCGCTACGGACGCTGCTCCAGTCGCTGATGGCCGGCGCGATGGAGCTGACGGTGCCCGAGCTCGTCCAGCGCGTGCTCGAGCGCAGCGGCTACCTCGACGCGCTCGAGGCCGAGCGGACGATCGAGGCGCAGGGGCGCATGGAGAACCTCCAGGAGCTCGTCGGGGTCGCGCAGGAGTACCAGGCCGCTGCTGACGAGCCGAGCCTCTCCCACTTCCTCCAGGAGATCTCGCTCTTCTCCGACCAGGACGCGATCCGGGGCGAGCAGAGCCTTGTCACGCTGATGACGCTCCACAATGCGAAGGGGCTCGAGTTCCGGGCCGTCTTCATGATCGGGATGGAGGAGGGGATCTTCCCGCACTCGCGCTCGCTCGAGGAGGCGATGCTCGAGGAGGAACGGCGCTTGGCCTACGTCGGGATGACACGGGCGCAGGAGCGGCTCACGCTCACGCACGCCTCCCAGCGCTCGCTCTGGGGGAACCGGAACCACAACCTGCCCTCGCGCTTCCTCGACGAGCTGCCCGACGAGAGCGTCGAGCGCGAGCGGCTGCGCCCCACGTCGTGGACGGGCTACGGCGCGCAGACGGTTGCGCCGCGAACAGACGTGCCCGATCTCTCGACCGGCGACAGCGTCCGGCATGGGACACTCGGCGAGGGCGTCGTGACCGGCATCGACGCGGGCGGGGTGGTCACGGTTCGCTTCGTCGACGGTGTCGAGCGCCGGCTGATGCTCGAGTACGCGCCGCTCGAACGGATTCCGTAGATCCGATGGCCGTGGAGATCCGCATTCCGAAGCAGGACGAGCTGCAGGCTTGGTTTCAGGCCTGCGAGGCGAGCTTCGCGGATGAGCTCCACGAAGAGGACGTCGAGCGCGACCGCAAGATGATCCCGGCCGAGCGGATGTTCGGCGCCTACGACGACGGCGCGATTGTCGGAACCTCGTGCGACCTGCCGATGCTCCTGCGCATCCCCGGCGGCGAGCTGCCGGCTGCGGGAGTGACGATGGTCGGGGTCATGCCGAGTCACCGGCGGCGCGGGATCCTCACGCAGCTCATGCGGCGCCAGCTCGACGACGCGCTCGGCCGCGGGGAGCCGCTTTCGATCCTGTGGGCCTCGGAGGAACCGATCTACGGCCGCTTTGGGTACGGCGTCGCGACGTTCAGGGCGGCGATCAGCGCCGACCGTGACCGCATCGCGTTTCGCGGTGAGCCCGAATCAGCCGGCCGGGTGCGGCTGATCGACGCGGACGAGGCCTTTCGGGTGTTGCCGCCGATCTGGGATCGAGTCCAGAAGGAGCGGCCCGGCCTCTTCGCCCGCTCGCCGGAATGGTGGCAGGAGTACCGGCTTCCCGACCCCGAGCATCGGCGCCGCGGTTCCGGGCCGCGTTTCATCGCTGTGCTCGAGCTCGACGGGAGCCCGGAGGCGTATGCCCTCTATCGCGTCAAGGAGTCCTGGGACGAGGGCTTCGCGGCCTCGCGCTTGCAGGTCATCGAGCCGGTCGCGACGACCCCGCTCGCAGAGCGCGAGCTCTGGCGCTTCCTCTTCGGCATCGATCTCGTCGCCCGCGTCGAGTCGAACTTCCTGCCGGTCGATCATCCGCTGATCCTGGCTGTGACCGAGTCGCGGCGGCTCCGCGTCCGTGTGAGCGACGGCCTCTGGCTGCGGATACTCGACGTGGAGCGCGCGCTGGAGTCGCGCTCGTATGCAGCCGAAGGCACCCTCACCGTCGAGCTGAGCGACGTGTTCATGCCCGGGAACGCAGGAACCTGGACGCTCGAAGCGGGGCCGGGCGGCGCGAACGTCAGCCGCGGCGGCGACGCCGAGCTGCGACTCGACGTCCGCGACCTGGCCTCTGCCTACCTCGGGGGCTTCAGCTTCAGTCAGCTCGCAGCAGCAGGTCTCGTCGACGAGCTCACGTCCGGCGCCATCGACCAGGCCGACAGCCTCTTTCGCACTCCACGCGCGCCGTGGTGCCCGCAGGTTTTCTGATTCGTTCAAGCACGGCCGTTCGGCGTCGATGCCAGGCTATATCCCAGCACTGGAGACTTCGGGCCCTGATCCTTTTGGCCGTCTGCTCGATCGCCGGCGCGGTTCTCGCGATCAGCACGTTCCAGCGCGCCGAGGAGAATCGTGTCTCGCGGCAGCTGGTCGCCTCTCAGCAGATGCTTTCGGCGCTGATCGAGGCCCACGCGGCCCTGCACTCGTACGTCGGCGACGGCGACGTGAACGACGTCGTCGACTTCGGCGTGCAGGAGCGCGAGTACACGACTGCTTCCCGGAACGCGTTTGTCGCCGACAGTGAGCAGACTCGGCGAGCGAGCCTGGCCCGCCAGAATGCTCTCGCGAGCGCATATTTCCGGCAAGGCCGCCTGGCGATCGATGACCGTCGGGCCGGAAGGATCAATTCGCTCAGTGCGCGGCAGAACGATTCGATCGCGCGCCTTCTTCATCGGTTCGAGAACGAGAACAACGGCTACGTCAAGCTGATCCAGAGCGAGCGCAGCGCCAGCCTCAACCTGGCGCGCTGGCTCTCCGTCGGGCTCGTCGTCGGGCTCAGCTTGCTCTTCGGCGCGATCGGTCAGCTGCTCCTGGTCCGCAATCAACGACAGGAAGAGGTTAGGCGCCGCCGCGATCACAAATATCGCGAGGATCAGCGGGAGTTCACCGAAGTGCTTCAGGTGACCGAGACCGAGGCGGATGCGTACGAATTGATCAAGCGCCACGTCGAGCGAACGCTGCCGGCGAGCCACGTCACCGTCATCAGCCGGAACAACAGCCACGACCGGCTGGAGGCGCGCACCGCGGTAGAGCCCGGCACCCAGCTGGCCGAGCGCCTGCTCGACGCAGAGCCACGCTCCTGTTTGGCGGTCAGGCTCGCGCGCGAGCACATCCGCACCCCGGGCGAGCAGGAGCTACTCAACTGTGAGGTCTGCGACTGCCTGGGGCCCTCCGTGTGCGTGCCGTCGATCGTCAGCGGCCAGGTGATCGGGTCGGTGCTCATCGAGCGGGCCGAACCGCTCGACGATGCCGACCGTGCTCGCGCCGTCGACACCGTCGCGCAGGCCGCGCCGGCTCTCGGCAATCTGCGCAACCTTGCGGTGTCCGAGAGCAGGGCGCTCACCGACTCCCTGACCGGCCTCCCGAACTCGCGTGCGGTCAAGGACATGGTGAAGCGCATGGTCGCCCAGGCAAGCCGCCTGGTCGTCCCGCTGAGCGCCGTCATGGTCGACCTCGATCACTTCAAGCAGATCAACGACACGCTCGGGCACGAGAAGGGCGACGAGGCATTGGCCGCGGTCGGGGACGTGCTCGCAAACGCGAGTCGCGAGAGCGACTTCGTCGGCCGCTACGGCGGCGAGGAGTTCCTCGTCCTCCTTCCGAACACGGACAAGGAGGGCGCACTGGAAGCGGCAGAGAAGCTCCGCCATGCCGTTTCGCTGATCAACGTGCAGGGGACGGATCGCATGCTCACGACGAGCTGCGGAGTCGCGACCTACCCCGACGACGCAAAGGACAGGGAAGGCTTGCTCCGTCTTGCAGACCGAGCTCTCTACGCCGCGAAGGCGGCCGGGCGCAACCGGGTCTCGGAGGCCGTCCTCAACGACACGACGCCGATCTCCACGAACGGCGCTCACTAGCTCGAAAACCGCCCGAGGGCGCGGACAACAAGTGTCACGCTGATCGGCTACGCTGGTTGTTCGACGTACGAAGGGGTAAATCGGGGGTTATGAGCGGAAACGTGACCGAGGTGACATGCCCCACCTGTGGCGGATCAGGTTTTCTAGCCGATCCACCGGAGAAGGTGTCGGACGAGGGAACTCTCCGCGATCATGACCAGACGGGCAGCGATCAGGATCAGACCTGGTCGGATCACGATCAGACTGCGAGCGAGCGAGATCAGCTCAGTGCCGACGAGGATCAGCACGCATCTGACGATGACTTCGCACACGGGAGCGATTCGGTCGTCCATGAGCGGACGGCGTTGGCACGGGAGCGTTCGAGCCGCGACCGCGGCCAGGTGTCACGGTTACGCGACGAGGTGTCAGGCCAGAGAGTCGAGACGGCGGAGGATCGCGATCGGTCTGCGGAGCTTCGCGACCGCGGTGCCGAGGATCGCGATCGCCTGTCCCGTCGGCATGACGAGCAGAGCGAGGAGGAGGGGAGTCGCGAGGACATCCTTCTCCTGGCCGAGCGCGACCGCGCGAGGGCGGCGGCCGATCGGGTCAAGGCAGCCGAGGACCGCGCCAGAGCCGCTACGGACCGCAGGGCGGCGACGGATCAGCGTGCCGAGGCGCAGCGTGCGGCCGCCGAGGCCAAACACACTCTCGAGCTCGCCGCGACCGACGAGCTGACGGGCGCGCGGGCGCGAAAGATCGGCCTTGACGAGGTGGCGCGCGAAATCGAGCGCGCGCGACGGACGGGGAGCAAGCTCACGCTTGCCTTCCTCGACGTCGACCGTCTGAAGGAGGTCAACGACACGGAGGGCCACCCAGCCGGCGACGCCCTGCTGCACCTTGTCGTGGAGACCGTCAAGACGCATATCCGGCCCTACGACATCATCGTGCGCTACGGCGGAGACGAGTTCCTCTGTGCGATGCCGAATCTCAGCAAGGTCGGAGCCAAGCGGCGCCTGAACAAGATCACCGCCCTGCTGGCGGCGGCGAACGACGGGCACTCGATCTCGTTCGGTCTCGCCGAGTGTGAGCCTGACGACGGGATCCAGGAAGTCATCAGCCGCGCCGACGGAGACTTGCTACAGACCAGGCGTGCCCGCGAAGAGAGCTAAACCTCAAGCTCCGCCGAGTTGGAAGTGCCAGATGATGACCAGGGGCTTGTCGCGATACGCCGCGTTGGTCGCGGCGGGGCACCAGCGATGGAGCGCCCAGATGTTCGGCGGCGCACCGGGAACGTGATCTTGCGCTTCGCCGCCGTGGATGTCCACGCCGCTCGAGTCGACTAGCGGGGACGGCCTCCGGGGCTCTTCGCACCGACGCACCTCGAGGCCGAGGGGCAGAGCAGCCGCAAGGTAATCGCTAGTGAGCCGGCTCCAGATCGGCATGTAGCCGGGGCTCCCGTCGGGCCCGGCTTTGACCACGGGCAGGGCGAGGCCTGGGATCAGGCCGCGCTGGTCGGAGATCACCAGATCGCCGCCGGGGCGCAGGACGCGGACCAGCTCGGTCAGCACGGGCTCGAGGTCTGGGACGTGCACCAGGGCGAGCGCGCAGACCACGAGGTCGACGTGGTCGTCGGGGAGCGGCAGGTCGTGCAGGTCGGCTTCGTGGAACTCGCCGTCGGGTACCTTCTCGCGTGCGTGTTCCAGCATCGCGCTCGAGCTGTCCACGCCGATCACCGTGTGGCCTAGCGACGCGAGATAGGCGGTATGGCGGCCGGTACCGCAGCCGGCGTCGATCGCGACGCCCCGCGGCAGGCCGGCGAGAATGCCCTGCACGATGGGCTGTTCTACGTCGACGAGCTCGTTTGCGGCTTCGTCATAGAACTCGGCCCAGCTGGCGTATCCCTCCGTCGTGGGAATCGGGTGCACCGTCGTCCCGTCGCCAAGGTCCTCGGCGTCGTCCAGCAATGCGCGAACCTCGTCGAGGCGAGCCATGGTGAAATCGCGGTCATACGTCCCGCCGAACCCGTGGAGCAGGGCGATCCCCTCCAACCCGAGCAGGTACGCCAACGGGTGCTGGTAGATCGAATGCGGCTCGATGCGGGGCTCGAGGTCCAGGACAGCGCGCAGCCTACTGGGAGGGGTTGAGCTTCCAAGCTACAATCCGCCCTCCAGGGCGGTTAGCTCAGTTGGGAGAGCACCAGCTCGACAAGCTGGGGGTCACTGGTTCGAGCCCAGTACCGCCCATCTCTCGCTTCCCTGAGCGGCGGCGGCTGGCGCCGCCGCCTCGCGCCGCTCAGCCCCTTCCTGCGAGCGGCCCGTGCGGGCCAGCACTGTTCCGCTCGCATACAGGGTCTGAGCGGCACGTCAGGAAACCGAGAGAGGGGGGTGCCTCTCAGGGGCAGGCTTTCCGGCTTCCTGGGACGTTCGCCGGCGAAGCCGTGGACTTGTTACAGAGTTGGCACGAGCACCCCTTGACAGAACTTAGGTGTCCGACTCCGGCATCCCACGCCCGTCCTTGACTGCAAGGCACGAGTCGACCAGACTCGAGCTGGCTCACCTCATCTGAGGAGAGACACGGAATGACCGGAAACGAGAGTCGAACGAAGCGACGTCTCGCTCTCGCCGTCTTGGCGACGGCGCTCGCAGTCGCGGCGACAGTCCAGGTCGCCTCAGGCGTCGCGAAGACGGGTGCGACCATGGGGTCGCTCACCTTCGAGGCCGCGCTTGGGATGACTTCGAGGCTCGGCCCGTGCCCGCCCGGCTCGCCACCGGACGCTGACCTCTGCGCGGCGCGCACGGGCAGCGGGGCCGTCCGCGGCCTCGGCGAAGTCTCGGAGACGTACACGTTCTTCGTGCAGGAAGGAGACTGTGACCGCGTGTTTGAGACGACAGTCCGTCTCGAGGTCGCCGGCAAGGGCGAGCTCCAACTTGCGGTCGACCGATACCGGGGGGAGTGCATCTCGTCGTCGTTGAACCTGAGCCGCACGTTCACAATCACCGGCGGCTCGGGCATCTATGCAGGAGCCTCGGGAGGGGGCACGGTGAGTCATCGGGGCATTTCCACGCCGAGCGGCTCAGTCGGGAGGGACACGTGGACCGGCACGCTGAGTGTGCCTGGGCTGGAATTCGACGTGACGCCGCCCACGCTCAGCGGAGCCGTCAACAAGACAGTTCGGGCCCGGAGGGGGTCGAAGCGCGTGCGCGTCACCTACAGGGTCACCGCCAGCGATGCCGTCGACGGTTCTGTCCCGGTGTTGTGCCAGCCGAGGTCGCGCAGTCGCTTCAAAATTGGTCGCTCCTTCGTCAAGTGCTCGGCGACGGACACCAGCGCGAACGCGAAGACGGGACGCTTTAGGGTGATCGTGAAGCGCGGCTAGGGTTAGGCCGCCTCTAACTCGGCTTTCTCGACGGAATCTGGTTCCGGCTCGCGCGTGTGCGGGTGAGGGTGGCCCACCGGATGGCCGTGCGACTCGGTTCCAGCCGTCCCCCCGGGTCCCTCGATCGGGGGACGAAATCCCGCGGACCACCGGGGGGCCGTCCAGACCCCGTGATGGATAACGCACGTATTCAAGGCGCCAGAACTGGGTGTCCGACCCCGTTTCGCGTTGGCACGAGTGCCGACGCTTTCGTACGCAAGAAGAACCTGTCGCTAGACGGCCGCGGCTTCGCTTTCGCCGAGCAGTGCTTGGGTTTCGGCGAGGGCGGGCTGGTACGCGAGGGTGGTGAAGAGGTCGCGTGCTTCGCGCAGCGGCGCTTCTGCTTCTGGCTTGCCCAGCGTCGCGAGACAGCGGCCTTGGCCGAGCAGGGCGTAGGCGCGCTCGGGAAGATTTCCGAACTGCTGCCAGCCCGCGGCCGCCTCGTGGTAGAGGTTCGCGGCGTCGGCGTGCTGTTGGGCAGCTTCGGCAAGTTGGGCCTCGGCTGAGGCGACTGCGTGTTCGTCGCGCGGGGTGACGGCTTCGACGCCGGCAGTGAGCCGCTGTGCGACCGATGGGTCGCCGATGGCGAGCGCGACGCGCAGCAGGGAGGGGAGCTCCGAGGCGATGTCGGCACGAACGTCGGCGAGCTCGTCGAGCTCGTGCAGCAGCGCCTGCGCCTGCTCGGCCTGATGCTGCGCAATCAGGAGTTGGGCAGCGGCGGCGAACGCGGGCGCGGTGAGCTCTGGCATGCCGATGTCGCGGGCCGCAGCGACGAGCTCGTCTGGGGCAGGCGCTTGCTCAGGCGTGCCGCGTTCGGCGTTCAGCCGCAGCTGCAGCAAGCGCGGCCCCACGAATCCGATGTCGCCGGTGGGCTGGAGCCGGTCCGCGAGCAGGCCCGCCTCGGCGAGCGCTTGCTCTGTCTGTCCCAGCTCAGCCAAGGCGACGACCCTGCCGGTGCGCGAGTGCAACGCAACCTCCGTGATGCCCCTCCGCTCGCAGAAGGCGATCGCTTCTTCGTAGAGGTCGAGTGCGGCCTGCGACCCCTCGTAGACCCAGACGATCGAGGCGAGGTTGCCGTAGATGACGCCGGTTTCGCGTCCCTGCCCTTGGCCGAGCGCGAGCTCGAGTGCCCGGCGCATGTCCGCGAGCCCGTCCGCTTCGCCCAGCTCGCAGCGAGCGAGGCCGCGCCAGTGGAGCGCGAAGGCAGGCTCCGGTAAGCCGAGCTCGGCGGCGAGGGTGAGCGCCCGCTCGGCGGCCGCAACCGCTTCCGTGTGTCGGCTCGTGAGTGCGAGGCGCCCGGCCGTGTAGTAGTACGCCGCGACGAGCTCCGGCCCCGCGGGTTGCGTTTCCAGCAGCTCGACCGCCTCGGAGATCGCGTCCTCACTTCGTCGGTCGCCGAGCCGGTGGAGGACGAGCCCGAGGCGGGTCAGGACGCGGCCGGCCGGCACGGGCTCGGCTTGGTCGCGGTTCAGGTCGAGGGCCTGTTCGAGCGCCTGCCTGGCCTCCTGCAACCGGCCCTGTTGTTGCGCGGCGTGCGCCCAGCGCTCCAGCAACGACGCGCGCGCACGATGACCGGGCGGGGTGAGCTCGAGCGCGAGGGCAAGTTGCCGTTCGGCCTGCTCGCCGTCAAGTGACAGCGCCCGCTCGCCGGCAAGGGCGAGGTAGCGGACCGCCTGCGCTTGCAGCTCCTCTGTCTGCTCGCCGATCCCGGCAGCCCGGCTGAGCTCGAGCGCGGCCTGATAGTGGTGGGCGAGCACGTCGGCGAGGTCTTCCACCCGCTCGCCCGCCTTCTCTTCGAGCCAGGCGGCGGCCGCCTGGTGGCGCGCGGCGCGGGCGGCGCGCGGGATCTGCCCGTAGCAGACGTCCCGTACGAGCACATGCCAGAAGCCGTACTCGTGCTCGCCTTCCATCGAGCTGGTGCGCGCAGGGCGGACGAGCTGTTTGCGGGCCAGCTCGTGCAACGCCTGCTCGACCCCTCGCGGGTCGCGATCGCCCATCCAGGCGAGTGCGCCTGCCCAAAACACCTTGCCCAGCACCGAGGCGTCCTGAAGCAGGCTCTTCCGCTCCGCGGACAGGGTGTCGAGGCGTGCGGCGATCAACGCCTGCACCGACTCCGGCGCCTCCACCCGCTCACCGAGCTCGCCGCGCTCCGCGAGCAGACGCACGAACTCCTCCGCGTACAAGGGGTTGCCGCCCGCGCGTTCCAGCAGCGCGCGCTGTGTCTCGGCCGGCAGCACCGCCCGCTCCATCAGCGCCGAGACGAGCTGCGCGGTTTCCGCATCGCTCAAGGGAGCGAGGTTGATCCGCTGCGCGTTGCGGGCGTCGGCGCCGAAGGTCGGATGCCGCTCGTAGAGCTCCGGTCGCGCCGTGCAGAGGAGCAGCAGCGGCACGCCCTCCGCCCAGTCGGCCAGATGCTCGAGAAAGGCGAGCAGGGCGGGGTCCGCCCAGTGCAGATCCTCGAACACCAGCACCGTCGTTCGCTCGGCCGCGAGGCCTTCGCAGAATCGCCGCCAGGCCGCGAACGACTCCTCCTGGCCGGCCGGCTCGCTTGGCGCCCCCACCAGCGGCGCCAAGCGAGCCAGGAGCCAGGTCCGGTCGGGATCGCCCTCCCCGATTGCCCGCTCGAGCTTCGTCGCCGCTTGCGCGGGCGTATCCGATTCGAGGATCCCGCACTCGGCCTTCACGATCTCCCCCAACGCCCAGAACGAGATCCCGTCCCCGTAGGGCAGGCAGCGTCCCTGCCGCCAGCGAACCAGCCCCGGCCGCTCCTCCACATGCCCGAACAGCTCGGCGCAGAGGCGGCTCTTGCCAACGCCCGGCTCGCCCACGATCGTCACCAGTTGGGAGGAAACCTGCTGTGCGGCCCGCTCGAACGTCCCAATCAACAGCGTCCGCTCCAGCTCGCGGCCGACCAACGGCGTCGCGCTCGAGCGGATCACCTCCAACCCGAATCGCGCCAGAGGCCGCAACGCCCGCCACAGCGCAAGCGGCTCGGCCTTCCCCTTCACCGTGACAGGCTCGAGCCGCTCCCACTCGAAAACCCGCTCGGTCGCCCGAAACGTCTGCGTCGATACCGCCACCCCGCCCACCGGGGCCGCCCCCTGCAGCCTCGACGCCGTGTTCACCACATCACCGGTGACGACCCCCTCCCCCTCCTCCGGGCGAGCGGCGAGCGCCACCACGGCCTCCCCGGTGTCGATCCCGACCCGCACCTGCAGCGACCGCGCCGGGTCGTCGGCGTTCAGTTCCTCGATCGCCTCCAGAACTCGCAACCCGGCCCGCACCGCACGCTCCGCATCGTCCTCGTGCGCCACCGGCGCACCGAACACCGCCATCACGGCGTCGCCGATGAACTTCTCGACCGTCCCCCCGAAGCGTTCGATCTCCTGACGCAGACGAGCGTGGTAGGGCCGGATGCGAGCGCGGACGTCCTCGGGGTCGGCAGCATCCGAAGCGGCGGTGAAGCCGACGAGGTCGCAGAAGAGAACGGTGACGACCTTGCGTTCCTCGAGCGCCGGCGGCATGGCTCCGGCGAGCGCAGCGCCGCACTCCAGGCAGAACTTCGCCCGCTCGGGATTCTCCTCGCCGCAAGCCGGACAGCTCGACACACGATGAGTCTAGAGCGACATCGACGCCGAACAAGGCCCCTCCGCGGGTCCTCCGGCTAGGCAGGGCCGGTCGCGGCCCGGGTACGTGCCTGGGCCGCGACCGCTTGCGAGAACGCCGTCTAGTGGTTCTGAGTGTTGGTGAAGATGTCCGTTTCGCCGATTCCGGTCTCGCCGATGGAATCGTCGCGCCCGTCGGTCCACACCGGGTACACGGCATCGTTACTGGCCGCGAGCCCGTTGTAGTCACCGATGAAGGCGCCGCTTGTGAAGAACCCCAGGTTGGGATCCCAGTCGTGGGTGCTGATCTTGGAGCTCGAGAAGCTCGCCGCGTCGTTGCGAGACACCGCCTGCCACGTGTTGATCCGGACATTGGCGGAGTCGAGCCGGCGGTCGAACCAGATCACGTAGAAGCGCCCGGACTCGTCGGATGCGGCCCACGGGAAGAACTGGTCGTTGACGGCCGGCTGGCCGTGCGGCCCGGTCGAGAGGAACCTCGAGTCTGACCAATTCATCCCACCGTCGCTCGAGGTCTGGTAGGAGATATCGGCCTGCGAGGTCGGTCGATTGATGTTGTTCTGGTAGACGAACAGCAGGCTGTCTGTCCGCGGGCTATACGCCAGCGACGTCGTGTTCGGCGCGCGGAAGTGCGTCGGCGGAATGGTGTCGGAGCCGGTGCCATCGTCGAAGTCCGCGTACTGCCCTGGCTTGTCGATCTGCACCGCGTTCGCGAGGAACGTCTGGCCGCCGTCGGTCGAGCGCTGGAAGAGCAGGTGCGGGTCGATGGAGTCGTTGCAGTTCTCGGAGACGAACCCGACGTCGAGCGTGCCGTTTCTCTCGACCACGGGGTCGCTGAACTGGTTGGCCGAGGCGCCGGTGCCGGAACCGCCGGGGTCGTCCGGCTGAATGGCGGTTTGCGACCAGGTCGACAGGTTGGGGTTCTGTGTGGGGATCGAGTCGGTGTAGGAGAGCTGGAGCGGGCAGTAGTCGCTGAACCCATCCGGCTGAATGTGGAACTTCGTGTACGTCACGTAGATCCGCCCGTAGTGTGGGCTGCTCTGGTTGTTGTCGACGGTGATGAGCTCCTTGTCATTGAAGATCGAATCGTCGACCGTGTGGTGGACGTAGTCGAAGTTGGTCGCAGCACGCGCGGCCTGCCGACCCGGCGTCCAGGTCTCGCCGTCATCGACGGACTTGTAGACCTGCACCTCGGAGAAGGGCAGCGCGCGGAAGAAGCACAGCTGTGAGATGTAGAACGCACGGTCCCTGCGGCTGTACGCGACCCCCGGGTCGCCGCCGGTGCAGAAGTCTCCGGTCCCGCGGAACTGCGGGCTGATCCGCGTGCTCGACCAGTCCCGGCCGCCGTTCGATGTGCGCATCACCACGACGCCGCCGGTGACATAGTCGTTCGCCGCGGCGACCGCGGTCTCCGGGTCGCGCACGTTGTAGGCGACCGCGGTCTCGTTCTGGGGTAGCGGTGGGTAGCTGTCGTCGTTCATCTGGACGTTCGAGTCGGGGTGACGGGCGGACCCACGCGACGCTTTGCTTGCCTGGGCCGGCGCTATGGCACTCGCTGAGCCCTTTAGAGTTTGTGCGGCGTAGACCGCGCGTACTCCGGCCGAGATGCCGCCGGGGTAGCGCGCGACATGGGTGACCCACAGAGGCGTCTTGACCGAGGGCGTGGTCGGTGTAGATGCCCCGCGACCGATGGCGTTCGTAGCGATCACGCCGACCAGCAGGGCGAGGACGGCTGCAACTGGGATGACTCTTCTCATGGAAACCTCCCTTGGGTAAGGACGGACGTGGCTCCCAGACAAGTCACGCCGACGGGTCGCCGGGGCCCCCCAAGCTCCAGCGAGTGTTCGACCCTAACACTCGGCGCCAGCGGCAAGCGGTCTTGGGTGGCTAAGACGATCCTCCTCTGACCTGCACGGTTCCTCTCAGCGCAGAGTTGGCACACGGAACCCTTGACACCGAGCGGTGTCCCCGACACGAGCTCGGCCCCTGATTGAGTCGAGCGGAGACGCCTTGTGCAGACGCTTCGTCGACGAGGCGCAGCACCGTCGGCGATTCCGAGGGCAGCGGCTCGGCGCCCGTCTTCTCGATGGCGCGGCCGAGCGCGGCGACCGCTGCGGGGTCGAACTGGGTGCCTATCGGGCCGCGATGCCTCGTTCGGGTCACCCAAGCGGGGGTACCTCGATCGAGATCTCAACGCAGACGAAGTCGGCAACGCGCCGTGTCTCGGCGCCTCTCAGGTGCAAGGCGGCAGCCGGCTGGGCGGGTGTGGCACCGCAGCCGGCCGCGTCTGTACGAACCGGGCCATCGGCCCTAGGGCTCTAGAACAGCGTGCCCTCCCACTTCCAGCCTCCACAGGCGAGGGAAGTGGTGACGAAAGCGAGCCGAACGGACCAAACGGTGAATCGGTGCATGGGGGCTCCTGGTCGAGGAAGGTCGGAGACCCGGGTTTGATCGGATCGCCTGCGACCCTCCCTGACCCTGGCCCCTCGAATGCGGGAGCTTTAGAAGTCGTAATCCGGATCGGTCACCTCGGCGACGAGTGTCGCAACCACATTCGGATCAAACTGCGTCCCCGCCCCTCGCTCGAGCTCGTCAAGCGCCTGCGAGTCGGTCAACCGCTCCCGGTAGACGCGATCGGAAGTCAGCGCGTCGAAAGCGTCGGCGGCGGCGAGAATCCGTGCGGCAGGTGGGATCGCCTCGCCGGCGAGCTTGTCCGGGTAGCCGGTTCCGTCCCAGCGCTCATGATGGTGGAGGACCCAGCCGGACACGGCTCCGAGGCCGAGCGAGGTAAGCATGTTCGAGCCGATGACCGGATGCCGCTCCAGCAACCTGCGTTCGTCGGGAGCGAGCGGGCCGTCCTTCTCGAGGACCTCGTCGGGAATCGCGACCTTGCCGAGATCGTGCAGCCGGCCTGCAAGCTCGAGCAGCTTGCACTGCTCGGCCTCCCAGCCCATGCGCGCACCGATCCGGGCCGCGAGCGAGCCGACTGATTGCGAGTGGCTCCCACCGAGCGCATCTCGCGAATCGCGTCCTCGAGCCAAGCTCGTCGCCGTCTGCAGGCGCATGGCTCGATCGGCCGGGGAGTCTGCGGCAAAGGCCCGCAGCCCGAGTCCTTCGGCGGAATGCGCGGAGACGCCGCCGGGCGCGTGTCGCTTCGAGAAGTAGAGCGCCTCGTCGGCGCGATCGACGAGGCCTTGCGGCGTCTCCCCGTCACGGGGATAGGCAGCGATCCCGCAGGAGACGTTGATGGGCTCGCCGTGGCCGTTCTCCAGCACGAGGTCAACGAGAACGAGCTCTACGAGCAGGCGAGCCTGTTCCGGTTCGATTCCTGGCAGGAGCAGCGCGAACTCGTCGCCCCCGAGGCGGAACGCCTCGCCGCTCGAAGCGAGCCGCGCGCCGAGGGCTGCGAGTGCACGGTCGCCGAACGGGTGCCCGTAACTGTCGTTGATGCGCTTCAGGCCGTCGATGTCGAGGAGGCAGACGCTGATCGGCGAACCGGGCTTGCTCGGCGGCACCTCGTCGTTCATGCGTTCGTCGAACCGACGACGGTTGCCGAGGCCGGTGACCGGATCGGTGACTGCGGTGTGCATTGCCTCAAGTGTCCGCAGCTGTGAGCGCTGGTACAGGTCATACGCGATGAGCGGGCCGAAGAGCGCCGCGATGAGAAACGGTGAACGGTCCCAGAGCACGACAAGGACGACGCTCAGACAGACCATGAGTACGAGCGGAAGGCTCGTCGTCCCGATCGTCTGCCTCAGCAGTGGAACGAAGGGCTCGCGCCGGGCTTGAGCGACGATGAGGGCAACCAGGAGGAGGTCGACCCCATAGAAGGCTGCCGCTGCGGTGGTCGTCTTGGTCAACATGGGGTCGAACGGCAGTCGGGAGGCGACTGCTGCGGCTGCGCCTCCCGCCGCTGCGGCCAGGGCATAGACCGAGCTGTTGTAGACGACGCGAACCAGGGGCCGCCTTCTGCCGGTCTCGACCGTCAGCTGCATGAGGAACGAGAGCAGGGTGGCAGGCGCCCATCCGTATAGCACCGCGGTGCCGATCAGGAAGACGCTGGCCAGAGAGGTTCGGCCAATCGGAATCCCGCGTATGGGCAGAGGGAAGACCTCGGTGAACGTGGCGGCCGCGAACAGCGCGAGGAGACCTGCGAGCAACGACGGGGAGAAATCCGTTTGCGCAAAGCTCACCGCGGCGGCGACGATCGTGGCGGTTGCGCCAACCGCCACGGGGAGCACGAGCGAGAGCACCCGGGGGTCTTCCGCTGCGGCCTTCGCCTTGACCTCGACGAGCACGACCCCCCTTTCGGTAGGCCGGGGGCCGCGCCCGGTGATGCGCCGCATGGGACTCTGTCTACAGAGTAGTCGCGGCTGGGCCCGGTTGTCGACTTCTACGGCGGAGGCCAGATCGGGCGCCCGAACGAGACGTCAACCCGACCTGCGACCATGGGGGATCGACCGGCAGACTCCTCTGACGGGCACGGCGACCCTCGTCGTCACGGAGGGGCGGCGAGTGATGCGCCTCTCCCGCGAGTTGGCGCCAGAGGTCTTTGACGCACTCCTCGAGGAATATTCGAGGCTCCTTGGACAGGTGCTCGCAGGAATGGGCGGACAGGACATCGAGGTCGAGACCGACACGGCAGTGGCAGCGTTCCCCACCGCGAGGCAGGGTGCCCTGGCGGCGCTTGCCGCCCAGCGCGCCGTCGCCGCCCACGCATGGCCACACGGCTCGAGCCTCGCCATCAGCGTCGGGCTCGATTCGTCCGAGGCGCGGGCAGGTTGGGTCGCGGCGGCGCTCCTGCGCTGCTCCGAGCTTTGCGACGCCGCCGAGGGCGGGCAGATCTTCCTGACGCAAGCCGCGAGCGGCCTGCTCGAGGAAGAGGGACTGGGCGACTTCGCGGTGCGAGATCTGGGCGACGTGCCCCTCAGAAGGAGCGAGCGCTGGGTGCGGGCGTACGAGCTCGTTGTCCCCGCCGCTGGGGATGCTGGGGCGCCCGCCTAGAGAGCTGCTCTCGCGGCTCTCGCGGCCTTCTTCGAGCCTTCGCGCAGGCCGAAGGCTCCGTGCAGGAACCAGTTGACGAGCCAGACGACGATCGTCGCGCCAACGTACGTCCAGAAGCCGTCGATCGAGAAGCGCGGAGCAATCCACTCGGCAAGCGCCAGCATCGCAACGTTGATCGCGAAGAGCCCGAGACCGAGCGTCAGGATCACGAGCGGCAACGCGAGCACCGTGACGATCGGCTTGACGATCGTGTTCGCGATCCCGAGCACCGCGGCTCCGAGTAGCAGCGGCCACCAGTGCCCGATGTGCACCCCGTCGAACAGCCAGTCGGCGACAACCAGCGACACGATGTTGGCCAGCCACGAGAGGAGCAGGAACGGAGCAAGCATCGCGCCGACTAGTAAATCAGGGTGCCGGTCGCAACGTCGCAACGGTGGGGCCGGACGCGCGTAGGCTTCGCCACGTGGGAGAAAATGGCGTCGGCTCGAACGATCGGCGGCGTTTTCGGGAGCTTGGATTTGCGCCTGGCCTCATGACGCCTGGTCCTCTCAACGCGATCACCGACGTCGTCGGGGTTCACGTTGGCCATGTGACCCAGCTTGACGGAGCCGACGGTCCTTTCAATACCGGCGTGACGGCGATCCTCCCACACGAGGGCGATCTGTTTGCCGAGCGAGTCCCCGCTGCCTTTGAAGTCCTGAACGGCAGCGGCGAGGTCTATGGCCGGGAGTTCGTAGACGAGATGGGCGTGCTCGATTCGCCCATATTGCTTACCGGCTCCCTCAACGTCGCACGGGTCGCTGACGCGGTGATCACCGAAACGATCCGCTTGCACTCGGAGGTGGGGGAAGGGGATCGCTTTGTTCACCCGTTCGTGGCGGAGTGCTCCGATGCGTACTTCAGCGATCTCGGCGCTCGACCCGTCGGCGAAACGGAGACAGTCGCTGCCTGGCATGAGGCACGCGGCGGCGCCGTTCCCGAAGGCTGCGTCGGCGCGGGGACAGGACTCGTCTCGTTTGAGTTCAAGGCCGGCATCGGCACGGCGTCGCGTCGAGCGGAGATCGCCGAGCAGAAGTACACGGTCGGGGTGCTGGTCTCGACCAACACAGGCCTGCGTGAGCAGCTCCACATTGACGGGGTCCCGGTCGGACGCGAGCTAGACGTTGCGCGTCCGAGCTGGGTGGCTCAGGGTTCAATCGTGATCATCGTCGCGACCGATGCACCTCTTCTTCCTCATCAGCTGCGACGGCTCGCCAAGCGCAGCTTCCTCGGGCTGGCTCGTACCGGCGCGACCGGGCAGAACGGAAGTGGTGACTTCGCGCTTGCCTTCTCGACTGGCAACCGCTTCCAGCTCGACAGGCCGCTGAGTACTGTCAGCGAGCTGGACTCGAGCGTTGTCTCGCCGCTCTTCGATGCCACGTGCGAAGCGACCGAAGAGGCAATCTGGAATGCTCTCTGCGCCGCCCACGATTTCACCGGCCGGAACGGAAACTGGGCACCGGCACTACCGCTCGACGATCTGGTTGCCGTCATGAGCCGTCACGGACACAAGCCGAAACCGTGAGCGCGCAGACGCACATGCTGTCGCCGACCCTGGCTGTGAACGAGGCCGTCCGCCTTCGCAAAGCCCGGGGCGAGCAGATCGTCCACCTTGCCTTCGGCGAGGCCGGTCTGCCCGTGCATCCGCTTCTGCGCGCCGCCCTCGGCGACTCGAGCAGCGCGAACGCATACGGCTCTGTCGCAGGCAGCACCGGGCTCAGGTCCAGCGTCGCCGGCTACTACGCTCGCCGGGGACTCGAGACGGAGCCGAGCCAGGTCGTCGTCGGGCCGGGAAGCAAAGCGCTCCTCTATGCGCTGCTGCTCGTGCTGGACGGCGACCTCGTGTTGCCGCGCCCGTCCTGGGTCAGCTACGAGCCGCAGGCGCGGCTCGTCGGTAAGGAGGTCGTGCGCGTCGATATCCCGTCGGCGGCAGGCGGAGTGCCTGACCCGGAGGCTCTTCGATCGGAGGTCGGCGTCGCGCGCGAGCGAGGGCTCGACCCGCGAATCCTGATCCTGAACCACCCCGACAATCCAACCGGGACTCATGCCGATGCGAACCTCCTGGCCGACGTGCTGGGCGTCGCCCGTGAATGCGGCCTCCAGGTCGTGAGCGACGAGATCTACGCCGAGCTTGCGCACGCGCCGGAGACGTTCATCAGCGCGGCGGTGCTCGATCCCGACAACGTCGTCGTCACGGGGGGTCTGAGCAAATCGCACGCGCTCGGTGGCTGGCGGATCGGGGTGCTGCGCGCGCCTCCGAATGCGTTCGGCCGCGAGCTCGTCGACAGGCTGACGTCTGCCGCCAGTGAGATCTGGTCCTGCCTGCCCGCGCCGATCGACGCCGCGGCCGAAGTCGCGTACGACGAGCCGGAGGCGTTGGTCGAATTCGTCGCCTCCGCACGAACACTGCATGCGACGGTGAGCGAGGCCGCCTACGCGGTTGTCGCCGCTGCCGGCCTCACCTGCCGCAAGCCGTCGGCAGCGTTCTATCTCTATCCCGACTTCGAGCCGCTGCGAGCCCCGCTCGCGGAACGCGGAATCGCGACGAGCTCAGGGCTCGCGCAGCATCTGCTCGAAGACTTCGCCGTCGCCGTGCTTCCCGGGGCGGCCTTCGGCGACGACGGCCTGCGCGTACGGATGGCGACGAGCCTCCTCTACGGCGACGGCGACGAGGGGCGCTGGGAGGCCCTGTCCGCCGGGCCGGCGGCCGCGGACCTGCCACGGGTGCGGTCAGCGCTGCTGCAGCTCGCCGAGGCGCTCGAAACGCTCGCGGCAGGCGCTGGACCGCGCTGATCGAGACGGCTGCTACCGGTGGCGGTACACGATCCGGCCACGATCGAGGTCGTACGGCGAGAGCTCGACGTTCACGCGGTCGCCCGGGAGGATCTTGATCCGGTAGCGCCGCATCTTCCCGGCGGTGTAGCCGAGCGTCTCGTGGCCGTTGTCGAGGAGGATCTTGTACATCCCGTTGCGGAATGCCTCGACGACCTCACCCTCGAATTCGATCTTGTCTTCTTTGCCGGCGATTGTCGTCACCTCCTTCGACCATAAAATACCGCGCCGCCGGGGGAAAACACCGGCGGCGCGGGAAACTCGACTGGTTCCTTACCCAGTCACGACGACGTTCGTCGCCTCTGGGCCCTTCGCGCCTTCACGGGCCTCGTACTCCACCTTCGCGTTTTCGGCGAGGGTCTTGAACCCTTCGCCCGCGATGTTCGTGTGGTGTACGAAGAGATCCTTCCCGCCGTCTTCCGGCGTGATGAATCCGTACCCCTTCGCGTCGTTGAACCACTTCACGGTTCCGGTTGCCATCAATTCCACCTCCCTTACTACTCATGAACGCACAAGGAGGCGGAGCGCCACCGGTACACGTTCTGTTCGTACGAGGAAGTGTATCGGGTTGCGGGGGATACGGCTGTAATCGGCGTGGGAGCCCATTCGAGCGGGCTTCCACGCGTATTTCCCGTCCGCTAGTTCACCGACACGTCGTCAACGAGGGCATACGTCGGATCTGACGGGTACCCGTCGTCGTGGACGTTGAACCAGAGGACCACCGTCTGCCCAGCGATGCTGGACGGAATGTTGTACGTGCGCTGAGTCCACGCTCCCGTGTTGCTGCAGACGTTGAGGACTGTGGCGAGCGTGGTGCCGGACGTGTTCCTGATCTGCATCTGGATCTGGTCGTAGGTCAGGGTGTCCGGGCAGTGCGGCTGGTACCAGAAGGTCAGCACCGGCATCCCCGCCGGGATCGTCACGGTCTGCTGGAGCGAGCTGTTGCCGTTGAACGCGGTCGAGGAACCGAGCCGTGCGGCGTAGCTCCCGGTGTGACCCGGTGACGTGATCACCGGATTGACGAGCCCGCTCGCGGTCCACGGCGGCAGGCTTCCGGTCTCGAAGCCGCCGTTCTGGACGACCGGCGGTGGTGGCGGCGGGGGCGGGGGCGGCGGAGGCGGTGGTGGAGGCGGCGGCGGCGGCGGCGGTGGCGGCGGTGGAGGTGGCCCGCCCGGCGGCGTGTAGATCACGGCCAGGCCGGAGCTGATCGCGCCGCCTGCTCCGCTGCAGCCGTACTGGTCGAAGAGGGTCCCCGTGCCAGCGTCCTGGACGCCCTCGGTCGAGGAGCTGCCCGCATTGGTCGTCGTGCCGTAGACCGTCTTCAGGACCCGGTTGCTCTCGTTGTAGGAGAACTCGAAGTTCGCCGTGCCGGAGCCCGGGTAGTACTGGGCCCGCCACTCGACGTAGAAGGTGCGGTTCGGCGCGCTGCCCGTCGTCGTCGTGAAGATCCCGTAGCCCGCGTTCAGCGTGTACAGGTCGTCCCAGTACGGGAAGAAGGCCCGTCCCTGGCTCGCCCCCGGCAGGCATGTGTTCGAGTACGCGCTCCCGTTCGTCGTGAACTGGACGTTGCCGTTCGAATCGACCCTCGCGGCCGTGTACGGAGTGCCGTAGATGTAGACCGGGAACGGCAGCGTGATCGATGTCGTGCAGTCGTCGCAGTGGTTCCCTGTGTCGGTCACGCCGGGCACGATCGACTGGCCGGTCTGAGTCGAGATCACGTAGTGGCCGGGAGGCGGAGGAGGCGGAGGAGGCGGCGGTGGGGGAGGAGGCGGCGGT
>DATHDS010000023.1:0-117710 GCA_035318925.1 Gaiellaceae bacterium
CCTCCACCTCCACCTCCACCTCCACCTCCAACGCGCTGCCACGTCCCGAGGGTCATCGGGCTGACGCTGCGCCGAGCGCGAACCCGCATCCGGGCGAGGCGCTGCTCCGTCGGCCGGATCCGCCGCGCTCACTCGAGGCGCGTCGGCCGAGTGATCCGCCAGAGCCCGAGGCCAAGCGTCTTCAAGCGCCGCGGCTATCCGGTCAGGCTCGTCGTGGGTCGGCGCTAGCCAGGCGGGCGCAGCACCGCGAACTGATCGGTCACTTCGAGCCGCGGCGTGCTGAACCGGAACAGCTCCGCGGGGCGGCCCCCCGATCGGCCCGGCTCCCGGCGCTTGCCGGTGGGCTCGAGGACACCTCGTCGTACGAGCACGCGTTGGAGGTTCGTCGCCGACACCTCGTGGCCGAGCGCGGCCGCGTAGATGTCCCGGAGCTCGCTGAGCGTGAAGGCGTCCGGCGCGAGCGCGAAGCCGATGTTCGTGTACGAGAGCTTCGCGCGCAGCCGCTCGCGGCCGGCGAGGGTGATCGCCCGGTGGTCGAAGGCGAGCTTCGGCAGCTCGTCGACGGCATGCCAGCTCGTGTCCTCCGGCAATTCCGGGTCGATGCCGAGCGGGACGATGCCGAGGTAGGCGGTGGCGAGCTGCCACTCCCCTGGGTGACGGTCGGGGTCGCTGAGGGTCTCGAGCTGCTCGAGGTGGGAGAGACCCTGGACGTCGACCTTGTCCGCGAGATGCTTGCGGATCGAGTCCTCGAGCGTCTCGCCCGGCTCGAGATAGCCGCCCGGGAGCGACCAGTCGCCGGCGAACGGCTCCTTCGCGCGTTGCCAGAGGAGCACCTGAAGGAGCCCCGCACGCACCTGAAAGACCACCGCAAGCGTCACCTGGGCGGGTGTTTTCGATCGGGAAGCGGAAACTCTGCTAAACTCGTTCATAGTTATCGCCTGAGAGGCGAAAACTAGCAGAGAAGCGACCTGAGACGTGAATCGGCGACCCCAGCCTGAAGTGCACCGCTCCGATCTAGTGATGGTGGGGGGCGGTGTCGCAGGTCTGTACGCGGCCCTCTGTGTCGCCCGCGAGGCGCGGGTGACAGTGCTCGCGAAAGGGCCGCTGCGCTCGTCGGCCAGCTACCGGGCTCAGGGCGGCGTGGCCGCCGCGCTCGGCGAGGACGACGATCCTGCCGAACACGCCGACGACACGCTGAAAGCGGGGCGGGGCCTCAGCCGGGGGAGCGCGGTCTCCGTGCTCACCGCCGAGGCGCCGGCGAGGGTCGCCGATCTCGTCGACCTGGGCGTCGAGTTCGATGTCGAGCTCGGCCTCGAGGGTGGCCACTCGCATCCTCGCGTCGTCCACGTCGGTGGTGCCGAGACCGGGCGGCGCATCGCGCGTGTCTTGTCGGAACGCGTTCTCAGCCATCCCCGGATCTCCGTCGTCCAGGGCGAGCGGGTCGTCGATCTCTGGACGGTGGATGGTCGCTGCGTCGGCGTTCGCACTGAGAATCGACTCGTTGCGGCGCGCGCGACAGTGCTCGCCACGGGCGGCGCAGCGGCGCTCTGGGAGCGAACGACGAATCCCCGCGGCGCGGTCGGCGACGGCATCGCGCTGGCGTATCGCGCGGGCGCCGCAGTCGCCGACCTCGAGTTCGTGCAGTTTCACCCCACCGCGCTCCTCGGCTCCGGCTTTCTCCTCAGCGAGGCGCTGCGCGGAGCCGGTGCGCTGCTCGTCGACGGTGAGGGGCACCGCTTCACGGACGAGCTCGCACCGCGCGACGTCGTCGCGCGGGAGATCGGAGCGCGCGGGACCGCTCTCCTCGATCTGCGCGCGATCGACCGTGGCCGCTTCCCCAGCTTGATGGGCAGTCTCGAGAAGGTCGGTTACGACCCCGCGGCCGAGCTGATTCCGGTCGCGCCCGCTGCGCACTACACGATGGGAGGCATCGTCACCGACCTCGAGGGCCGGACGGAACTGCCGGGCCTGTACGCAGCCGGTGAGTGCGCCTGTACGGGCGTGCATGGCGCGAACCGGCTGGCGTCCAACTCCTTGCTCGAGTGCCTTGTTTTCGGGCGGCGGGCCGCGCTCGCCGCTCTGGGCGAGCCCGATCTTCCCGCCCGGCTGGGCCGGCCTCCCAAGCCGGAGCAGGCCGAGTCGGTCACCCCTGCGCTCCGCCGGGCGCTCTGGCAGGATGCGGGCCTCGTCCGCGACGCCGCCGGGCTCGAGCGCCTGCGAAGCAAGCGCCATCTACTGACCACGCTGATCGCCGAGAGCGCGCTCGCGCGCACCGAGAGCCGTGGAGCGCATTTCCGTGCCGACTATCCGCACGAGGATCCTGCGCTCGCCGGCCATGTCGTGCTCCGACCAGGGCAGCCGCCGGAGCTGGAGCAATGGTCCTAGAGGCTCTGCCCCTCGAGCTTCCCGTGCGCGACCTCGAGCGCGTCGTACGGGAGGCGCTCGCCGAGGACGTCGGCGCGGGGGACCTGACGACCGAGGCGACCGTCGATTCCTTCGCGACTTGCGAGGCGCAGATCCTCCTCAAGCAGCCGGGCGTCGTCTGCGGGCTCCTCGCCGCAGCGGCGGTCTTCCGGACGCTCGATTCCGAGATCTCTTTCGAGCCGCTCGCAGCCGAGGGAGAACGAGTCTCGGAGGCCCCAGCCGTGGTCGGGCGGGTGACAGGCTCCTCGCGTGCAGTCCTCACCGGCGAACGCACCGCACTCAACCTGCTCGGCCGCCTGTCCGGTGTCGCCACGCTGACCCGCCGCTTCGTCGACGCGATCGAAGGCACCGGCTGCGTCATCCTCGACACCCGGAAGACGACACCCGGCCTGCGCGCGCTCGAGAAGTACGCGGTTCGCTGCGGCGGCGCGCGAAATCACCGCTTCGGTCTGCACGACGGGATCCTGGTCAAGGACAACCATCTGAGCGCGGCCGGTGGAATCCAGCGGGCGGTCGAGAGGCTGCGCGCCACCGGGACGACCCTGCCGATCGAGGTCGAAGCCGAAACGCTCGACGACGTGCGTGAGGCAGTCACGATGGGCGTCGAGTCGATCCTGCTCGACAACATGGAGCCCGCCACGATGAGGGAAGCCGTGGCGCTCGTGGCCGGGCGCGCGACGCTGGAGGCCTCGGGCGGGGTGTCGCTGGAAACCGTGCGCGAGATCGCAGCGACCGGCGTCGACTTCATCTCCGTCGGGGCTCTGACTCATGCTGCGCGCTCGCTCGACGTCTCGCTGGAGGCGTTGTGAGCACGACTGAAGTCACGACGCTCCAGGAGGAGGTGCGCGCGCTGGCCGCCGAGCGCGAAGCGGTCATCCTCGCCCACAACTACCAGGTGCCCGAGGTGCAGGACGTCGCCGACTTCGTGGGCGACTCGCTCGGGCTCTCGCGCGAGGCGGCCGCCACCGACGCGGAGGCGATCGTCTTCTGCGGCGTCCACTTCATGGCCGAGACGGCATCGATTCTCGCTCCTGAAAAGACCGTTCTCATCCCCGACCTCGACGCCGGCTGTTCGTTGGCGTCCTCGATCACGGCCGAGCAGCTGCGCGAGTGGAAGGCCGAGCATCCCGGCGCCGTCGTCGTCTCGTACGTGAACACGACGGCCGAGGTGAAGGCCGAGAGTGACTACTGCTGCACGTCCGGGAACGCGAAGGCGGTGATCGAGGCGATCCCCGAGGAGCGCGAGATCCTCTTCCTGCCGGACATGTTCCTCGGCGTCTGGCTCGAGCGGGTCACAGGGCGCAAGCTGCAGATCTGGCTGGGCGAGTGCCACGTCCACGCCGGCATCCGCCCCGCCGACATCGAGCGCTGGCAGGCCGAGGCGCCTGACGCCGAGCTCATGGTGCACCCCGAGTGCGGATGCGCCAGCCAGTGTATGGCCTTCGGAAACGACACCACGCACATCCTCTCGACCGAGGGGATGATCAACTTCGCCAAGGCGTCGCCGAAGAAGCGGTTCCTCGTCGCCACCGAGACCGGGATTCTGCACCGCCTGAACAAGGAAGCGCCGGGCAAGCGATTCGAGGCCGTCTCGGAGAAGGCGATCTGCAAGTACATGAAGATGATCACGCTCGAGAAGCTGCGCGACTCGCTCCGCGATTGGAAGCATGTCGTCACCGTCGAGCCCGAGATCGCCGAGCGCGCCCGCGGCGCGATCGAGCGAATGGTCGCGATTACCTAGCCAAAAAGAGCCACGTCCCGGGACCAGGTCCCGGGACAGGCCCCAACGCGCCACGTCTCGGGACCAGGTCCCGGGACATGTCTTGGTGCGCGGTAGCACGCGCTTCCGATGAGCACGAGGCCCCATAACGAGGAAGCCCACACGAAGCACGCCAATCAGCCGCCGGCGATTGCGGCGACGACCCTGATCGTCTCGCCGCCTTCGAGCTCGGTCTCGAGGCCGCCGCGCTCGCGCGTGGCCGCCCCGTCCACGTAGACGTTGACCAGCGAGCGTAGCTCGTCGTGCTCGTCGAAGAGGAGGTCCCGCACAGGAAGGGCCCGCAAAGCAGCCCCGACCGTCGGCGCGTCGAGCTCGAACTCCTTCTGCCCACCGGCCTGGTCGGCGAGCAGCCCGGGCAAGAGAACCGTTACTGCCACTCCGCGACTTCGACTGACAGGATCGTCGGCAGCTGCGAGGCGGCCTCGATCCACTCGCCGCCTCCGTCCGGAGAGACGAAGACCGAGCCGCTCTGCGTCCCGAAATAGACGCCGGACGGGTCGAGGCGATCAAAGGACATCCCCTCACGCATGACCGCGCCCCAGGCGGGCTCGGGCAGCCCGTTCGAGCTCAGCTCCCAGCTCTTGCCGCCGTCTGTCGTCTTGTAGACACCGAGCCGCCCGTCAGGAGTGACGCGGTTCTCGGCGCCGACCTCGGGAATGACCAATGCGACCTCCGGATCGCGGGGATCGAGCGCGAGCGGGAAGCCGAACCCGCTCGGCAGGCCGTTCCCCTCGAGCCGCTCCCAGTTCTCGCCCCGGTCGTCGGAGCGATAGACGCCGCAGTGGTTCTGCTGCCAGAGGCGCTCCGGCTGCGCGGGATGGACGAGCAGCTTGTGCACGCATTGGCCGACTTCGGGGAACGGGTCGTCGGGAATGAAATCCGCGGCCGTGCCCTTGTTCTTCGGCACCCACGTCTCGCCGCCGTCGTCGCTGCGGAAGACGCCCGCAGCCGAGATCGCGATGTAGATCGTCTGGTCGTTCTTCGAATCGATCTGGATCGAGTGCGTGCACATTCCGCCCGCACCGGGGTTCCAGCGCTCCCGGGTCGGGTGCGCGTTGAGGCTCTCGACGGGTTGCCAGCTCGTGCCCTTGTCCTCGGAGCGGAACAGGACACCGGGCGCTGCGCCGAGCCAGAGCGTTCCGTCGGCGCCGGGCTCCACGTGCCACGTCTTCTCGAGCGTGAGGCCGCTCTCCTCGGGAAGCCCGAGGCCTTCGCTCCGCTCCCACGTCTTGCCGAAGTCCGTCGAGCGCTGGACCGTCGCGCCGTAGACGAAGTTGTTCGCGGCCGCATACACCGCCCCGTCGTGCGTAATCGCGTGGAAGACGTCCCAGCCGGTAAGAAGCGGCTCCTCGACGGTCCACTGCCGACGGTCTTCGTCGCCACGGAGGACGAACAGGCCCTTACGAGTTCCGACGAGAACGGCGAGGCTCATCGTGGCTAGCCTATCGTCAGATGGCCAGGCTCAACGAGCAGCAGGCGCAGCTCTTCCTCGACAAGAACTTCGGCGCGCTGGCGACGATCCGCGAGGACGGCACGCCGCACGTGACTCCCGTCTGGGTCGACTACGACGGTGAGCACGTCGTCTTCAACACAGCGACCGGGCGCGCGAAGTGGAGGCACATGCGGCGAGATCCGCGCGTCACGATCGAGGTGACGTCGATGGAGAATCCGTACGAGTACGTGACGGTGATCGGGACGGCGGAGCTGGAGGAGAGCGAAGAGGCCAACCGCCACATCGACAAGCTGTCGGAGAAGTACACCGGCAACCGGAAGTTCCAGAGTCACAAGCCGAACGAGCGGCGCGTGATCGTGCGGATCACGCCCGAACGCATCTATTGATCTCGATCTGTGAGGTCGGGCCCCGCGACGGGCTTCAAAACGAGCAGGACGTCCTGGCGCCCAAGACTCGCGCGGAGCTCGTGAACCAGCTCGCCGCGGCCGGCCTTCCGGTCGTCGAGGCAGCCAGCTTCGTCAGTTCCGAGCGCCTGCCGCAGATGGCGGGAGCCGAAGAGGTCGTCGAGGGGATCGAGCGGCGCGAGGGCACGATCTACGCGGGTCTCGCGCTCAACGAGCGAGGCTACGACCGCTTGCGCGCTGCCGGTCTCGACGAGGTGCGCTTCGCGGTCGCCGCAACCGAGAGTTTCAGCAAGCGGAACGCGAACGCCTCCGTCGACGAGGCCGTCGCGGCCGCGGAGAAGGTCCTCGCGCAGGCGCGCGAAGACGGCCTGCGCTCGACGGCGACGATCAGCGTCGCTTTCGGCTGCCCCTTCGAGGGGCGAGTCGATCCCGCGACGGTGGTCGCCCTCGCCGAACGGCTGCGCGGGGCGGACGAGGTCGTCCTCGCGGACACGATCGGCGTTGCAACGCCCACCCAGGTGCGCACGCTCGTCGAGCGGGTCGGAAAGCCGGTCGGGGCCCATCTCCACAACACGCGCAACACCGGCTTCGCGAACGCGTACGCAGCGCTCGAAGGCGGGGCGACGACGCTCGACTCCTCGATCGGCGGCCTCGGCGGCTGCCCCTTCGCCCCGCGCGCGACCGGCAACGTCGCGACCGAGGACCTCGTCTACATGCTCGAGGGCGACGGCGTCGAGACCGGGGTCGACCTGGACGCGCTGATCTCGATCTCGGAGTGGCTCGAGAGCCTTCTCGGCCGCCAGCTCGAGGGGCAGCTCTACCGGGCGGGCCGTTTCCCGAGCGCGTAGACGGTCACGGGGTTCCCGAAGAGCTCCACTTCGCCCTCGAGCTCCATGCCCAGCTTGCGGGCAACTGCAATCGACCTCGCGTTCTCTGCATAGATGAGGGAGATCAGGCGCTCGCGGCCCAAGTCCCCTAGGGCCCAGTCGCGAACCGCGACGGCGGCCTCGGTCGCGTAGCCGTGGCCCCAGTAGCCGTGCCCGAGGAGCCAGCCGACCTCGACCTCCACGGGGCCCTTCGAGTCGAGCACGCGCGTCGGCGTCCAGGACGCAGTGTCCCAGACGAACAGCCCGCAGCGGCCCATGAACGACCCGTCCTCCTTCCGCTCGACCGCAAGCTGGCCGAAGCCTTCGGCCTCGAAGGTCGCGATCATTCGCTCCAGGCTGGCGCGGGTCTGCAAAGCGTCGACGGGGCCGCCGCCGCCCATGAAGCGCATCACCTCGGGATCGCCGTAGAACGAGGTCAGCCCAACGAGGTCGCCGAGCGTGAGCGGGCGCAGGACGAGCCGCTCCGTCTCGAGCCTCACGACCTAGTCCCGCCCGGAAGCCAGGCCATGACGGCTGAGTCTACGAACCGTTAGGGTCGCGAGTCCGAGTGAACGCCGTCGCACCCGATCCCCGCCGCTGGAAGGCGCTCATCCTCGTCTGTGCCGCGATCTTCGTCGTGGTGCTCGACATCGCGATCGTCAACGTCGCGCTGCCGACGATCGGCAACAAGCTGGACTTCGCCCCCAAGAACCTCCAGTGGGTGATCACCGCCTACACGCTTACGTACGGGGGCCTCCTGCTGCTCGGCGGCCGCGCTGCGGACCTGCTCGGGCGGCGGATCGTGTTCATGGGCGGCCTCACGCTCTTCACCGTGGCCTCGCTCGTCTGTGGCCTCTCGACCTCGTCGGCGATGCTGATCGTCGCCCGCGGGGTGCAGGGGCTCGGCGCGGCGGTCGTCACTCCGGCCGCGCTCTCGATCATCTCGACGACGTTCACCGAGGGCCAGGAACGCAACAAGGCGCTCGGCGCCTGGGGCGCGGTCGGTGGGAGCGGCGCGGCTGCGGGCGTGCTCTTCGGTGGCGTCCTCACGAAGTACCTCGGCTGGGAGTGGATCTTCTGGGTCAACGTCCCCGTCGGCGTGGGCGTGCTCGCGCTCACGCCGTTCTACGTCCGCGAGAGCCGCCGCGAAGACGCCGTCCACGACTACGACCCGCTCGGAGCGATTCTCGTCACGGCCGGGCTCGTCGGTCTCGTCTACGCGATCTCGCAGGCGCCTGACGTGGGCTGGGCAACGTTCCGCACGATCGGCGTGCTCGTTGTCTCGGCGGCGCTGATCGTCGCGTTCGTGATCTGGGAGTCGCGCGAGCGCGCGCCGCTGATGCCGCTCAGCATCTTTCGGATCCGGCTGCTTTCGGCCGCGAACTTCGTCTCGTTGCTCCAATCCGGTGGGGTCTACGGGTCGTTCCTGCTCCTGACGCTCTACATGCAGGACGTGCTGCACCTTTCCGTGCTCCAGACCGGAGTCGCCTTCCTTGCGACGGCGGGCACGGCGGTCGCGGCCGCGGCTCCCGCGCAGATTCTCTCGACCAGGATCGGCGTGAAGCCGGTCTTGCTGATCGGCCTCAGCCTGCTGGTCGCGGGCATGCTCTGGTACACGCAGATCAGCCCGCACGGCTCGTACTTCGTGGATCTCATGCCCGGCTTCTTCGCGGTCGGCATCGGGCTTCCGTTCTCGTTCATCCCGCTCACGATCGCCGCCCTGGCAGGCGTCAAGGACGACGACGCGGGGCTTGCCTCCGGGCTTCTGACCACCTCGCAGCAGGTCGGCGGGGCAATCGGGGTCGCGGTTCTCTCCACGGTCGCGTTTACCCACGTAAAGACGCTCGCCGCGCAAGGACTCGATCCGCGGGGGAGGGAGGCCCAGACCAGTGGTTTCTCCTGGGGCTTCTGGGTCGGAGTCGGGATCTGGGCGGCGGCGCTTGTCTCGGCGATTCTCCTGATTCGCGAAAAGGATGTAGAAGTGCCCGGAGCGGTCGAGCTGTCGGCCCACGCAAGCTGACCGGCATCCCCGTCACCGGGATCAACGAGCTCGTGCTCGAGGTTGCCGACCTCGATCGGGCAAGGAGCTTCTACGCGGACGTCCTCGGCCTGCGGATCATGTCCGGCTCGGACGAGCGGGTCTGGTTCAGCGTGGGCGACCGGACACGTATCGGCCTCTGGACGCCGCAAATCGGAATCGCGGGCGGCCAGGGCGGCGCGCATGTCCACTATGCGATGCACATCGCGCAGGACGACTATGCCGCAGCGGTCGAGCGCCTACGCGAGCAGGGCCACGATCCGCACGAGGAGAACTTCGGCGAGAACGGCAAAGCCGCGTACGTCACGGATCCGGACGGCAACGTCGTCGAGCTCTGGACCTGGGAGGGTCGGCCCTAGCCGGAAACGACGAACAGTGCGGCGTCCCAGGGCGGCAGATATGTCTGCGGCGCAAGCATCCAACTCACGGAATGGACTCCCGGCTTGGCGTTTGGCGGGACGCGCAGAACCATCTCGAAGAGAACACGCTCCCGAGGCACGAGCGACTTCACTGCGCCGCAGTTCAGGATGAAGACGTTCTTTACCGAGTTTGTGGGGTCGTCCGCGAAGTCGGCCGATTGCTCGTAGGAAGGGCAGCGGCCGAATCTGAATGCCCGCCTGGAAAAGTTCCTAAGCGAAACCGTGTAGTGAAGGTCGTGCCCAGCCCTGACATGCGGAAAGGGCTTGAGTAGCTCTGCGGCCGGCCGGCCGTGCACGAGGATCGCAGCCGACAGAGGGAGCTGCGACGAAAGAGGCGGCTCTAGCTCGCGAGGCAAGAAGCTCGTCCACGTGAGCACGTTCGGCTTGCGGGGGGAGTTGCACTCGGGGATGCGCGACTCTTCATCAGGCCTGACCCGAAGTGCACCCAGGTGTCTTGGAAAGCGAAGCACGATCGTGACCGGTCGCACTGCAGAGACGCTCCTCGGACACCAATTGCTCCAGTAGAAGCTGATCCAACCGGCCTCACCGCGCCGGAGACTTCGAAGAAGGTCTGGGCGCACGTGAGTTGGCCCCTCGTGCCCCAACGTCCGTGCGCCGTACCGCCACTCCGCCTGTGTAACCGCCCTTCCGGCATAGCTGAGCGACGGTCTCCCGCGGAGCGAGCACGGCGTGCCGCGAACCTTCTTCAGGATCACGCCGCCGGCGAGGCTTCCACCGGCGCCTGATCCCTGCGGCGAGAGAAACATGCTGGGTCTAAGGTCGGCGGGTCGACACGGCCGAGCGATCTCGCGCACCCGGGGAATGGGCGGGCGAGTCGGCCTCCACGGAATAGTTTGATCGCTGCTCCCGCGTCCGAAGCACCCCGTGACGACGAGCGACAGGACGAGCCCAGTCCCGGCAACGACGAGGCGGATCCGCACAGGGCAGAGTATGAGCGTGAACCGTCTCGAGCACGAAACATCGCCGTACCTCCTCCAGCACGCCGATAACCCGGTGAACTGGTACCCCTGGGGCGAGGACGCCTTCGCGAAGGCGCGTGACGAGGACAAGCCCGTTCTGCTTTCCATCGGGTACGCCGCCTGCCACTGGTGCCACGTCATGGCGCACGAGTCCTTCGAGGACGACGAGACCGCGGCGCTCATGAACGAACGCTTCGTCAGCATCAAGGTCGACCGCGAGGAGCGGCCCGACGTCGACTCGCTCTACATGGACGCGGTCGTCGCGCTCACGGGTCACGGCGGCTGGCCGATGACCGTTTTCCTCACGCCCGAGGGCGAGCCGTTCCTCGGCGGCACGTACTACCCGCCGGAGCCGCGGCACGGCCTTCCGAGCTTCCGGCAAGTGCTCTCGGCGGTGTCGGACGCCTACCGCGGGCAGCGCGGGGACGTTGCGACCCAGGCCTCGGCGATCGTGGAGTCGATCCGCCGCTCGAGCGAGCTCGCTCCGTCCGCCGACCCGCTCACCGAGAGCCTGCTCGGCGAGGCGGCTCGAGCCCTGAGGGCCCAGTTCGACCTGGAGTGGGGAGGGTGGGGGCAGGCGCCGAAGTTCCCGCAGGCCTCGACGCTCGAGTTCCTGCTGCGCATGCATCTCCGCGGCGACGAGGACGCGCTTCCGATGGTGCGCTCGACGCTCGACGCAATGGCCGTGGGCGGCATGTACGACCTCCTCGGCGGCGGCTTCCACCGCTACTCGGTCGACCAGGCCTGGCTCGTTCCCCACTTCGAGAAGATGCTCTACGACAACGCGCTGCTGGCCGCGACCTACCTCCACGCCTGGGTCGTGACCGGCGAAGAGGGCTACCGCCGCGTCGTCGAGGAGACCCTCGACTACCTGCTCCGCGAGCTCCGCCTTCCGGAGGGCGGCTTCGCCTCGGCACAGGACGCCGACACCGACGGCGTCGAGGGGCTCACCTTCACGTGGACGCCCGAGGAAGGCGTGCCCGAGGAGGTCCTGCACCCGTTCGAGGACGGGCGCTTCATCATCCGCGGCGCACTGACCGACGAGGAACGCGGCCGGCTCTTCGAGCTGCGCGAGCAGCGGCCGAAGCCCGCGCCGGACGACAAGGCGATCGCGGCCTGGAACGGGCTCGCGCTCGCGGCCCTGGCCGAGGCGGGCCGGCGGCTTCAGCGCAACGACTATCTCGACGCGGCCCGCGAGCTCGGCGAGTTCCTGCTCGGCCCGCTCTCGACCGGCGAGGGCCGGCTGCACCGGACCTTCCGCGCGGGCCGGGCGAAGGGCACCGGCTACCTCGAGGACTATGCGGACGTGGCCAACGGCCTCCTCGAGCTGCACATCGCCACCGGCGAGCTGCGCTGGCTCGAGGAGGCGAACCGCCTGGCGCGCCTCGCGGTCGAGCTCTTCGCCGACGAGGAGCGCGGCGGCTTCTACCTCTCGCCCGCCGACGGCGAGGAGCTCGTGGCCCGCAAGAAGGACCTCGAGGACCAGCCGACCCCCTCGGGGAACGCGATGCTGGCCTTCGTGCTGCTGAAGCTGGCGCGGATCTACGGCGACGACGAGCTCGAGCGCCTGGCCGTCGGCGTCTTCCGGCTCGTGCATCAGGCGATCTCGCGGGTACCGGCCGCCTTCGGCCACGCTCTGACGGCGCTCGACCTCCACTTCTCGCCGCCGCGGGAGCTCGCGATCGTCGGCCCGGTCGACTCCCCGGTCGCGCGCGCCGCGCTCGAGCCCTTCGAGCCCACCACGGTCGTCGCCGTCGGCCCGTCGGACGAGATCCCGCTCCTCGCCGGCAAGGGCCTAGTCGACGGCAACCCGGCGATCTATGTCTGCGAGCGCTTCGCCTGCCAGGCACCAGTCACGGACCCGAAGCAGCTTGCGTCCGTCAATTAGAGCGCCGGCTCCAGGTTGCGTGCCGACGACGCTCAGCGGCGACTTCGTCTTTTCTCGCCTTCGCACGCAGCGTTGACGAGGGGTCAACTTTCCCTCTCAGGGCTCCGCGGGCGGCGGTGATGGGATCGCGTGGGAGGGCGCGCATGAAGAGCATCTTGCCGATCCGCACGAAGATTTGACGAAGCCTTTACAAAGACCTCACGGGGCCGGGGAAGACTCCCTTGCGATGGCAGTCTCGACTCGGTCGATCGTGATGGCGGCCCTGGCCGCAGGGATAGCCGCCGTCGCCGGGCTGGCGGGCGATGCCCAGAGTGCCTCGCCCGCCCTCCGCCCGAACGTCGTCGTGCTGATGACCGACGACCAGACCGTTGAGTCGCTGCGCGTGATGCCGAACGTCCGCACGCTGCTCGCCGACCAGGGCGTCACCTTCGACTCGAGCTTCGTCTCCTACTCGCTCTGCTGCCCGTCGCGCGCGACGTTCCTGACCGGCCAGTACGCGCACAACCACGGCGTCTGGAGCAACGCGCCGCCGAACGGCGGCTACTACAAGCTCGACAGCACGAACACGCTCCCGGTCTGGCTCCAGCGCGGCGGCTACCAGACGATCCACCTCGGCAAGTACCTGAACGGCTACGGCACTCGGAGCAAGACCGAGATCCCGCCCGGCTGGGGCGAGTGGTACGGCACTCCCGACCCATCGACCTACCGTTATCTCGGCTACCAGATCAACGAGAACGGAAAGCTCGTCTCCTACGGCAACGCCGCGGCCGACTACAAGACCGACGTCGAGGCTCGGAAGGCCGTCGACATCATCGGCCGCCAGGCGCTCGACCCGCGGCCGTTCTTCCTCTGGGTCGCCTTCCTCGCGCCGCACGCCGGTGGCCCGCGCGACCCGGACGACCCGACGGGGCTTGGGACACCGTCGCCGGCGCCGCGCCACCGCAACGCCTTCGCGGCGCAGGCGCTGCCGATTCCGCCGTCGTTCAACGAGGCAGACGTCTCCGACAAGCCGGCCGGGATTCGCAACCGGCCGCCGATGACGCCCGCGAAGATCAACGCCGTTCGCGAGAACTACCAGCAGCGGCTCGAGTCGCTGCTGGCCGTCGACGAGGCCGTCGGCCAGATCGTCGCCAAGCTGTCCGCGATCGGCGAGCTCGACAAGACGTACATCATCTTCACCTCGGACAACGGGTTCTTCCACGGCGAGCATCGCGTCCCGTCGGGGAAGGTGCTCCTCTACGAGCCGTCGATCCGCGTCCCTCTGATCGTGCGTGGCCCGAACATCCCGGCCGGGCAGCATCGGAGCCAGTTCGTCGCCAACATCGACCTCGCGCCGACGATCGTCGCTGCGACCGGCGCGCAGCCCGGCCGCGTCATGGACGGCCGCTCGCTGCTTCCGTTCGCGCGCGATCGGCTCTTCCACTCGGGGCGCGACCTGCTGCTCGAGACTCCGAACTACGCAGCGATCCGTTCGCCGAACTGGCTTTACGCGGAATACGTGAACGGCGACCGGGAGCTGTACAACCTCGGCCACGATCCCGACGAGCTCACGAACCTGCATGCAAACCTCGGTTTTGCCCGGATCGAGGCCGACCTCGCGCGTCGTCTCACCAGGCTGCGCGGCTGCACCGGCCCGGCTTGCCGGCAGAGGCCGCAGCTCGCGCTTCGCGCGCGGTTCCAGCGCGGCAGGAGCTGCCGGCGCTCGCGAGTCCTCGTCACCGTCGGCGGCCCATCCGCCCGGCGCATCTCGCACACCGGCTTCTTCCTCGACGGGCATCTGCTCAGGCGCGACCGGCGCGCCCCCTTCACCGCCGTCGTCCCGAAGCGGCTCGTCCGCCCGGAGGGCTCACTGCTCGAAGCGCTCGTGACGCTGACCGACTCGCGGCGCCAGACGGTGCAGCGACACATCGCCGGCTGCTCGTCCTAACCGGCCGACTCCGGACATAATCGCGCGGTGCGCGTCGCCACCCACCGGGCGCCCTACCTCGTCTTCTCCGAGCACGAGTTCGACGTCCCGCTCGACCACGCGAGCCCTGAACGCGGCAAGCTGACCGTCTTCGCGCGCGAGGTCGTCGCGCCCGACCGGGAAGGCGACGAGCTGCCCTGGCTCGTCTACCTCCAGGGCGGGCCGGGGCACGAGTCGCCTCGCCCGCTCGCTCTCGTGGACAAGACCTGGCTCGACCGCGCGCTCCGCGACTACCGAGTGCTGTTCCTCGACCAGCGGGGAACCGGCCGCTCGACACCGGTCGGCGACCTCGACGGGATGAGCGCGGAGGAGCAGGCCGAGTACCTGACGCACTTCCGCGCCGACTCGATCGTCCGCGACGCGGAGGTGATCCGACACCAGCTCGGCGCCGCGCCCTGGACCGTGCTCGGGCAGAGCTTCGGCGGCTTCTGCGTCGTCCACTACCTCTCGCAGGCTCCGGAAGGTCTCGCGGCCGCGCTGCTGACGGGCGGGCTCCCGCCGCTCGAGCGGCACCCGGACGACGTCTACCGGGCGACCTACAAGCGCACCGCCGCCAAGAACCGCGCCTACTACGAGCGCTATCCAGAGGACCGAGAGCTGGTGGTTGCCATCCTCGAGCGGCTCGAGGCGGAGGAGGTCCGCCTCCCGGGCGGGGATCGTCTCACGCAGAGGCGCTTCCGCCAGCTCGGCCACCTGCTCGGAATGGGCGACGGCTTCGAGCGGCTGCACTACGTGATCGAGCTGCCGTTCGGCTCGCGCGCGTTTCTGCACGACGTTGAGGCGGGCTTTCCGTTCTCCCGGAACCCGCTCTACGCCGTCATCCACGAGGCGTGCTACGCGACGGGCGCGGCGACGCGCTGGTCGGCCGAGCGCCTGTTCCCCGACGAGTTCCGCGACGATCCGACGCTGTTCACCGGGGAGCACGTCTATCCCTGGATGTTCGAGGAGTACGGGGAGCTTCGTCCCCTGGCAGGTGCGGCCGAGATCCTCGCCGAGCACGAGTGGCCTGAGCTCTACGACGTCGAGCGCCTGGGGAAGAACGAGGTGCCGGCGGCGGCAGCCATCTATGCAGAGGACATGTACGTCGAGCGGGCATTCTCCGAGGAGACCGCCGCATCCATCCGCGGCCTGCGCCCGTGGCTGACGAACGAGTTCGAGCACGACGGGCTGCGCCAGGAGGGAGACCGCGTCCTCGGCCGGCTGCTCGACCTGATCCAGGGCCGCGCGTAGCCCGATGGGCAGATCGAGGCTACGGGCGTCGACCGGCGCCGTCGGCTTCGTCTTCCTCGGCGGACCGACGCTCGTCGCGGGCCTCGTGCCCTGGCTGGTCACCCGATGGCACGCGGACGAGCAGCCTCCGGCGCTACGGATTCTGGGCGGCGTCCTGCTGGTGCTCGGCGCGGCCCTTATCCTGGAGACGACTGCTCGCTTCGCGCTCCAGGGCCGCGGCACTCCTGCGCCCTGGGCGCCGCCCGAACGCTTCGTCGCGCGCGGCTCGTACCGCTTCATGCGGAACCCGATGTACGTGGGCGTGCTTGCCCTGATCGCCGGGCAGGGGCTGCTCCTCGGCCGGGAGATCCTCTTCGCCTGGGCCGCACTCGCGTGGCTCCTCTTCCACGCCTTCGTCGTCTACGAAGAGGAGCCCGGCCTGCGGCGCCGGTTCGGCGCGGAGTACGAGGACTACTGCGCGCGAGTGGCCAGGTGGCTGCCTACTGCTCCCAGAAGCCCTCGATATTCTCGGCGTCGCCGGGACCGCCCGGCGCGCCGATCGCAATGAACTCGACCCCTTCGGGACCTGCCTCGAACCCGCGTGGAGTCTCCTTCGAGACGCGAATCGCATCCCACGGCCCGAGTTCCTTGATCTCGTCTCCCACCTTCGCCCGCATGCTGCCGCTGATGACGACGAACACCTCTTCCTGCGTCTTGTGCGTGTGCCCCCACGGGACCTGGAAGTTGGGCGCGAGCCGCTGGTAGGTCAGGCCGACGAGCTCGGCCTCGAGTGCGACGCGGGCAAACCGCGCCTCGAGGTCGGGTGAGAGCCCGAAGTTCGGGGCCTGATCCTCGACCTCTTTCAAGTTGACGATCTTGTAGTCGCTCATGGCGCGGATTCTTCCAGCTTGGTACGATCTGTGAGCAATGCAGGAGCTCCTTCTGTAGCGCAGGAAGCCAACGCGGCCCCGCCGCGCGAGCTTCCCCATGGCCTCTCTCGACGAGAGGCTTTTTTGTACCCGGAGGCGGAATGGACAAGTACGACCCGCAGACAATCGAAGCGAAGTGGCAGGAGGTCTGGGAGGCCGAGCGCGCCTTCTACGTCCTGAATCCCGAGCCCGGCGCCGAGCCGGAGCGGAAGTTCTACATGCTCGAGATGCTGCCGTACCCCTCCGGGACGCTGCACATGGGACACGTCCTCAACTACACGCTCGGGGACGTCCTCACGCACTTTCGCCGGCGCAACGGTTTCACCGTCCTGCGTCCGATGGGCTTCGACTCGTTCGGCCTGCCCGCCGAGAACGCGGCGATCCGGGAGGGCGGGCATCCGCGGGAGATCATCGAGCGCAACATCGACGGCATCCGCACCCAGATGCGCCGGCTCGGCTGGGCGATCGACTGGGACCGTGAGGCCTCGGCCCACGAGCCGGAGTACTACCGCTGGACCCAGTGGTTGTTCCTCAAGTTCTTCGAGGCCGGCCTTGCGTACCGGAAAGAGGCCCCCGTCAACTGGTGCCCGAACGACCAGACCGTCGTCGCGAACGAGTACGTGATCGACGGCCGCTGCGAGCGCTGTGGCGCCGAGGTCGTCGTCAGAAACATGGAGCAGTGGTTCTTCCGGATCACAGCCTACGCGGACGCGCTGCTGGAAGACCTGGAGCTCCTGGACTGGCCCGAGCGCACGAAGACGATCCAGCGGAACTGGATCGGGCGCTCGGAGGGCGCGGAGGTGCTCTTCCGGGTCGAGGACCTGGACATCGACATCCCGGTCTTCACGACACGGCCCGACACCCTGTTCGGCGCGACCTTCTTCGTCCTCGCGCCAGAGCACCCCCTCGTCGAGCAGCTCGGGAACGACGAGGTGCGCGAGTACGTCCGGACGGCCGCGCTGAGGCCGATTGCCGAGCGGCAGACGAAGGAGAAGGACGGCGTCTTCACCGGCCACTACGCGACCAACCCGGTCAACGACGAGCGCATTCCGGTGTGGGTCGCCGACTACGTCCTGATGGACTACGGGACGGGCGCGATCATGGCCGTCCCCGCGCACGACGAGCGCGACCTCGAGTTCGCTCGGTTGTACGACCTGCCCGTCCGGCCCGTGATCGATGAGGAGACGAGCGTCCTGGTCGACTCGGGTGACTTCACCGGCCTGACCGCCGACGACGGCAAGACGAAGATCGTCGCCCGGCTGCGCGAGCAGGGGCGTGGCGCACCGGCGGTCAGCTACCGCCTGCGCGACTGGTCGATGTCCCGCCAGCGCTACTGGGGCTGCCCGATCCCGGTCGTCTACTGCGAGGACGACGGGATCGTCCCGGTTCCGGAGGAGGAGCTGCCCGTGCTGCTGCCCGAGATCGAGGACTACCGGCCCAAGGGCAAGCCGCCGCTCGCTTCGAACGAGGAGTGGATGAACGTGCCGTGTCCTCGCTGCGGCAAGCTGGCGCGCCGCGAGGCGGACACGATGGACACCTTCGTCGACTCGTCCTGGTACTTCCTGCGTTACTGCGATCCGCACAACGACCAGGCGCCGTTCGACCGACGGATCGTCGACTGCTGGATGCCGGTCGACCAGTACATCGGCGGCATCGACCACGCGACCGGCCACCTGCTGTACGCGCGCTTCTTCGTCAAGGCGCTGAACGAGTGGGGGCTGGTCGGGGTGCGGGAGCCGTTCCAGCGGCTCTTCCACCAGGGCTGGGTGCGCCAGGGCGGCACGAAGATGTCGAAGTCGAAGGGGAACGTGACCGGGCCCGGCGAGCTCGTGGACCTGTACGGCGCGGACGCGGTGCGCCTGGCCATCCTCTTCATGGGCCCGGCCGACCAGGCGATGGAGTGGACCGAGGAGGGCGTCGAGGGCAGCTGGCGCTTCCTGCGCCGGCTCTGGCGCGTCGTGAACGAGGTCGCCGAGCGCCCGTCCGAGGGCGAGCCCGGGCCGACCGACCTCGCGCGCTTTGCGCACCGGACGATCGCGCGCGTGACCGACGACATCGACCGGCGCTTCCAGTTCAACACGCCGATCGCGGCCGTGATGGAGCTCGTCAACGAGCTGGGGCGCGCGCCGGAGGATCCGGCGGCCCGCTTCGCCGCCGAGACGGCTGTGACGCTGGTCCAGCCCTACGCACCGCACATCGCCGAGGAGCTCTGGTCACGGCTGGGGCACGAGCGGCTCTGGGCGGCGGCATGGCCGGAGGCGGATCCGGCGCTGCTCGAGCGCGAGACGTTCGAGCTCGTGATCCAGGTCAACGGGCGTGTCCGTGACCGCGTCGAGGTCTCGGCCGATGCCTCGGAGGAGGAGCTGCTCGCGCAGGCGAAGGCCTCGGCGCGGGTTCAGGAGTTCCTGGACGGCAAGGAGATCCGGAAGGAGATCGTCGTCCCGGGGAAGCTCGTGAATCTCGTCGTCAGCTAGCGGATACCGGTATCGATGTGGAAGATCACGCGCTTGTAGCGGTCGCTCGGCACGGTGACGCGTGAGGGCGCCGGCACCCGCTCGGAGCCGGGGCGGCTCGTGCGGACCGAGTACGGGCCGGACTTGAGGGCGACGCGGTAGTAGCCCTTCTGGTTCGTCGTCGCGCGGCCGAGGACCTTGCCGGAGCGGAAGAAGATGAGCTTCACGCCTCGCGCGGGCTCCTCGCAGGGAACGCCGACGCGGCAGACGGGTGTCGTCGGGCCGCGCATGACGCGGCCCTTCAGCCCACCGGTTGCCGTGCCGCCGCCGGCCGAGCCGCAACCAAGTGCGAGCGTGGCTAGGACGGCGAGGCCGAGCGCCCTTTTCATCCGGTCTCCTCGAGCAGCCGGTGATCGGCACGGCGACGCCGTGAGCGCTCTGCCACCAGGGCGAGCGCCGCGAGGATGGCGAATGGGCCGGCCACGACGAGAGCGTAGAGCACTGCAATTGCTTCTTTACCCAAAATGTCGCCGGCATCACCCCAGAAGCGGTCGAAACGGCCCGGTGCGACGTTCTTCGCGGCGGCCTTCCTCGTCGTCAGCTGGAGCGAGATCTTCGCGTAGGCGCCCTCGCGGACGAGGCTGGTCCGGCTCTGCGAGAGGCGCCGGACGGCGCGCTTCGCGTCCTGGAGCTGGAGCTGCTGTTCCGGCGTGAGCGTGCTGAGCCCTTCCAGTTGGGCAATCAGCTTCCGCTGCGCGGCGATTCGCGCTTCGGTCCGGTCGAGCGGAGCCTGCAGGTCGAGGACCGAGATCCGCTGCGAGAGGATCGTCCCGAGATCGTTGAAGCGCGCGATCGCCTGCTGCACGTGCTGGACCGGGACGCGCAGATCGAGGCTCGAGTCGCCGGTGTTGCTGCCGGTCGCGAAGTTGGCCGCCGCGACGTAGCCGCCGAGCCTGCGAGTCTGGCGAACCGCGGTCTGGGTCGAGCGAGAGAGGTCGCGGACGCGCAGGCTCATCGAGACACCGTACTGCTTGAGCCGCGAACCTGGCGTGAGATCGGGGGCAAGCAGAAGCTGGTCGTTGAAATCGGCCTTGTACTCGGGCGCTTTCGTCACCACCTTCGGCGACGAGGCCTGACCTAGAGAGCCTTGATGTCCAGATCCACTCACTGTTCCGGCGGCAGGCCCCGCCGCAAGCGCGCGGGAGGCTTCCCCGTTCGAGGCGCCGTGTTTGGCACTCGTCGAGCGGGTCAGCCCGCCGATCGCTGCGGCGCCCACTGCGACCGTGACCGCAATCGCCGCGGCTGCGACGAGCGCAGGGCGGAGCCTCCAGACCCGCTTCGTCTGCGGCTCTCGCAGGGCGCGTACACGCTCCCGGAGCTCCTCCGGCGCCGGCGGGGATGCGGCGCGCAGCTCGCGCACGATGCTCTCGTACCTGGGCTCAGACATCGGTGACCATCCTCTCCTCGAGCTTCTGCAAGGCTCTGTTCAATCGCGTGGAGACCGCCGTCGGCCTGATCCCGAGCACGCGGGCTGCCGTCTCTCCGTCCAACTCCAGCACGACGCGCAGGACGACGACCTCGCGCTCGCCCGCGGAGAGGCTTCGCACCGCGGCGTCGAGCGCGGGGGAGAGGCCTTCGCCGAAGACCGGCTCATCGGTCTCGGGAACGTCGTGCGCATACGTGTCCTCACGCCGGCGGCGCCGCTGCTCCGCCCGGAAGTGGTCGAGCGCGGTGCTGCGGGCGAGCTGGCAGAGCCAGGTGCGGGCGGATCCGCGGCGTGGATCGAAGCGCCGCCAGCGGCGAAGCGCCCGCTCGAACGTCTCGGCGGCGAGATCTTCTGCGAGGTGTGGGTTTCCGGTCATGTAGAGCAGATAGCGGTAGACGTCGTCGAGGTGCTCCTCGGCCGCGCTGGCGAAGCCCCGCTCCTCGCGGAGGCCTGGTCTGATTGGCCATGAGGTTGGCACCGCGCTCACGTACCTCCTATACGCCGCCGGGCTCTACAGCGTCACATCTTTCTGCGTAGCAGTTTCGGCACCCTCCCGGCACACACGGGTCACAGTTTTGTTGTCAGAGTAGACGACGTGCTGGACTCTCTCCCCCCTGCGCGCCGGCGGCTTCTCGCCGGCGCGCTGCTTCTCGGGCTCGTGCTCCTGCTCGGCGGGCGACACCTGCTCCACGCAGGGGCGTCTGCGCAGGCGGCTCCGGCGGCGGCCGCGGTTCCGATCGGGGCAGACCAAGGGCCTGAGCTCGTCGTCCATGTGGTGGGGGCCGTCCACCGGCCGGGCCTGTACCGGCTTCCGCACGGCTCGAGGGTGAACGACGCGGTCACGCGCGCGGGCGGGCCGACGCGGCATGCCGATGTCTCGCTCGTGAATCTCGCCGCCCCGCTTGCGGACGGGATCCAGGTCGTCGTTCCCATGAAGGCGGTGCCCGGGCAGCCAAGTGCCGGCACGACGACTTCCCAGGGGCCCGTCCATCTGAACATCGCAACGCTCGAGCAGCTCGACGCGCTGCCCGGCGTGGGCCCGGTCACCGCCCAGAAGATCCTCGACTACCGGCAGAAGAACGGCGCGTTCAGCTCACTGGACGAGCTCGATGCGATTCCGGGCATCGGACCGGCGCGAATCGAGCAGCTCCGCGACGTCGCGGCACCGTGATCCTTCTTCGCGCGAGACCGCACCTGCTCGCAGGCTGCCTCTGCTTCGGGCTGGCCGCGGCCAACGGTGTGCGCGAAGCCTCCTTGATCGTCGCCTGCGCCGGGGTTGCCTTAGCGCTCGCGGCAGCGCTCTCCGCTCCCAGTGCGCGTGTTCCGGTGCTCGCGATCGCCCTCGTGCTCGTCGGATGGTGGTGGGGCAGCGCGCGGCTCGACGCTCTCGACCAGAGCGTCCTGCTCCCTCGGGTTGGGACCGCGGGGCCGATGCTGGTCGCCGTGACAGGGCCGGCGCGGCGGTCTCGGTTCGATCTGCGCGTGCCCGCACAGGCTCGCCGTTTGCGCGATGTTGAGCTCCGCGAGCCCGTGCTCCTCAAGCTTCCTCCGGGTCGCTCGCCGCCGCAGGGCGCACTGCTCGAGCTGATCGGCGAGATCCGGGCTCCGCGTGGGCCTGAGAACGGCTTCGACGAGCGCACGTATCTCCGCCGCCACGGAGTGCACGTCGTCGTGACCGCATCTCGCTGGCACATCGTCGGTCACCGGGGCGGCGTGGCGGGGATTGCAGATCGGCTTCGTGCCTACCTCGCGCGCTCGATGGCGCCCGGGGTCCACGGCGAGCGCCGGGCGGTGATCGCCGGGATCGTGCTCGGCGAGGACGAGGGCCTTTCGGACAATCTGCGGACCCGGTTTCGGTCGTCGGGCCTCTACCACCTGCTGGCCGTGTCGGGCCAGAACGTCGCGCTCATCGCAGGTGGCGCGCTCGCGCTTGCATGGCTCATCGGCCTGTCCCGACTGGTCGCCGAGATCGGGGCGCTGGCCGCGATCGGCGGTTATGTGCTCGCGGTTGGCTGGCAGCCGTCCGTCGTTCGCGCGGGGGTCGCGGGCTCGCTCGTCTCGCTGGCGTGGCTGGCGGCGAGGCCCAAGGACCGCTGGTACTTCCTCCTCGTCGGGGCGGCGGTCCTGCTCGCCTGGAACCCGTACTCCTTGCTCGATGCCGGGTTCCAGCTCTCGTTTGCTGCCGTGGCCGCGATCTTCGTCGTCGTCCCTCGCCTCCAGCGGACTCTCGCTGGATATCCGGTCCCTCGCTCGCTGGCCGAGGTCGTCGCCGTCTCTGGTGCGTGCGGCCTCGCGACCGCGCCGATTCTGCTCAGCCAGTTCGGTGTGGTCCCGATCTATTCGATTCCCGCAAATGCGCTCGCCGCACCCGTGGTCGCGCCGCTCCTCGGCCTGGCTCTCGTGACTGCGCTGATCGCTCCGGTCTTGCCCTCGGTCGCCGCCGCGCTCGCCTGGATCAACGGGTGGCTGGCCGCGTACCTGGCCGGCTGCGCGCGACTCGTTGGCGGGTTGCCGTACGCCGCGGCACCCCCTCGGACCGCGCTTGTGGTGATCGGGACCGGGCTCCTCGCCGGGCTGCTCGCTTTCCGGCTGCGGCCGCCGCGGGCGCCGCGGCTCGCCGTCGTGATCGTGCTTGCGGTGCTCGTCGCGGGCGGCTGGCAGCTGCGCGGCGGCTCGTCAGGACCTCCTCCTCCTCAGGGTCTGCGGATCACGTTCCTCGATGTGGGCCAGGGAGACGGCGCGCTGCTCCAGGTGCCCAACGGCGCGGTGCTCGTCGACGAGGGGGCGCCCGAAGCAGACGTGGCGGGGCAGCTTCGCGGCCTCGGCCTGCGGAGCCTGTCCATGCTTGTCCTCACCCATCCGCAGCGCGACCACGTCGGCGGAGCGGCGAAGGTTCTCGATCGCGTCCACGTGGGCGCCGTCCTCGACCCGGCCATCCCCAGCGAGAGCACCGACGAGCGGGCGGCGCTCGCGGCTGCGCGGCGCCATCGCGTGCGCGTGATCGTCGCCCGGATGGGCGAGGCGTTCCGCATCGGCGCGCTTCGGCTCCGCGTCCTCTGGCCGGACGGACCCGGCCCGCCCGGAGACGACCCGAACAACCATGCAATCGTGGTGCTCGCGTCCTACGGACAGGTCGACGCCCTCCTCACCGCCGACGCGGAATCCGACGTCACGGGCCACCTGCACGTCCCTCCCGTCGAGATCCTGAAGGTCGCACATCACGGCTCGGACGATCCGGGACTCGCTCGGCTGCTCGCGCAGGTCCAGCCCCGCGTAGCCGTGATCTCGGTCGGGGCGCACAACGACTACGGGCATCCGGCGCCGTCGACGATCGCGACGCTCGCCGGAGTGCCGGGGCTCGCGGTGTATCGCACCGATCGGGACGGCCGCGTCGTCGTCGAGTCGGACGGTAAAGCGATGACGGTGCGCACGGAGCGCTGACTATGCTTGGCCGCGATGTCGTCCGAGCCGTTGCTGCCCGTCTATCTCCTCATGGGCAGCGACCGGCCGAAGCACCTGCGCGCGCTTCGCCGGCTGCGGTCGCGCTTCGATCCCGAGGCAGTCGAGCAGCTCTCGGCGCAGTCGGCAAACGGAGCCGACGCGGTCGCGGCCTGCAACGCGCTCGGCCTCTTCGGTGGAGTCGGCGGCGGCAGGCTCGTGGTCGTGCACGGAATCGAGGCCTGGCGGAAGGAGGACGTCGAGGCTGTCTCCGCCTACCTGGGCGACCCGGTCGAAGGCGCCGTGCTGGCCCTGGTCGCGGAAGAGGCCCTTCGCGGCACGACACTGGTCAGCCTCTGCGAGAAGAAGGGTCAGGTCCTTCGCTACGACGTGCCGAAGGCGAGCAGTCTGCACAACTGGGCTCGCGCCGAGTTCAAGCGCCTCGGCGTCTCCGCCGACGCCGATGCCGCGCGGGCGCTCGTCGAGCTCGTGGGCGACGACACGATCGCGCTCTCGAGTGAGCTCGAGAAGCTCGCCGCGTGGGCCGACGGGGAGCCGGTCGGCCGACGGGAGGTTGAGCAGCTCGCCACGCCGGGACGCGAGGCGGCTGCCTGGGCACTGACCGATGCCTGGGGCGCCCGCGACCTGCCCACGCTGCTCGAGGCGTACGAGCTTGCACTGGAAAAGAAGGAGGCCTTCCTCCTCGCAGTCGGGCTCGCCTCACATGTCGGGCGCGTCCGCGCCGCTCAGGCGCTCGCCGAGGAAGGGCTTGGCGCTCGCGAGGTGGCGAGCCGTCTGAAGATGAAGGACTTCCCCGCGCGGAAAGCGCTGCAGCACGCGGAGCGCTACTCGCGGTCCGAGCTCGACTCCGCACTCGTCAGGCTCGCGGAGCTCGACGCGGCGATCAAGGGCGGCTCTCGGCTCTCCGCAGAGCTCGAACTGCTGCGCGCCCTGATCGACGTGACGCGACCCGCCGAGCAGGCCGTTCCCACGCCTGCGGCCTAGCCGAGTTTTGAAAGGGACTTCGGTTAGGTGCAGCCGATGCAGAAGAACATGTACGAGACGATGTAGGTCAGCACGAACAGCACGAGGCTGCTAGTCAAGAGAGCGACGGTCATCAAACCTCGCGCCTTCGCGCGGGCGAGAACCACGAGGACGACGGGGACGGGCGCCGCAACGAGCAGGTGGTAGACCGCTTCTCGCGCGAACTCGATGGCGGAAGTGTATGGCTGGGCGCCAGCCGGTATGGACGCGCTTGACCGAGCGCGCACGCGGTCTCAGCCGAGTTTCACATCGCGCTTCTAGGAGCGTCCTGCGACGAGCCGCGCGGCCTGCGCCTTTTTTCGCCCGGCCGTGTTCTTGTGCAGCGCGCCGTTCGCCGCCGCCCGGTCGATCCAGCGCTGGAGCGCGGTGTGCTCGTCGGCGATCTGCTTCGAATCGCCGGCTGCGACCGCAGCCTCGAGCCGCCGGGTCATCGTCTTCACCGTCGAGCGGAAGCGCAGGTTCTCGACCCGGTCGACCTCGGACGTCCGGACGCGCTTTTTCTGTTGCTTGATGTTCGGCATCGAAGGAAACGCCCGCTCGCAGCGGGCGCGGCGATGGTACCAGAGCCCGCCGGCACACAATCGTCACGGTCCAGGCACACACGCGTGCGAGTTTCCCGAATACGCTCGAACCGGGGAGGAGGTGGCCCTGTACCTTAAATTAAGGCGCGATTCGAGCGGGCGAGGCTCGGTCTCGACGGACAGCGTTCCTATACTCGCCGACGTGGAGAAGCGAGGTCCGGGCCGTCGACTCGCCTGGTCGGCGGCGATCTTCTCGCTCGCAACCGGGATCTCGCGCGTCCTCGGCCTCGTCCGCGAGATCGTCGCCGCCTACTACTTCGGTGCGGCGGGGAAGATCAACGCCTTCACGGTCGCCTTCCAGGTGCCGAACCTCATCCGCTCGCTCGTCGCGGACGCCGCGCTCTCTTCGGCCTTCGTCCCGGTCTTCAGCGAGCTGCTCGAGAAGGGCGACCGCAAGCGCGCCTGGCGCGTGGCATCGAGCCTCTTCTGGTTGATGCTGCTCGGGCTCGGCGCGCTGACGGCGCTCTTCATCGTGCTGGCCCCGCTCGTGATCGCGCCTTTCGGCGACCCCGGAGGCGACCGCGCGCTCGCGATCGGGCTCTCCCGCGTCCTCTTCCCGATCGTCGTCCTGCTTGGCGTCTCGGGAATCATCGTCGGGATCCTCAACAGCTACGAGCACTTCGCGGTGCCGGCGCTGACGCCCGTCTTCTGGAACCTCGCGATCATCATCGGGCTCGTCCTGGGCGTCCCGCACGCCCACTCGATCGACGGAAAGCTCTACATCTATGCGGTCTCGATCGTCATCGGGACAGTGATCCAGGTTCTCCTTCCACTGCCGTGGCTGCGGGGGCTCGACGGCCGGCTTCAGGTCGTGATCGACTGGCGCGATCCGGCGGTCGCCCGCGTGTTCGTGCTGATGCTCCCGGTGACGATCGGCCTCGGCCTGATCAATTTCAACCTCGTCGTCAACACGCTCTTCGCCTCGCGCTTCATCGATCCCCAGCTCGCGCCCCGCGCGATCGACGCCGCCTTCCGCATCTACATGCTCCCGCAGGGGATGTTCTCGGTCGCGGTCGCAACCGTGCTCTTTCCGCGTCTGTCCCGCCTCGCGACGCGCGAGGACATGGACGGCTTCCGGCACACGGTCGCGCTCGGCCTGCGCCAGATCGCCTTCACGCTCATTCCGGCGAGCGTCTTCACCGCCGTGCTCGCGACGCCGATCACACGCATCGTCTACGAGCGCGGGGCCTGGGGCCCGCACGAGACCGCGGTCACGGCCGGCGCTCTCGCCGCCTTCTCGCTTGGGCTCACCTTCAACGGCGCGATGCTGATGCTGAATCGCTCCTTCTTCAGCCTGCAGACGCCCTGGACGCCGACAGCGATCGCGCTCGGCAACCTCGCCGTCAACTCCCTGCTCGCCGCCGCGCTCTACCGGTTCGGGGTGTGGGGGATACCGCTCGCGACCTCGCTCGCGAACCTGGCCGGGACGGCGGCTCTCCTCGTCGTGTTCCGCCGGCGTCTGGAGCGAATCGAGTTCGGCGAGACGGCGCGTGCCGTCCTGCGGGTCACGATCTCGTCGGCCGTGTTGGCCGCGGTCGCCTTCCCGGTCTGGCACGTCCTCGACCAGACACTCGGCCGGTCGCTCGGCGGGCAGCTCGCGTCGCTTGGCACCGCCCTCGTCCTGGGGTTCGCCGCCTACCTCATTTCCTGCCGTTTGCTGGGAGTTCGTGAGCTCGAGGCGTTGCTATCGTTGCTGGGCCGCTTCCGTCGCGGCTAAAAGCCTATGGACCAAAACCGAATCCGGAACTTCTCGATCATCGCCCACATCGACCATGGCAAGTCGACGCTTGCCGACCGCATCCTCGAGGTGACCAACACCGTCACAGGCCGTGACATGCGGGCGCAGGTGCTCGACTCGATGGAGCTCGAGCGCGAGCGCGGGATCACGATCAAGGCCCAGGCCGTGCGCGTGGAATGGAAGGGGCACGTCCTCAACCTGATCGACACGCCCGGGCACGTGGACTTCACGTACGAGGTCTCCCGCTCGCTTCAGGCGTGTGAGGGCGCCGTGCTGGTGGTCGACGCGGCCCAGGGGGTCGAGGCCCAGACGGTCGCGAACGCGTACCTCGCGATCGAGAACAACCTCGAATTACTCCCCGTCGTCAACAAGATCGACCTGCCGCAGGCAGATCCAGAGGGCGCCGGCCGCGAGCTCGCCGAGCTGGTCGGCGACGACCCGGAGCGGGCGCTGCGCGTCTCTGCGAAGACCGGCCAGGGCGTCGAGGCCGTGCTCGACGCGATCATCGAGCGCATCCCAGCGCCCGCCGGCGACCCGGACGCGCCGTCGCGCGCGCTCGTCTTCGACTCCTCGTACGACCAGTACCGGGGTGTCGTCGCGTTCGTCCGTGTCATCGACGGCGACTTTCACGCGCGCGAAGAGGTGCGCGCGATGGCTCAGGGCACGCGCTTCGAAACCGAAGAGGTCGGCTTCTTCTCGCCGACCATGAAGGCTGCCGAGTCGCTCGGAGTCGGCGAGGTCGGCTACATCGTCACGGGGCTCAAGGACGTGGCGAAGCTTCGCGTCGGCGACACGCTCACGTCCCAGGCGCGCCCCGCCGAGGAGCCGCTGCCGGGCTACAAGGACGTGAAGCCGATGGTCTTCGCGGCGCTCTTCCCGACCGATTCGGACGAGTACCCGCAGCTTCGCGACGCGCTCGAGCGGCTCAAGCTCAACGACGGGTCGCTCTCGTACGAGCCCGAGACGTCACAGGCGCTTGGCTTCGGTTTCCGCTGCGGCTTCCTCGGCCTGCTGCACATGGAGATCGTGCGCGAGCGGCTCGAGCGGGAGTTCGACCTCGACCTGCTCGTGACGGCCCCGACCGTCGCGTACCTGGTCGAGACGCCGACCGGCGAGCGGCTCGAGGTACACAACCCCGCCGACATGCCGGAGGATCGCGAACGGGTCGAGGAGCCGTACGTGCGTGCGTCGATCGTCGTCCCCAAGGACGGCGTCGGCCAGGTCATGGAGCTCTGCAACGACCGCCGCGGTCGCTTCGACCACATGGAATACCCCTCGACGGAGCGCGTGCTTCTCATCTACGAGCTACCGCTCGCAGAGATCGTCTTTGATTTCTACGACCAGCTGAAGTCACGCACGAAGGGCTACGCGAGCTTCGACTACGACCTCGCCGGCTTCCGCGAGGGCCAGCTCGTCCGGCTGGACGTCCTCGTCGGCGGCGAGCCCGTCGACGCGCTCTCGCTCGTGCTCCACCGCGACGAGGCCTACGCACGAGGCCGTGCGCTCGTCGACCGGCTGCGGGAGGAGATCCCGCGCCAGATGTTCGACGTCCCCGTGCAGGCGGCGATCGGCTCCCGGATCATCGCCCGCGAGACCATCAAGGCCAAGCGCAAGGACGTGATCGCGAAGTGCTACGGCGGCGACATCTCGCGCAAGCGGAAGCTCCTCGAGAAGCAGAAGGCGGGCAAGAAGAGGATGAAGCAGGTCGGTGCCGTCGAGGTGCCGCAGGAGGCTTTCCTCGCCGTGCTCAATCTCGACGAGGGCAGCAAGAAATGACCGGCTCCGTCCGCCACCTGTACGTGCATGTGCCGTTCTGTGCCCACCGCTGTGGCTACTGCGACTTCGTGACCGTCGTCGGCCGCGAAGGGTTGCATGGACGTTACGTCGACGGGCTGCTCGCGGAGCTCGAGCTCGAGCGCATGGTCCTCGCCGAGCCCCTGGAGACGGTCTTCCTCGGCGGCGGCACGCCGACCTTCACCGAGGCCGGCGAGCTGCGCCGACTGCTGGAGGCTCTACCGCCCGCCGGAGAGCTGACTGTCGAGGCCAATCCCGAGACGGTGACGCCCGAGCTCGCCCGGCTGCTGCGCGAGGCCGGGGTGACCCGTGTCTCCCTCGGAGCGCAGACCTTCCGGCCGGATCTCCTGCGCGTGCTCGAGCGCCAGGCCGGCCCCGACGACGTCCGGCGCGCCTTCTACCATTTGCGTGATGCCAGTTTTGACAACATCTCTCTCGACCTCCTGCACGGGATCCCCGGCCAGAGCACCTCCGACCTCGAGCTCGACATCGAAGAAGCGCTCGCACTCGCGCCGGAGCACGTTTCGTACTACGAGCTGGAGGCGAAGCCGGGCACGCGGTTCACCCACGCGCATGGAGCGGAGCTCGCGCGCCAGGCAGAAGCGATGGAGGGCTACTTCGAGCTCGTCATCGAGCGGCTGACCGCCGCCGGCTTCCGCTGGTACGAGACCGCCAACTTCTGTCGCCTGCCCGAGCACGCGCAAGGACGAGACCTGCGCTCGAGGCACAACCTCGCCTACTGGCTTGGCCGGGACTACCTCGGGTTGGGGATCGGCGCCGTCTCGACGCTCGGCATGGAGCGGCTGCGAACGACGCCGCGCCTCAACGCCTACCTCGCCGCCCTCGGCCGGGGCGAGGCGCCGACGAGAGAGGTCGAGCAGCTCGATGCACGCATCCGGGCCGACGAGCGGGTGATGCTCGGCCTGCGCCTGGACACGGGCCTTCCATTCGCGGACGCAGGGGCGTCGCTCGACCGGGCAGCGCTCGGGCGCCTCGAGCGGCTGGGCCTGGCGACTCGCCGTGTCGGCGCAGACGGTCCGGAGACCCTGGTCCTGACGCCGCGCGGGCGGCGTCTCGGCGGTGCGGTCACCGCCGAGCTGCTCGCGTGAGGCCGAGGGCTCTTCCGTAAAATCCCTGCACAGGGAATGACCGAGGCATCGAACATCGAGCTGACGGAACGGCAGCGCGAGATCCTGCGGCGCGTCGTCGAGGAGTACGTCGAGCAGGGGCAGCCCGTGGGCTCGAAGAATCTCGTCGCACGAGCGGGCATGACCGTGTCGCCCTCGACGGTCCGCGGCGACCTCGCCGAGCTCGAGCGGCGCGGGCTGCTCACGCATCCGCACACCTCTGCGGGGCGCGTCCCGACGGAAACCGGCTACCGGCTGTACGCCGAATCGCTGCTCGCGCGTCTCGAACCCCGTCCGAGCCCGTTTCCGCTCGACCTCGCGGCTGCCCGGAGCGAGCTCGAGGCGGCGCTCCAGGAGACGACCGAGACGCTCTCGCAGGCGACGCGGTTGCTCGCCCTCGTCTCGGCGCCGGCGCTGGAGACGGCAACCGTCCGGCACGTCGAGGTGCTCGTACTCCAGCCGCAGGTTCTGATGGTCGTCGTCATCACGTCGACCGGCGGCGTCTCGAAGCGCGTCTTCGCACTGGCCGAGCCCGTGGACACGGGCCTCGCCCTCTGGGCGGGGGAGTACCTGAACGAGCGGCTGACCGGGCTCGAGCTCGGCAGCGCGACCCTGCGCAGACGGTTCGAGGACCCGAGCCTCGCGCGCTCGGAGCTCGAGGTCCTGGAGCTCCTGCGGCCCGCGTTCACGGAGCTGGCCGGCGGCCTGGAGCAGCAGCTCTTCGTCGGCGGCGCGGCGAGCCTGCTCAGCGAGGTCCGGTCGGATGAGCTCGAAGCGTGCCAGCGGCTCCTCGAAACGCTGGAGAAACGGGCGGCGATCCTCGAGCTGCTCGGCGAGACCCTCGGTACCCGCCGCCCCTACGTCCGGGTCGGCGGTGAGCTCGACAACCCCGCGCTGCGCGAGGTCTCCCTCGTCGGCGCCTCGTACGGGCTCGCAAACCGCACGCTCGGTGCCGTGAGCCTGCTCGGACCGCTGCGGATGGACTATGAGAAGGCGATCCGCTCCGTCCGGGCCGCCGCCCACGAGCTCTCGCGCTTCGTCGAGTCCGTCTACGAAGACGACTAGCCTCAAAGCTACCCTTGGACGATGGCGACGACCGGGCGTGACTACTATGAGATCCTCGGCGTCAGCCGCTCTGCGACCGAAGCCGACATCAAGCGGGCCTTCCGCCGGCTGGCGCGCGAGCTGCACCCGGACGTCTCGGCGGAGCCCGACGCGGAGGAGCGCTTCCGCGAGGCGGTCGCTGCGTACGAGGTTCTCTCGAAGAGCGAGACGCGCGGCCTCTACGACCGCTTCGGGCATGCCGGCTTGCAGAGCGGGGGCTTCCGCCCGACCGCGTTCGACTTCGGCAGCCTCGCCGACATCTTCTCGGCTTTCTTCGGCGAGGATGCCTTCGGGGTCGCCGGGGGCCCTCGCCGCGGTCGCGGGTCCGACATCGCGGCCGAGGTCGAGATCGAGCTCGAGGAAGCGGCAACCGGGATCAAGCGTGAGCTTCCCGTCCAGGTCGCGCGAGCCTGCGAGGAGTGCGGGGGCAGCGGCGCCGAGCCCGGCACGACCGCGGTGACGTGCCCCGACTGTCGCGGCTCCGGACGCATCGAGCGCGTCTCGCGGACGAGTCTCGGCGACTTCGTCAGCAGCCAGTCATGCCCGCGCTGCGGCGGCGCAGGTCGCATCGTCGAGCACCCGTGCGCCCGCTGCGAAGGCGCCGGCCGCGTGCTCGACGAACGGGCCCTCGAGGTCGAGATCCCGGCCGGGATCCACGACGGCCAGCGCATCCGCCTCTCCGGCGAGGGCCACGCGGGGCCGGTCGGCGGACAGTCCGGAGACCTCTACGTGCTCGTGCGCATCCGACCTCACGAACGGCTCGTTCGCGAGGGCGACGACCTCTTTTCGACCGTCGACCTGACGATGACCCAGGCCGCCCTCGGCGCGAAGGTCCAGGTGGCGACGCTCGACGGCGAGGTCGAGCTCGAGTTCGAGCCGGGCACGCAGCCGGGAGAGCTCCGCGTTCTGCGCGGGCGGGGGATGCCGGTGCTCCAGGGCTTCGGCCGCGGCGACCAGCGTGTGCTCGTGAACGTGGCCGTGCCCCACCAGCTGACCGACGAGCAGCGCAACCTGCTCGGCGAATTCGAGCGCCTCGCGACCGAGAAGACCTACCGCTCCGACGAGGGCTTCTTCGAGAAGCTGAAGAGCGCCTTCCGCTGAGCCTCGTCCGCGCTTCGGTCGTCGTGCCCCGCGACCGGGTCGAAGAGGCGACCGCGCGCATGCTCGAGCTGTTCCCCGAGGGCTTTGCCGAGCAGCCCGTCGGCGAGGCGGTGGAGCTCGTCGCGTTCACGGACGAGGCGGGGGCCGTCCGGATGGGGGAAAGCTTCGGCACGGTCGCGAGCAGCCCCGTCGCTTCCGGCTGGGAGGACGAGTGGAAGCGGTTTCATGTCCCGGCCATCGTCGGGTCGCTCTGGATCGGCCCGCCCTGGGAGCAGCCGCGTGCGGAGCTGACCGCCGTCGTCATCGACCCGGGACAGGCGTTCGGAACCGGTGCTCATCCGACGACCCGGCTCTGCCTCGAGCTGCTCATGGGGCTCGAGCGGGGAAGCGTGCTCGACGTGGGCTGTGGCTCCGGCGTCCTCGCAATCGCGGCGGCCAAGCTCGGGTTCGATCCCGTCTTCGCAGTCGACACGGATTCGGCGGCGATCGAGGCAACGGAGCGAAACGCGGCTGCGAACGGCGTCGAGCTGGAGGTCAGGCTGGCCGACGCGCGCTCCGATCGGTTGCGCGCCGTCGACATCGTGCTCGCGAATCTCGACCTGCCGACCCTCGGCTCGCTGACACGGGAGCTCGACTGCAGGGTCGCGGTCACCTCCGGCTACGACGAGACACACCGCCCGGCCCTCCCGGGTTTCAGGCCCATCGCGCGTCGCACGCGAGAGAATTGGGCCGCTGATCTCCATGCGCGGCAGTAGCATCCCGCTGCCGTGGCCACGTTCTCGGTTCGCTTCCTCGGCTGCAAGGTGTCGCACGCGGACGCGCACGCGATCCGCGAGGCTCTGCTTCGCGACGGTCACGTCGAGCGGAGCGAGGCGGACATCGCCGTCGTCAACACCTGCTGCGTCACGCACGAGGCGGTGCGCAAGTCGCGTCACGCTGCGGCTCGCGCCGCGCGCACGCACAGTCGCGTGTACGTGACGGGGTGCGGCGCCAATCTCGCCGACGATGGGTTTGCCGGGCTGCCTGCGAACGTCACCGTCGTCTCGCGCCGGAGCGAGGAGACTCCCGCGTTCGTCGCCGGCGACGTCGGCGCGATCGGCTGCGTGCAGGCGGACGCGCGCCTCGATCGGGTACGGGCCTTCGTCCGCGTGCAGGACGGCTGCAGCTTCTCGTGCAACTTCTGCGTCATCCCGCTCGTGCGTGGGCGCTCCCGCAGCCGCAGCGCGGAGGCCGTGCTGAGCGAGGTGCGCCGCCGCGTCGGCCAGGGCCACCGCGAGGTCGTGCTGACCGGGATCAACCTCGGTTGTTTTCGCGACCGTGAGCGTGGCTACACGCTCGCCCGGCTCGTGCGGGAAGCCGGAGCGACGCCGGGCCTCAGCCGCCTGCGACTCTCGTCGATCGAGGTCAACCACGTCGGCGCCGAGCTCGTGCGGGCGTTGCGCGAGACGCCGACCGTCTCCCGGCATCTGCACGTGCCCCTCCAGTCGGGCGACGACCGCGTGCTGGGCGAGATGGGCCGGCGCTACACGGCCGAGACGTTCCTCCGCCGGCTGGGTCCGCTCACCGACTTCAACCTGACGACCGACGTCATCGTCGGCTTCCCGGCGGAGGACGACCGGGCCTTCGAGCGCACGCGGCAGGTCGTGCGCGAGGCCGGAATCACGAAGGTGCACGTCTTTCCGTACTCGCCGCGCCCGGGGACGGCGACGGCAGCGGCCGATACGGTCGAGCCTGCCGTGAAGAAGCGCCGCAGCGCGAGGCTCCGCGCCGATTCGCACGAGGCGTGTCTGAGCCGGTGGCGCACGAAGCTCGGAGCGCAGGACGACGTCCTGGTCGACCGTCCGGGTCGTGGCTACGGGGACGACTACTCCCCCTGGCTCCTGGCCGGCGATGCACCTGTTGGCGAGCTCGTGCGCGCCCGCGCTACCGCTGTCCATGAGGAGGGGATCGTCGGTGCCCTCTGACTGTCTCTTCTGCCGGCTCTTCCGGGAAGGTGACCACGTCCGCAGCGCTGGCGGCTTCGTCGCGATCGAGGACATCAACCCTCGCGCGGAGACCCACCTGCTGATCATCCCGGAGCGGCACGTCGAGACGTTCCGCGACATCCGCGAGTTCCCCGCAGAGGAGGCGCAGGAAATGCTCGAGTTCGTCGCCGACACTGCAGAGGCGGTCGGGCTCGAGGATTACCGCGTCGTCGTCAACGTCGGGCCCGGGGGTGGGCAGACGATCTTCCACCTTCACTGGCACGTCCTCGGCGGCAAGCTGAAAGGCTTGCCCGGATGAGTCTCATCGCGCGCATCAAGGAAGAGATCGACAACGCGGTCCGCGAGCGCGACGCGGAGCGGCGCGACGCCTTGAGGCTGATCCTCTCGAGCCTGCAGTCGGCGGAGAAAGAGCTTCAGCGTCCGCTCCACGACGAAGAGGAGCTGCAGGTCCTGCAGCGCGAGCGGAAGCGGCGCGTGGAGGCCGCGGAGGCCTTCCGCGCCGGCGGGCGGGAGGAGCAGGCCGAGAGCGAGGAGCGCGAGCTGGACGTGCTCCAGGAGTTCATGCCCGAGCCGCTCTCGGAGGAGGACCTGGAGTCGATCATCGACGACGCGATCGCGGAGTGCGGCGCAACGAGCATGCGCGACCTCGGCCGGGTGATGGCCGACGTGATGCCCCAGGTCGCCGGGCGTGCCGACGGGTCGGCGGTGAGCCAGCTCGTGCGCGAGAAGCTCGCGTAGCACTCGCCCGGCCCATTCCCTCGGGCCGGTACCCATGGCCTCCTCCCCGATGCGATCGTAACGAGGAAAAGCGCACGTGTGGGTGTCGGCTTCGTGCCTGAAGCGCGACGGCGGGTGGGTCGGCTGCCGCGCCTACACTGAGGACCATGCAGCAGGTGCTTTCTGTCTCGAACGACGTCGCCGCCGAGCTCGCTTCGATCGGCGACGGCGTGCTCGACACGCTCCGCGAGCGGCTCACGTGCACGATTCGGCTGCGTGGTAACCGGCTGACGATTGAAGGTGACGACGAACGCGTGACCGAGGCGCGCGCCGTGGTCGACGAGCTCGTCGAGCTCGTGGAGGGCGGGCACGAGATCGGCCCCTCGACCGTGGACGCCGTGCTGGGCGCGCTCGATCAGGTCGAGGACGTGCGGGAGGTGTTCGAGGACGTCGTCTGGCGCCACCGCGGGAAGAAGATCGCGCCGAAGACGGTCAACCAGAAGCATTACGTGGACGCAATCCGCGACTGCACCGTCACGTTCGGCATCGGCCCCGCCGGCACCGGCAAGACCTACCTAGCGATGGCCCTCGCGGTCGCGGCGCTCGCCGACCGTCAGGTCGGCCGGATCATCCTCACCCGGCCGGCCGTCGAGGCCGGCGAGCGGCTCGGCTACCTCCCGGGGACGATGCTCGAGAAGGTCGACCCCTACCTGCGGCCCCTCTTCGACGCGCTCTACGACATGCTCGACGCCGACCGGCTCGCCTCGTACATGGAGAAGGGCATCGTCGAAGTTGCGCCGCTCGCCTTCATGCGCGGGCGGACGCTGAACGACTCGTTCGTCATTCTCGACGAAGCGCAGAACACGAGCCCCGAGCAGATGCAGATGTTCCTCACCCGCCTCGGCTTCGGGTCGAAGGTCGTCGTCACCGGCGACATCACGCAGGTCGACCTCCCGCGGGAGCAGGCGTCCGGCCTGATCCAGGTGCAGGACATCCTCGGCCCGCTCGACGGCGTCGCCTTCATCCGATTCGGCCACGAGGACGTTGTCCGGCACAAGCTCGTACAACGGATCGTCGAGGCCTACCGCAGGCATGCGGAGGAGACCGGCACGCAGCGTCGGAAGTGACGCGTAGCGTGGTGACCGTCGAGATTGCGAACCGCAGCGGGACCGAGGTCGACGAGGAGGCCGCGGCCGACCTTGCCCGCCTGGTGCTCGCGGCGGATGGAATCGAGGACGGCGATCTCGGCCTCGCCTTCGTCGCGCCAGACGAGATGCGGGGCCTGAAGCGCGACCATCTGGGGCAGGACGAGGCGACCGACGTGCTCGCGTTCCCGATCGACGGGCGCGAGGAGCTGCCTGCCGGCGTTCCGCGCCAGCTCGGCGACGCGGTTCTCTGCCCGCAGGTCGTGGGCGAGGCGTGGCGCCCGCCGCTCGTGCACGCGCTCCTGCACCTGCTCGGCTACGAGCACGGCGCCGAGATGGAAGACCGCGAAGCGGAGCTCGTCTCGTGAACGCGTCCCGCCGGCGTGCACCCTCGCTGCTCGAGAGCTTCAACTACGCGTTCGAGGGCGTGATCCACGTGCTGCGCACGCAGCGCAACCTGCGTATCCACTTCGTGATCGCCGCCGTCGTGCTGATCGCGGCGGTCGCGGTCGGGGTGGGCCGGATCGAGCTGATCGCCCTCCTGATCGCGATCTCCTTCGTGTTGATCGCCGAGATGCTGAACTCGGCGCTGGAGGCGGGCATCGACGTCGCCACGACCTCGTTCGACCCGCTGGCCAAGCTCGCGAAGGACATCGCCGCGGGCGCGGTTCTGATCGCGACCGTGAACGCCGTCGCTGTCGGCTATCTCGTCTTCTCGGACAAGATCGTCACCCACAGCTCGCGGCTGATCGTGCGACTTCGCGACGCGCCTTCGGAGTTGACGTTGATCGCGCTCGTCTTGACGATCATCCTCGTCCTCGGCACGAAGGCCTACACGGGCCGCGGGACACCGCTCCGCGGCGGGTTGCCCTCGGGGCATGCCGCCGTCGCGTTCGGAGGCTGGATGGCGATCACGAACGTCGTCGGCGACTCGCGCCATTGGTTCCTGATCTCTTCGCTGACGTTCTTGATGGCGGTGCTCGTCGCGCAGACGCGCGTCGAGTCGGGCGTGCATTCCTTCCTCGAGGTCAGCTATGGGGCACTGCTTGGGGCGCTCGCCGTGCTCGTCATGTTCCAGGTGTTCGCATGAGCGACGAGCTCTACGAGCGGGCGGTCGCAATCGCGAAGCGGGCGTATGCCCCGTATTCGAGCTTCCACGTCGGCGCGGCGGTGCGCGCCCGCGACGGCCGGATCTTCGAGGGCGTGAACGTCGAGAACGCGTCGTACCCGCTGGGCATCTGCGCCGAGCGCTCTGCCATCGCCCGTGCGGTCGGCGAAGGCTGCCGGCCGGGAGACCTCGAGGAGATCGCGATCACGGCGTCGCCCTGCGGCGGCTGTCGACAGTGGCTCCACGAGTTCCAGCTCGACCGCGTGACCTTCAAGAACGCCGACGGCGAGGTCGTCTCGCGCACCCCCGCGGAGCTCCTGCCGGAGAGCTTCGACCTGTGAAGTCCGGCTTCGTCGCCGTCGCGGGCCGCCCGAACGTAGGCAAGTCGAGCCTCGTGAACGCGCTCGCAGGCGGGAAGGTCGCGATCATCTCCGACAAGCCGCAGACGACCAGGCGCAGGATCTCGGGTGTCGTCAACGGAGACGACCACCAGCTCGTGCTCGTCGACCTGCCCGGTTTCCAGCGGCCGCTCGACCCGATGACCGAGCGCATGCAGCGCACCGTCGACCACGCCTTCGAGGACGTGGACGCGGTGCTCTTCGTCCTCTCGGCGCGCGAGCGTATCGGTGCCGGAGATCGCTTCATCGCCCACCGGGTCTTCTCGCTCGGCGTGCCCGTCGTGATCGCGCTGAACAAGGTGGACAACCTCAAGGGCGGCCACATCGCAACGCAGATGGAAACCGGCTCCAAGCTCGGTGACTTCCACGCCCTCCATCCGGTGAGCGCGAAAACCGGCGACGGGATCGACGCCCTGCGCGAGGAGCTCGTCGGATTGCTCCCCGAAGGCTCCGCGTACTTTCCGCTCGACCAGCGCAGCGACCTCTCGGTCGAGGCGCAGGTCGCGGAGCTCGTGCGCGAGAAGGCGCTCCAGTTGACCCGTGAGGAGCTGCCGCACGCCGTCTCGGTCGAGGTCGAGGAGCTCGGGGAGAAGGTCGTGCGGGCGCTCGTCTACGTCGAGACCGAGTCGCAGAAGCAGATCGTCGTCGGCAAGGGCGGCTCGATCGTCAAGGAGATCGGGACACGGGCACGTCCGGAGATCGAGCAGCTGCTCGGGCACCCGATTTTCCTCGAGCTGCAGGTGAAGGTGAAGCCGAAATGGCGACGTGACGACCGCCTGCTCGAGCGCCTCGGCATCTAGCGCCGGTCAGGCCTCGATCGGTCCCGAATAGAAGCGGCGCAGGTTCGACACCATTCGCCGTTTGTAGGCCCAGGCCTGAAGCTCGACCCTTCTACTGTCGACGCGCGGGCTGCCGAAGAGGAATCCCGACGCATATTCCCGGGACGCACGACCGGGTTCCGGCGCTCCGTCTTGTCGGTGCAAGACGACTCGGCGCGTGATGCCCGCGGATCCCATCCATTTCCAGCGAAAGGAGATGCGCTCCACGTCGATCCAGGGCATCCGTCCGAACGAGCCTTCGATGGCCTCGCGGTCGAGCCCGATGACCGGCTGCGGAGAACGGATCTGTCGTAGGCATGCAAGAAAGAGCCAACCGAAGAACACCAGTCCGATGGCGAGCCAGGCATCATCGAACGAAAGACCGGCCGAGACGTCAATCGACAGGATCGCGACATCCCCGAGAAGGAAGGCCAGCGCCAACACCAAGGCGACCCAGGTTCCGATTCGCGGGAAGACGACGTAGCTTTCTTTCTGCACGGCCATCGTGTATCACGTCGCTGACAACGATGATCGAGCTCGTCTACGAGACGCACTCGACGACGATCGACAACGAGACCGGGGTTGCCACCGGGTGGCTGCCCGGCCGTCTCTCTGAGCGGGGTCGGGAACTGGCCCGCGCCCTCGGTGAGCGGCGCCGCGACGACGGCCTGGCAGCCGTCTTCAGCTCCGACCTGGCGCGTGCCGTCGAGACTGCCGAGATCGCCTTCGCAGGCTCAGGACTTCCAGTGCGCCAGGACCGGCGTCTGCGCGAGTGCAACTACGGCGAGCTGAACGGGCGGCCCGTCGCCGAGGTCGACGCCGAGAAGCTGCGCCGGATCGACGAGGCCTTTCCCGGCGGCGAGAGCTATCGCGACGTGGTCGATCGCACGAAGGACTATCTCGACGACCTCGCTTCGGAGTTCGACGACGCTCGGGTGCTGCTGATCGCCCATTCGGCGAACCGCTGGGCGCTGCAACACCTGCTGCTCGGAACGCCGCTCGAGGAGCTCGTCTCGGCCCCGTTCGCGTGGCAGGAAGGATGGGAGTACCGGCTCGACGGCGAGGAATTGCGGCAGGGCTAGACTCCTTCCAGATGGCCAAGGCGCCTGCGCTACCTACCGGTTTCGAGCTTCCGCTCGAGCCTCGCCTGCCGCGGATCGGATCGGTCGACGCGGTGGCGGTCGAGGAGCGTGCCGCCACGCTCGCCAAGCGCTCGATCAAGCGCGAGGCGAAGCTCTTTGCGCTCGACCTCGCGGTCCGGATGATCGACCTGACGACGCTCGAAGGCGCCGACACGCCGGGCAAGGTGGCGGCCCTTTCCTCGAAGGGCATTCGCCCCGACCCGGCCGATCTGACCGTCCCCTCCGTCGCGGCGATCTGCGTCTATCCCAATCTCGTCCCGACCGCCGTCGAGCGGACGCGTGGCACGAGCGTCAAGGTCGCGTCCGTGGCGACCGGGTTTCCGTCCGGTCAGACGCCCACGTACGTCAAGGTCGCGGAGGTCCGCGAGGTGGTCGAGATGGGTGCGGACGAGGTCGACATGGTGATCGATCGCGGCGCCTTCCTTTCGGGCCGCTACGCGAAGGTCTACGACGAGATCGTCCAGGTGAAGGAGGCGGCGGGTTCGGCGCACCTGAAGGTGATCCTGGAGACCGGCGAGCTGGGCACTTACGACAACGTCCGCCGGGCAAGCCTGCTGGCGATGGCCGCCGGCGCGGACTTCATCAAGACGTCGACGGGCAAGCTTCCGTCGGCGGCGACCCTGCCGGTCACGCTGGTCATGCTCGAGGCGATCCGCGACGTCTACGAGGAGACGGGCCGGCGCGTGGGCATGAAGCCGGCCGGCGGCATCAGGCAGGCCAAGCAGGCCGTCCAGTACCTCGTCCAGCTGCACGAGACGCTCGGCGCCGAGTGGCTGACGCCGGATCTCTACCGGCTGGGCGCCTCGACGCTCCTGAACGACGTGCTGATGCAGATCCGGAAGGAGAGAACGGGCCGCTACCAGAGCCCCGACTATTTCACCGTTGACTGATCTTTCACACAACCGGCACACAGCGGCTCGCCTCGATGAGCCAACATCCAACCCCACCCTCAATGGGTGGGGGGTGGGTGGTGGGGCCCGCCGCGAGGGGCCGTCATGACCGAGCTCGAGCGCAAACAGGATCGCGCGCCCGTCCCGTCCGCCTGGGACTACGCGCCCGCGCCGGAGGCGCGCGACCTCGTTCAGCTTCGCGACCGGTACGGCCACTTCGTCGGCGGCGAATGGCTCGAGCCGAGCGAGACCTACACGACGATCGACCCCTCGAGCGAGGAGGCGCTCGCCGAGGTCGGGCAGGCGAGCTCGGAGGAGGTCGACCTGGCGGTCGGCGCGGCGCGCGACGCATTCGAGAACGGCTGGGCTGGGATCTCGCCCGCGGAGCGCGCGAAGTACCTCTTCCGCATCGCGCGCATCCTCCAGGAGCGTTCCCGGGAGTTCGCCGTCCTCGAGTCGCTGAACGGCGGCAAGCCGATCCGCGAGTCGCGCGACGTCGACCTGCCGCTCTCGGCCGCGCACTTCTTCTACTACGCGGGCTGGGCCGACAAGCTCGAGTACGCGTTCCCGAATCGGAAGCCTCGCCCGGTCGGAGTCGCCGGCCAGATCGTCCCGTGGAACTTCCCGCTGCTCATGCTCTCGTGGAAGATCGCGCCGGCGCTCGCGACCGGCAATACCGTCGTCCTCAAGCCGGCCGAGACGACGCCGCTCTCGGCGCTGCTCTTCGCCGACGTGCTCCGTCAGGCCGAGCTTCCGCCCGGCGTCGTCAACATCGTCACCGGCGACGGGCGCACTGGCGCAGCGCTCGTCAAGCACCCCGGCGTCGACAAGATCGCCTTCACCGGCTCGACGGAGGTCGGCAAGTCGATTCAGCGCGAGCTCGCAGGAACCGGCAAGCGGCTGACGCTCGAGTTGGGCGGCAAGGCGGCGAACATCATCTTCGACGACGCCGCGCTCGACCAGGCGGTCGAGGGGATCGTCAACGGGATCTACTTCAACCAGGGGCACGTCTGCTGCGCGGGCTCGCGGCTGCTCGTCCAGGAGTCGATCTACGAGCCGCTGATCGAAAAGCTGAAGCGCCGGCTGACGACCCTGCGTGTCGGCGACCCGCTCGACAAGAACACCGACGTCGGTGCGATCAACTCGCGCCAGCAACTCGACAAGATCAAGGAACTCGTGGCGTCGGGCGAGGAGGAGGGCGCGGAGATCTACCAGCCGCCCTGCCGCCTGCCCGAGAAGGGCTACTGGTTCGTGCCGACGGTCTTCACGAACGTCGCCCAGAGCTACCGGATCGCCCAGGAGGAGATCTTCGGCCCCGTGCTCTCGGTGCTGACCTTCCGCACCCCCGACGAGGCGGTCGAGAAGGCGAACAACACGCCCTACGGGCTCTCCGCCGGCGTTTGGACCGAGAAGGGCTCCCGGATCCTCGCGATGGCGCAGCAGCTGCGGGCCGGCGTGATCTGGGCGAACACGTTCAACCGCTTCGACCCCGCCTCGCCGTTCGGCGGCTACAAGGAGTCGGGCTTCGGCCGCGAGGGCGGGCGGCACGGGCTCGAGCCGTACCTGGAGTTCGAATGAGCCGGCTGCCCGTGCGCAAGACGTACAAGCTCTACATCGGCGGCGAGTTTCCGCGCTCCGAGTCGGGTCGCACCTACGAGGCGCAGGGCGCGAACGTCGCGCGCGGGTCGCGAAAGGACGTACGCGACGCGGTCCGGGTCGCCCGTGCTGCCTTCCCGAAATGGGCTGGGCTGACCGCCTACAACCGCGGTCAGGTCGTCTACCGGATCGCCGAGATGCTCGAGGCGCGCCGAGCGGAGTTTGCGGAGCTCTGCACGGGGCCTGGGGAGGTGGAGCGCTCGATCGACCGCCTCGTCTGGTACGCCGGCTGGGCCGACAAGCTCGCTCAGGTGCTCGGCTCCTCGAACCCGGTCGCAGGCCCGTACTTCAACTTCACCGTGCCGGAGCCGACCGGGGTCGTCGGCATTGTCGCGCCGGACGCGCCGCCGCTCGCCGGGCTCGTCTCGCGGCTCGCGCCCGCGATCGTCGGTGGGAACGCCGTCGTCGTCCTGGTCTCCGAGAGCTCCCCGCTCGCCGCGGTCGAGCTCGCCGAGGTGTTCGCCACCTCGGATGTCCCGGGCGGCGTCGTGAACCTCCTGACCGGGCATCGGGACGAGCTCGCTCCCATCCTCGCGGGGCACATGGACGTGAACGCGATCGACCTAGCCGGCGCCGACGGGCAGGCCGAGGAGCTCGAGCGCCTGGCCGCGGACAACGTCAAGCGGGTCGTGCACGGGTCCGCGGATGCGCAGAGCCCGTGGGAGATCGCCTCCTTCCTCGACCTGAAGACGGTCTGGCATCCGATCGGCGTCTAGGAGGGTTTGGCGGAATGTTGCTCGTCGCCGGGGTGCGATGATCGTTCCGAGGCCGCGGACGCAGGGAGCATCCAGGCTAGTCGCCTGGGTGCGACTGAGGACCCGGCCTCGGGGCGAGCAGCGCGGCCCGGCGGCTCAGCCATATTTCGCCAAACCCTCCTGGCAACGCAGGAACCCTCCTCGTTAGCATGGGCGGTCGATGACCGGCCAGCGCCGCTTGAGCCAGGCGATCTCCGAGGGGGACGGGATCTCGCTGATCGTGCCCGCCGCCGATGCGGAGGCTGCGCGAACGGCCGAGGCCCAGGGCGCTGAGGGCGTGATCGTCGACCGGGAGCTCGTCGGCCTGCGCGAGGCGACCAGCCTGCCGATCCTGTGGCGCGCTGAGGGCTCGCCCGCCGAGGCGCTCTTCCTCGGTGCCGACGCCTGCCTGGTCGCAGCGGAGGAGATCGACGATGACGGCGAGCGAGTCGAGCGCCGCTACGCCGAGGCACTCGACCTCGGGCTCGACTGCGTCGTCGAAGTGCGCGACTCCGACGAGCTCGAGCAGGCGCTCGAGCGACTCGATCCGGAGATCTTCCTGCTCTCGCCCCAGAAAGCGGGGGGCGGCGGCGAAGAGGCGCTCGAGCACGTGCTCGACCTGCTCCCGGACCTTCCGGCCGGGAAGCTCGCGATCGCCGACCTGGAGGTGACGAGCCCGGAAGAGGTCGAGGAGCTCGAGCGCGCTGGTGTGGACGCCGTGATCGTCGGCGTCCGGAGCATCGCCGGCCTGGTTCGTGCCGCGCCGCCAGAGGTCTGAGCGACCCGAGAGCCGGTGGGGCGGCCCGCCGGTTGCGTTCGCCGCGGTCCTGGCGCTCGCCGGTGCGCTTCGCCTGACCGGGATCCAGTACGCGTTGCCGTTTCCGCTCCTGAACCCCGACGAGCGCAACATCGTCCCGCGAGCCTGGTCGGTGGTTCACGGCGGCGGCCTCGACCCGCACTGGTTCGACTACCCGAGCCTCGTCATGTACCTGCTGGCGCCGTTTCAGGCGTGGCAGTCCGAGCCCTCCTACCTCGCCGCGCGCCTGACGATGGTCGTGCTCGCGCTCGGTGGGATCGCGGCCGCGTGGTGGCTGGGGCAGCGCGCCTACGGGCCGATGGCCGGCTTCGTCGCCGCCGCGGCGACGGCCGTGGAGACGACGCACGTCGCCTACTCGCGGATGGCGGTCACAGACGTGCCGCTGACACTCGGAGTCACCGTTGCGCTCGCGCTCATGATCTCGGGCCGGATCGAGCTCGCCGGCCTCATCGTCGGCCTCGCGGCGAGCGCCAAGTACCCGGGCATCCTGCTGTTCGCACCCCTGGTCGTCGCCGCGTGGGGGGTGTGGCGCCGTCTGGCGGTCTCGGTCGGTCTCGCCCTGGTCGCGTTTGCGGCCACGAGCCCCTACGTCGTCCTCCACCTCGGCCAGGCCGCCGGCGACGCGTGGCGTGTCCAGCAGGCGGCACGCGCCGGCTGGCTCGGGTTCGAGCACGACCATGCGGCGCCGGTTGCCTTCGCGGTGCGGCTCTGGGACGGGCTCGGCCCGGCGCTTCTGATCGCCGTCGCCGGGCTCGTGGTCGCGCTCGTCTACCGCCGGCGGACCGACCTCGTCCTCGCAGTCTTCGTCCTCGTCTACTTCGCGGACCTGCTGACCCTCCATGCGCACTTCGACCGCTACGTGCTCCCGCTCGTGCCCGCGCTCGGCGCGCTTGCAGGCCGGCTCCGCGCGCTCGCGCCGGTGACGATCCTCATGCTCGTCGTCCCGTTGACGTGGTCGGTCCGGGATGCACGCGATCTGACGCACACGGATGCCCGGGTTCGCGCTCATGCCTGGGTGGAGCGGAACCTCCCCCGCGGAGCGACGCTCGCGGCGGACCCCTCGACGCCGGACTTCACGGGCTTCCGAGTCGTCCCGCTCGAGCTGCCGAGGCCGGGCGAGCCGACCGACTCCAAGCGGGACCTCGGCCGGTTGCGCGAGCTCGGCGTCAGCTACGTCGTCGTCACGGGCGCCGTCGAGGACCGGGTGCTCGCCGCGGCCGGCGACTACCCGCGCGAGACGCGTTTCCTGCGCGACCTGCGGAGAGAAGCGCGTGTCTACGCCGTGCGCCCCGGAGGCGAGCTGGTGGGCCCCTGGGTCGAGATCTACCGGCTGTAATCTTGGTTGTAATGCGGAAGGTGATTCTCATGCTGTTCCTGCCCGCGTTCCTCGCTGCCGGCTGCTCCCAGGACAGCTCGGCTCCGTCGGCGGCCGCACCTCCCCAGCGCCCAACGTGCCCTGCGGGCTGGAAAGCGGGCTGGCAGCACCTGGCCAACCGACTCAAAGTGCCCGTCTACTGTCCTTCGTGGATGCCGAGCCCGCTGGACGGGAAGATCGGCGGCGCCTGGGACAACGGCGTCTCGGTCGACCCCGACCGCAGCTACCTGGTCAGCTTCCTCTGGCATGAGCCGCCGAGCCAGGACGTCCACGTCAATCTGCGCGGCTACCCGGGCCGCACCCGCATCCCGCGCTGCAACGCGGATACCGCGGTCGCCGGGCGAGTGCTCAAGCGCACGGTGCCCTGCTTCAGCGATCCCCATCCCGTGCGCCGGATCGCCGGACTCGCCGTCACTCCCTACACGGTCAACCAGGGCGTCGACCAGTGGCACGTCCTCTACGCGTGGCGACGGCGAGGCACGCTGTACACGATCAGCGAGCACGTCATCAAGCCCCTCACCTACCGTCAGGTCGTGCGGAACCTCGACCGGGAGGTTGCGGGGCTCGTCCTGATCGCTCCGCGGGCCTGACATGCGCCTGACGAGGCGCGAGCTCCTGGCCGGGGGCGCGGCCACGGCCGCTCTGGGCGCAGCCGGGATCTACGAGCTCGTCGAGCAGCTCGGGAAAACACCGACGCGGCGCCTGCCGACCGCCGACCGCGCTCCCGAGCAGCACCTCCTGCACGGACTGCGCGTGATCGAGGATGAGGGAGTCGAAGTCGTCGTTCCGCCGCTTCATCACCAGCTCGTCACCGCGCGGCTGAAGGTCGAGCCGCGCCGCGCGGACCTTCGGCAGGCCCAGGCCGAGCTCGAGAACGCCCTACTCGGGCTCGACCGAACGTTCGAGTCGAGCGCACGAGGCCTTGGGGTCACCGTCGCCTGGGGGCTGCCCTACTTCCGCCGCTACCTTCCCGAGCGCGCGGAGCAGCACCTGCCCGTCGACCGCCGCGCCACGACCTCCCCGAAGCGACCGGTGCGCTCGGTGATCGATGCAATCCGCTTTCCGAGCGATCCGCACGATCTGCTGCTGGAGGAGAACGACGTCGCGGTCCTCTTCCGTAGCGACGAGCTGGACCACGTAACCCAGGGCGCCCGGGCGATCTTCGGCGAGCTGGACGGGCTCCTCGAGATGACGAGCATCCGGAAGGGGTTCGCCGGCGGCGGCTTCGACGGCGGCCAGAGCCTGCCCAAGCGGATGGCGGTCGCCGCAGGTGTGCCAGGAGCCGATCTCATCCCCGACACGTCCGAGCTGTTTCTCGGGTTCACGTCCACCCAGAAGGCGGGGCTCGGGCCGCCCGGCATCGTCAACTACGAGACGCTCGGGCTCGTCGACCTCGGGCCGAGCGGCTACTTCCGAGCCGGCACGAGCATGCACGTCTCGCACATCTACGAGAACCTCGAGGCCTGGTATCTCAACTTCGACTTCGGCGAGCGCGTGACGACGACGTTCAGCCCCGAGCGCAAGGCTCGCCCAGGGACGCAGACGGTCGCGCAGGACCCCGAAGACATCGCCGACTCCCGCCGGGTCGTCCGCGACTTTCATCGCTTCGGCGCGATCGGGCACAGCGCTGCGATCCAGACGACCTCACGGCTGCAGCGCGACGTCGTCGCCGCGGACGGCACCGTCTACCGGCAGGGAACCGCGATCCCGCAGCGCGCGGACTTCAACACGCTCGACAACCCGTTCTTCTGGAGCGTGAGCCCGGATCGCGACGGGCAGCAGCAGGGGCCGGCTGCAGGAGTGCACTTCGTCGTCTTCAATCCGACGAGCGACGACTTCCACCGCAACCGGCTCGCGATGGACGGTGTCCTTCCGGACGGGACCCGGCTTCCGCTCGAGCCTCAGGCGCGTGGCCAGGGCCTGAACTCGGTGCTCCGCGCGACCCATCGCCAGAACTTCCTCGTGCCCCCTCGCCGGCGGCGCTCGTTTCCGCTCGTCGAGCTGTTGACCTAGGAGGCTTTGGTGGAATGTTGCTCGTCGCCGGGGTGCGATGCTCGTTCCGAGGCCGCGGACGCAGGGAGCCCCGATAGTGGGTAACTATCGGGGCGACTGAGGACCCGGCCTCGGGGCGAGCAGCGCGGCCCGGCGGCTCAGCCATATTTCGCCAAAGCCTCCTAATAACTCCTACCCGAAGAAGGCCTTCGCCACGGCGTACCAGTCCTCGGGGACCGTCTTCAGCTCGGCCGTCGCCTCGGCGAGCGACACCTCGACGATGTTGTCGCCCTGCAGCGCGGTCATCAGGCCGAACCGGTCCTCGTGGACGAGGTCTGCGGCCTTCAGGCCGTAGCGCGTTGCCAGGATACGGTCCCGCGCCGTCGGGGTCCCGCCTCGCTGGACGTGGCCGAGCACCGTCACCCGCGTCTCGAACCGCGTCCGCTCCTCGATCTCGCGGGCGAGCTCGTGGCCGACCCCACCGAGGCGGACGTGTCCGAACTCGTCGGCTGCCGTCTCCTGCGCGACCTGTCGCCGTTCGCCGGACTCGTAGGTCAGCTCGTAGCCCTCGCTGACGACGACGATCGAGAAGGTCTTGCCTCGCTGCTCGTGGCGGTGCTGGATCTCGGTGCAGGCCTGCTCGACCGTGATCGGCTGCTCGGGGATGAGGATGACGTCCGCGCCGCCGGCGATCCCGCTCATGACCGCGATCCAGCCGGTGTGCCTGCCCATGACCTCGACGACCATGACGCGGTTGTGCGACTCCGCGGTCGTGTGCAGCCTGTCGATCGCTTCGGTACAGATCGAGACGGCGGTGTCGAAGCCGAAGGTGTAGTCGGTCGCCCCGAGATCGTTGTCGATCGTCTTCGGCACGCCGATGACGGGGAACCGCTGCTCGCCGTGGAGCCTCGCGGCGACGCCCAGTGTGTCTTCCCCGCCGATCGCGACAAGCGCGGTCAGGCCCTCGCTCTCGAAGTTCGAGAGCACCCGTTCGACGCCCCCGTCCAGCTTGTACGGATTCGTGCGCGACGTACCGAGGATCGTGCCGCCCCGGGGCAGGAGGCCGGAGATCTCGCGGGCGCCCAGCGGCATGAACAGCCCGTCGACCAGTCCGCGCCAGCCGGCTCGCACGCCGACGACCTCGTAGCCGTGCTCGTGGCTGCGGCGCGTGACTGCGCGGATGACCGCGTTCAGACCCGGGCAGTCGCCGCCGCCCGTCAACACTGCAACTCGCTTGCTCACGGCGAAAAGTCTCTCAGGTCGGCAGGGTTATCATGAAAACGCGCGCCGAAGTGGCGGAATTGGCAGACGCGCTGGACTCAAAATCCAGTGGGGCTTGCGCCCCGTGTGGGTTCGATTCCCACCTTCGGCACTGACGCCCCAAGGGTTCCGAGTTGAAAGCGCGGGCAAATCTCTCGATACTTGCGCCGTTGCGGGCCGACGCCTCGTTGTGGCCGTCGCTCCGCCGTACGTGCAACCGGGTGACGGAGGAGGAGGCGCAGGTGAACAGATTTGGATTTCTTCTATTGGTGGCGACGGGCGCGGGTGTCCTCGCGTTCGCAGCCGCAGGCTGCGGAGGGGGCGGCGGCGGAGGAGGCGGCGGCGGAGTGACCGCGCTTTCGGCCGCGTCGTGCGGGGCGATCAGGTATGAGGGCCCAGGCAAGCCTGACGCGCTGATCGCGTCGGACCTTCCGCTCCAGGGCTCGAACCGCTCACTGACGACGGAGATGGCCGATGCCGTCGAGTTCATCCTCAAGCAGCACAACTGGAAAGCCGGCGGTAAGAACATCGGCTACCAGTCCTGTGACGACTCGACTGCGCAGGCAGGCAGCTGGGATTCGGCCAAGTGCTCGGCGAACGCGCGCTCGTACGCAAACGACAAGTCCGTGCTCGGCATCGTCGGCACGTTCAACTCGGGCTGTGCCAAGCTCGAGATTCCCGTCGCGAACCGAGCCCCGGACGGGCCGCTCGCCTACGTGAGCCCGGCGAACACGTATCCCGGGCTGACGATCAGCGGGCCGGGCACCGAGTCCGGCGAGCCTGACAACTACTACCCGACAGGCGTGCGCAACTACGCGCGCGTCGTGTGGAACGACCAGTTCCAGGGCGCCGCGGACGCGGAGTTCGCCAAGAGCATCGGCCTGAAGAAGGTGTACGTCCTCACTGACAAGGAGACGTACGGCAACGGCATCGCGACCCTCTTCGTGACCTATGCCAAGAAGCTCGGGATCGCGACGCTGCCGGGCCGCCCTGAGGCCTGGGACAAGAAGGCGTCGAGCTACGACGCCGTTGCGTCGAAGATCAAGGCCTCAGGAGCCGATTCGGTCTTCCTCGGCGGGATCGTCTGCAACAACGGGGGCAAGCTCGTGAAGGACCTCCGAACGGCACTGGGCACGGGCGTGACGATCTTCGGCCCCGACGGCTGGACGCCGATCTCGGCCACGATCGACGGCGCCGGTCAATCTTCCGAGGGCATGTACATCACGCAGCCTGGCATCCCCGCGGATCAGCTCAAGGGCGCGGGCCAGAAGTTCGTTACCGACTTCACCGCGCAGATCGGCCACGCTCCCGATCCGTACACGAACTACGCCGCTCAGGCCGCGGAAGTGGTCCTCGGAGCGATCGGGGATGCGAACGGCGACCGGAGCAAGGTCGCCTCGAAGCTGTTCAACCGTGACGTGAAGAACGGCATCCTCGGCAACTTCAAGATCGACGAGAACGGAGACACCACGCTCGGCACGGTCAGCGTCTGGCAGATCAAGGGCCAGAAGCCGGTGTTCGTGAAGCTGATCACCCCGGAGCTGAGCTTCGTAAAGGGCTAGTCAAGAAGAGCAGAGACGACCACAAGGCTGGGGGAGGACATCGTCCTCCCCCAGCGTGTCTAGGAGGCTGACGTGTCGACCGACCAGGCGAGGATCCGATCAATACCCGCCTTCCGGGTGAGCCCGCTCACGGCGCTCGGGGCGTTCTTCGTCGCGCTGGTCGTCCTCTGGCTGGCTGTCAACTTCGTCAAGAGCCCATCCGAGTGGTACGGCCTCTTCCTGATCGGGCTCACGAACGGAGCCGTCTACGGGCTGGTCGCGCTCGGCTACTCGCTCGTCTACGGGATCCTCGAGCTCATCAACTTCGCGCACGGCGACGTCTTCATGCTCGGCGGGATGCTGGTCGCGACCATGACCACGGCCTGGCTCGCGACCGCGTCGGGGCTCGGGCTCTGGGTGGGCATCTTCGGCATGCTCGTGATCGTCATGGCGTTCTGCGCGTCGATCAACACGACGATCGAGCTTGTCGCCTATCGCCGGCTTCGGAACGCTCCACGCCTGGCGCCGTTGATCACGGCGATCGGCATGTCCTTCATCCTCCAGAACGTCGGGCTCGTCTGGAAGGGCGCCCGCCCGACGTCGGTGCCCGACATCCTCCCGAGGGGCGAGGTGTTCAGCGTCGGTGGGATCGCCTACACGTGGAACAAGTTCATCGTCTTGCTCTTCACGATCCCCGTTCTCATACTCCTCGTCTGGCTCGTCCAGCAGACGAAGCAGGGAAAGGCCATGCGCGCGACCGCCCAGGACCGCGAGGCCGCCGCGATGATGGGCATCAACGTCAACCGGACGATCTCGTTCACCTTCCTGATCGCCGGCAGCCTGGCGGGCGCTGCGGGCCTGCTCTATGCCCTCTACTTCACGAACGTGCGCTACGACGAGGGCTTCCGAGTTGGTCTGATCGCGTTCACAGCTGCGGTCCTGGGAGGGATCGGCAACCTGCCGGGAGCTGTGCTCGGCGCACTGCTGATCGCGATGATCGAGTCGTTCAACAACGGCCTCAGCTGGGCGACGCCGGGAAGCGACTGGTCGACGTCGATCATCTTCAGCATCCTCATCCTCATCCTCGTCTTCCGCCCCGAGGGTCTCCTCGGCGAGCGGACTCCGGAAGGCGCGTAGCGCGATGCGTGATCGCTTCCGGAAGTGGCTCAAGGCTCACCCTGAGTTCGAGCGGGAGGCGCGGCGGCGGGCAAAGCGCGCACTGATCGTCGGCGGAATCGCCTTTCTGATCCTCGCCGTCACGGGCGCTGCCTCCTTCGCGCTCATCTGGCTGACGGCGGTCGCCCTGGCGCTCTACGTCCCGGCCTGGGGCACGCTCAAGCATGGAAGCTGGGTCGTCGTCCTGGGCGTCCTCGCGCTCGTCGCCATGTACCCCTTCTACCAGGCGAACCTGTTCCAGATGCCCATCTTCGGCGAGTTCCCCAGCGTGGACACGGGCGTGACGATGCTGATCTTCATCATGATGGCCCTCGGGCTGAACATCGTGGTCGGTTACGCCGGCCTGCTCGACCTCGGCTACGTCGCGTTCTACGCGATGGGCGCCTACACGGCCGCGTGGTTCGCCTCGCAGCACTTCAGCAGCGCCAATCTCCACCTCGGCTCCGTGGGCATCAACCCCAATACGCCGGGCATCCACATCTCGATCTGGATCGTCCTGTTCATCGCGGCGGTCTTCACCTCGATGGTCGGCATCATCATCGGCTTTCCGACCCTGAGGCTGCGCGGTGACTACCTCGCGATCGTCACGCTCGGCTTCGGCGAGATCATGCCCCAGATCGCGCGGAACGGCGATCACCTCTTCGGCAAGAACCTCACGAACGGCCCGCAGGGCATCAATCCGATCGACCCGCCGGGGTTCGGGGACAACCTGCACAGCGCTGTCGGCTTACCCTCGGATTACCTCACGTTCAACAAGACGATCCTCGGCACGTCGATCTCCAGCGTCCAGCTGTTCTTCTGGACCGCGCTCCTGCTCGTGCTGTTCACGGTCTTCTGCAGCGTCAGGCTGCGTGACTCGCGGCTCGGCCGCGCGTGGATCGCGATCCGCGAGGACGAGACCGCCGCCGCAGCGATGGGCGTGCCGCTCATGCGGACGAAGACGTGGGCCTATGCGGCGGGCGCCTTCTTCGGCGGCATCGCGGGCGCGTACTACGCGAGCTTCAAGAGCGGCACCTTCCCCGACGACTTCTTCTTCAACATCTCGATCTTCATCCTCTGCATGGTCATCCTGGGCGGGATGGGGAACATCTGGGGCGTGATCCTCGGCGGGGGCTTCCTCGCCTACCTGAACCAGGAGGGCCTCGGAAACATCGGGGGCTGGCTCAACCAGCACTTCAGCGCGCAGAGCAAGTCGGCGGACACGTGGATCACGCTCTGGCACTCGGACATCGACGTGCCGCTCTACCAGTACGGCATCTTCGGGGTCATCCTCGTCCTCGTCATGCTGTTCAGGCCTGAGGGTCTGATCCCGAGCTCTCGGCGGAAGGCCGAGTTCCGCGAAGGGGTCGCCGACGAGCCCCTGTATGACGTGCAGCAATGAGTGACCTCTTAGTTGCGGAGGGTGTGGAGAAGCGGTTCGGCGGGCTCGTCGCCGTCAACAACGTCGACTTCACGATCCCGGAGCAGTCGATCGTCAGCCTGATCGGCCCCAATGGGGCAGGGAAGACGACCTTCTTCAACATGCTGACCGGGGTCTACAAGCCGACGGCCGGGCGGATCGTCTTCGACGGCCACGACGTCACTGCGAAGCCGCCGCACGTGATCACGCGGCGCGGCATCGGCCGAACGTTCCAGAACATCCGGCTCTTCCAGAACATGACGGCGCTCGAGAACACGCTCGTCGGCATGCATTGCCGGCTATCGGGAGGAATCGTGCGCAGCGTCCTGCGAACCCCCGGGCTGAAGCGCGAGGAGCGTGACGCACACAAGCGAGCGCTGGAGCTGCTCGAGTTCTCAGGTCTCCGCGGTCACGATGACGAGTTCGCCCGCAACCTCTCGTATGGAGACCAGCGGCGGCTCGAGGTTGCGCGTGCCCTCGCCACGGAGCCGAAGCTCGTCCTCCTGGACGAGCCGACCGCGGGCATGAACCCGCAGGAGACGGCGGACTTCACGAGCTTCGTGTCTAAGCTGCGGGACGAGGAGAAGCTGACGATCCTGTTGATCGAACACGACATGCGCGTAGTGATGGGAATCTCGGACCGCGTGACGGTGCTGGACTACGGCGAGAAGATCGCCCAGGGCACGCCGCAGGAAGTGCAGAAGGACGAGCGCGTGATCGAGGCGTATCTCGGCTCGGGAGCGGTGGCGGCCGAATGAGCACTCCTGGCAAGCTGATCCTTGAGCTCAAGGACGTGCACACGTTCTACGGCTCGATCGAGGCGCTGAAGGGAATCTCGATCGAAGTCCACGAGGGCGAGATCGTGACCCTGATCGGGGCGAACGGCGCGGGGAAGTCGACGACGCTGCGCTCGATCAACGGCCTCAACCATCCGCGCCAGGGCACGATCCACTTCGAGGGCAAGGACATCACCGACGAGGCTCCGCACAGCGTCGTCAAGATGGGCATCAGCCAGTCGCCCGAGGGCCGCCGGCTGTTCCCGCGGATGAGCGTGATCGAGAACCTCCAGATGGGCGCGTTCCAGCGGGCCGATCGCTCCGGCGTCAAGGAGGGGATGGACCGCGTGTTCTCGCTCTTCCCACGGCTCGCCGAGCGCAAGAACCAGAAGGCAGGCACCCTCTCGGGCGGGGAGCAGCAGATGTGCGCAATCGGGCGGGCCCTGATGGCCGAGCCGAAGCTGCTCATGCTCGACGAGCCGTCGATGGGGCTGGCGCCGATCTTCGTCGAGAAGATCTTCGAGATCGTCCGCGAGATCAACGCTCAAGGGACGCCGATCCTGCTCGTCGAGCAGAACGCGCTGATGGCGCTCCACACGGCGAATCGCGGCTACGTGATGGAAACCGGGAACATCGTCCTGGCCGACGATGCGAAGGCCCTGAGCGAGAACGAGCAGGTCAAGAAGACGTACCTGGGCGTCGACTAGCCTCCTAGCCTGGTCCGACCCGGAGCGGGAAGTACGGAGGAGAGAGCAGGTAGCCGATCCGTGGGGGTCGGTCGGCGCGGCCGTGCGCCATCGCGAGCGCGGCCCCGATCCCGTGCGTCGGGATGAAGCCGAGTTGCCGCGCCGCTGCGGAGTCCCGGCAGCCGGCGACGAGCACGGCGCCCAGGCGCTCGACGGCGGGCTGACACGCCGACCACTCCAGGAACGGTAGGAGCGGATGGCACGCGCGGCCCGCGCGATAGGCGTCCAGCGCCCGGGAGTCGGTGGCGGCCTCCCGCTCGGCCTGCGCAAGCTCGTCGGGCTCCCGGGCGGCCCTCGACCGGACCGCCTGGAAGAGGGCTCGATAGGGCTGCTGGGTCGGGTGCGGAAAGCGGCGCCGGAAGCGGCTGAGGAGAATCGCCGTCCCGCCTTCGACGAGCGGGAAGGCGTCACGCCAGAGCCGAAGCGCGAGCCCCAGGCCCAGATACGCGACGAGGGCCGGGTTCGGCGCCTCTCTCGGGAGGTGCGGAGTCACGTGCGGGATCCCGATGCAGATCGCGTCGAGGGGCTCGTCGAGGACCGTGGACTTCGAGTCGACACCTCGCAGCAGAGCTTCCGCGTGGGCGACCGACGGCGGTCCGGCGAAGACCGCGAGCGCCGAGAGCTCGCTCGGCAGGCGCCTGAAGACGCCTCGCCGGACTGCGCCCGGGAGCACGCCGAACAGGCCGCGCAGTGGGAAGTTCGCGATCCGGTCGACCGCCTCTCGGTCGTGGGGATAGCCGTGCAGGACGCCGCCAAACGTGGGCGTGTTCAGAGTCAGGGAGACGCCGACCAGCGGCACCCGTCTCGCCAGGGTGCGCTCGAGCTCGACCGCGAGCTTCCAGCCCTCGGACGACGACGTTTCGAGCAGGGAGGACGCGCCGGCCGCGCGCATGGCCTCCGGGCTGCTCGCGGCGAGGAGCGTCGCCGGCCCGCCGTTCAGGACGGTCTCCGCGGCGCTGACGGCGACGACGATGTCGGCCTCGGCGAGTGCTCTATGAATGCGAGGGCCGGCCTCGCCGACCTCCACGAGGTCCGGGCTCTCGGCGTCGTGCACCTCGACCCGGCCGTGGAAGCGTCGAGCGAAATCGGGGTGGACGAGGAGCTCCAGCTCGTGGTGGCCGGGTCGCCGGGCAAGCCCTGCGGCGACGAGCAGCGTCTGCTTGGCGAGCGGGGCACCGGCCCGGTCGAGCTCGAGCATCGTCGCGGCGATCGCGGTGCGGCGGGGGTCGTTGGGCGATCCCGGGATCGGAAGCGCCGGCGGCTCGACGACCACGGTCGCGCGGCCGCCGCGGGGCACGAGCGCCTCGAGCGGCTGCTCGGTGAGCGGGAAGCGCAGGGCGTCGCGAACGGCAGCCGCGACGTCGGCGATCGGCTCGACCGGCGGCGGCGGCGCGAGCACAACGGCGTCCTCGCCTGCCTCGACCACGGCCAGCCGCGACCCGTACGGCAGGGGCAGGCGGGTCAAGTGAGCATGAGGCCATAGACGCGGCCGGTGTGTTTGAACCCGTAGCTCTCATAGAGCTGATGCGCCTCGGCCCGTTGATGGCCCGACGCGAGGACGAGGCCGTGGCAGCCCCGCTCGCGTGCCGCCTGGACGCACGCGTCGAGCAGCTCTCGGGCCGCACCCCGCCTGCGGAAGGCCGGATCGACGTAGAGATCGGGCAACCACGCCTCGGGTGTCGTCCAGTTCAGGCGAGGGCGAAACCAGAGGCTGACCGCGCCGGCGATCGTCCCGTCCAGTTCGGCGACGAAGACCTCGGCGTCGGGGCGCTCGAGGTGAGCGAGGAACACGTCGACCTGCTCGCGCGGGTCGCTTGCCACCGCCGGCCGACCGAGACCCGCCATCAACGCCAGGACCGCCTCCGCGTCGCTTGCCTGCGCCCGGCGGACCATCACGGGATCGAGCGGTAGAGCCGGAGGAAGGTGCGGCGGAAGCCACGCTTGGGCCAGAAGCGCGAGGCGAGCAGATTCGTCTCGCGCCAGTCCGTGACCATCGTCGGATAGTCGTTCTCGGCCGCCCACGCGAAGCAGGCGTCGGTGAGCGCAACGCCGATCCCCGACCCTCGTGCCTCGGGCAGCGTGGCGGCAAAGCCCAGGAAGGCGGCGCGGTCCGGCCGGGCCAGGCCCGTATGCGCCCCCGAGCGCTCGATCGACGTCACCGACCAGCAGGCGACCGGCTTAGCGCCGAGATAGCCGATCAGCACTTCTTCCTCGTTGGTCGCAAAGGTGTCAAGCCACTCCTGCCGTTCCTCCTCGTCCGTCGGAACCGCTCGCTCGGAGAAGACCGGCGAGCGTTGCTGGTGCCTGGGTAGGGCCAGACCGACGTCGATGAGCTCATCGATTTCGCTCTCCTTGGGCCGGCGGATCTCGAATCCGTCTGGCACATCGACCTCCGTCTGGGCGGGCACTTCGCGAATGCCGTGCGCGTGCTGGCCGCCGAAGCCGACGCGGAACCACGCATCGACGAGCGTCTCGTCCGCCGGGACGAGGACGTAGTGCCGCGTCCGTCCCTGCTCGACCCAGTGCTCGGCTGCTGCTGCGTACAGGTCGCGCGCATGCTCGGTCTCCTCGACCGCATGCCCTGCGGCCTCGACCCAGATGTTCGCTCCCCAGGCCTCGTCGCGCGGCGCGCCCAGCAAGTACCCGACGACGCGGCCGTCCCGGAGCGCGACAGCTCCGGAGGCCTCATCGGGGGCCCAGAGCGTCTCGACCTCGCCGCGAAAGTCGGACTGTTCGCGCAGCAGCGGCTCCACCGCGCGGTGACGCCCGTGGCGCTCCTCGAGAAGCCTGGCGGCATCCTGTAGGTGGTCTTCGGAAAAGGGCTGAATTTCGACTCCGCGCATGGCGCTCGGACGATACCGTTGCCCCAATGCCCAAGACTCTGACCGGCGACGAGCTCCAGGTCGACGACGCGCCCGCGCGCGACAGCGAGCTCTTCCTCGTCGACGGGAACAACCTCGCGTACCGCGCCTTCTTCGCACTGCCGGAGGAGCTCGCGACGAGCGAGGGCTTCTCGACGAACGCGCTCCTCGGCTTCACGAACATGCTCTTCAAGCTCCTCGCCGACTACAAGCCGAAGGGCGTCGCCGTCGCCTGGGACACCCGGCCCGTACACAGGGCTGCCGTTTCGGAGGACTACAAGTCCGAGCGGAGGCCGATGCCCGATCTCCTGCGCGAGCAGTTCCCGTACTTCCGGCCGATCGTCGAGGCGTTCGGCTATCGCAACCTCGAGTTCGAGGGCTGGGAGGCGGACGACGTCATCGCCACGCTCGCGACGCAGGCCGACGAGGCCGGGATCAAGACGACCGTTGTCTCGACGGACCGCGACGCTTTTCAGCTCGTCTCGGACAACGTGACCTTGATGATGACTCCCCGCGGGGTCTCGGACGTGCACGTCTACACGCCGGAGCGGGTCGAGGCGCGCTACGGGATCGCGCCCGAGCAGGTGCCGGACTTCATCGGGCTCAAGGGCGACACCTCCGACAACATCCCGGGCGTTCCCGGCATCGGCGACAAGACCGCCGGGCAGCTGATCGGGCAGTACGGCTCGCTGGAGGACGTGATCGCCCATGTGGACGAGCTCTCGCCGGCGCGGCGCAAGAACATCACCGAGCACGCCGACCAGGCGCGGCAGTCGAAGGACCTGGCGACGATGCGGCGCGACCTCGAGCTCGACTGCGACGTGACGCAGCTCGTGCTCGCCCCGCCCGACCGCTCGCAGCTGAAGGAGATGTTCAGGCGCTTCGAGTTCCGGAACCTGCTGGGCCGCGTCGACGAGCTCGACGTCGCCGTCCCCGCGGCGCCCACGGAGCTCGAGCAGACACTGGTTCCCTGGCGCGAGGAACTTAGCAACAGTCTGTTGCAAAGTTCTGGCTCGTTGGCCTATGCGAGCGACGGAGAGCGCGTGGCGGTGGCTAGCGAGGACCTCGTCGTCGTGTCCCCGCCTTTCGACCGGACTGACCGCGCCTTCGTCGTCCACGACGCGAAGGCGCAGCGGGTTGCGGCGGAGGAGGACACGCTGCTGCTCGCGTACCTGATCGAGCCGTCGCGCCCGGCGTACCCGGTCGACGAGCTGGCGGCCGAATACGGCCTCGAGCTCAGGCCGGAGCCGGCCGCCGAGGAGGAGACCGAGGCGCTCGTGCGCCGGGCCGCCGCCACCGCCCGGCTCGCCGGGCCGCTGCTCGCGCGCGTGCGGGAGCGCGGGATGGAGCCGCTCTACCGCGAGATCGAGCTTCCGCTCTCCCCGGTGCTCGCCGCGATGGAGCTGGCGGGAGTCAAGATCGACGAGTACCGGATGGGCGAGATCACCGCGCGCCTGCGCGAGCGCGTCGAGGAGCTGGAGGCCCGGGCCTATGAGCTCGCAGGCGAGGAGTTCATGCTCGGCTCGACCCAGCAGGTCGGCCGGATCCTGTTCGAGAAGCTCGAGCTGACGCCCGGACGCAAGGGGAAGACCGGCTTCTCGACCGACACCCGCGTCCTGCGGTCGATCCGGGGCGAGCACGAGATCGTCGCCCTGATCGAGGAGTGGCGCGAGTACTCGAAGCTGCTTAACACGTATCTGGGGCCGCTGCCGAGCATGCTGGGCGAGGACGGCCGCCTGCACACGACGATCAACCAGGCGGTCGCCGCGACTGGCCGGCTTTCGACGTCGAACCCGAACCTGCAGGCGATCCCGATCCGCACCGAGCTCGGCCGCGAGATCCGCTCGGCCTTCGTCGCCGAGCCGGGGCACAAGCTGCTCTCGGCCGACTACTCGCAGATCGAGCTGCGGATCCTGGCGCACGTCTCCGGCGAGCCGAAGCTGCGCGAAGCCTTCGCCCGCGGCGAGGACATCCACACTGCGACCGCGGCCGAGGTGCTGGGCGTCGATCCGGCCGAGCTGACAACGGGCCAGCGCTCGATCGCGAAGATGATCAACTTCGGGATCGTCTACGGGATCTCGGCGTTCGGGCTCTCCGAGAACCTCGAGATCCCGCGCGAGGAGGCCCAGGCGTACATCGACGCCTATCTCGCGCGTTTCCCGCACGTCCAGGACTTCATCGCCCGGACGATCGAGGAGTCCGCGCGCGACGGTTACGCGACGAGCCTGCTCGGGCGGCGGCGCCCGGTGCCGGAGCTGAAGGCCTCGAACCGGCAGACCCGCTTGCTCGGCGAGCGCCTGGCCGTCAACTTCGTCATGCAGGGCTCGAACGCGGACATCATCAAGGTGGCGATGGTGCGGATCCACGACCGGCTGCGCGAGGAGGGGAGAGGCGCCCGCCTCGTCCTCCAGGTACACGACGAGCTGCTGCTGGAGGTGCCCGACGCAGAGGTCTCGGCGATCAAGGACCTCGTGCGCGAGGAGATGGTCGGCGCGTTCGAGCTCGACCCGCCACTCGCGGTCGACGTCGGCACGGGCGACGACTGGCACGAGGCGAAGAGTTGAGCGATGGGACCACCGTGTTTCCTCGCCCGCTCACGAGCCGGGAGCGTGAGACCCTCGACTTCCTGCTCTCGCGTGATTTTCCAGGTCGCCAGGCCTTGTGCGAGCAGGCCTCGATGGCAGTCGTCACGGGCGGGTGCACATGCGGATGCCCGACGATCGACCTTGCAGTTGACGACCCCACTGAAGCCCCGCGGGCGGAGGTTCGGGACCGCCAGCCCGTTCACGCGAGCACGCGTGTGCGGGAGAGCTTCGAGAATGCCTTCGAACTCTTGCTTTTCGTCGATGACGGGCTTCTCTCAATGCTGGAAGTTACGTACTACGACACGGTTCCGAGCGAGTTTCCATCGGTCGACCTGTTCGAGCCACCTCAGCCCGCCGAACTGGATGCTCCTGGCTTCGAGATGAACGAGCTCACGGTTCCTCTTGCAGATCGCGTGGGGCTGCACGTGGTCGAACTGGGCCCGAGCCTGCGCGCACCACACGGTCTCCCCCTGATCGTGCTGCACGGGGGGCCGGGCCTCGATCACTCGATGTTCAGGCCGTACCTCGATCCGCTAGCCGATGAGTTTCGCTTGCTCTATGTCGACGAGCGGGGGCAGGGCCGGAGCGAGCGGGTCGATCCGGCCACGCTCTCGCTGGACGTCTTCGCCCGTGACGTCGATCTCCTCGCCGAGGCGCTCGAGCTCGAGCGGTTCGCCCTGCTCGGCCACTCCTTCGGGGCGATCATCGCGACGAAGCATGCAATCGAGCTCGGCACAGCCGCTGCCTACGTCATCTCGGGTGGGGCTGACTCCAGCGACGCCATGATGGCCGACCTCGAGGCATCCTTCGCGGAGATGGGCGATGCCGCTGGGCCGATTGCAGAGTCCTGGGAGCAGGAGAAGAGCGTCGAGACCGACGACGAGCTGCGTGAGCTCCTTCGCGTTCAGCTGCCGTTCCACTTCGCCGGCGAGCCGCCGCCCGGCTACGGCGACGACACCGTCTTCTCGGCAGAGGTGCTTCGTCATTTCGCGAAGGTCGGCTACGGCGACTTCGACTACACGTCGGATCTCGGCCGCGTGTCGGCGCCCACGCTCGTCATCGTCGGCGAGCACGATCGGACAGCGACGCCGCGGGCCGCGCGCGTCCTGCACGAAGGCATTGCGGGCAGCGAGCTCGAGATCGTGCCGAGCGTAGGGCACATGAGCTTCGTCGAGTCGCCGGAGATCTATCTCGGAGCGGTTCGGACGTTCCTGCGCGAGGCGGTCGCGTGATCTGGCGTCTGAGGCTGTTCCTCGAGAAGCTCCGCTCGAGCCAGAGGCTCGGCCGCAAGCGTGTCCTCGCTGCCGTGGCCGTGGTTGCCGCGCTCGTCGCTGCCGGAGCCGTCTTCGCGGTCGTGCACGGCGGGGGCAGGAAGGCGGCTACGACGACGGCCCAGACCCCGGCGCTGAACACGAACCTCTTCTACCTCCAGGCGCTCGCGTCCAGGACTCGGGTCCAGAGGTGCGGGATGTACATCCACTTCGCGTGGAAGCCGAACTACCACGCCGTTCAGTACATCGGCGCGCCAGCATTGATCCTGGTCTCCGGGACTGGAATCGCGGGGACGTACAAGAAGACGTTCAAGGCCTCCGGCATGAGCCTCGACGTGGGGCCGGTGAAGCTCGGCGGCGGCTACAAGGTCTGGTCCGCGAAGGTGCTCTCGCTGGACGGCGATCCACCGGGAAACGACACGACGGTCTCGGCCGCTCCACCGACGACCACCAAGTGCCCCTGACAGCGGTTTTTCGCCCCGAAAGCTAGTCTGCGAGCCGCGGATATACTCCGCGCGCCTATATGACCAACGAAACAGTTGATACGAACACGAGCTCGACCTCGACGCTGACCGAGGAAAACGTCTGGACGACCGGGCCGGACGGGGAGCAGATCCCGAACTACGAGGCGACGTTCCCGACGATCAACGAGGGCGAGGTCGTCCACGGCGAGGTCGTCCGCGTGGACAAGGACGAGGTGCTCGTCGACATCGGTTACAAGTCCGAAGGAGTCATCCCGGTCGCCGAGCTCTCGATCCGCCGGTCCGTCAACCCCGAGGACGAGGTCAAGCTCGGTGACGAGATCGACGCGCTCGTGCTCACGAAGGAGGATGCGGACGGCCGTTTGATCCTCTCGAAGAAGCGCGCCCGATTCGAGATCGCGTGGAAGTCGATCGAGGCCGCGGCCGAGAGCGGCGAGCCGGTGATCGGGAAGGTGATCGAGGTCGTCAAGGGCGGTCTCATCCTCGACCTCGGCGTCCGCGGCTTCCTGCCGGCCTCGCTCGTCGACATCCGCCGCGTCCAGGACCTCGACGAGTTTCTGGGCCAGGAGCTTCGCTGCAAGGTGATCGAGCTCAACCGCTCGCGCAACAACGTCGTCCTCTCGCGGCGCGCGGTGCTCGAGGACGAGCGCAAGGAGATGCGCACGGCGATCCTCGACCGCCTCTCGCCCGGCGACGTCGTCGAGGGCCAGATCTCGAACATCGTCGACTTCGGCGCGTTCGTCGACCTCGACGGGATGGATGGCCTGATTCATATCTCCGAGCTGTCGTGGAGTCACGTCAACCATCCGTCCGAGGTGCTCGAGATCGGCCAGAACGTGAAGGTGAAGGTGCTCGACATCGACCGCGAGCGCCAGCGGATCTCGCTCGGGCTCAAGCAGACCCAGTCCGATCCGTGGCAGCAGGTGGTCGAGGCCTACAAGGAAGAGGACGTCGTCCAGGGCAAGGTGACGAAGGTCGTCACGTTCGGCGCCTTCGTCGAGATCATGCCCGGCGTCGAGGGCCTCGTGCACATCTCCGAGCTCGCGCAGCACCACGTCGAGAATCCCCGCGAGATCGTCTCGCAGGGCGACGTCGTCAACGTGAAGATCATCGAGGTGGACGCCGACCGCCGCCGGCTCTCGCTCTCGCTCAAGCGCGTGGAGGAGACCGACGAGGTGCAACCGCGGGCCGACGGTGAGCCGCTCGAGACTCCCCAGCCGCCTCGCCTCGATCTCTCGGAGGACGTCTTCCCGGAGGGTGGGGAGGGCGTGGAGGAGAGAACCGGTGACGAGGCGACTGACGAGGCACTCGCCGAGTCCCCGGTGGCCGAATCGGAGCCGGAGGCTCCGGCCGAGGAGCCTGAGCCCGAGGCGCCGGTCGCTGAGTCGGAGCCCGAGGCACTCGTCGCAGAGCCTGAGCCCGACTTGCCTGTGGCCGAGCCCGACGTGCCGCCCGAGGTGACCGACGCCAGCATCGAGGCGGACGCGGTTGCGCCGGAGGAGCAGGGCCCCGGCGATTCCGAGGGCGAGCCCCCGGCCGCTCCCGACGAGGCTGAACAACAAGAGAGCTAAGCCGCTCGCGATCGCCGTCACCGGCGGCGTCGGGGCGGGAAAGAGCGAGGCGCTGGCCGCATTCGCCCGGCATGGTGCTGCAACGATCTCGAGCGACGAGGTCGTGCACGACCTCTACGGCGACGATGAGGTCAAAGCTGCGCTCCTGGATCGCTTCGGGACGACCGACAGGGAAGCAGTCAGCAGGCAGGTCGTCGCCGATCGAGAGGCGCTGCTCTGGCTCGAGGCGCTTCTGCATCCGCGCGTCCTGGCGCGCACCGAGGCCTGGCGCGAGGAGCTCACTCGCTCGCCGAATCCGCCGGCACTTGCCGTCAACGAGGTGCCGCTCCTCTACGAGGCCGGCGCAGAGAGCCGTTTCGACGCGGTCGTGGTGATCGCCGCGCCCCGGGAGCTTCGCGTGCTGCGCGCCGGCGAGCGCGTCGACGAGCGTGAAAAGCGCCTGCTTCCCGACGAGGCCAAGATCGAGCGGGCCGACTTCGCCTACGTCAACGACGGTTCGATCGAGGAGCTCGATGACTTCGTCGCCGGCGTCGTGCGCGCGCTGACGGAGCCATGAAGCGACTGGCTGCCGGCACGCTCGTGATCGCCGCGCTCGCGGGGAGCTTCCTGTACCTGCGCTCGGCCGAGCCGGCCTGGTTCCAGCGGATTCGCTATCCGCTGCGTTACGAGCAGATCGTGCGTGGCCATGCCCGCAACTACCGGCTCGACCCCGCCCTCCTCGCCGCGGTCATCTACCAGGAGAGCAAGTTCCGGGCCGACGCGAAATCGAGCTCGGGCGCGATCGGCCTCATGCAGCTCCGACCCGACACCGCGGAGGGCATCGCGATCCGCACCGGCGGCAGCCGCTTTCAGATCTCGGACCTCTACAACCCTGAGATCAACGTCCGCTACGGCTCGTGGTACCTCCGGCACCTGCTCGACAAGTACGGCGACGAGGAGACCGCGCTCGCCGCCTACAACGCCGGACAGAGGAACGTCGACACGTGGCGGTCCGAGGGGAAGGGGATCCAGTTCTCGGAGACGCGGGCATACGTCGACCGCGTCGAGCACCTCAAGGACGTGTACCGCCACGCCTACGGGCTCTAGGCCTCGAGTTCAGCGACCCGCGCCTCCGCGAGTCGCACGCCTCCATCGGCGCCCTTTGCAGCGTAGAGTCGGGCCGCTTCCCGGGCGGCGGCACTAGCCTCGGCGCGACGGCCGGCCAGAGCCAGCACCTCGGCCAGGTCGAGCATCACCTCCGCCTGGCCAACGAGCCCATCGGTCGGCGCAAGGAGCTCGGCGGCGGCTCGCACGAGCCTTTCCGCCTCGGCCCTCTCGCCTCTCCGGGCGAGAACCTTGCCCCGAGCGGTGAGCGACAAACGCTGCGTCTCGATGTCGTCCGCTCCGCCTGCCTCGTCGGCCTCGCGCGCAAGCTCGTCGGCCTCGTCGTACTTGCCCTGAGCGTAGGAGACGTGGGCCAGATAGCCAAGGAGCGTGGAGTAGTAGCCCTTCTCACCGGCACTGCGAAGGACCTCGATAGCCGGTCGCAACATGGCCTCCGCCGCGTCATAGTCCTGAGCTAGCTGCTCGAGCCCTGCGCTCATCATCGCGTTCCCGGCGGCTTTCGCGAGCTCCATCCCGAGCTCGTCTTGCATCGCTCCGGCACGGGCGAGAAGTTCCCGCCCGTGCTCGAAGTCCCCTCGCAGCCCGTACAGCACGCCGAGCACCTGTGTGGCAATCGACGCGACCCGGGGCTCCGCGTCGGCCTCGGCAAGCGTTTGTTCGCAGAGCCTGATCCCGGCGTTCACGGGCGCCGGGCCGAACCAGTGCAGGCGGAGGAGCCAGACGAGCCCTTCAAGCTCGCCTCTCCGGTCGCCTGCGCGACGTGCGTGTTCGATCGATCGTCTCAGCGCCTGCTCCATATCGGCGCCTCGCAGATCCAGAAGGTAACCGTGCGCGACCATGCGCCAGGCGACTGCCAGGGTTTGCTCGTCTCCCAGGCTCTCCAGCTCGGGAATCGTCGTCTCCGTGAGCTCCCGGAACGCGTCGATGGCCTTCGGGTCGACCAGTATTCGCACGGACGCTCCCTCGAGCTTGGCGCGTAGCTCGAGCCCGCGATTTCCCAGTACCTGCGCGGCTTCCGCGGCTTCTGCAAAGCGTCGTTCGGCATCGTCGAGCTTTCCCTGCTCGATGAGAGCGGCTCCGAGGTCGACGAGCAGTCCCGGCAGGCGAGGATCTCCCGGCGGCAGCAGGGCCTGCGCCCGTCTGAGCAGGATCGTCGTCGCCGGGCCGTCGCCACGGACGAGCGCCCTTCGCCCAGCTGATTCGAGATGTCCTGCGGCGCGTTTCCCGAGCTCACGCACTGCGTCATCCACGGGCGCCAGCTCAGCTCGGTAGCCGTAGGCCTGCTCGAGGTGGTAGCCGAGGATCTCCTGGTATTCGACGCGCCGGCTCTTTGTGGCCCGCTCGAGCCAGGCCGCAAATCTCTCGTGCAGCTCGGCGCGCAGCTCTTTCGGCATGCCGTCGTAAGCAGCGTCGCGGATCAGCAGGTGCCGGAATCTGAACGCGTCCTCCCCGGGGAGCTCGGCCGTGTCCGGACGGACAAGCTCCTTTCGAACAAGGGTCTGGAGATGACCGCCGACATCCCCGCGCGCCTCAGTTGGCGAGAGCTCGACGACTCCGCCGCGGTGGAAGACCTTGCCCTCGACCGAGGCCCGCTCGATGACCGATCGCTCGTTCGCACCCAAACGCTCGAGTCGTGCGGCCAGGAGCGCCTGAATCGTCGGCGGAACGGCGACCGACTCGAAGTCGCCGGAGGGCACCCAGTCGCCGTTCGAACGCTCGAGGAGCCCGTCGTCGATGAGCATCGCGAGCATCTCCTCGACGAAGAGCGGGTTGCCCTCGGCAGCGTCCGTGATCCGGGCCCGAACATCATCGGCGAGGCCGGCGCGGCCGAGGAGGTTGTGCACGAGCTCAGCCGAATTCTCGTCGCTCAATGGCTCCAGCAAGACGGAGGTCGCGTTGAACTTTCCGCCGCCCCAGCCGGGCCGGTCGTCGAGGAACTCGGGACGAGCGAGGCAGATGAGCAGGATGGGTGCGTCGCGTGACCAATCGGCGACGTGCTCGACGAGATCGAGGAAGGTCGGCTGGCCCCACTGGAGGTCGTCGAAGACAAGGACGAGGGGTTGCTCGTGTGCCTGCGCCTCGAGCAGCTTGCGTACGGCCCAGAACGTCTCCTCGGTCGCGCCTGCACTCTCGGCGAGGCCGACGGCGGCTCCGACGCGGCTTGCGATCAACCCCGCGTTTTGGTCGCCGGCCAGGCGGGTTTCGATCGCCGAAACGAGCTCCTCGCCGTAGAGCTTTCTCAGGACCTCGAGCAGCGGCCAGAACGTGATTCCTTCGCCGTAGGGCAGGCAGCGTCCACCCACCACCGTTGCTCTCTCGCCGACCCCTTTCAGGAACTCTGCGAGGAGGCGCGACTTGCCTACGCCGGCCGCTCCGAGAACGGTGAACAGGTGGCACCCGCGCTCGCCGGCCGCACGCTCGTACGCCCGCTCCAGCAACGCCTGCTCCCGCTCGCGCCCGACCATCGGCGAGTCGAGACGGCGTGCGCGACCCTCTGCACCCGGTTCGATCGAGAGCAGCCGGTGTGCTCTGACCGGCTCGCCCTTGCCCTTGAGCTCGAGCGGCTCGACGGGTGCGACCTCCACTGCGTCGCGCACGAGCCTGTGCGTCGTCTCGCCGAGCAGGATCTCGTTCGCAGGCGCGGCCTCCTCGAGGCGCTTGGCGACGTTGACCGCGTCGCCCGTCGCGAAGCGCTGGCCGCCGCTGCTTGCGTCTCCGGCCACGACCTCCCCAGTGTTCACGCCCGTCCGCACCGCGATCGTGACTCCGAAGTCGCGCTCGAGCTCCTCGTTGAGGCCGGCCAGGCGCACGCGCATCTCGGCCGCGGCTCGGACCGCACGGACGGCGTCGTCCTCGTGCAGGACCGGGATGCCGAAGACGGCCATCACCGCGTCGCCGATGAACTTCTCGACGGTACCGCCGTGCCGCTCGACGACCGCCTGCATCTCGTCGAAGTAGCGGCTCATCACCCGCCGCAGCGATTCCGGGTCGAGTCGTTCGCCAAGCGCCGTCGAGCCGGTGACGTCCGAGAAGACGACGGTCACGGTCTTGCGCACTTCGCGGGGGGCCGGCGCCTCGGCCAAGGCCGCGCCGCAAGACCCGCAGAACTTGAATCCCTCGGGGTTCTCCTGGCCGCACTGCGGGCAGGTCGGCATGCGCTGAGTCTAAGTCGGCGTCCTAGATGTCACAAAGACACTTGACAGACAGCGAAGTGATGTCATAATGACGCTATGGAGATGGCACGGTTCGTCCAAACGCTCGAGTCCGATGTGGCCGCGATCGCGGCGGTCGGCGACGAGCAGACCGCTGCGGCAGCCGAGCGGGTGCTGCAGGCGATTCGCGGCTCGGTCGGGCTGCGGCTGCTCGATGCGCTCGGGGAGGCGGCAATGGAGCTCAGCGCTCAACTGCCGTCCGGGCATGTCGAGGTGCGGCTCGCGGGCCAGGATCCGGCGTTCGTCTATGTCGGCGAGGAGGAAGCCCCACCGGAGCCGACGGCCGACGACGGGCTCACCGCCCGCATCACGCTCCGCCTGCCCGAGGCCCTCAAGGCCGCGGTCGAGGCGGCCGCCGCCCGCGAGGGTGTCTCCGTGAACAGCTGGCTCGTGCGAGCGCTCTCGAAGAGCGTCACCGGGCCTGCTCAGCGATCCGGCAAGCGGCTCCGGGGCTTTGCCCAGAGCTGATGAGTAGGAGGGAGAGCAAGATGACGAAGTTCTATCCAAGCCCGTTCGGCCACATCGAGGTCCGCGTCGACAGGCGTCCGCCGCGGCCGCCGCGCCCGAGGAGAGGCCGATGAGGCGCGAGACGTTCGAGACGCCTGGAAAGCTTCGGCTCAGTGTCCGCGTCCCGTCGGGACGAATCGACCTCGATGCGGTCGAGGGCACGGAGACCGTCGTCGAGCTCGAAGCGAATCCCGAGCTCGAGCAGGAGGCTCGCATCGAGCTGCGGCCGCGCGGCGAGGGCCACGAGGTGGTCGTGGTCGTCGAAGAGCGCTCGGGGTTCCTGCGGCGAAACCAAAACGACGTGCGGGTGCGGGTGACGCTTCCGCTCGAGGCGGACATCGAGATCTCGACGGCGTCCGCCGACGTCGAGGGCCGCGGTCAGTTCGGCGCACTCGAGATCCAGTCGGCGTCGGGCGACATCGGGTTCGACCAGGTTGGCAAAGATGCGGACGTCAACTCGGCCAGCGGCGACATCAAGCTCGCGCGGGTCGAGGGCGCGATCGCGGTCAACACGGCCTCGGGCGACCTCGATGTCGGCTACCTCGGCGCAGACGGCAAGGTTCGCGCCGCCTCGGGCGACATCTCGATCGACGAGGCTGCGGCCTCGTTGAAGATCCAGACGGCCTCCGGCGACATGCAGATCGGGAGCGTCCGCGAGGGCGACGTCACGCTCCAGTCCGCGTCCGGAGATATCGCCGTGGGCGTCAAGAAGGGCTCGAAGGTGTGGATCGACGCGCGCTCGATGAGCGGTGAGACGAGCTCCGACCTCGAGGTGAGCGACACCCCGTCGGACGGCAACGGCCCCCTCGTCGAGATCCGCGCAACGGCTCTCAGCGGCGACGTCACCGTCAAGCGGGCGTAGTGAAGCTTCCGAGTCTCCTCAGCAGTGGCCCCCTGCGCGCTCTCCTGGCCGCGGAGGTGATCTCGACGAGCGGCTCGCAGATGACGTGGCTCGCGCTGCCCTGGTTCGTGCTCACGACCTCCGGCTCGGCCACCCGCATGAGCTTCGTCGTCGCGGCCGAGGTGATCGGCATGGGCCTGATGACCCTGCCGGGTTCTCGGCTCCTGTCGCATTTCGGCGCGCGGCGGACGATGCTCGTCTGCGACGGCTTCCGGGCGCCGCTGATCGTTCTTATTCCGGGCCTGTACTGGGTGGGAGCCCTGTCGTTCCCGCTCCTGATCGCGATCGCGCTTGCGGTCGGCGCGATGACGGCGCCGTACTTCGCGGCGCAGAAGGTGATCCTGCCGGAGCTGATCGGCGAGGACGAGGAGGTGCTGACCCAGGCCAGCGCGCTGACTCAGGCCTCGACGCGCGTGACGATGCTGCTTGGCCCCGTGCTCGCGGGCGTGCTCATCGCCGTCATCGGCGCTCCGAGCGTGCTCATCGTCGACGGAGTGACGTACGTCGTAGCCGTTCTGCTCGTCGCCGGCTTCGTGCCCCGCAGGCCGCCGCTGGAGGTTTCCGAGGAATCGCGGGGAATCGGCACCGCCGTCCGCTTCATTCTCCGCGAGCCGCTCCTCCGCATCTGGAACCCGGCGCTTGCGATCGGCGACATGGCCTGGACCGCGTTCTTCGTCACGGTGCCGGTGCTCGTCGTCGCCCGCTTCGGGGCGGACGCGCGCATCGCAGGCTTTCTGCTCGCCTCCTTCGGTGTCGGTGCGCTCGTGGGCAACGCGGTTTCGTTCAAGTTCGCCCGCCGCGTCGAGGCGATGAAGCTGATCGCGACGTTCATCATCGGGCAAGCGCTGCCGCTCTGGTTGCTGACGCTTCCGGTGCCCGCGGTCGCGCTCTGCGCTGCCCTCGCGTTCTCGGGGATCGCGAACGGAATCGTCAACCCGCCGATCCACGCAACGATGACGCTGCGCATTCCGCCGGCGCTGCGGGCAACCGTGATGCCGGCGATGATGCTCACGTGGACGATCCTGCAGCCGCTCGGCCTCTTCACGGCGGGCCCCGTCCTCGACGCGTTCGGCGCCAAGCCCGTCCTGATCGCGTTCGCGACGATCCAGACGCTGATGATGGCCGCCGTCGCGCTCGCGTGCCTTCGCGTGCGTCCGCGTGCGGCTAGCTCTGCTGCTCTTCCAGCTGGTTCGTCCTAACCCTGTCGACCGGCTTGGTTCAGTTCGCTGCCCTGGCGATCTCGACCTCAGCGACCACGAGATTTCCGCGCGTGTCGACGGCCTTGATCCGCAGGTGACAAACCCCTGCCGGAAGATGCGAGGCGTCGAATCCGTGTGCGAGGTAGAAGCGGTAATGGCCCGGTGCACCTGGGCTGTTCTTTTGGGTACCCGGCGCGTAGACCGAGTCGTAGAGCCTTGCCGGCAGCATCGTCCGGCTGAAATCGACTGCGGTACGTGGGGCAACGACGCCGCGAGAGCCGTGAGCGACGCTCCACCGAATCCGTGCCGGCGTCACGGGCAGGTTCGACCAGGGGCTCGGCACGGGAATTGGGGTGGTGTCGAAGGCCTCGACAACGACGTTGACGCGGCCCGTCAGGCTGGTGGCGTCCTGCTCTTGCCCGCCCCGAAGGAACTCGACGGAGGCGACGGTCGGGGGTGAATGGTCGGCGTACGGACCGAGGCCACCTGGACGCAGGGGATTCAGGTATTCGCCTCCGCGGCGCTCGGCGAAATGGACGTGGCGTTCTCCTTGCAGCACATGTCCGAGCAGTTCGTGGAGGTGAACCTGCTGATGGTTGCGGACGACCGGCACGATGTGCCAGTAGCCGAATGTCCGGGTCGCTCCCTTGACCGCAATTGCGTTATGGCGCGTGCTGAAGACCTTTCCCGCTGCGACGGCGTAGACCGCAGTGCCGTCAGGAGCCGAGATGTCGATGCCGAAGTGGAAGGCCTTCGCACCATCGTCGCCGGGCCGCGGGTCGTTCAGGTACCCACGGACCGGGTGCTGGCGATTGAAGGGCTTGACCGGCCACCCGTACCCAGGGCGAACCCCGGAACGGTGAGCGACGACGCGATGCTGTGTGAACGCGGCGCCCGCGGCCTTACCGCCCGAGGCGGCCGGAGTGTGGGCCGCGAGGGCGAGGAGTAGGGCGGGGACGAGGACGGCGGAGGCTGCGAACGGCCTGCAACGCCTGCTGATGTGTGCTCTGACGGTGTGCATGCCGCCACCGTCCGGCGAGGCCCCAATCGCTCTGTCACGGGCCCCTAACGACCGGCTAACGGCCGTTGCACGTGGTTGTCGCCGCGGCGCTCGTCCGTTTCAGGGACTCGCGCTCCGCGGCGATCGGTGTCACGCTATTCGTTGCAATGGCAACGGTCTCTAGCGGTGCCCTGACGCTCCTGTTCACGGACGTCGAGGGATCGACGCGACTCGCGCGAACGCTCGGCGATGGCTTCGGGGACGTTCTCGAAGCTCACAACCGGATTCTTCGCGACTCGTTCGCCGCCCACGGCGGCACCGAGGTCGATTCAGCCGGCGACGGCTTCTTCTTCGTGTTTACGCGAGCGCGTGACGCCGTCGCTGCCGCGGTCGAGGCTCAGCGGGCCCTGGCCGCTGAGTCGTGGCCCGAGGGCGTAGCAGTCAAGGTTCGAATGGGGATCCACACCGGCGAGGTGAGCGTCTCCGATACCCACCGCGGCGTAGCGGTGCACCGGGCCGCCCGCATCTCGGCGGCGGCGCACGGTGGGCAGATCGTGCTCTCGCAATCGACCCAGACGATGGTTGAAGACGTCGAGGCCCTCGTTCCCGACCTCTCGTATTTGGATCTCGGCGACCAGTTGATCAAGGACTTCGACCGCCCGGTGCGCCTTTACCAAATCGTGGCTCCGGGCTTGACCGAGCGATTCCCGCCGCTTCGCGGCGTCAAGGAGGAGCAACGGGCGCGAACTCCGGCAGACGATCTGAGCTTTCGGCTGCTTGGGAGCTTCGAGGTCGCACGGGGCGGCCGCCCGGTCCAGCTCGGGGGTCAGAAGCAACGAGCAGTCCTGGCCATCCTCGCCCTGGATGCCGGCCGAGTGGTCTCGACGGATCGCCTCGTCGACCTTCTCTGGGGCGAGCAGCCCCCGAAGACAGCGGTCACTTCGTTGCAGAACTTCATCTCACAGCTGCGCAAGACCGTCGGGGCGGACGTGGTCGTCACCAAGCCACCCGGCTACCTCCTCAACGTCGCCGCCGCGCAAGTCGACCTCAACGAGTTCGAGCGACTCGTCAGCCAGGCGCGCTCGCTCGAGCCCGAAGCTCGCGGCAACAAGCTTCGGGAAGCATTCGAGCTGTGGCGGGGCCCCCCGCTCGCCGATTTCGCGTTCGAGCCATTTGCGGAGACCGAAATCGCCCGTCTCGACGAGCTTCGGTCAGCGGCCTTGGAGGATCGAATCGAAGCCGATCTCGAAGGTGGCGCGGCAGCCGAGCTCGTCGGCGAGCTCGAGGGGCTCATCAAGCAGAATCCTCTCCGCGAGCGGCCCCGAGGGCAGCTGATGCTCGCCCTCTACCGCTCCGGGCGCCAGGCCGAGGCGCTTCGCGCCTACCAGGAAGCGCGTCGTGCGCTCGTCGACGAGCTGGGAATCGAGCCGAGCCCCGCGCTTCAGCAACTCCACGCGTCGATCCTGCGACAGGAGTCCGCGCTGCAACCGCAGGCGGTCGCCCAAGCGGGCGAAGACCGGATCGGTGAGGTCGCTCGAGCACTCCTCTCGGGACGGCTCGTGCCGGTCCTGGGACCCGGGCCGTCGTCCGAGAACGGAGAGAATCTCGCGAGCCGCCTTGCCGAGGCGTTCGACTGTCCCGAGGAGCACCGCGGTGATCTCACGCGCGTGTCCCAGTACGTGGTCATGACTCAGGGCGTGGGCCCTCTGTACGACCAGCTGCACGATCTGTTCGCCGAGGACCCCGAACCCGGGCCGCTCGAGCGGTTTCTAGCCGCGCTCCCCGAGGTCGCACGTTCCCGCGGCGCCGAGCACCAGCTCCTCGTCACGACCGGCTACGGGCACGCTCTCGAGCGAGCGTTCGAGGAGCGCGGGGAGGATGCCGACGTCGTCTCCTTTGTGGCGCAGGGCCCGGACCGCGGCAAGTTCGTACACCGGTCGCCGGACGGGTCGGAGACGGTCGTGGCCGTCCCGAACGCCTACTCGGAGCTTTCGCTGGCCGAGCGTTCGGTGATCCTCAAGATCCACGGAGGCGTCGATCCGCGACCCGACCGCGGGCGCGAGAGCTTCGTCGTCAGCGAGGACGACTACATCGGCTACCTCGCACAGAGCGAGCTGGCGAACGTCCTACCCGTCACCCTCGCCGCGAAGCTCCGCCGCAGCCATTTCCTCTTCATCGCCTACCCCGTCGTCGAGTGGAGCCTGCGCGTCTTCCTGCACCGCGTGTTCGGGGATGAACCGATCAGCTACCGCTCGTGGGCGGTGCTCCCCGGCGCCCAGCCCATCCAGCATGAGTTCTGGCGGCGACGCGGCGTCGACCTCTTCGACATCGCGCTCGAGGACTTCGTCGCCGACCTCGAGCGGCGGCTCGCCGAGGTCGCTCCGGCGTGACCCTCGACAGTCCGTACAAGGGCCTTGTTCCGTTCGAGGACAGCGAGCTCGACGCGCTCCTGTTCTTCGGACGCGGGCGCGAGAGCGAGATCATCGCGGCGAACGTCCTGGCGGCTCGGCTGACCGTCCTCTACGGGCCGAGCGGGGTGGGGAAGAGCTCGGTGCTCCGCGCCGGAGTGGCGCACCGGCTGCGCCGGCAGGCGCGGGAGAACGTCGACGAGGGCGGCCACCCGGAGTTTGCAGTCGTCGTGTTCGACGCCTGGAGCGAAGACCCGGTGGGCGGCCTCCGAGCGGGTGTGCGCGAGGAGCTGGCTGCTCAGTTCGGCTCGGCGCTCCTGGACGAGCGCGAAGGGGAATCGCTAGCTGACACTCTCGGGCGCTGGACCGACGCACTCGCCTGCGATCTCCTGCTCGTGCTCGACCAGGCGGAGGAGTACTTCCTCTACCACGCAGAGGAGACCGGCTTTGCGCGCGAGCTGCCCGAGCTGGTCACGCGGCCCGGTCTGCGTGTGCGTGTTCTGCTGTCCCTCCGCGACGACGCCCTCGCGAAACTCGACCGGTTCAAGGGGAGGATCCCGAACCTCTTCGCGAATTACCTGCGACTCGATCACCTCGACAGGAGCTCGGCGCGCGATGCGATCACGAAGCCAATAGAGCGCTACAACGAAGCCACGGGTGAGTCGATCGAGGTCGAGCCGGCGCTGATCGAGGCCGTGCTCGACCAGACGGCTGCCGGAAAGGTGGATCTCGGCGATGCGGGGCGCGGGCTTGCCGCCGGCGACACCGATCAGGGCCGCATCGAGGCGCCCTACCTTCAGCTCGTGCTCGAGCGGATCTGGGAACAGGAGCACGAAGTCGGGTCGAGCCAACTGCGCGCGGCGACGCTCACTCAGCTCGGCGGTGCAGAGTCGATCGTGCGTACACACTTACACCGCGCAGTCGAAGAGCTCTCGGCCGACGAGAAGGATCTGGCTGCGGATGTCTTCCGCTACCTCGTGACGCCTTCGGGCGCCAAGATCGCGCACGGAGTTGGGGATCTCGCCGAGTACGCCTCGGTCGACGAGCAGCGCCTGCTGCCCGTGCTCGCGACGCTCGGGCGGGAGCGGATCGTGCGGCCGGTCGACGGAGCAGACGGCGGCGGCGCGCGCTACGAGATCTTCCACGACGTCCTCGGGGACGCTGTTCTCGCCTGGCGCCGGGAGCGGGAGTCGGAGCGAGAGCGGCGGACCGCCGACCGGCGCCAGCGGCGGCTCGCCCTCTTCGCCGGGGGCGCGCTCGTGGCGCTGGCGGCGATGACGGGGGTTGCGATCTACGCCTTCAGCCAGCGTGCCGATGCCCGGCAGGCCGGCCGGCACGCGCAGGCCCGTGCGCTCTTGGCCGAGGCCCTGCATCAGCTCGATATCGATCCGGAGCTGAGCCTGCTCTTGAGCTTGAGAGCGGCCGGCATCGAGCGCACGCCACAGACCCAGGACGTGCTCAGCCAAGCGATCGAGGCCTCACGTGTGCGGGACGTACAGAAGATCTCCGATACCGCTCGGCCGCCGCCTGTGCCCCGAGAGCTCGCGCCCGTCGTGCGGAAGCTCAAGCTCCCACGTAGTGGAGTCGCGGCGGTCGCCGTCAGCCCGGACGGCAGGCTCGTCGCGACCGGTCACCGTGACCACACCGCTCGCCTGTGGTCGGCGCAAACGGGGCGCCAGCTGAAGGTGCTCGAAGGCCACGTCGGCCAGGTCATCGCCGTCGCGTTCAGCCCTGACGGCAAGCTCCTGGCGACCGGGAGCTCTGACGGCGCAGGGCGCCTGTGGAGTATCAAGGACGGCTCGTATATCGGCCCCCTGCTCGGGCACACCGGCCTCCTGACGACCGTTGCGTTCAATCCGCGCAGCGATCTCGTGGCGACGGGGAGCCTCGACCGCACCGTCCGCGTCTGGCAGACGGGACTCGCGCGCCTGCCTCTCGTGCTCCGCGGCCACCGGGAGGGTGTGACCCGCCTCATGTTCACGCGCGAAGGGCGCCGCCTCGTGACGGTCAGCACGGACGGAACCCAACGCATCTGGGATCCTGAGCCGGAGCCCTGGATGCGCGTCGTTCCCGGCGCCGCCCCGCTCGAACGACCGCCGCGAGTAGTCGAAGCACGAGGCAAGCGTGCGACCGTGGACGGCAAGACGGTGCTCGTCAGAGATCTGCGGACCGGAAAGGTGACCCTGCTCGCGGGCCATTCGAAGCCAATAACGTCCGTGCACTTCGACCGCTCCGGCGAGCGTCTCGTCACCTCGAGCGAGGATCGCGACGCCCGGATCTGGGACGCCAGAACTGGAGCCAAGCTGCACGTCCTTCGAGGCCATTTCAACGTCGTCAACGACGCCGAGTTCAGCCCGGACGGCCGCTGGGTCGTGACCGCGGGACCGATCTCGGCCGGTCTCTGGCGGTCGGACTCAGACTCGATTCACACGTACTTGCGCAACACGGATCGCCCCCTAGTGGCCAGATTTGACGGCGACAGGCGGATCGAGACGCTCGCGCGCGACGGCAAGGTTCGCGAGTGGTTCTGTGACTTCTGCGGAACGCTGGACGAGCTGGTTCGCCTCGCCAACGCTCGGCTCGCGCAAACCGGTCGCACCTTCACGCCGGAGGAGCGTCAGCGGTTTCTGAGCTCCTAATGGCGAATATTCGCGGCCCATGCGCCCCGTAAGGCTTCCCGGCATCAGGCAGAAGGCGGTGCACCTCGCCGTCCTCTCCTCCTTTGCGCTCGCGCAGCCCTTGCTCGACATCCTCGGACGGAACGCGACGTTCTTCACGGTCCGCGGGTCGTCCAGCCGCGAGATCGTGCTCTTCGCGCTCACGTTGACGCTCGTGCCTCCGGCCGTCCTGCTGCTTGCCGAGCTCGGGGCAGGCGCGATCGATCCCATTCTCGGAAACGCGCTGCACCTGTTCTTCGTCGCCGCTCTCGCAGCGATCGTCGCACTCGAGGCGATCAAGGACATCGACGCGCCGGCGACCGCTCTCGTGCTCGGCGCCGCCCTCATCGGGGGCATCGGCGCGGCCCTCTACTGGAAGGCACGCTTCGTTCGCTCCTTCCTCACCGTGCTCGCTCCCGCGCCTCTCCTCTTCCTCGCGCTCTTTCTCGGAAACTCGCAGGTGAAACACCTTGTCTTTCCGAAGGACGTCTCGGTCCGTACCGAGAAGGTCGAATCTCGAACCCCGATCGTCTTCATCATGTTCGACGAGTTCAGCACCACGTCGCTGATGGACCGCAACCAGCGGATCGACGCCGCGCGCTTCCCGAACTTCGCTTCGCTCGCGCGCGATTCAACGTGGTTCCGATCCGCGACGACTGCGAATGGACACACCGAGGTCGCCGTCCCGTCGATCCTCGCCGGAACCCTCCCGTCGGGTACGCCTCTTCCGATCCTCGCCGACTACCCCCACAACGTCTTCACCCTGCTCGGCGGCCACTACCGCATGCGGGTGATGGAGTCGCTGACGCGCCTCTGCCCGCGTTCGGTGTGCAAGACCCGCGTTCCCGGCGCGACGAACGACGCCGGAGAAAGCGTGTCCGGCAGCGTGCACGCCCTCGTCTCCGACGTCGGCACCGTCTACCTCCATCTCCTGCTGCCGGATGATCTCGCGAAGCACGTTCCCCCGACCGAGGGCCGGTGGGGGAACTTCGGGGGTCACGACACGACCACGAAGGCGCCCGGTGTCCCCCATGAAGCGGGTCCCTGCGGCAGGAACATCTGCGGGTTCACGCGAATGATCTCGGCCAGCCCGCGTCCGACGTTCTACTTCCTGCACTCGATTCTCCCGCACGAGCCGTGGGCGTACCTGCCCTCGGGCAGGCGGTACAGCGGAAACGTCCGCGTCACTCCAGGGCTCGAGAACGGACTCTGGCGAGACGACGACTGGCTGACGCTTCAGGCATACCAGCGATACATGCTTCAGCTCGGGGATACGGACGCCGGTCTCGGTTTCATCTTGAAGCGGCTTCGGTCGACCGGCCTCTACGACCGCGCGCTCGTCGTCGTGACGGCCGACGAGGGAATCAGCTTCCGACCGGGGGAGCCGGCGCGCAACCTGTCGCGGGCGAACCTCCCGGACATCGCGTTCGTCCCCCTGTTCGTCAAGTTGCCCGGCCAGCGGAAGCCGCGAATCGAGGACGGGCTCGCCCGGACGATCAGCATCCTGCCGACGATCGCGGACGCCGTGCACGCGCGCATTCCCTGGCCTGTCGACGGGCGCTCGCTCCTGGGCGCGCGGCTCCCTCGCGACGGAACGGTGAGCCTGCCGGATCAGAGCGGCAATCCCATATCCGCCAGTCTCTCGACGCTCCTCGCCGAGCGGAAGGACGTCCTCGAGCGCCAGGTTGCCGCCTTTCGAAGCGGGTCGATCGACCAGGTCTACCGGTTCGGGCCTCACCGCGAGCTCGTCGGCAGGCGCACTGCCGACCTTGCCGTCGAAGAGCAGAGCGGCGTGCGCTTCAAGCTGGACGGGAGCGAGCTCCTGCGCTCGGTGGATCCGAAGGCGGAGGTCGTGCCGTCGTACCTCACTGGACGGATCGAAGGCGGCCTCGACGCAAACGCCGAGCTCGCGGTTGCGGTGAACGGCACCATCGCCGCCGCGACTCGCAGCTACGAGGACTCCGGCGAGACGCGCTTCGCCGCCATTGTCCCCGACCGCGTGTTCCGAGCGGGCGCGAACGACGTCCGGATGTTTGCCGTGCGGCCGCAGGGCAGTTCGGTCGTCCTCGCCGAGCTCAGCGGAGGGAATTCCACGTTCGTCCTGCGCGCCCGGAGTGGCGGCGACGTGATCGAGTCGTCGGACGGGCAAGAAGTGCGAGTCGTGCGCGGAGCTCTGCGCGGCCGGGTTCGCGCGCAGACGCCGGGCGAGGACGTTATCTTCAACGGGTCGGCATTCGATGTCAGCGCCGGCGTCGAGCCGGACTCGATCGTCGTCTTCGTCGATCGCCGCTCGGCTTACGTCTCGCCCGCGGACAACGCGAAGCGCCCCGGGAAGAAGCGGGCCGGATTCCAGTTCGTCATCCCGCGCCGGCTGCTGCCGAAGCCGGGGGATGCGAGTCGCATCCGTCTGTTCGCAATCCGGGGCGACGTCGCGTCCGAGCTGCGCTATGTCGGCGATTACCTCACGGTCGGACGGGGCTAACCTTCCTCGCTTGCTCAAGCGCGCCGTTCTGACCCTGTCGCTGGCGGCCTTCGTGGTGCCGAGCTTCGTCTCCCCCGCCGTGGAGTCGAAGCCGACGGCCGGCAAGATCGTGTGTGCATCGTCCTATCGCTGGCGGGTCAGAACGCTCAACGACCGCGCGGCCGGGAAGGTCGACTTGAGGGCCCGGCCGGCCAGCATCCACCGGCTCGTCTGGCTGCGCAGGCCGCTCGTCGGCCCGAGAAAGGGCCGGCTCGAGGGTGTCGAGCGCCGGGTGTATCTAGTGCGTGCCCGGCTGAAGGCGGCCCGGCTCGCGCACACGGCGAGGGGCGTCGGTGACATCGAGCTCCTCGTCGCGGACCCGGTCAGCGGCGAGTCGTTGGTCGTCGGCTTTCCCGACCCAGGCTGCGCCGCCGCGCATTCGCCTCGCACCAGGAATGCGGTTGCGGCGGCCCGCGCGTCCTTCGTCAGTGCCTGCGAAGAACCATCGACAACCCACTTCGCACGGCTGCGCGGGAGCGCGACGATCGACGGGATCGGCTTCTTCGGCTCACGAATCGGTCCCGCGGTCGCTCGGAACGGATTGGAGCTTCAGCCCGCGCTTCGGTTTCGAAGCTCGGACTGCGAGCGACTACCCGAGCGCCCGATGGTCGTGGCGGCCGCGGGGGATATCGCCTGCGACCCCGACAACCCGGTGTTCAACGAAGGCCGGGGGTCGCCGCGCGCGTGCCGGATGCAGGCGACCGCCGACCTGCTGCTCGCCCAGAGCTTCGATGCCGTCCTCCCGCTCGGCGACACGCAGTACAACGATGGAGCAGCGGGCAAGTTCCTCCTCTCGTACGACCTAAGCTGGGGGCGGGTCAAGGCGCTGACGCGGCCCGTGGTCGGAAACCACGAGTACCTGACGCGGCATGCCAGGGGGTACTTTCGGTATTTCGGGCCGGCGGCCGGCGTCGAGGGCAAGGGCTACTACAGCTACGACATCGGCGCCTGGCACGTCATTGCGCTGAACGCGAACTGCCAGTTTGTCCACTGCTTCGCCGGCTCCCCGCAGGAGCGCTGGCTGCGGGCCGATCTCGCCGCGCACCCCAACCGCTGCGTCCTGGCTCTGTGGCATCAGCCGTACTTCTCTTCCGGTTTGGGAGGGGGCTACGACCCGGTGGGGCCGTTCTGGGACGCGCTCTACGACGCGCACGCCGATGTGATCCTGAACGGCCACGAGCACGACTACGAGCGCTTCGCGCCGCAGACGCCTTCAGGAGTTGCCGATGCGCACAGAGGGATACGCGAATTCGTCGTCGGGACCGGAGGGAGCAGCCTCGGCCCGTGGGGCACGCTGATGCCAAACAGTGAGGCCCGAGACGACAAGACGTTCGGGATCCTGAAGCTGACGCTCTACCCCTCGGGTTACGACTGGCAGTTCATCGGCGTGCCTGGCTCCACGTTCACGGACGCGGGGTCTTCCGCCTGCCATTGAGCCGCGGCTAGCCTTTCGGCAGTGCCTCCGTTCAAGACAGCCGTCGAGTACGAGCCGACCGGCGACCAGCCGCAGGCGATCGCCCGGCTCTCCGAGAGCCTGCGCGCCGGCGCTCAATACCAGTCGCTGCTCGGCGCCACCGGCACCGGCAAGACGGCGACGATGGCCTGGATCATCGAGGAGCTCCAGCGCCCGGCACTCGTGATCGCGCACAACAAGACGCTGGCCGCGCAGCTCTGCAACGAGTTCCGCGAGTTCTTCCCCGATAACGCCGTCGAGTACTTCGTCTCCTACTACGACTACTACCAGCCCGAGGCGTATGTGCCGCAGGCTGACCTCTACATCGAGAAGGACTCGTCCCGCAACGACGACATCGACCGGCTCCGCCACTCCGCCACCTCGAGTCTCCTCTCCCGCAGCGACGCCGTCATCGTCGCGTCCGTCTCGGCGATCTACGGCCTCGGCTCGCCGGAGGAGTACGAGAAGCGGGTCGTCATGATGCACGTCGGCGAGGAGCAGGACCGCGACCTCATCCTGCGCAAGCTCGTCGACATCCACTACACGCGCAACGACACGCTGCTCGGGCGCGGCAAGTTTCGCGTCAAGGGCGACGTGATCGAGATTCAGCCCGCGCACGAGGAGTCGGCGTACCGGATCTCGATGTTCGGCGACGAGATCGAGCAGATCACGCACTTCGACCCGATGACCGGCGAGGTCTACGGGAAGCTCGAGTACCTGAACGTCTTTCCGGCGACGCAGTACGTGACCTCGAAGCCGACGATCGAGCGCGCCGTCGACGAGATCCACGACGAGATGGAGCAGCAGGTCAAGAAATTCGAGTCCGAGGGGCGGATGCTCGAGGCGCACCGCATCCGGCAGCGGACCGAGTACGACGTCGAGATGATGAAGGAGCTTGGCTTCTGCAACGGGATCGAGAACTACTCGCGGATCCTCGACGGCCGCCCGCCGGGCTCGGCGCCCTACACGCTGATCGACTACTTCCCGTCCGACTTCGTCGTCTTCCTGGACGAGTCGCACCAGTCCGTGCCGCAGATCGGCGGCATGTACGAGGGCGACCGCTCGCGCAAGCAGACGCTGGTCGACTTCGGCTTTCGCCTTCCGTCGGCGCTCGACAACCGGCCGCTGCGCTTCGACGAGTTTCTCGGCAAAGTGCCGCAGATCGTCTTCGTCTCGGCGACGCCGGGAGCGTTCGAGCTCCGGCACTCGACGGTCATCGCCGAACAGCTCGTGCGGCCGACCGGAATCGTCGACCCCGAGGTCGAGCTGCGGGCGACGAAGAACCAGATCGACGACCTGCTGAACGAGATTCGCCGCCGCGAGGAGCTTGGGGAGCGCACGCTCGTCACGACCCTGACGAAGAAGATGTCCGAGGACCTGACCGACTACCTGCTCGAGTCCGGCGTCAAGGCGCGCTACCTCCACTCAGAGGTGGACACGCTCGACCGCATCCAGATCATCCGCGAGCTACGACTCGGCGAGTACGACGTGCTCGTCGGCGTGAACCTGCTTCGCGAGGGGCTCGACCTCCCGGAGGTGTCGCTCGTCGCCGTGCTCGACGCGGACAAGGAGGGGTTCTTGCGGGGGAAGACCGCGTTGATCCAGACGATCGGCCGCGCTGCCCGGAACACGAACGGCAAGGTGCTGATGTACGCGGACAAGGTGACCGAGGCGATCAAGGGCGCGCTCGACGAGACGAACCGCCGCCGCATCGTGCAGCTCGCCTACAACGAGGAGCACGGGATCACGCCGGAGTCGATCCAGAAGGGCGTCTCGGATATCGCCGAGTTCCTGTCGCTGGAGGCGCCGAACGTCCCGCGCCGCCGGCGGAAGGGCGGGCGCGAGGTCGAGGGCATGAGCCCGGCCGAGATCGAGCGCCTGGCCGTGACGCTCGAGGAAGAGATGTTCGCCGCCGCCACGGAGCTTCGCTTCGAGTATGCGGCGAAGCTTCGGGACGAGATCAAGGACCTGCGGCGCGAGCTCCAGGCCGCGGCCGAGACGGCTGCCTGAGCCTCAGCCGGCCTGCTTGCGGGCGGCGCGCAGCTCGTCCTGCTCGCGCGCCTTGACCTCGTGGTAGGCGATCCGCTCGCGGGCCCACCGCTGATGGAGATCGCGCTGGGCGATCTCCTCAGGCGTCATCTTCGGGAGCTTCCTCTTCTTGGCCATCTTCGTCCTCCAGCAGGCGACGGATCAAAGCGACGTCGAGCTGGATGTCACCGAGCAAGCCCATGATAGTTGTCACATCGGGTGGTCGATCGGCGGCTCCACGACACCCAATCGTTGCGTCGATCGCGGGGTCCCGCAAGTCGCAGTTCGGGACCTGTCGCGGGCGGAGAGCGCGGCGCGTAGGCTTTTCCCGTGAACCTGTTCGTCTACCTCGTGCTGCTCGTCGCCGGCGGGTTCATCATCGGCGGGCTCGCCCGGCTTGCGGTGCCCGGGCCCGACCCGATGCCCTTCTGGCTCACGGTCGCTTTCGGCCTCGCGGGATCGGTCGTCGGCGGGCTCGTCGCCGACGCCCTGTTCGGGCGCCCCGGCGGCTTCCTGTTCGGGTACGCCGGAGCGGTGCTGCTCGTGATCCTCTATCGCCGCTTCGTGCAGAAGCGAGGGATCACCGGGCCGGAGGCGAGAGCCCAGCCGACGCGCGGCTGGGGCCTGCGCCGCTAGCGCCGGCCGACTCTGAGGTTGACCCTGGTCCCCCGAGGTCGCCGCGAGCCTGCTCGTGGGCTCTGGCCGATGACGCGTCCGATTCGGCGCGATCGAGCCCGGCGAACTCGGCCGACCCGGCAGTGCCCTCTTGTGAGGCGCGTTCGTGCGGCCGGCAAGCGCAGCCCGATCACACGCGGCACGATGCAGCCCCTCGCCCTTGCCGGTGGTGGCGGTGGAGGCGGCAGATTGGGTGGAGGCGGAGGCGGAAGTGTGCCCGGCGGTGGGGGTGGCGGCCGCGGTGGCGGAAGCGGTGGTGCGGGGCCGATTGGCTGCCAGTCCGGGTCTTCGTCCGCCGCCGAGTTGGTCGTCAGCCGGACTTGGCCCGACCCATCCCAGTTGGCTGCCGACCAGATATCCGGCGCTTCACCGGGAAGTGCTCGCTGGAAGACGAGCCCTGTGCCTTGAGGCGCCCAGGCGGGAAACATGTTCGATCCGTCAGCGGTGACGACGGCGAACTCGTTGAAGAGGGAGGTGAGCATGATCACTGCAGACTGGTGGTAGAGGATCCCTTCGCCGTCCCACGACCAGTTGGGCGCTTCGGCACCGCCCGTGTAGAACAAGTTGGTCAGGCCCGAGCCGTCCGGGCTCATCAGCCAGAGCCGCCGAGTCCCATCGCCGCGAGTGCTCGTGAAGACGATCCTCCCGCGAGCGGACCAGGCCGGCTGGGCGTCCACGGCCGGGTCATTCGTCAGGCGCGTGAGACCCGAGCCGTCCGCGTTCAGCTTGTAGATCTCGGTGTTCGACTGCGGCCCGGCGCGATTGCTCTCGAAGACGATCTGTGAGCCGTCGGGCGACCAGGCGGGGAACCAGTCGCGTGCCGTGCCGCTCGTGAGCTGCCGGACTTCGGAGCCGTCGACCCGCATCGTGTAGATGTCGTCGGCGCGAACCCAGGCGATGCGCTTACCGTCGGGGGAGAAAGCAGGCTGGAGGTCTGACTCCGGGTTGACCGTCAGTCGCCGCTGGCTGCTGCCGTCGGCGTTCATCAAGTACAGCTCGTAGTTGCCGTCCCGAGTGCTCTCGAAGACGATCTTGCCGTTGCTGCCGCCGAAAGCCGCACCCGCGGTGCCCGTCGCCGCGGGAAGAAGCGCGACCAGGCAGAGCAGTGCAACCGAGATGCGACCCACTTCGAGACGGATGCTACAACAGCCGGAGCGGGATCTAGGTGACGCCGAGCGGCTTGGCGCCGCGGGCGAAACGCCGCACCGCCGTCAGCCCCCAGTCGTCCTCGCGCCAGACGTAGGTCTCGACGAGGATCGACGTCTCGTCGCACTCGTAGACGTGCAGTCCACGCGCCTCGCCGCGTCGTTGTGGGCGCGGCTGGCCGAGGCCGGGCGCGATCGACACGACCACGCTTCGCGCGTCGCCGGTGATGACCTCGAACTCGTGGCGCTCGCTGACGGCGCCCTGGTGGATGTGCCCGGCGAGGATCAGCTCGGCGCCCGAGTCGACGAGCGAGGCGAGGACGTGCGAGCGGCGGGCGACCGGCCTCTTGCGCGAGCGCCACGGAGCTCCGATCAGATGATGGTGCAGCGTGACGACCCGCAGCGCGCCCTCCGGCGCTTCGGCGAGGAACTCGCGCGCGCGCGCGAGTTGGCCCTCCCGGATCCCGCCCGACTGGTGCCGCCACGGGCGCACGGAGTTCAGACCGACCACGTGCAGCATCGGCGAGCGGAAGACGGGCTCGGTCGTCTCCCAGTGCCGCTCGAACTCGGCGAAGGTTCGCGTGAAGCGCGCCGGGAAGCTGTACGGGATGTCGTGGTTCCCGGGGATCGCGACCACCGGCGGGCCGAGAGAGCGCAGGAAGGCGGCGGCGGCTTCGTGCTGCTCGGGGCGACCCCGGTGCGTCAGATCGCCGCTGGCGACGACGATCTCGGGCGCCGTGCGCTCGAGGAGCGCCGCCAGGCTGCGCTCGACTTCAGGGTCCTCACGGGTGCCGACATGCAGGTCCGAGATATGGAGGAGGCGGGTTGGGAGAGCCGAAGCACTGGGTACAATCATGACGATGGTGGACGAGCCTACCGAGATCTTCGACGACCTCTATCTCGGTCTCCGAGCGGGCGGCGCGATGCGCAAGAAGCGGCGCGGCGAGCCGCTGACGATGGAAGAGGAAGAGGTGCTCGGCCGCTGGGAGTCGCTCTCCGGCGCCCGCAAGGCGGCGACGATCGGTGCCTTCGCTGTCGGAACCTTCAGCTTGGGCTTCACCCTCGGCGGTCTAGTCTTCGGCCGCTGGCGCAAGGCCTGAACGCTTATTCCCAGATGTAGTTCAAGGTTCCGCTGACAGCGGCGACTGCCGCGAACGCCAGCCCGAGCCAGGGATGGCCTACCTGCCAGAGGGCGACTGATGCTCCACCCAGCACTACGAGCTCGATCACCAGCCTGGCAGGCTTAGCGAGGTCGTACTTCCGCTTGGGTGAGACGAAGAGTGCCCATGCGGTAACGACGAGGGCCGGTGCTGCAATCGCGAGCAGCAACCGCGTGAGCCCGGAGCCCGTTTCGTAGCCCCAGTAGGTCGTCGCGACCAATGCACCCAGTTCGGCTACGAGGAATCGGACCGCGAGATTCGCTCCGCGGAGCAGCGACACGCGGCGACCCTATCCCTCTGCGGCGCAAACGGCAGGAAAGCCTGTTGGGTTGCCGAAGCCGCAAACATGCCCGCTGACCGGGACGAGCACGTCTGCCTCGAAATGCGCCGTCACGGCATCGTCCTCGCGCGGCCGCTCGCGCGCTCGGGCGGCGTCGCAATCGCCGGGATCTTTGTCCTCATGCTTCCGTGGGCAGCCGCGGCGGGCGTAGGGGCCGCGCTGATCGCAGTGGCCGCTGCGTTCACTCTCCGCGCCGTCTGGCAGTGGGAACGAATGCGCATCGTCGTCACGACGGAGAAGCTGTACGTCGTCAACGGGACCCTGCGCCGCCGGACGAAGGCCGTGAAGCTGCGGGCAGTCGACGCCGTCGAGCTCGACCAATCGCTGCTCGGCCGGCTGATGGGCTACGGGACTGTCGTCATCGGGCCGCTGACGGTCGGGCATGTCGCGGGGCCGAAGGAGGTCTGCGAGCTAGTCGAGGAGCTCGCGACGTAACCAAAGCGAACACTTGTTCGTCCGACCTCGATCGCTAAACTTGGTCGGTTATGGCCTCTGAAGAACTGGTAATTCGCGGCGCCCGCGAGCACAACCTCAAGGACATCGACGTCCGCCTGCCGCGGAACAAGCTGACCACGATCACCGGCCTCTCCGGCTCCGGGAAGTCGTCGCTCGCTTTCGACACGATCTACGCAGAGGGGCAGCGCCGCTACGTCGAGTCGCTCTCCGCGTACGCGCGCCAGTTCCTCCAGATGATGGAGAAGCCGGACGTCGACTCGATCGAAGGGCTCTCGCCGGCGATCTCGATCGACCAGAAGACGACGTCGCGCAACCCGCGCTCGACGGTCGGCACCGTGACCGAGATCTACGACTACCTGCGGCTGCTCTACGCGCGGATCGGCCGGCCGCACTGCCCGGTCTGCGGGCGGCCGATCGCCGGCCAGTCGATTGAGGCGATCGTCGACCAGGTGCTCCGACTCCCGGAGGGGACGAAGTTCACGGTCAACGCGCCGGTCGTGCGCGACCGCAAGGGCGAGTACAAGGACGTCTTCGAGGAGCTGCGCGCCGACGGGTTCACGCGCGTGAAGGTCGACGGTGAGGTGCGGATGCTCGAGGACGAGATCGTCCTCGACAAGAAGTTCAAGCACACGATCGAGGTCGTCGTCGACCGGCTCGTGATGAAGCCGGACCTGCGCACCCGTCTCTGGCAGTCGATCGAGACCGCGACCTCGCTTGCGGACGGCCTCGTCGTGATCGACGTGCTCGACGGCGAAGAGCTGACGTTCAGCGAGCGCTTCGCGTGCCCGGAGCACGGCGTGGGGCTGCCGGAGCTCCAGCCGAGGATCTTCTCGTTCAACTCGCCGCACGGCGCGTGCCCGCGCTGCCACGGCCTCGGCGCCCAGCAGGAGATCGATCCCGACCTGCTCGTCCCCGATCCGACGCTCTCGATCGGCGAAGGCGCGCTCGTCCCCTGGTCGATGGGCGGTTCGGCGTTCTACGAGGCGGTCATCCAGGGCATCGCCGACAAGTGGGAGATGGATCTCGACAAGCCGTGGCAAGACCTGAGCGCCGAGCAGCAAGACCTCTTCCTGTACGGCACTGGAGGCGAGCGGATCTACGTGCGCTATCGCAACCGGATGGGCCGCAAGCGCTCGTACATGCTCGCGTTCGAGGGGATCGTCAAGAACCTCGAGCGGCGGTATCGCGAGACGGACTCGGCGCGGCAGCGCGAGCGGATCGAGGAGTACATGAGCCTTCGGCCCTGCCCGGAGTGCGAGGGCGCGCGCCTGAAACCCGAGGTGCTCGCCGTCACCGTCGGCGAGCGGAACATCCATGAGTTCTCGAAGGTGTCGGTCACGCGCGCGATCGAGTTCCTCGACTCGCTGGAGCTGACCGAGACCGAGCAGCTGATCGGCGTGCGGATCATCAAGGAGATTCGCGAGCGGCTGACCTTCCTCGACAACGTCGGGGTCGGCTACCTCCAGCTCGACCGCGCGGCGGGGACGCTCTCCGGCGGCGAGGCCCAGCGCCTCAGGCTGGCGACCCAGATCGGCTCCCAGCTCGTCGGCGTCCTCTACATCCTCGACGAGCCCTCGATCGGCCTCCACCAGCGCGACAACGGGAAGCTGATCGGAACGCTCGAGCGGCTGCGCGACATCGGGAACACCGTGCTCGTCGTCGAGCACGACGAGCAGATGATGCGCGCGGCCGACCATCTCGTCGACATGGGCCCGGGCGCAGGCGAGCACGGCGGCTCCGTGGTCGCCGAGGGAACGGCCGCGGACGTCGAGCGAAATCCCAAGTCCGTGACGGGGCAGTTCCTCTCCGGGAAGCGGGAGATTGCGGTTCCGGAGCGCCGCGCCGAGGACCTGGGGTCCTTCTCGGTGCGCGGGGCCTCGCAGCACAACCTGAAGGGGATCGACGTCGAGTTCCCCGTCGGCAAGTTCATCGCCGTCACGGGTGTCTCCGGGTCCGGCAAGTCGACGCTCGTAAACGAGATCGTGTTCAAGGCTCTCGCCAATCGCCTCCACCGGGTGCGCGTCAAGCCGGGCGAGCACGATTCGGTCGAGGGGATCGAGGTCTTCGACAAGGTGATCGAGATCGACCAGTCGCCGATCGGGCGCACGCCGAGGTCGAACCCCGCGACCTACACGAAGCTCTTCGACCACATGCGCGAGCTCTACTCGCTGACGCCGGAGGCGAAGGTGCGCGGCTACAAGCCGGGCCGGTTCTCGTTCAATGTCCGGGGCGGACGCTGCGAGACCTGCAAGGGCGACGGGACGATCAAGATCGAGATGCACTTCCTGCCGGACGTGTACGTGCCGTGCGAGACCTGCCACGGCCGCCGCTACAACCGCGAGACGCTCGAGGTGCGCTTCAAGGGGCGCTCGATCGCGGACGTGCTCGAGATGTCGGTTGAGGAGGCGCTCAAGTTCTTCGCGAAGATCCCGAAGCTGCGGCGCCGGCTCCAGACGTTGCACGACGTCGGGCTCGACTACGTCAAGCTCGGCCAGCCGGCGACGACGCTCTCCGGAGGCGAGGCGCAGCGGGTGAAGCTCGCCTCGGAGCTCTCGAAGATCGCGACCGGGCGGACCCTTTACATCCTCGACGAGCCGACGACCGGATTGCACTTCGCCGACATCGAGAAGCTGCTCGAGGTGCTCCAGCGGCTCGTCGACGCCGGCAACACGGTGCTCGTCATCGAGCACAACCTCGACGTGATCAAGCAGGCCGACTGGATCATCGATCTCGGCCCCGAGGGCGGCGAGGCTGGGGGCGAGGTGATCGCGACCGGGACGCCGGAGGACGTCGCAAGGGTCGAGGAGTCGGCGACGGGCCAGTACCTGCGCGAGGTGCTCCCGAAGAAGGCGGTGCGGAAGGTAGCTACACCGAGGAAAGCGGCCAAGGCTGCGGCCTAGCGCTCATTGGGTGTAGCGGCGGTGAACTGGTAGACGAGTGTCGATGTCTGGTGCTCGAGTGCGTTCCCTGCTCGGGCCGGCAACCTCAGCTTCAGGCGCAGGTACGCCCTTTCACCCGGGCGCAACAGCAGGCTCAGCCTCCGTCTGCCCAGCACAGGCCCGCGGGCGAGGAGGCGCGTCCGCGTACTCCGGCATCTGTACGAGTGCGCCCGAGTCGGGCTTCTCCAGACCCTCGAGCAGCGCTCCAACGAGAGCCGGAGTCCCTGCCTGGGGTCCGTGAGGAGCGAGGCCTGCGTCGCATCGACCGCGAGCGCGACGACTCTCAGCTCACCGCGTCCGCGAACGCGCAGGACGATCGTCCGCTCGATGCGGTCGCCAGGCGCAACTGCCCGGGCCCGCAGGACATTCTGGGGATCGACTAGGAGCTTTGGCCCCTCCGCCTGGATGCGCCCTGCGCTTGCGTCCGCGAGATCGGCAGGCGCCAAGAGGACGGCGAAGCTTGCGACACAGCCGACGGCGACGGCGGACTTGACGAGCTTGCCCGCCATCCGGCGAGACCGGCGCTACTGGCTCTGGCCGGCGCGCTGGGTGCCTGTGAAGGCGTACGTGAGCGTCGAAGACTGGTTCTGGAGGGTGTTGCCCGCAGTGCTCGGGAACGTGATCGTCGCGCGCAGGTGGTCCAGCGACCCGGCGGTCAGCGTGAGGTTTGAAAGGGCGACGTTGCTGCCGATGATGGCGCTCGAGGCGAGCACCGAGGACGTCGATCCGCCACACGTGTACGTGTAGGGAGGCCCGGACTCCGTCCAGGCGACCGAGCACTTGTCGATCACGATGTGGAGCCCGTCGGTCGTGTCGGTATCCAGGAGTGAGCTCGGGGAGGCGCTCGTCGTCAGCGTGACCGCGCTGAACGAGATCGAGCCAGAGTACGAGAGGTCGATCGCGCGCTGCATCGTGTCGCCGGCTGCGATCGGACTGGCGCCGGTGCCGAGACGGCTGAAGGGCGCCGTCAAGGTGAGCGTGCCGCTCGCGATCGTGTGGGTCGCGCTCGTCGTGCTCGTGAAGGTCGCGAAGGTCCCGAGGCCGGCGATCGCGGCGGCTACGCCGAGGATGGCGATCGAGACGACGACCTTGTGCAGTGAGAGCCGCATGCTCTCGTTGTCGTCGATGGCTAGACCGGAGACCTCCCCCAAAAAGGGGGTGTCTCATGTCAATCGAGGTAGTGGTTGATGTTGAGCTGGACGAGGTCCGTCTGCGACTTCCTGGCCCCCGTCGAGTCCTTCATGTAGACCTTGATCGTCAGGTTGTTCGCATCGGTCACGCTGGTCAGCTCGGCCAGCGTCACGTTGTCCGTCGTGAAGCCGGCCGTGCTGTTGCACGAGACCGGCGAGCCCGAGCTGCCGTGAGTGCCCAGCAGCGTGGCGCCGTTGTAGGTCTCGAAGTACCAGCAAACGGTGTCGCCGGCCGTGTTGTTCTTGTAGTAGAAGTCGACGCTCGCGCTCGTGATCACCGAGCCGCTGGGCACGTGGGGATCGAACGTGAACTTCATGTAGCGCGCGGCGGCGAACGTCGTTGCCCAGTTGCCGGCGCTGACGTAGGCGGTGCTGTCGCCGGAGGTCGCGACGCTCCAGTTCGTCGTCGCGGGAGTACCGGTCGACTGATCGCGATAGATCTTCTCGTACGTGGTGAAGCTGCCATACGCCGTCGATCCCGTGACGGACGCCAGGTCTTGCTTCATCGGCCTGCTGCCCGACTCCTTGGCGTAGACGCGCACGCGCAGGTCGTTGAGGATCGTCGTATCGGTCACCTCGGCGAGCGTGGTCGAGTAGGTCGTCTGGGTCGTCGTCGCGTTGCACGCGACCGGGACGCCCGTACTGCCGTGGGTGCCGATCAGCGTCGAGCTCGACGCGCGGTAGACCTCGAAGTAGAAGCAGGCGGTATCGCCGGCCGAGTTTGCGGCCATGCGGTAGGCGAACGTGGCAGAGCTGACGGCGACGCCGCCGGGGCGGGCACTGTTGAAGTCGAACTCGACGTATCGGGTCGACGAGAAAGTGGTCGCCCAGTTCCCGGTGGTCTTGAGCAGGGCGTCCGTGTACGAGAGGGTGTCGTCCGCGTTCGTCTCGGCGCCGCCGCCCGAGGCGTCGCGCAACGTCCACGCAGAGCTTGTACGGATGCCGGGGAAGATCCGCTTCGAGGCGTACGTCCCAGGGCCGCCGCTCGCCGCCGAGTTGAAGCCGGCGAAGGCGAGCGAGACCGTCGTGAAGGACGCCGCGGCAACACCGGCAATCACGGCCCAGCGCAGCGCGCGCCGCGAGACGAGTGAGTCAGGCGGCTGGCGCGACATCTCGGATCTCTTCCTCGGGGTCGCGCCAGATCCGCCAGAGGCCGAGCAGGGCGAGCAGGAGGGGTGCGCCGAGCACCGTCAGGATCCGGATGAGCGGGCTGCGGAGCCACACGATCAGCCAGCCGAGGTTCGGGGCAACGGCTTGCACTCGCCAGGCCGTCGTGCCGTCGAGCCGTGCCTGCCACGGGTCGACCGAGTCGTTCGCGTCGCCTTTGGTCACGACGACCGGGTGCTCGCCGCCGCGCACCACCTTCACGACACGGTGTGTCTGGACGTGCTGATCCCCGATCGGAATGTGGTAGCTGATCACCTGTCCGACCCGGACGTCGCGCAGCGGCTCCGGCCTGACGACGATCAGGTCGCCGGGGGCAAAGTCGGGGCGCATGCTGCCGGAAAGGACGGTCTCGACCCGGTACCAGCCGGTTCGCGGAAGGACGCCGACCGCGAGAAAGAGCAGCATCGCGGCTCCGAGGAGCAGCCAGAGGGCGAGCTCCGCAGCAGAGCGAAGCGTGGGCCTGAGTCTCAGGCGGGTCATGCCGGCACCCGGCTACTTGTTCGTCCCGGCGCGCTGTGTGCCGGTGAACGCGTAGGTGACCGTCGAGGAGAGGTTCTGAAACGTGTTGCCGGCGCCGCTCGGGAACGTGAGCGTCACACGGAGATGGTCGGTCGCGGCGGAGATCAGCGAGCCGAGGTTCGAGAGCGCCAGCGTGGTGCCGATCACCGCGCGCGAGGCGAGGACGGAGGAGGTCGAGCCGCTGCACGTGTACGTGTAGGGCGGCCCTGACTCGGTCCAGGCGACCGAGCATTTGTCGATCACCATCTGGAGCCCGTTCGTCGCGTCGCTGTCCAGGAGCGAAGTGGGCGACGCGGTCGTCGTGAGCGTGATCGAGGCGAGGTCGAGCGAGCCCTGGTTGATCAGATCGACGCTGCGCTGAAGCGTGTCACCAGGTGCGAGCGCGGTTGCGCCGACCGTCAGACGGTTCGTCGAGGCACCGGTTGCGCCCAGGGCGATCGTGACCGTTCCGGAGGCCACCGTGTGGTTCGCGGACGTCGTGCTCGTGAAGGTCGCGAATGTGCCGAGCCCGGCGATGCTGGCCGCCGCGCCGAGCAGGGCGACCGAGGCTACGAGCTTGCGCGTCCGCGAGCGTCGGCGAGGCTGTTCGCGCCGCCGTCCGCCCGGAAGGGGTGTTGTCTGAATTGTCTCGCCTCTCATCGTCGTCGCCGCAGTGGGGGGCGTCTCTCAACCCCCGGTCGCGCCTATCGGCCCGAACCTGTCTCACCTTGAGCGCCGTTTTCGTGCCCGCCGTCCCCTGAAAGGGGGACACCAAAAGTCAACTGCCGCTTGACCTCGTCGCGGGTCCTGCGGTGGGCCGCACGCGGCGCAGGCTAGGCTCACGCGGTGAACGCGGCGGCCGAACGGGAGGCCTCTCTTCAGCGCGAGTGGTGGCTGCGGGCACTCGCGATCTTCCAGCGCCCTTCACTGGTGTTCGGAGCCCTCCGTGACGACTCCGACGAGGCGGCGGAGGCGCGGCAGGAGCCTGTTCTAGCGATCGTCCTCCTGGCCGGCTGCGCAGGCGTCCTGTCGACGTCGCTCGCAGGTCGCCTCCTCGACGATCCCAACTACGGCGGCTCCGCCTTCGCCGTCGTGGCCTGGGGTTTTCTCGGCGGCGCCGTATACGGGGCCCTCATCTACTGGCTGGGCGGGCTGATGGTTCACGCCCTGATCAGCGGTTTCGGTGGGTCGAGCTCCTACCGCCAGGCGCGCCACGTCGTTGGCTTCGCCGCCGCGCCGCTTGCACTCTCGCTGCTGCTCGTCTGGCCGGTCCGGCTCGCGATCTACGGAGGCGACCTCTTCCGCAACGGCGGCTCGGACTCGGGCGTCGGCGACAAGATCTTCGAGAGCCTCGTCGTCGTCGCGTTCGCCTGGACGCTCGTGCTCGTGGTCGTTGGCGCCGGGATGGTCAGCGGGTTGTCTTGGCCCCGCCGTCGCTGAAGCTCTCGAGCTCCTCGTCGGACATCTCGTAGGTGTGCTCGTCGTCCGGGAACGTGCCGGCGCGAACATCCTCCGCATAGGCCTCGAGCGCGTCGCGGATCTCGCGCGAGAGGTTCGCGTAGCGCTTCACGAAGCGGGGGAGATGGCCCTCGGTCAGGCCGAGGAGGTCGTGGTAGACGAGCACCTGCCCGTCGGTCTCGCGACCGGCGCCGATCCCAATCGTCGGCACCGCCAGGTGCCGGGTGATCTCGGCGGCGACCGGCGAGGGGACGGCCTCGAGCACGACCGAGAAGGCGCCGGCCTCCTCGAGTGCGAGCGCGTCGTCGACGAGGATCCGCGCGGCCTCGGCCGTCTTGCCCTGGGTCTTGAACCCGCCGAGCATCGTCGCCGACTGCGGGGTCAGCCCGACGTGGCCCATGACGGGTATGCCGGCCTGGACGATCGATCGCACCCGCGAGAGAGACGGTCCGGCTCCCTCGAGCTTGACGGCGTCCGCGCGCGCTTCCTTGACGAAGCGGACCGCGTTCTCGACCGCCTTCTCATCCGAGACCTGGAACGAGCCGAACGGCATGTCGCCGACCACGATCGGATGTCTGGCCGCACGCGCGACCGTGCGCGTGAGAAACAGCATCTCGTCCATCGTCACCGGCACCGTCGTCCCTTCGTGCCCGAGCACGACCATCGCGGCCGTGTCCCCGACGAGGATCACGTCGACGCCCGCGTCCTCCGCGAAGCGCGCGCCGGGCGCGTCGTAGGCCGTGACCATCACGATCTTCTGGCCGCGTCGCTTCATCTCGGCGAGCTCGGGGAGGGCCAGCTTTCCTCTGGGCGGTGTGCTCATTTCGCTTCTCCTTCCAAAACGATGTTGTCAATCAATCGGGTGCTTCCGATGCGGACGGCAGCCGCGAGCACCCGCTGCCCGTCGAGCTCTGCGACTTCCACGTAGTCCACCTTCAGGTTTGCCAGCAGCTCGCGGGCCTTCGCCGGGTCCTTCGTCGCGAGCGCACGCGGCAGGGCGAGTGCCCTCGAGAGCTCCTCGGGAGAGAGGTACGCGTTCCGGGTCGAGAGGGCGAGCCCGTCGTCGTCGCGAACGGTGGGGAGGACGCGGATCTCGAGGTCGAGGTTCAGGTCGGCGACGACGCGCTTCACGACCGCAGCCTGCTGCGCGTCCTTCTGCCCGAAGTACGCGCGAGCGGGCCGGACGATGTTGAAGAGCTTGCAACAGACCGTCGCAACCCCCCGGAAGTGCCCGGGCCGGAACTCCCCTTCGAGCCGCCGGCCGAGCTCCTCGACGTCGATCCAGGTCTGATAGCGCGGCGGGTACATCTCGTCGGCGTCAGGGGCAAACAGGAAGTCGACTCCGGCCTGCTCCGCGAGCGTCACGTCGTGCTCCTCGTCGCGCGGGTAGCGGTCGAGATCCTCGCCCGCGCCGAACTGCGCCGGGTTGACGAACAGGCTCGCGACGACCGCGTCCGATTCCTGACGAGCCGCGGCGAACAGGGAGAGATGCCCTTCGTGGAAGGCGCCCATGGTCGGGACGAGGCCGACCTCGGAGAAGGGCTCGAGCGCCTTGCGAACCTCGGCGACCGTGCGGACGATCTTCATCGAACCGCCAGCGCCGCGGTCGCGTCGGCCAGGGCGCGGTAGAGAGGCTCGAGCTGCGGCCGGCGCTCGCGGATCGCGGCCAGGTGCGCCTCGACCGTCGCCCAGTCGCCGCGCTCGATCGGGCCCGTCAGCTCGAAGTCGTTCTCGATCACGCGCCGCATCAGCGGGACGAGCGCCTCGGGCGGAGCGCCGGCGGCCTCGACCAGGTCGGCGGCCGCACGGTGGAGCGTGACGAGGAAGTTCGACGCGACGACCGCCCCGGCGTGATAGAGGGCGCGCTCCTCGTCGAGGAGCTCGAACGGATCGAGCCCCAGCTCGCGCGCGAGCCAGAAGCCGAGCTCGCGGGCTTCGTCGGTCTCCGCGGTCACGGCGGCGTAGGCGCCGTCGAGCTGCTCCGGTCCTCGCGCGCGCGAGAAGCTCTGCAGCGGATGCAGGCCGAAGCGGCGCTCGTGCGGATCGAGCGCCGCCAGCGGAGTGGCGCCGCTCACATGGGCGATCCAGGGGCCGGGCGCGATCGTTCGGGCGACCTCGGAGATCGCGCGATCCGGCACGCAGAGCAGGACGAGCTCGGCCTCGTCGTCCCGGAGCACGAATCCGCGCTCCCGCAGCCGCCCCGCGAGCGCGGAGCCGACTCGGCCGGAGCCGACGATGTGGATGTTCTTCAGCAACAAAAAGCTCCAGTTCCGTAGCGGATACCGGGCACCCCGCAGTTTAGCTACCTCCTTGCCTCGATCGAGTGACGGTGAACGGGGGAGATAGGCGCCGAGACGCGCTGCCGATACGAGTCCCGGCGGAAGGGGAGTACGTCCGTGCACTGCGGCCCAGCCGGGCAACGAAAAAAGGGAGAAAGACCCAATGAAGAATGTCTTTGCGTTAATCGCGTTCACTGCGGTTGCCGTGATGCTCACGGGAACGGCGAACGCGGCGAGTTTCAAGGGCGTCGTCGTTTCGAAGGACGCGAAGCGCCATGCGCTCGTCACCGCGTCGCCAGGCGCCGTCCGGACGGTTCGCATCCAGGGCCGTTTCGCCGGTTTTCACGTCGGTCAACGCGTCGCCGTCACGGCGGCCAAGCGCTCCGACGGCACGTATCTCGCTCGCACCATCCGTTCTGCCGGACGTGCGAAGCGCGTGCGCTTCGGAGCCGTCATCGTCAAGGCCGAGGCTTCGCGCCTGATCGTGACCGCCGGCGGTAGCGTCTTCGCTCTCCGCCTCCACGGCACCACCTTGTCGCTGCAGGAGGGCGGGCTCGAGCCGGGCGACAAGGTCGATGTCGACGCCGAGGTCAAGCGCGGTCAGATCGAGGCCGGCACCGAAGACGTCGACGAAACGGGGCACGTCGAGATGCTCGTCCTGGAGGGGATCTACCTGTCCCCCAAGGACGACGGCGGCTTCGACCTCGCGGTCGTGCATCGCGGGCTCGTGCACGTCTTGGTGCCGACCGGAATGGTGCTGCCCGACTTCAGGGCCGGCGACCAGATCCTCGTCGTCGTCACGGTGAGCACTGCCGGGAAGTTCACCTTCGTCAAGGGCCAGGGCGAGCGCAAAACCGAGCCGCCTGCGGTCGAGGCGTACGCGTTCGGGCCGCTCGTCGAACTGTCTGCGTTCTCCGTTGGAGTCAAGCGCGAGAACGGCGAGGTGCTGCGCTGTTCGGTGCCGGCCGGGCTCAACCTCTCGGTCTTCGGCGTCGGCGAGACGGTCAAGCTCTACTGCGCCCGTCGCGACGGACAGCTCGCCATGATCAAGCTGGGATCGGATCACGCGACCGTTATCGGTGACGGCACGGGCGAGGCCCGGTTCGAAGGAACGTTGACGGAGGCCTCCGCGGACGCGGCGTCGCTGAGCCTTGAGGACGGCTCGTTCCGTTGCTTGAACCGTGCGCACCTCGTTCTCAGCCCGTTCGTCCTGGGCGAGCACGCGGTCATGGGTTGCCGGCTGAACGACGGCGAATGGCGTCTCTTCAAGCTCCAGAACGAGCGCGCGACCGTCTCCGTCGGTTCGGAGACTGACAGTGTGCTGACCGTCTACGGCGTCATCGCCGAGCGCTCCACCTCGCTCGTCGTCCGCCGGGACGATGGCATCTCGAAGGCCTGCGCCATCCCGGCCGGCCTGGATCTCCAGGGATTCAGGCTCGGCGAGCGGGTGAAGATGGAGTGCCACCTCGTCTCGGGGAGCTTCGTGCTCGTCGAGCTCTACTCGGAGAACGCCTTCGCGAAGGCGGACGGCACCGGCGCGTTCACGGCGTACGGAACCGTCTACTACAGGAACGGCGATGGCATCGCCGTCCAGCGTGAGGATCATTCGATCGTGTCGTGCCACATGCCTGACGGCACGAACCTCGACGCGTTTCCACTCGGGACGCGGGTCAAGATCCGCTGTGTTCGTCACGAGGGCTCCATGCAGCTCGCGGAGCTCCAGTCGGAGACCGCGCACATCACCCTCGAGCCATAGGAGGGTTTGGCGAAATATGGCTGAGCCGCCGGGCCGCGCTGCTCGCCCCGAGGCGGCGTCCTCAGTCGCACCCAGGCTGACTAGCCTGGGTGCTCCCTGCGTCCTTGCCTCGGAACGAGCATCGCACCCCGGCGACGAGCAACATTCCGCCAAGCCCTCCGCCGGCCCGAACACGCCGAAGCCGGCCTCCTTCTCCGGGGGGCCGGCTTCGCGCATTTGCGGCCCGTCCGGGTCCCTGCCTAGACTGCCGCGGCGATGCCGATCTACGAGTACGTGTGCATGGAGTGCGAGTCGCATTTCGAGGAGCTCGTCCGGAACGGGGAAGCAGTCAGCTGCCCCGACTGCGAGGCCTCGAACGTTCGCAAGCAGTTCTCCGTGTTCGCGACTCATGGCGCCGCCGAGCAGCCGAGCTACGGTGGGCCGATGCCGTCCGGAGGCTGTTGCGGTGGGAGCTGTGGCTGCGGGCACTGAGCTAGACGTTTACGCGGCGCAGACCGCCACGTGCACGCGGTGCCGGTTGTCCGAGGGGCGGACGCAGGTCGTCTTCGGCAACGGCGACCCGAACGCGGACTTGATGTTCGTCGGCGAGGCGCCGGGCTTCCACGAGGACAAGCAGGGGTTCCCGTTCGTCGGCCAGGCGGGGAAGCTGCTCGATCAGCTGCTCGGAGGCATCGGCCTGACCCGCGGCGACGTGTACGTCGCGAATGTTTTGAAATGCCGCCCACCTGGAAACCGCGACCCGATGCCGGACGAGATCGAGGCCTGCGAGAGCCATCTCTTCCGGCAGGTCGAGCTGATCGAGCCGAAAGTCGTGGCGACGCTGGGGAACTTCTCCACGAAGCTCCTCTCCGGCAAGCAGCTCGGGATCACGCGGGTGCACGGCCAGGAGCAGCAGGTCACGCTCGGCGGGCGGAGCGTTCTGCTCTACCCGCTGTACCACCCGGCCGCAGCGCTGTACACGCCGTCGATGCTGGAGGTCCTCAAGGAGGATTTCGCCAAGATCCCGGCGCTGCTCGGCCGTGACGCCGAGCCGGTCCCGGAGCCCGAGCCGCTGCGCGTCGCCGAGCCCGCCGTCCAGCTCGGCCTCTTTTAGGCTCACCGCCATGGAGCAGGAGTCGTCCTCGCCGGAGGAGACGGAACGCATCGCCCGGACGCTCGCCGCCGAGCTGCGCCTGGGCGACGTCGTCACCGTCTCGGGGGAGCTCGGATCGGGCAAGACGACCTTCGTGCGCGGGGCCTGCCGCGCGCTCGGCGTCCAGGGCCCGGTGACGAGCCCGACCTTCACGATCGGCCATCGGTACCGTGGAGACGTGGACGTGTCCCACCTCGACCTCTACCGGTTCGAGAGCGTCTCACCGGCGGAGTGGGGCGACCTCGAGCCCTATTTCGACGGCGCCGTGTGCTTCGTGGAGTGGCCCGAGGCGGCCGGCGACGCGCTGCCCGCGCCGCGCTTCCGCGTCGTCTTGCGGCATGCGGGAGCAGACCGCAGGCTGATCGAGATCGAGAGTGTTGACGCTCGCGTTTGACACGGCCACGAGCGTGGCGACGAGCGCCCTCGTCGAGGACGGAGAGACGCTCGGCGAGCGAGTCGGCCTGCCTGGGCGGCTGCTGGAGGGCGTCGAAGAGCTGTTCAACGGCGCTGGGGTCCAGCCGACCGAGCTGCAGCGCATCGTCGCGGGCACGGGGCCCGGGAGCTTCACGAGCCTGCGCATGGGGCTCGCAGCGGCGCGTGCGCTCGCACTCGCCCTCGACTTGAGCGTGGCCGGCGTCTCGACGCTGGATGCTCTGGCCTCCGGAGCCCCGGGCGCCCTGCCAATAATCGACGCGCGCCGCAAGGAGGTCTTCACCCTGATCGACGGCGAGCCTGTCGCAATCGGCCCTGACCGACTTAGCAACAGTCTGTTGCAAGGTCGAATCTGTGTGGGAGATGGGGCTGTTCGGTATCGCGACGTGCTGGAGGCGGCCGGGGCAGATGTGCCGCCCGACGACAGCGAGCTGCACGTTCCGCGGGCGGCACTCCACGCGAGGCTCGCGCGCGACTTCGGGCCCGCGGAGCTTGTCGAGCCGATCTACGTCCGTGCTCCCGACGCGGACAAGGCGCTCGAGCGGTGATCGAGTTCCGCAAGCTGAAGCTTCGCGACCTGAACTCGATCGAGGAGATCGAGCGCGCCTCGTACCCGACTCCGTGGTCGCGCTCGATGTTCGCGGGCGAGCTCGCCAAGCCGTCGTCCATCTGCCTCGGCGCGATCGACACCGATCGGAACGAGCTCGTCGGCTACCTGATCATCTCTCGCTATGTCGACGCCTGGCACGTGATGAACGTCGCGGTCGCCGAGCCCTACCGTCGCCGCGGCATCGCAACAGGCTTGATCGAGCGCCTGTTCGAGGACACCGCGCGCGACAGCCGCCGTGGGTACACGCTGGAGGTGCGGGTCTCGAACGAGGCCGCGATCCGCCTCTACGAGCAGCTCGGATTCAAAGCGCGAGGGATTCGGCGGGGCTACTACACGGACAACCGCGAGGACGCCTTGATCATGTGGAAGGACCCCGTTAGGGAGCAAGCGAGCGCGTGATCCTCGGCATCGAGACTTCATGCGATGAGACTGCGGCGGCGCTCGTGACCGAGGACGGGGAGATCCTCGCCAACGTCGTGTCCTCGCAGGCCGACCTGCACGCGAAATACGGTGGGGTCGTGCCGGAAGTCGCGTCGCGCCGGCACCTCGAGCTCGTGACACCGGTCGTCCGCGAGGCGCTCGAGGAGGCTGGTACGAGTCTCGGCGACATCGAGCGCATCGCCGTCACCCGCGGCCCGGGGCTGATTGGTGCGCTCCTGGTCGGCCTGTCTGCGGCCAAGGCACTCGCCTGGGCGCTGCGGCTTCCCCTCGTGCCGGTCGACCACCTACACGGCCATGTCGCGTCGCTCTTCCTCCAGCCCGACCCTGTCGAGCCGCCGTTTCTCTGTCTGCTCGCGAGTGGGGGCCACACCCTCGTGCTCGACGTCCAGGACCACGGCGGCTACCGCGTCGTCGGCACGACGCTCGACGATGCAGCCGGCGAAGCCTTCGACAAGGGCGCACGCCTGCTCGGCCTCGGCTACCCGGGCGGTGCCGCGATCGACCGGCTCGCGCGCGAGGGCGATGCCGAGGCCTTCGCGTTTCCGGTTGCGCGGGTGCCGGGCCTGGATTTCTCCTTCTCGGGGCTGAAGACGGCTCTCCTCTACAAGGTGCGTGAGCTCGCGGCCGACGAGCTCGCGCTCCGCCGGGCCGACCTCGCTGCGTCCTACCAGCGCGCAATCGTCCGGGCGCTCGTCGAGCGCGCGATTGCGGCGGCGGACCAGATCGGCGCCGATCGGATCGCCGTCGTCGGCGGGGTCGCCGCCAATTCGGAGCTCCGCGCGTCGCTCCCGGACGCCGCACTTGCGCCGCTCGCCCTCTGCACCGACAACGCCGCGATGATCGCCTCGGCCGCCCGTTACGTCGAAGAGATCCCCTTCGCTCGTTATCTTGCATTGGATGCGTATGCGTCTACGGCGGCGTGAGGCTCCGCAGCTCGGCGTGCTCGGCGCGATTGCGCTGGCCGCCACGCTGCTGTCCGTTGCTGCGGGCGCGGGCGGTGCGAGTCACGCGAGAGCGGGCGCCACGGCGGCGGCCTGGCGCGGTCTCGTCGGTACGCCTCGACAGCAGGTTGCGGTCGGGCAGCGTGCCATCGTCGTCCTGAACAGCCCGTCCCTCGCGGATCGGGTCGCCGCCGCCGGCGGGACGGCGACCGAGTCGCAACAACGGCAGTGGACGGCAGCCGGGCTGGCTGCGGACAACCTGCTCATCACCCGCCTTGCGCAAGAGGGCGTGCTGATCAGGCCCGAGCACCGCTTCGCGCGTGTGCTGACCGGCTTCTCGGCACCCCTCGACCCGCGAGCAGTCACGCTGCTCGAGCACGCGCCTGAGGTCGCCGGCGTCTATCCCGTCCGCATCGCGTATCCGGCGTCCATGTCCTCGACCCTGATCGAGCAAGGGAGGCTCGCCGCGGGCTCGGGCTCACGGGCAAACGTCTTCCTCCCCGGCTTCGACGGGAGCGGCGTGACGATCGCTCTCCTCGACACCGGGATCGAGGCGAGGCACCCCTATCTGCTCGGCCAGGTTGCCGCGGGGTACGACGTTGTCGACTCCGACGGCGATCCCGGCGCGACCGCGAGCCCCGAGGACCCGACTCGCCTCGAGCGGCACGGGACGCAGATGGCGGGGCTCATGGTCGGCTCGGAAGGTCCTGCCGGCCTGAACGGGATCGCCAGTGGGGCGACCATCCTTCCGATCCGGGTCGCGGGGTGGCAGCGCGAAGCAAGCGGGCGGTGGGCGGTGTTCGGCCGCACCGACCAGGTCGTCGCCGGGCTCGAACGAGCGGTCGATCCAAACGATGACGGCGTCGCGCTCGATGCGGCGAGGGTCGCAGTCGTCGGAGTCGCGGAGCCTTTCGCTGCGTTCGAGGACAGCCCCTCTGCCAGGGCCGTCGCCGGCGCGCTGCGGCTCGACACGCTCGTCGTCACGCCGGCGGGCAACGACGGCGTCGCGGGCCCGGGCTACGGCAGCATCTCGGGGCCGGGTGGCTCACGGGCGGCGCTGACGGTGGGCGCCGCGGACACCCGAGCCTCGTCCGTGTCCGTCGACGTCGTGATCCGATCGGGCCTCGGCGTCTTCTTCGACCGGCGCGTGCCGCTCGTGGGCGCAGTCGCTCCGCGCGGGAATCTCTTTCTCCGCCTCGGTGCGCCACGGCTGGAGCGCTCCGCGATCGAGAACGGCATCCCCCCGAGGCTCGGCGACTTCTTCGACGAGAGGGGCTTTAGCAACGTCGCGGGCCGCGCGGCCCTCGTCCCGGCGGGCTCTGATCCCAGTTATGCGGCGCAGCAGGCGGTGAAGGCCGGTGCGGCGCTCGCCGTCGTCTACGGGGACGAGCTGCCGGGCGGCGGCATCGGGCTCGACGAGGGAGTGACGGTTCCGGTCGTCACCATTCCCGGCTGGGCCGGTCAGGCCGCGCTCGATTCGGTCCGCTCCGGCAGGCAGCCGTTCGTCTCGATCGGCATGGCCAGGGGCGAGGCCAGCAGCGCCGTGGGGCGGGTGGCGCCCTTCTCGTCCCGGGGCCTCGCGTTCGACGGCTTCGTCAAGCCCGACATCGTCGCCCCCGGAGTCAGCCTGCTCACAGCCGACCCTGGCCCGGCGGAAGACGGCACTGCGCGCTACTCCAGCTTGAGCGGCTCGAGCGCGGCGGCTGCCGTCGTCGCCGGCGCGGCGGCGCTGCTTGCCCAGTCGAGGCCCGAGCTCGACGCGTCCGCTCTCAAGGGGCTGCTTGCGGGATCAGCTAGGCCGCTGGCCCGGCAATCGGTCGCGGCCCAGGGCGCGGGACTGCTCGACCTCGGGGCGGCGCGAGCAGGCGAGGTCGCCGCGTTGCCCACGACGATGAGCTTCGGCCGCGCAACAGGGGACGGCTGGCACGCCACGCGGAAACTGATCCTGCGCAACCTCTCGTCGCGGCGGCTCCGGCTCCGCGTCTTCGCGGACGAGCGCGACAAGGGCGGCGGCCGTGGCCTCGTCTTCGCATTTGCTCCCGCACGGTTGCGCATCCCGCCGGGCGGGGTCGCGCGAGTGTACGTCGCCGCTCGCTCGCTGACCCCGGCCGGCCCTCCGGTCGAGGGCATGTTCAGCGTGCGCCCCGAGGGGAGCGCGTCGATCCGGATTCCGTGGCTCGTCACCTTCCGGCCAAGTGACGACGAGCTGCTGGGGTCGGTCCGGCTCTCCACGGCGGCGTTCCGTCCTTCGGACAACGCGCCGGCGGTGCTCTCCTTCCAGGCCGGCCGCATCGCGAAGGGCGGGCAGCTCGAGCCGGTCGCTCTCCTCGAGCTCGACCTCCGCGGCCCCCACGGCGCGCGACTCGGCATCCTGGCCCGGCTCCGCGACCTCCTGCCGGGGCGCTACGCGTTCGGGCTCACGGGTCGCGATGCGAAGGGCGAGACGCTCGAGCGTGGCCGCTATCGCGTGAAGCTGACCGCCTACCCCACCGGCGAGGGGCCTCCGAGCAGAGCCTCGGTCGTCTTCGCCATTCGCTAGATGGGTGATGCCACGAGATCGTGGCTTCGGTGCGTGAGCTGGTCCCTCTGGGGCGCGGCGGCGAGGCGTTGCCGATGCCCTCAGCATCGGTGACGACTCGACGGCGTGAAGCGGACACGACGGCCGGCGGCCCGCTTGCGGGCCGGGGGCCGTCGCGGGAGCGGCCCAGACGACCAGATCGCGCATCCGGAGCCGCGAGATCGTGGCATCAATCATCTGGCGCGACGGCGCGGCTTATACTCGCGGCCAAGCGGTTTTCTCCCCTTTGCAGCGAAATCAAGGAGTGACAGAGTGACCATCGTCGAGGCTCCCGTCTCCCATCTCCACGAGAACCCGTTCGAGCTGGCCCAGGATCAGCTGCGGAAGGTCGCCGACGTTTTCCAGATCGACCAGAACCTGATCGAGGTCCTGCGGCAGTGCAAGAAGGCCGTCGTCTGTTCGATCCCGGTCGTCATGGACAACGGCTCGGTCCAGGCTTTCGAGGGCTACCGGGTGACGCACAACATCGCGCGCGGGCCGTCCAAGGGTGGGATCCGCTACCACCCCGACGTGACGCTCGACGAGGTCAAGGCGCTGTCGATGTGGATGACCTGGAAGTGCGCGCTGATGAACATCCCGTTCGGCGGCGCGAAGGGTGGGATCGCCTGCGACCCGAAGAAGATGTCGCAGATGGAGCTGCAGAAGATGACCCGCCGCTACACGACGGAGATCATCAACGAGATCGGCCCGGAGAAGGACATCCCGGCCCCCGACGTGGGGACGGACGGGGCGGTCATGGCCTGGATCTTCGACACGTACTCGATGAACAAGGGCCACTCGGTTCTCGGCGTCGTCACCGGCAAGCCCCTGAACATCGGCGGCTCGTTGGGCAGGCTCGAAGCGACGGCGCGCGGCGCGCTGTACTGCATCCGGGAGGCGGTTCGCAAGCAGGAGGCTACGATCGCCGGTCAGCGCGTCGTGATCGAGGGGTTCGGTAACGTGGGGAGCTTCCTGGCGAAGTTCCTGGCCGAGGAGGGGGCGACGGTGATTGCGGCCTCCGACTCTTCCGGCGGCGTCTACAACGCGAATGGGATCGACGTCGACCAGGCAATCGCGCACAAGCAGGAGACCGGCGCGCTCACGGGCCTGAACGGAACGGAGGCGATTACGGACGAGGAGCTCCTGGTGCTCGACTGCGACGTCCTTGCGCCCTGCGCGCTCGAGCAGGTGATCACGACCGAGAACGCGGACAAGATCAAGGCGAGGATCGTCTGCGAGGGCGCGAACGGACCGACGACTCCCGCGGCCGACGAGATCCTCGAAGACCGCGGCGTGCTCGTCCTGCCCGACGTGCTCGCGAACGCGGGCGGCGTGGTCGTTTCTTACTTCGAGTGGGTCCAGGGCCTCCAGGAGTACTTCTGGAAGGAGGACGAGGTGAACGCGCGGCTGAACGACATCTCGACTCGCGCGTTCAACGAGACCTGGGCGACCCGCGAGGTCCGTGGCACGAGCATGCGTATGGCCGCGTACGGCTTGGCGGTGCAGCGCGTCTCGGAAGCGACCACGACGCGCGGCCTCTATCCCTAGAGTCGTCCTCTACGGCGCGACCGAATGCCACCTCTGCGAGCGGGCACGCGCGACCGTACTCGCGCTCAAGGAAGAACTCGGCTTCGAGCTCGAGGAGATCGCGATCGACGGCGATCCCGATCTGGAAGCGCGCTACCGGGAGCTGATCCCGGTCGTCGAGATCGACGGCAAGCAGGCCTTCACGTACTTCGTGCAACCCGACGCACTGCGCCGGAAGCTGGATCGTGGATAACCGCTGGCGGGCGGAGCCGGGCTTTGCCCGAGCGTAGCCCAGGGGATGTTCGACCGTGCGAACTGGAAGAAGGGGGCTCACGGGGGAAACATGGTTTCCCCCGTGCTCAAGGCGGAAGCGCTGCGCCGCAGGTTGGCACAAGCTCGCTCCTGAGCCGGGACTTTGTAACAGTCCGACGCAAGCGGCGACGCCAACTGTAAGAATCCTTGTGTGGTGTTACAAACCCCCACGCCGGGCCCGGTACCGCCGCCGGATCGACTCACGGTCGGCGTCGCGGCCCGCCTCAGCCGCTATCTCCAGATCCTGACCCAGGCGAAGAAGATGGGGAAGAGCCGGATCTCCTCGCAGGAGATCTCGGACTACACGAACATCAACGCCACGCAGATCCGCCGCGACCTGTCGGCGTTCGGGAAGTTCGGCAAGCGCGGGGTGGGCTACAACATCGACAGCCTGCTCGGCGAGATCCGGAAGATCCTCCGGACCCAGGGTCAGCACAACATCGTGCTCGTCGGAGCCGGGCGGCTCGGTGAGGCGATCGTCAGCTCGCCGATCTTCGCCGAGCACGGCATCCACATCGCCGCGATCGTGGACACCGATCCCGAGAAGGTGGGGCGGACCGTCGGTGAGGTCGAAGTCAGCGACTACCGAGAGCTCAGCGACCTGGTGCGGGAGAAGAACATCATCGTCGGCGTCCTCGCGGTGCCGGCCACGAGCGCGCAGCAGGCGGCCGAGGATCTCGTCGACTCCGGTCTGAAGATCATCTTCAACTACTCGGAGGCGCTGCTCGACGTCCCCTCGGACGTCGCGGTGCACACGTCGAACCCGGCCGTCGATCTTCTGTACGCGCTTTACTTTCATCTGACCTAACCCGTTGCGAGGCCTGCGCGATAGGACGGCCGCGCCGGCGGAGCCGGCACGGTCTCTAGTCGGCATCGCAAGCGACGCCTTGGTCTACTTCCACCTGACGTAGCCGCAACCGCCACGTCGAGCCGTGTCCGCCGCGGACATGTGTGGTGCCTGGCACCGGTCACGGCCGAAAGAGACAGTCGTGCTCGGAGTCGTGAAGATGCCCTGATGCGGATCCTGCTCTGGCACGGCTACCTCCTCGGCGGGACGGGCTCCAACGTGTACACGCGCTCGCTCGCCCGCGCCTGGAGCCGCGCCGGCCACGAGGTCGTCGTCTTCTCGCAGGAGCCGAGCCCCGAGCAGTACGACCTGGGCGGCGCCGAGGTCGTGCGCCCGGACATCGGCGGCCTGCTACCCGTCTTCGTACTCGATCGCTACGAGGGGTTCGAAGTGCGCCGCCTTCCCGACGTGAGCGTTGCCGAGCGCGCGCGCTACGTGGCGGCGAACGCGGCAGCCCTGCGGGAGCACCTGCCCGCCGATCTCGTCTTTGCCAACCACGTTCTGCTCGGAGGCCCAGTCGCGGCCGCCAGTGGCGCGCGCTACGCGGTGAAGGCCCACGGCTCCGAGCTCGAGTACGCGATGCGCGACAACCCGGAGCTGTCGGCGTGGGGGCAGGAGGCGCTCGCCGGAGCCGGGGCCGTTTTCGTCGGCTCCGAGCACATCCGCGAGGTGCTCGAGGACGTCGTCGGCCACGTCGACCGCGTCCACGTCGTGCCGCCCGGGGTCGACGTCGACGAGTTCGTCCCGGCTCGCCGCGACGAGGCACTCCGCCGACTGCTCGCGGAGAGTCGCGCGGACCCGCCCAACCTGGGCAACGCGGACGAGCGCCTGCCGGACGAGGGCAACGCGGAGCGGCTCGAGGCCTTCTTCGCGACCGACGAACCGACCGTTCTCTACTTCGGCAAGCTCCTCCACAACAAGGGCATCCACGTCCTGTTCGAAGCGCTTCGCGAGCTGGACGCGCGGGCCGTGATCGTCGGCTTCGGCGACTACCGGACCGAGCTCGAGCGCCTGGCGCCGGAGCGCACACTCTTCACCGGGCCGCTCGAGCACCGCCACCTCGCGCAGCTGATCCCGCTCACGGACGTGACCGTGGTGCCGTCGATCTTCCCAGAGGCGTTCGGCATGGTCGCGGCCGAAGCCGCCGCTGCCGGCTCGCTCCCGCTCGTCGCCGATCACTCCGGCCTCGCCGAGATCGCGACCGGCGTCGCCTCGGGGTACCCTGAGGCCCAGCGTGACCTCACGAGCTTCGCGAGCGGTGACGCGGTCGACCTCGCCGGAAAGCTCCGGCGGCTGCTGGCCCTCGCCCCGGCCGAACGAGCCGAACTGTCCGCAGCCGCAAGGCGCGCGGTCGTCACCCGCTGGAGCTGGGAAGGCGTCTCACAACGTCTTCTGGAGCCCTTCGCGTAACCTCTCCTCCCCGTGGAGGAGAAGCCCCTAACCGCCGACGAACAGGTCCGCCTCGCGCGTGAGCAGTACGAGTCGGCCGTCGATTTCACCGTCGCCGTCGAGGAAGAGTTCGCGATCCTCGACCCGGAAACGCTGTCGCTCACGAATCGCTTCGAGGAGCTGAAAGCGTCCGCCCAAGGGACGGAGCTCGACGAGCACCTCGTCGGTGAGCTGATCGCATCCGAGGTCGAGGTCCGCACCGGCCGTTGCGACACGTTTGCCGAGGTGGTCGCCCGGATCCCGGAGCGGCGCGCGCAGCTGAGCGCGCTCGCCGAGAAGCTCGGCGTCACCCTCGGCGCCACCGGGACCCACCCCTGGAGCCCCTGGCAGGAACAGCGGATCATCGACACGCCCCACTACCGCCTGCGCGACGAGCTGCTGCGCTACGTCGTCTGGCGGAACAACTCGTTCGGGCTCCATGTGCACGTCGCCATCAACGGCCTCGATCGAGCCGTGCAGGTCTCCGACGGGCTGCGGGCCTACCTGCCCGAGCTCCTCGCGTACTCGGCCAGCTCGCCCTTCGTCGAGAACGTGAACACGGGCCTGCACTCCGCGCGCACGCAGATCTTCACGCGCTTCTTTCCGCGCTGCGGGATCCCCGATGTCTATGGGGACTGGAGCACCTTCGAGCGCTACGTCCGGCTCCTCTTCGACACGGGCTCGATCCACGACCACACCGAGATGTGGTGGAGCGTGCGCCCGCACCTGTCGTTCCCCACCGTCGAGATCCGCATCTCCGACGCGCAGCCGCTCCATGAGGACGCGATCTCGCTGGCGGCGCTCACGTACGCCTTGGCGGCGCGGGTCGCACGAGCGATCGACGACGGCGAGCCGGCGTTCCTGCCCACCAACCGTGAGATCGAGGAGAACTTCTGGCGGGCGATCCGCTGGGGTCTCGCCGGCGAGTTCATCGACCTGCGCACGCACGAGGTGCGCCCGACCCGGGCCGCGATCGAAGAGCTGATCGAGTGGGTGCAGCCGGTGGCCGAGGAGCTCGGCGTTGCGGAGTACCTGACGATCCCGGCTGCGAACGCGGCCGAGCGCCAGATCGCGCGCCTCGAGGAAGGCGCGAGCCTCCAGGAGATCTATGCGGAGCAGGTCAGACGCAGGGAGACGGTCGGTGGTTGAGGAGGAGCGCTCGGAGGAGCTCACCCCCGAGGAGCTCCTGGATCACATCCGCAAGATGAAGGTCTCGGATCTGTTGCTCTCGACGATCTCGACCGTCGCCCAGCTCGGCTACGCGAAGCTCGACCCGGCCGGCCGAGACCTCGAGCAGGCGAAGCTCGCGATCGAGTCGCTGCGCGCGCTCGTCCCCGTGCTCGAAGGGTCGGTGCCCGAGGAGGTCTTACGCGACTTCAACCAGGTGACCGCGAACCTCCAGCTCGCCTATGCGAAGGCCGCGGAGGAGCAGCCAGCGGAGGGCGCTACGAGTGAGCCCAAATGACGGCCGCCGTCGGCATGCCGGCAACCAGCACCAGCCCGAGGACGATCCAGCCCAGCGCGTGATCCCCCTCGCCGCCGGAACCTACGCCGCTCGGTGCGGGTCGCGGAGCCGCTGAGGTCCGGTAGACATAGGTGGTCGAGCTCGGGCCTGCCTGATCCGGGCTCGCGAGGAACATGTCGTACTGGCGCTTGCGGGCGTAGGCGAGCTCGAGCGCGATCGTTCCTGCCAGCCGCGTGCGCTGATCCTGGGACGGGGTGACGGTGTCCGCGATGTCGCCTGTCCTGACCCGGAGCTCCAGCCTGGGCGCCGAGGCACTCGTCGCCCGGCCGCGCAGGACGACGCGCAGTCGGGAGTGCCGAAGTCCGTCCAGCAGACCGGAGATGTGGACGACTCCGCCGCGCGCTCCGCGCAGCTGCACCGTGCCGGGCGCGAACGTCAGCGTGCCGTCGATCTTCAGCGGGGCGGCCACACGAGCCTCCACCGGCGTCATGGACGAGTGCAGGCGGACGTTCAGCCCTTCCGCGAAGACGTCGCGCCGAATCGCCGACCGGATCCGGCCGAGGACGATCGCCAGGTCGACTGGATCGGGCTCGGCCGTGAAGGACCGCGCTGTCGCCACGGTCGCGTTCTCGGCGGTCAGCGTCACTCGCAGCCCGCCGCTCCGCTTCTCGCCGGGCCCTAGTCGAGCGCCGTCCACTTCGGTCGTCACCCGGACGCGGAGCGGCAGCGAGCCGAGGCTCTCGGCCGGCCGGAGGTCAGCCCAGGCGGCGAGCACTCGGTGCCCGGGCGAGAACCCCTGCCAGAGAATCTGGTTCTGACGCCGTCCCGGCGGCGATTCCGTTCCGGGCCCGGGCAGGACCGATCGAACCGGAGCCGGCACCGCGAAGACATAGTCCCCGAGCTGATTGACGGCGAGTGTCTGGAGAGCCCGGACGGAGTGAGGCGTGCCGTCGTCTTCGAGCCCGACGACAACGCGCTCCCGGCAGGCCACCTTCCCCAGGAACCGAACCGAGAGCGGGAGGACGCCCTCCGTCGGAGGCGCGAGCGGTGGTGTGTGGGGTAGGACCGTCGGCGGCCAGGGCAAGGAGACGACCGGCGGCTCGGCGATTGCGGCCTGTGGGGCCACAGCGACCGCGAAGGTCGCGCCGATCGTGACGAGAAGTCGCTTCACCACGCTCCGTCAGCGCCGCTGGTCGATCACGGCGAGAGTCGCCGACAGCGGATCGTCCTTGACCGGCGAGTAGGTCATCCCCTCGAAGCGCGCGAAGTAGACGTCGTCGTCGACCACGCCTTCGTGGTTGTTCTCGTTGAAGCCGCGCTGGTCGCCGTTCGCCCCCAGGACCGAGACCTGGTTCATTGCCGCGAGCAGCTGCTCACGGTCCTTGACGCCGCCTGCGCGCTCGATGGCAGCGGCGAGCACGTTGACGAAATCGTAGGAGTACATCGCGTAGTCAGGAGGCTGCACGACCCGCGCGCCGTCGGGCGTCTTCACGCCCACGAGCTGCACCCCGAAGCGCTGCTCGTAGTCACGCTCGAAAGAGAGGAACGGCCCAGCCCCGACCTCGGCGGTCGGCCGCCCGGCCGCGAACGTGAGGCCGTCGACCCAGTCCGGGTGGTTCGCGAGTTGCTGGCGGACGACGGGGTCCTCGCCGGTGGCCGGCGTATAGACGGGGACCTGCCAGCCGGAGCCGCGCGCGGCCGCGATCACGCCGGCGATCGTGGTCGGCTCGGCCCAGACGAGCAGCGCGGTCGCGCCCGCGCGCCTTGCGCGCAGAACCTCGGGAGCAAGATCCGGGGCATCGGCCGGGACGGTCAGCCTGATCGCAACCGAGCCCGGGTTGCTCGCAAAGGCCTGCCGGAGAGCCTTCAGCCCTTCCTGGCCGTAGGAGGAGTCGTCGACGACGAGGCCGATCCGCAGGCGCTTCGGGATCAAGTACTCGGCGAGGCGAAACGCCGTCCCGTGATCGGTCGGCGCGATCCGGAAGACGTTGGGGCGGTCGACCGGATCGACGAGGCCGACGCCGCCCTGGTACGTGATGCCGATCGGCCGGTCGGCATCGGCCGCGATCCGCCAGGAGGCGTTGATGCCCGTGCCCTCGTCGATGATCGCGACCGCCCCGTCGGCCACGGCGTGGCGCATGTTTGCAACGGCGGTCCGTGCCGAGAGGCCCGTGTCGTAGCGTTTGATGCGGAAGCGGTATGTGCCCTCCTTCGTCTTCACGACATCCGCGGCTGCAGCGAGCCCAGCGCCATCCGCGATCGTCAGGCCGACATAGGGCGTCCGCGAGAACGGGGCATTCACGGCGATCAGCAGCGTCTTGTCCTGGCTCTTCGACTTGCTCCCGCCACACCCGGCGGCCAGGCAGCAAAGCACCATCAACATGAGCAGCCGATTCAACAGGCTGGGCATCCTAGAAGGACCTGCGGCCAAGGTAGGCGGCGCGCACGTTCTCGTCCGCGGCGACCTCGTCCAGGGTCCCCGAGGCGATCCGCCGGCCCGCTTCGAGCACGGTCACTTGGTCGGCGACCCGGCGGACGAAGCGGAGGTTGTGCTCGATGAGCAGGAGCGCAAGCCCCTTGCCGCGCAGGGCCTGGAGCAAGCTCACCAGGCGATCGAGCTCGGTCGACGACGCGCCCGCCGCAGGCTCGTCGAGCAGGAGCACTCGCGGCTGCGTCGCAAGCGCCGACGCCAGCATGAGCAGCCGCTGCCGGTGCGCCGAGAGCTCGTTTGCGGGCCGGCCGCGGTCTTCCAGTAGGCCGACCAGCTCGAGAGCTCCGAGAGCCCGTCGTTCCGCGTTCGCTTCCTCGGCCCTCGCCTGCGGGGTCCGGAAGAGCGTCCGGAAGGGGCCGGAGCGGCGACGCCGGAGGCCGGCGCCGACGAGGGCGTGCTCGAGCACCGTCAGATCGGGGAAGATCGCCGTTGTCTGCTGTGTGCCGACGACGCCGCGGCGGGCTCGCGCGCGCTGGGTCGCCGGCCCGAGGGGATCGTCTCCGAGGACGATCGAGCCGGAGTCGGGCCGTTGCTCGCCGGACAGCGCTCTCAGCGCCGTTGTCTTGCCCGACCCGTTCGGCCCGACCAGCGCGTGCACCGTGCCCGGAGTGAGGTCGAGATCGAGCTCGTCGAGCGCGACGAGGCTTTCGAACCGCTTGGAGAGGCCGCGTGCGGCCAGCGGTCGAGCGCCCTCCACGCTCGCGAGCGGCTCGACGTGGGTGGGAGGCGCGGCGTCCGGTGAGGATCCGCGGCGCGTGTCCCACCAGCCGCGGGCTGCCGGCAGCAGGCCGATGCCGCCGAGCCCGAGGACGAGCAGGAGCCCGTAGCCGGTCAGCATCTCCTCGAGGCGTCCCGGCGGGAGTCCACGCAGGCCTCCGATCTGCTCGGCCGCGTGCGAGAAGACGGAGATGACGAGCAGCCCGGCGACGGGGCCGAGGGGCATCCGGGCCCCCCCGACGATGACGGCGACGAAGAGCTTGAAGGAGAGGACGGGCCCGTAGCCCGACGGGTCGGCGACCTGCGCGAGCTCGACCCCGAGCGCCCCCGCGAGCCCGGCGATCGCGGCCGACGCGGCGAACGCTCCGAGGCGCAGCCGGGCGACAGGGACGCCGAGCCCGAGCGCAGGGTTGGGTTGCTCGCGCGCGGCCGCGAGCGCGAGGCCCGGCGCGCGGCGGGCGATGACGGCGAACGCAACGATCGCGAGGGCGAGCAGCACGATGCCGAGCTCGTAGTGAGCCGTCGGCGTCAGCGTCCGGCCGAAGACCGTGGCCTCGGGGAGGACGAGCCCCTGGGCGCCGCCGGAGAGACCCGGGAACGACGTCAGGGTGAGAACGACGATCCAGCTCAGGATCCAGGTACTGGCGGCGACGAAGGCGCCTCTTAGCCGGCCGGTCGCAAGGCCTGTGAGCCCGCCGGCCGCCGCAGCGGCGACGACCGCCAGCAAGAGCGACGGCACGAGCGGCCAGCCGCCCTTGGCCCGTGCGATCGCCTCGGTGAAGGCCCCGACTCCGAGAAAGACGCCCTGCCCGAGCGACGGAATCCCCGCCAGGCCGACCGCGTAGGCAAGCCCGACGGCGGCGACCGCGAGGTACACGAAGGCCGCGAGGTCGGGCATACGGCCGGAGAGCGGCAAGACGCCGGGCGCGATCAGCGCGGCTGCGATCGCGAGCATCGCGAGCGTCGTGCGGAGGGTCCACCCGGCGCGGATCTCCCGACCCGCGGCGGCGAGCGCGCTGCCCGTCTGGCCTACGACTGTCGTGCTCATGCGCGACCGAACGCCGCGTCGGAGCGCAGCGAGCGATAGGCGATCAGGCCGAGGGCGAAGGCCAGGGGAAGGACCTCGCCGTACTGGGGCCCGAGCCCGAAGTCTCCGATGCGGAGGTTGTCGATCGCCGCTTCGGCGAGGCCGACGCCGAGGCCCGCGCAGAAGGCGGCCCACGGAGATCCGAACCGGACGATCAACGCAGCGACGAGACCTTTCAGCCCGAGCAAGGTGCCCGTGTCGACCGAGAACGGCGCCGTCGGAGCGGCAGCGACGGCGGCGAGCGCGGCCAGCCCGCCGACGACGCCGAACGTCAGTGCAACGAGCCCCTCGACGGGCAGTCCGACGAACCGCGCTCCCTCGACGTCCGAGGCGATCGCCTGGAGCGCCCGTCCGTACCTCGTGCGCTCGAGGGCCCAGGCCGCGAGCGCGGCGAGTGCCGCGGCTAGGGCGATGACGAAGAACGACCGGACCTGGACGCTGGCGCCGGCGATCGTGACCAGGCCGCCGTGACCGATGCGGTCAAACGGAATCGGGTCCGGGAAGACGTACGCGGGGCGGGTGAACGTCGCGCCGATCATCCCCCGGAGGGCAAACGCGATCGCCAGCGTCGCCGCGACCCAGCCCAGCGTCGAGCCGCGTAGGAGATACGGCTCGATGAAGAGGACGTAGGTGGCGGCTCCTAGCCCGATGCACGCAGCGAGCGCGACGAAGAGCGCCAGTAGGAATCGTCCGGGCGCCAGGCTCGTCTGGCTAACCGGAGCCGTGCCCGCGGCAACGAGCAAGGTGACGAAGACGGCGAACGCGACGAGGTCGCCGAACGCGAAGTAGACGATCCCCGTCAGCCGGTAGATGAGCGAGTGCCCGACGGCGACGAGGCCGTAGACGCCCCCTGCCGCGAGCCCGGTGACGATGACCTGGACGACGAGGCTCACGGCCGCACCTAATCAGGACCCGGCGAGCCCGGCGCGCGGGTTGAATGGGCCGGTTGGCCTATAGACGTTTCTCGATTTCGCTGGTATGAATGAGTCTCATACGTCATTCGGGAATGAGGGGGCACTTTGCGTAAGAACCGTCGACTCTGGGTCGCGCTTGTGGGCGCGACGGTAATCGCTGGTCTGTTCGTCGGCTTCGGCCTGTCGAACGGAGCGGGGAACAATCAATCCGCACACCGCCTAGGTGTTGCCTCGCGCGTCGCCGCGGGAACCCAGGCAAATGCGTCTTCGAACAGCAGCGCGTTGAAGGCGTCGCCTGCCCAGAGGACTCAGCTCGCCTTGCCGGGCCTTACACGGCCGCTGCGCGACATCACACACGTGCAGGCGGGCAAGCACAACGTCACGCGCGAGCTGTCGAGAGCCGAGTCGCTCGGCGGAGTTACGAGCTCCGGCAAGACCGCCGCGGTTCAGACCAAGGCCGGCAGCGGCCACATGCCCGCGCCGATCCAGAACTTCGACGGCATTGCGAGAATCTGCAGCTGCCTTCCGCCTGACACCGAGGGCGACGTGGGGCCGAACAACTACATGCAGTGGGTCAACCTCCACTTCGCGATCTACACCAAGACCGGAACTCAGGTCGGCGCGACGCTTCCCGGGAACACCCTCTGGGTCGGCAACGCGAACGCGCCGGTCTGCGCGGCAAACAACGACGGGGACCCGATCGTGCAGTACGACCAGTACTCTGGCCGCTGGCTCGCGTCCCAGTTTGCTCTGCCGAACTACCCGAGCGGGCCCTTCTACCAGTGCGTCGCGGTCTCGAGCACGGACGACCCGTCCGGGACCTGGTGCAGCTACCAGTACATCGTGACGCAGAACAAGCTCAACGACTATCCGAAGTTCGGGGTCTGGCCGACCCAGCACGCCTATATGGCCACGATCAACCAGTTCAACGAGCCCGGCGAGAGCTGGGGCGGGGTCGGCGTCATGGCGTTCGAGCGCGACCAGATGCTCAACTGCGGCCCCGCGCGCATGCTCTATAGGGACATGTTCCCGCAGGCTCCGGACCTGTGGGGCGGCATGCTCCCGGCGGATGCCGACGGCGCCACGCTGCCACCTGACAACGCGCCGGCTCCTCTGATCGAGGTCGACGACAACGCGTGGGATCCGGTGCACTTCCCGGTGGATCGCCTCGACGTCTGGAACGCGACGGCGAACTGGGATCCCAACACCCCCTCGCTGGACGTGACACACGAAGGCGTGCTCCCGGTCGCGTCCTTCGACGGGATTCTGTGCAACTTCTCCTCGTGCGTCCCGCAGCCGGGCACCGCTCAAAAGCTCGACACCCTCGGCGACCGGCTCATGTACCGGATGGCGTATCGGAACTTCGGCGACCACCAGGAGATCGTCGTCAACCACACGGTCGACGTCGGCTCGGACCGGGCCGGGGTCCGCTGGTACGACCTGACGAAGACGACGGGCAACTGGAGCATCAACCAGCAGAGCACCTACGCGCCCGCCGACGGCAAGCACCGGTGGATGGGAAGCGCGGCCATGGACCACGACGGGAACATGGCGATCGGCTTCTCGATCTCGAACTCGACGGACACGTTCCCGAGCATCGAGTACGTGGGCCGGCTCGCGACGGATCCGCCGAACGAGCTCCCGCAGGTCGAGCAGCTGCTCTTCGCCGGAACCGGGAACCAGACGCATTCGGCCGGCCGCTGGGGCGACTACTCGATGCTCTCGACCGACCCGGTCGATGACTGCACGTTCTGGTACACCGACGAGTACATCCAGACGTCTGGCCAGGCGAACTGGAAGACGCGGATCGGGTCCTTCAAGTTCCCGAGCTGCCCGAGCGGCCCGCCTCCGCCGCCACCACCGCCTCCGCCACCTCCGCCACCTCCACCACCGCCCCCGCCACCTCCGGTGCGCTGCCATGTGCCGCGGGTGATCGGACTGGCACTCAGGACGGCGAAGGCGCGGATCCGCGCGGCACACTGCTCCGTGGGCCGTATCCGTCGCGCTCATTCCAGGCACCCGGGCCGCGTGATCGCCCAGAGCCCGAGGGCCGGCAAGGTCAAGCCCGCCGGCTACCCGGTCAAGCTGGTGGTCGGCCGGCGCTAGGCCCGACTAGGCAAGTCGAATCTCGGAGCGGCCCGGCGATCTTCGCCGGGCCGCTCTCTATTTGGGAGAGCTCCCGAATGAAGCCTCCCTTGCCCAAGACGATGGGCCGAGCAGCTACCGAAGCTGGCGGGCCCCAGGCAACTGTCCCCTTGACTGACGTCTGAGAAAGGGCTACAACGAAATGCGAATCGTGGGGGGCTCCAATTAGGCCTGGACGAATGTTGCTCGCGGCTGCGACCGTGTTCGGCGTAGCTGTTGCGAGCATCGCCTTGGCGTCATCCGGATCGAAAATGAGGCCGGGCGCCACTAGGCCGTTCTCGCCGGCCGTCCCGGCGGGCGCCGCGACCTCCGGGTTGGGCATAGGCACTCAGGCCTCCTCGCCCGCGACTCGCAGCGTTCTCATTCACCCGGTGATCACGCCGCCGATGCGGAGCCTCGCGCCGGCCCAGGCCTCGAAGAAGGGCTGGGTCATGAGGCCCGAGGTGAACCGAGCCGGGGAAGCGGTGCCCGGTCCACACGGCGGCAGCGCGCTCGTCCAGCGAACCGCGCCGCGTGGACAGATGCCTTCCCCGATCGTGAACTTCGAGGGCGTCAACAACCGCAACGGAGCGATCCCGCCCGACACCGAGGGCGATATCGGGCCGAACCACTACATGCAGTGGGTCAACCTCTCGTACGCCGTGTTCGACCGGACTGGCAACGTCCTGCTCTCACCGAGGAACGGCAACACCCTCTTCACCGGCACGACGCACTGCGGAGCGAGCAGCGGCAACGGCGGCGACCCGATCGTCCTCTACGACCAGTTCGCCGACCGCTGGATCGCCGGCCAGCTCGCGTACCCGACCTACCCGGTCGGCCCGTTCTACCAGTGCGTTGCCATGTCGATGACTCCCGACCCGACGGGGCAGTGGTGCGCCTACGAGTACGTCGCGAGCCAGACATCGCTGAACGACTATCCGAAGTTCGGCGTCTGGCCGACTCAGAACGCCTACATGATCACGGTCAACCAGTTCAGCGAACCGGGCGATGGATGGGCCGGCGTTGGCGCCTTCGCCCTCGAGCGCGACCAGATGCTCGCCTGCCACACGACGCGGATGCTCTACCGCGACCTGTTCCAGATCGAGCCGAATCTCTGGGGCGGAATGCTTCCGGCCGACGCCGACGGGCCGACGCTCCCGCCCGCAGGCGCGCCGAACCCGCTGATCGAGGTCGACGACAACGCCTGGGGCTTCCCGCAGGACCGCCTCGACGTCTGGAACGCGACCGCCGACTGGTCGGGCGGAGGGACGCTCAACGTCACTCACGAGGGGAGCCTTGCGACCGCGCAGTTCGACTCGACGCTGAACGGCATTCCGCAGCCCGGGACGAGCCAGCGGCTGGACGCCCTCAACGACCGGATGATGTACCGGCTTGCGTATCGCAACTTCGGCGACCATCAGGCGATCGTCGTCGACCACAGCGTCAACGCCGGCTCCGGCCGAGCGGGCGTCCGCTGGTACGAGGTCAACAAGACGACCGGCAACTGGAGCATCGCGCAGCAGGGCACCTACGCGCCTGCTGACGGCCTCAACCGCTGGATGGGCTCGGCCGCGATGGACCACGACGGCAACATGGCGATCGGCTTCTCGACCAGCAACGGCACCGCGCCGAATTACCCGAGCATCTCGTACGCGGGTCGGCTCGCGAGCGACCCGCCCGGCGAGCTCTCCCAGGGTGAGACGCAGCTATACGCCGGTACCGGCTCCGAAACCGCCAACCGCTGGGGCGATTACTCGATGCTTTCGACCGACCCGACCGACGACTGCACCTTCTGGTACACGAATGAGTACATGTTGACTACGGGCACTTCGTGGAAGACGAGGATCGGCTCGTTCGCGTTCCCAACCTGTTCTGGTGGGCCACCTCCGCCACCTCCGCCACCTCCTCCACCTCCACCTCCACCTCCGCCTCCGCCTCCGCCTCCACCTCCACCTCCACCTCCAC
>DATHDS010000024.1:0-44272 GCA_035318925.1 Gaiellaceae bacterium
GCGGTGGCGGAGGCGGAGGCGGTGGCGGCGGCGGCGGAGGCGGTGGCGGTGGTGGAGGTGGAGGCGGAGGCGGAGGCGGAGGAGGAGGCGGTGGCGGTCGCCCGTGCCCGTGCCCGCGCCCTTGTCCTGACCCTCCCTGCCCCTGAGCCCTCGACACTACGACCGTGATCGAAGTCACCCGGCTCAGATTCCCCGCTCGGTCGACCGCCTGGGCCCGAAGCTGGTGCCGGCCCAGGGCAAGCGTTTGCGAGAAACGCGCGCTGCAGGTGTGGAGCCGGCGTGTGTCGAAGCCACAGCGGTACCTGAGCCGCGACCGAGCCGTTTGGCGGTCAGTGGCGGAGAAGCTGTAAGCGGGCCTCGTGCTCGATGTAGCCCGCGGTCCCACGATTCGCGGCGCCGTCGGGGGCGAGCGGTCGCTACTCGACGCCGATGCGGCAACCCCGGCGCTGAGAAGGAGGAGCCCGACGACCCCGGCGAGCTTTGCGGCGACCTTCAACAACCCACAGCACGATAGGGGGATCGCCGGACGCCCGCCACGGGTACCCGGACCTCCTTCCAACGAGTGCATACCGGATGGGAACCCCCGCCCACGCAGGGGAATCAGCGATCGTCGAAAGATGTGCGGAAGCCAGAAAGGCATGCGCTTATAGAGTCCGACACAAGCGCGGAAACCCCTGCAAATTGCCCACTCGATCGTGCAGCAATCGCACTAAGAAGCAGAAAAGGGAAGGAAATTGGGTAGTTTTCAGAATTGGGTGTTTTTCAGCAGAATTGGGCAATTTCTTCAGGTAAAAGGTGCAGTAAATTGGAAGGAAATTGGGGGTGGTTTTTCAGAATCGTGCGGATTTCAGTAGAATTGGGCGGTCTTTACGTATATTGGGCTGTTTTCAGGTATCCATCCATCCAGGTGAAAGCGACGCCACGAGGATCTGCCGGCGATTTCGGCCTGATGACAGGGTGGCGGTGATCTCTCCGTCCTTCGGGAGCGCATCGACGACTGGCCGGCAAATGGGCCGAGGCCTACTGGGAATGGAAGGTCGAGCGGAACCGCACGGCCCGGGCCGGATCTGGGTGGGTGACGACGGGGGCCCGGATCGCGGGCTGCTCCATCTGAACCCCGTCCGCCTTCGGTTGGGCGACACAACCCTTCTCGGCGCGCAGTCCGCGGACGCGGCCGTCCACCCCGACTACCGTGGCCACGGGCCTTTCCACCTGGTCCGAACGCCCGCGAGCACGAGCTCGTTGATGCCTTGCTCCGGTCGAAGCCGCATTCCGCGGGCACGTACGGGGTCGGCTTCAAGCCTCGGTTGACGTCTCCGCGGTACATCGCCCACTGCTGAGCGGCGTAGCGAGGCGGCGCTGGTTCGACGGTCTCACGATCGACGGTCATGCCTGACGACTTGCCGGTCCACCCGAAGGAGACGGGGCCAAATCTCGTGGGCAAGCCGCTAGGAAAAACACGCCGCAGCGCCAGGGCGGCGCGCCAGCACATTGACACGGAGGGCGAGGCTGAGCGTTCGGCTCGCCCCGGTGCCCCTTCGCCTACTCGACGCATTGACTTCCGCAGCCCGCCGTGAGACATTGTTTTCGTTCGGCGGCAGCGGCCCAAGTGGTGACAGACGGTGATGATCTAGCCCATCAAACCGTCCGCCTCCTCTTCCCATTTTGCGACCGGACGGAACCGCTAAAAGGAGGCATCCCTGAAGCTCAAACTCACTCTCGGGCTGGCGGCCGTCGCATGCGTATTGATCTTGCCTAGTGCTACGAGCGCGCGGGTCCCCAGCACGACGATCACCGTCAACACGACTGCGGACGGCACGGGCGGCCCGGACTGCACGCTTCGCGACGCGATCGCGGCGGCGAACACCGACACGGTGGCGGGCGGCTGCAGCGCGGGCCACCGCGCCGACACCATCGACTTCAGCGTCAGCGGTCAGATCAACCTGGGAAGCACCCTGCCCGCCGTCGCGAGCGACCTCACGATCGACGGCTCCGGCCAGAGCATCGTGGTTAGCGGCCAAGGAGCGGTGCGTGTCCTCGAGGTCAGTGCCGGCGCCTCGCTGACCCTCGCCGTGCTCACCATCGCTGACGGCGACGCTGCGAACGCCGGCGGCATCCTCAACGGCGGCACGCTCCACGTCTCGAACAGCACCCTGTCGGGCAACAAGACAGAGACCTTCGCAAATGGCGGCGGCATCTGGAATACGGCTGAAGGCACGCTCATGGTGCGACGCAGCAGCTTTTCCGGTAACGGCGATGGCAACCTGACGCTAGGAGCCGGCATCTACAACAGCGGCCGGGCGCGTGTCGAAAACAGCACCTTTGCCGACAACGAGGCAGACCACGGCGGCGGCATCTTCAACGCCGGAAGGCTCGCGGTCAGGGACAGCACCTTTACCGGGAACAGCGCCGGCGAGGGCGGCGCTATCCACAACATCGCCCCCACCCTGAGCATCGCGAACAGCTCCTTCGTCGGCAACTACACGACCGAGGGGTCAGGCGGGGCCATCTCCAGCCGGGACAGAACCACGCTCACCGTCGCAAACAGCATCTTCTCTGAGAACGGCGCCTCGGACGCCGGAGCCATCGCCAGCGAAGGGACGCTCATCGTCGCACACAGCACCTTCGAGGGGAACGACGCGAACGGGGGCGGGGCTATTGAAAGTCTCGGGACCTTAACCGTCACAGACAGCACCTTCACGGGCAACAGCGCAATCAGCGGTGCCGGCATCCACATGATCGGCGTGGGAACGATCCGAGGTAGCACCTTCGCCCTGAACACCGCCGACTACGCCGCCGGGATCCAAAACGTCGGCACGCTCACCGTCTCGAACAGCACCTTTGCCGGCAACACCGCGGTGATCCCATATGGCGGACCAGGCGGCGCCATCGCAAACTCCGGCACGCTCACGCTCACGAGCAGCACGCTCTTCGGCAACGCCGCCCCCGAGGGTGCTGGGATCGCGAACGACGGCACTGCGACGCTCAACAACACCATGATCGCCGGCAGCCAGGGCGGGAACTGCTCGGGTGCGTTCGACGCCTCGAGCACAAGCAACATGTCAAACGATCCAACCTGCGGCCCGGGCTTCCTGCAGGTCGGTCTCGCCGACCTGAACCTCGGCCCGCTCGGAGACAACGGCGGCCCCACGCAGACAATCGCGCTCGGCCCGGGCAGCGTCGCGATCGACGCCGGCGACAACGCCGCGGCTGCCGGCCTCATCACCGACCAGCGCGGCCCGGGCTACCCGCGGATCGTCAACGGCAGGGTCGACATCGGCGCCTTCGAGGTGCAACGTCGACGCTCTGGCACCTGCCTAAACCCGTCCAAGTCGACCGTCACAAGCCCGTTGACGTCGAACCCTGCGTCCCCCTCACCGGCTCAGGCGCAGTGGAAACCCATACTTCTACCCGAGCGCCTGCAGCCCCCTTGCCGGGGCGCAAAATAAGCCAAATCAGAGTGCCCAGAACGAGTCCCAGCCGTACCTCCTCAAGAACGGGCACCCGGCGCACGTGCTCACGAGCGAAGACCGTCGCAAAGCGGCCGAGAGCACAAACGCGATCCGCAGCTTGAGGCGGGAAGCGCTCGAGACGAGAGGTTCACCCGCGAGATCGAGGCGATGCTGGCCCGAGACGACGCCCGGCGACTCTGAGTTGCCCGCTGCCGCTGGCGAACCGTGTGCTCCGCTTAAGACGGTCCTCGATGGTGGGGTCGCGGACGATGAACTCGGTGATCTCGACGGGCGATGGATGACTTGGCCGTCGCCCTGGGCTTGAAAACGTGTTAGAGGCTGCGCCGTAGGGCCGGGCCTGTCTAGCTGACGGAGTGGCGCAACGCTCTAGGCAACGGCCCCAACTGCTCGACGAGCTTCGTTCGCTTTGATCGCGTCACGACGGCGGGAGGAAACGACGGAGGGCCCGGCACGGATCCATCGTACGGGGCACGCCGTTCTCGAGAATCATGGCGGAAAATCTCTTGCCGATACCGTCACGCAGCGCGTTTCGGACTCAGGCAGCAGGGGGATGGACCATCTCCGCGAACTGGTCCACCCGAGAGTTGGACGACACAGCTAATCTGCCCGCCGTCGCCCATGCTTAAAGCCAAGTCGCTCAGAGCCCCGCCCTGGCTCCTGGTCGCGGTCGGCCTGCTTCTCGAGACCGCCGCCACGGTTCCCTTCGCGCTGGTGGATTTGCCGGAGCTGTCCGCCGCGCTCGCGATTCTCGTCGCGGCCACCGTCGCGTTTGCCGTCGGTCCTCGCTCGGGCATTCTCGTCGCCGTTGCGGGCTGGGCGCTGTTCTTCGCGTTCGCTGCCAATCAGGAAGCGAGAGTTCTGCTCGCCTTGCCCGTGTGGCTTGGCATCGGGATCGGCGCCGGCCTCGCCGGCGACGGCCTTCGACGGACAGTACGAGACCGTCGGCTCGCCGGCAGCGAGCTCGACGCTGTGCGCGACAACTCTTCGCAGGCGATCGTCGAGCTCGATCTCGACGGAAGGATCGCGGGTTGGAGTCACGGGGCGCAACAGATCTACGGTTATACGGCGGACGAAGTCGCAGGAAAGGAGATCGCGCTGCTCGCGCGCGAGACGAGCGCCGGCGAGGTTCTCGAGGCGCTCGAACGCCTGTGGAAGAGCGAACGCGAGGACCTCGACCGTCTGGTCCAACGGCGGAAGGACGGAAGCGCGGTGTTCGTTTCACTCTCGCTGTCGCCGATTTCGGACGACCGGCGCGTTGTCGGCGCATGTGCGGTGATCTCGGACGTTACGGAGGGGCTGCGAGCCCGCGAGGAGCTGGAGCAAGCCGAGAAGAAGTATCGAGCGCTCGCCGAGGGTCTTCCCCTCGTGACCTGGCTGTCGGCGCCCGGCGACCGCAGCTCGGTTTTGTACATCAGTCCGCAGATCGAAGAGATGCTCGGCTACCCGGCTGCCCAGTGGCGCGACGACGCGGAGCTCTTTTCGAAGCTCCTACACCCCGAAGATCGACAGCGTGTTCTCTCACGGCGCGACAAGGCCGCCACGAACGGCGCGACGCCGATGCAAGACGAGTACCGCCTGATCTCGCGCGGCGGCGGCATCGTCTGGGTCCGCGAAGAGGCGATGACGATCCGCGGTGCGCACGGCGAACCGCTCTATACGCAGACCTTCCTCCTCGACGTCGGCGAGCGAAAACGGGCCGACGACGACCGCGAGCGCTTGCTGGCGGCCGAGCGGGCGGCTGCTTCCCGCACGGTTGAACGGCAACGGCGCCTCGACTTCCTGCGCGAGGCTGGCCAGCTTCTGTCCTCATCGCTCGACGACAAGAGCGCCATCCAGAGAGTGGCGGAGCTGGTGGTCCGCGACTACGCGGATTGGTGCGTGGTGGACGTCGTCGAGGAAGGGAGCGCGTTGCGGCGACTCGCCGTGGCGCGCGGCGAGCTGTTGAAGCACGACGTCGGCAGCGGGCCCGATCAGGAACCGGACGCTGCGGTGCGGGCCGTGGTCGACACAGGAGCGCCCCAGATCGTTCCCGCGCTTGGCGGTGAGAGCTCGAATAGAGAGCAGACTTCACAGCTCCTCGGCGCTACCAAGGTCCGCTCCGCCGTGTGCGTCCCGCTCCGAACGCGCAAGCGATCGCTCGGCGCCCTGACCCTCGCGCGAACAGAGTCACGTGATGTGTACGGCGCGGACGACCTTGCTTTGGCCGAGGATCTCGCCGGCCGCATTGCCCTCGCGATCGACCGCGCCCGGCTCTATCGCGAGGTCGAGGAACGCGCGGACGCGGCCCGCGTCCTGGCCCATGTCGCGGACGGCGTCCTGCTCCTAGACCGCGGTGGGACGGTTCGCGTGTGGAACCCAGCCGCCGAGGCGATGACCTCGATCGGCGCCGCGGACGTCGTCGGCCACTCCGCGGCTCAGGCGATTCCCGGCTGGCAGGAGGCGGTCGACTCGATCCCGGTCGCAGCGACTCCCGACCCCGCGCGCCCGGAGGTCGTGATCCCGATCGAGACGGCGAAGGGCGAACGCTGGATCTCGATCTCTGGTGTCGAGTTCTACGGCGGCACGGTCTACGCCTTCCGCGACCTGACCGAAATCCGCCACCTCGAAGAGCTCAAGGCCGACTTCATCGCAACGGCCTCTCACGAGCTTCGTACTCCACTCGCCGCCGTCTACGGCGCCGCCCAGACGCTCCTGCGTCATGACTTCGCGCTCGACGAAGGAGGCCGCGACCGGTTCGTCTCCATGATCGCCGACGAATCCGAGCGCCTAGGCCGGATCGTGAACGAGATCCTGCTCGCCAATCAGCTCGATGCGGGGCGGCTCGATCTGGGAAGTGAGCCCTTCGATGGCGTCGAAGTCGCAGAACGCGTCGTCGAAGCCACGCGCGCCCACGCACCGCCGGAGATCTCGCTCGAAGTGATCGCGGGGGACGACGTCCCTCAGGTCGCGGCCGACCGGGACAAGGTGAGGCAGGTCTTGGTCAACCTCGTCGAGAACGCGATCAAGTACTCGCCCGACGGGGGGCGGATCGAAGTCGGAGTCGAGCCGAGTCATACCGAGGTCCGCTTCCACGTGAAGGACGAAGGCTTGGGGATCCCGCCCGAGGAGCAGGGACGAATCTTCGAGAAGTTCTTCCGCCTCGATCCACAGATGACGCGTGGCGTCGGAGGCACGGGGCTCGGCCTCTACATCTGCAACGAGCTCATCGACCGGATGGGGGGTCGCATCTGGATCGAGGCGAACGACGAGAAGGGGTCGACGTTCTTCTTCGAGCTTCCCGGCGAAGAGGGCGCCTCCCCGGCCCGGCGACTGCCGGAGCCGGTCGAGCTTTACGTGCGGGGGTTCCCTTCGCGCGCGCATCCCCCTCCGCGCGTGTGAGCTCGGAGCGGCACGGCGAGTTGATGTCGCACCACGAGCAGCCGTATACCCGATCAGGTCAGGTCACGTGAGATCGGCTCAAGATCGCGCTCGAGTCCGTGCTCGCGGGCGAGCTCTTCGATCATAGGGGGCGCACGTCGTACGCGGGCGACGACGAGCTCGTGTTCTGCAATCCGCAGACGGGCGGGCCGCTCGACCACAAGCGCTACGCGGAGACGCTCAAATCCGCGCTCGCGAAGGCGAAGATCGAGACGACGATGCGGCCGTTCCACGACGGCCGGCACACGTCGATAACCAACGGGGCGGCCGCCGGGATCTCGCCCGCCGCTCTGATGGCCCGTGCAGGCCACGCGGACCTCGCTACAACCCAGCTCTACATCGACCTCGCGGGCGAGTCGTTCCGCGAAGAGGCCGAGAAGCTGGGCGCTCGCGTCTTCGCTGACGTGGGCACAAGTTCGGGCACAAGCGCCGCCGAGCCGGCCTGATTCTCCCTCTATAGTGCCACGTGAAAAGCTACGCGCTTGCAGGGCTTTTTGCTATCAACAGGGGCGGCAGGACTCGAACCTGCAACCCCCGGTTTTGGAGACCGGTGCTCTGCCAATTGAGCTACGCCCCTAGGTTCGGCTGACCGATTGTACTGGCGGTCTTCCCGGGCAGTAGAGTCGCGCCCGTGGCCGCTCGTCAGCGTCGTGCGCTCGGGACGCTCTTCCTGTTTCTCGCCGTTCTCTTTGCCGGCATCGCCTACGCGGCCGTCGTGGCGGGCGTCTGGGTGATCGCCCTCGCAGGGGCTGCGCTCGCGCTCTGGATCGGCAGCTTCGGGCTCCGCGCGCTCCTGATGAGACGTGCCCGCTGAGGATTTCGTCGTGAAGGCCCGTATTCTCTAAGCGTGGCGCAGACGGATGACACCCAGGGCCTCTGGCAGGATTTTCAGAAGACTCACGACCAGGGCGTGCGCGACCGGCTGATCCTGACGTACGCGCCACTTGTCAAGTACGTCGCCGGGCGCCTCGGGAGCGGGCTGCCGGCGCACGTGGACGAGGGCGACCTCGTCTCCTACGGGCTCCTGGGGTTGATCGGCGCGATCGAGCGCTACGACCCCGATCGCGACGTCAAGTTCGAGACGTTTGCGATCGCGCGGATCAAGGGCGCGATCATCGACGAGCTGCGCGCGCTGGACTGGGTGCCGCGATCGGTGCGGGCGCGGGCGCGCCAGATCGAGCGTGCGATCGCCGAGTTGGAAGCGAAGCTGCACCGCGCGCCGACCGACGACGAGATCGCGGGCAAGCTCGGGATCGAGACCTCGGAGCTCGAGGAGAGCTTGACCGAGATCTCTCGCTCGTCGATCGGCGCGCTCGACGAGCTCTGGACGATCTCATCGTCGGGCGGCGACCAGGTTGCCCTCATCGACACGATCGAGGACACCCAGGGACCGGAGCCGCAGTCTGCCCTCGCCCAGACCGAGCTCAAGGAAGCGCTCGGGGAGGCGATCGCACGGCTGCCCGAGCGGGAGAAGCTCGTGGTCACGCTCTACTACTACGAGGAGCTGACGCTTCGCGAGATCGGCGAGGTGCTCGGCGTGACCGAGTCGCGCGTTTCGCAGTTGCACACGAAGGCGGTCCTGCGCCTGAAGGCCCATCTCGGCGGCGTTCCGGCCCGCGAACCGGTCGAGTAGCCCATTTCAAGGTGCACCCAGCCTCCTCCCCGCTGCGAGCGTAGCGAGGAGAAGCGCGCGCGTGGGTGACGGCTTCGCTCCGGAACCGTGACGTTCTTTCAACTGCGGATGCCTCGTTAAGATCGACTGAAACCAGCCCAGGAGGAGCCCCCGCATGTCCGCAGTCGAGCCCGGAAAGATCCGCAACGTCGCCGTCGTCGGTCACCGAGGCACGGGCAAGACCTCGCTCGTCGAGGCAATGCTCTTCCAGGCAGGCGCGACGAACCGGCTCGGCGTCGTCGAGCAGGGTACGACCGTCTCCGACTGGGACGAGGACGAGCAGCAGCGCGAGATGTCGATCTCGGCGGCCCTGTGCCACCTCGAGTGGCAGGGCCGGAAGATCAACCTCATCGACACGCCGGGCGAGCCGAGCTTCCAGGGCGACGCAATCTCGTCCCTGCACGTCGTCGAGGGCGCGCTCGTCACGGTCAGCGGCGTCATGGGGGTCGAGGTGCAGACCGCGCGCAACTGGCACCGCGCCGAGGAGCTCGGCCTCGCGCGCGTCGTCTTCGTCAACATGCTCGACCGCGAGCGCGCGGACTTCTACCGCACCCTCGAGCAGCTGCGCGCCCAGCTCGGCTCGCAATGCGTGGCGATTCATCTCCCGATCGGCGTCGAACACGAGGTGAGCGGGATCGTCGACCTGCTGCACATGACGGCGTACACGAGCCCAGAGGGCGAACGCGAGGGAAAGCCGGGCGAGATCCCCGCCGAGCTGGTCGACGAGGTCGAGCAATACCGCACCCAGCTGCTCGACTCCGTGGTCGAGACGGACGAGGGCCTGATGGAGCGTTATCTCGACGGGCAGGAGCTCTCGCCCGACGAGGTGGCCGCTGCCATGAAGACAGCCGTGACCAAGGGCGAGCTCTTCCCGGTCGCGTGCGGAGTCGCGACGAAGAACCTCGGCACGACCGCCGTGCTCGACCTGCTGGTCGAGGGCATCCCGTCGCCTGCCAAGAAGGGCGCGCCGATCCAGATCGAAGGCGCGCAGAACGCAGCCTTCGTCTTCAAGACCGTCGCCGACCCGTTCGCGGGCCGCATCAACATTTTCCGCGTGCTCGCCGGCCGGATCGGCTCGGACTCGACTCTCACGAACGTGCGCACCCACGACAAGGAGCGCGTCGGCCAGCTGCTCACGCTCCAGGGCAAGGACCACGAGCCGGCGGACGAGTTCGGCGAGGGCGACCTCGGCGCCGTCTCCAAGCTCAAGGACGTCAGAACCGGAGACCTGCTGCTCGACGCCGACCGCGACGTCGAGTTGCCGAGCCTCGACTTCCCCGAGCCTGTGATGAGCTTTGCGATCACGCCCAAGGCCAAGGGCGACGAGGAGAAGGTGGCCACGTCGCTTCGCCGCCTGAGCGAGGAGGATCCGACCCTCCACCTCGAGCGCGACCAGCAGACGGGAGAGCAGCTCCTCTCAGGGATGACCCAGATGCACGTCGAGGTCGCCGTCGACCGCCTGAAGCGCCGCTTCGGCGTCGAGGTCGACCTGCGACAGCCGCGCGTCCCCTATCTCGAGACGATCCGCAAGGAGGCCAGGGGCCACGGGCGCTACAAGAAGCAGACCGGTGGCCGCGGCCAGTTCGGCGACTGTCACATCGTGCTGGAGCCGCTGGAAGGGCACACGGGCTACGAGTTCGAGGACAAGATCGTCGGCGGGGTCATCCCGCAGAGCTTCCGGCCCGCGGTCGACAAGGGAATCCAGGAGGCGATGCAGCAGGGTGAGCTGGCCGGTGCGCCGGTGCAAGGCGTCCGGGTCCGGCTCGTGGACGGCTCGTACCACACGGTCGATTCCTCGGAGATGGCATTCAAGATCGCCGGCTCGATGGCCTTCAAGCAGGCCTACGAGGCGGCTGACCCGGTGTTGCTCGAGCCGATCATGGAGGTCGACGTGACCGTCCCTGACGACACGGTCGGCGCCGTGAACGGCGATCTCAACTCGCGCCGGGGGCGGTTGCAGGGAATGGAGCCCACCGGCGGGATGACGCACATCAAGGCCGAGGCGCCGATGGCCGAGATGCTCACCTACGGCCAGGCCCTGACGTCGATGACCGGCGGGCGCGGCGATTACCACATGCAGTTCCTGCGCTACGACGAGGTGCCGAGCCACGTCGCGGAGAAGCTGATCGAAGAGACCAAGAGGGAGCGCGAGGAAGCGAAGGTGTAGGGAGCGCGAAGAGGCGAAAGCTCGAGCTTCCGCCTCTTGCTTGAGTGCTCCTAGACCTTGACCGCTTCCGTCTGTTCCTGCTTCAGCCGGCCGATCAGATCCGCGACGTCTGCGAGCTCCTGCTCGAGATCGCGCTGATACTCCTCGAGGCGTTCGAGAACGCGCTCGGGCTCGTACCAGCGTCGGCCGACACCGCGGCCGCGAAAACGTCTGTGTCCGTGATGCATGTTCACCCCCTTCCCTCTGCGTAACGCTTTGAAAAGGCGCTGATCTGCTGCTCGATCTTCTTGAAGGCCTCGACCCACTGTGCGAGCACTCGCCGGCCCGACTGAGTGATGACGTAGACCCGTTTCGCGGGCCCTGGGGCTTCCTCGTCCCAGGTCGAGGTGACGAGTCCCTCGCGCTCGAGCGAGCGGAGGATGCGGTAGAGATTGCCCATGTCGATCCGCTCGTTGGGCATCAGCGTCTGGAGCTCCACGAGCAGCTCGTACCCGTGGCCCGGGTTGTCGCGGAGGACGAGGAGGACGGCGGGCTCGGTGAAACGCTCGAGCCGCGCGCGGACGTGCCAGCGCCCGGGCCCGACGCGGCGGCGCGAACGTACGCCTCTGGGCCGCATGCGCCCCGTCATGTCCGCTTCCCGTGAATTACAATGTAAAACACAGTTAGCGGAGCCTAGCAGCGCGAACAGGCGCCAGGGCTGGGCTATAGTCGCCGCCATGCGGTCTTCACGAATGGCAGTCGCGCAGGTCTGCGCGATCTGCGACCGGACGCTCCTCGTCGGCGAGCGCACGACCCGGTTCTCTCCCGGCGGCGACGATTTCGTCGACGTCTGCCCGCTCTGCCAGGAGATCGCGGCCGAGCAGGGGTGGGTGAAGGAGGGCAGCCCGACGACCCCGACCTTCGAGCACGAGCCCCGACGGCGGCGCTTCAACCTCGGCGCGTTTCTCGATCCTCGCCGGGCGGCACCGGAAGAGACCCTGGCGCCCGAGCCGATCCTGCGCCGCCTCTCGGAGCCGGAGCGCGCGATGGTCGAGGCGGCAGATCTCTTCAACGCGAGCCCGTACCGGCGTACCGTCGGGGGCATCGGCAAGAGCCTGGGCAAGCCGCACGCGAGCGTCGTGCCGCTCTCGGGCGTAAACACCGAGGTCGTCGTCACGGTCGCCTGGGACATCTCCTGGTACCAGTACCGAGTCCTCTTCGACTCGGCCCAGCCCGTCCGCCTGGCCGAGCGCGGCCACGAGCTGGAAGAGCTCGAGCCGTCGTTCAGGACGTGGAACGCGCGTGTCGACCCGGACGGCCGGGTCGTGCCCGAGATCGCCCGGCTGTAGGCGTCCCTACAATCCAAGCCAGATGATCTATTGCGTGATCCCGCGAGAGCTCGAGGACGAGCTCTTCTCCAAGATGATCGAGTACTACAAGGACAACCCGAACGTGACTGTGATCCTCGAACGCCGCGACGGCCCCGATCGCCGCACGGGCCGGGAGTCCGGGGGGAAGCGAGAGATACGCGACCGGCGCCGTCCGCGCATCCCGGGCACCTTCCTCGAGACCGAGGGCACGCAGGCCGACGACTAGTATCAGCGCCGTGGCCATCCTGGGCGCGAAAACCTTTCAGAACTACATCGCCGGTGAGTGGGTCGACGCCGCCTCGGGCGAGACCTTCGAGAGCGCCAGCCCCGCGAACGGCGAGACGATCGGCGTCTTCCCGCGCTCGGGCGCCGGGGACGTCGACCGAGCGGTCGCCGCTGCGAAGGAGGCGTACGAGGATTGGCGGCTCGTGCCGGCGCCGAGGCGCGGCGAGATCCTCTTCCGCTTCGGACAGCTCCTTGCCGAGAGCAAGGAGGACCTGGCGCAGCTGATGGCGCGCGAGATGGGCAAGGTGCTGCCCGAGGCGCGCGGGGACGTCCAGGAGGCCGTCGATATGGCCTACTACATGGGCGGTGAGGGCCGGCGGCTCTTCGGGCAGACGACCCCGTCCGAGCTTCGCGACAAGTTCAACATGAGCGTGCGCCAGCCGATCGGCGTCGTCGGCGTGATCACGCCGTGGAACTTCCCGATCGCGATCCCCTCCTGGAAGATCCTGCCTGCGCTCGTCTGCGGCAACACCGTCGTCTTCAAGCCCGCAACCGACACGCCGGCGCTCGGCGAGCGTTTCGTGGAGCTGCTGGACGAGGCGGGCGTGCCGGCCGGGGTCGTCAACGTCGTGCACGGGGGCGGGGGAGAGGTCGGCCACGCGATCGTCACGCATCCGGACGTCCCGGTGATCACGCTCACGGGCTCGCGGGAGACCGGCGTCCAGGTGACGAAGGACGCGGCGGATCGCCTGAAGCACGTCCACCTCGAGCTTGGGGGCAAGAACGCGATCATCGTGCTCGACGACGCCGACCTCGACCTGGCCGTCGACGGGATCATCTGGTCGGGGTTCGGCACCTCGGGCCAGCGCTGCACCGCTGCGAGTCGCGTGATCGCGCACGAGGCGGTCTACGACGCCCTCGTCTCGCGGCTCGTCGCTGCGGCCGAGAAGCTCCGGCTCGGCGTGGGCTGGGAGGAGGACACCGACGTCGGGCCCGTGATCAACCAGTCCGCGCTCGAGAAGATCCACTCATACACGACGATCGGCCGCGACGAGGGCGCGACGCTGCTGACCGGCGGCGAGGTCGCCTCCGGCAATGGGCTCGACAAGGGCTTCTACTACCGGCCGACGATCTTCGGCGACGTCGATCCCGGGATGCGGATCGCCCAGGAGGAGATCTTCGGGCCGACCGTCGCCGTCATCAAGGTGCGCGACCTGGACGAGGCGATCCGGGTCTCGAACGGGATCGAGTACGGGCTTTCGTCCTCGATCTTCACCGGCGACGTGAACAAGGCGTTTCGCGCCATGCGCGACCTGAATGCGGGCATCACGTACATCAACGCCGGGACGATCGGCGCCGAGGTGCACCTACCGTTCGGCGGCGTCAAAGGCACGGGCAACGGTCACCGCGAGGCGGGCCAGGCCGCGCTGGACTTCTTCACCGAGTGGAAGTCGATCTACGTCGACTACTCGGGCAAGCTCCAGCGCGCCCAGATCGACACCGACTAGGCGGTCGCTGCCCCACCCTTCGCTTCCCAGTACCGGTTGAGGGCGCCCTGCACCTTCACGAACCAGACGAACGCGGGGATGAGAAAGATCCCGAACGGGAAGAGCCACAGTCCCGTCCAGCCGGTGACCGGCGACTGCTGCCCGTCCTTCGCGTACATCTTCCCGATCTCCGACGGAATGACGAACGCGCTGACCGCGCTGATGACAATCCAGATAACGAGGCCCAGAACCCCGCCGAGGCCTTCGCCTGTGTGCTGCTTCATCTCCTCCTGGGTCTTGTAGACCCAGTACCAGCCGTAGAAGCCGAGGGTGATGATGAACAAGAGAATTCCGAAGCCGATTCCGCGCGGTTGGCCGAGAGGGCCGGTGTTGCCGCTGGCGTTTGTGCTCATGCGTTGCCTCCCATGTTGGTCCGAGCGACTGAACCACACTCGCGGGTGGGGATCAATGGCGCAACGCTTTATGTGAGAGTCAGGATGTGAATCGCAAGCTGGTTGTTTTCGTCCCGCCCGAGGCGCTTGACGCCGTGCGCGACGCAGTCTTCGCCGCAGGGGCTGGCCGGATCGGCGACTACGAGCGGTGCTCCTGGTACACCGAGGGGACGGGAACCTTCTTTGCAGGCGAGGAAACTGCGCCCACCGTCGGCGAGCGCGGTCGCGAGGAGCGCGTCCCCGAGCTGCGCCTCGAGACGGTCTACCCGGTCGAGCGCGAGGCCGAGATCGTCCGCGCCCTCCGTGAGGCGCATCCGTACGAGGAGCCGGCCTTCGACCTCTACCCGCTCGCATGAAGGCTCGCCTCTCGACTGACGGGGGCTCCCGGGGCAATCCCGGTCCCGCCGCGTACGGCTACGTGCTCGAGACCGAGGACGGCACGGTGCTGGCGGCTCACGGGGAGGCGATCGGCGTCGCCACGAACAACGTCGCCGAGTACCGCGCGCTCGTCGAGGGGTTGAGAAAGGCCGCCGAGCTCCAGGTGGACGAGCTCGAAGTGATCTCCGATTCCGAGCTCCTCGTCCACCAGATGCGCGGCGACTGGAAGGTGAAGAACGAGGCGCTACGGGAGCTCTGGAGCGAAGCGAACGAGCTTGAGGACGGCATCCGCAAGGTCACGTACACAGCCGTCCGCCGCGAGCACAACGAGCTCGCCGACCGGCTCGTGAACGAGGCCCTGGACGCGAGTGGCGCGTGAAAACCGTGGCTATACTCGGGTGACTCGCGGATGTAGCTCAGTTGGTAGAGCGTCTGCTTGCCATGCAGAAGGTCGAGGGTTCGAGCCCCTTCATCCGCTCTCGCTTCCCTGACCGGCGTAGCGCTCCCGCCGGGCAGAGCCCGGCTCCGCGCCACGCCTCGCGCCGCTCCGCACCCTCCTGCGAGCGGCCCGTGCGACCCAGCACTGTGCCGCTCGCATACGGGCACGGAGCGACGCGTCAGGAAACCGAGAGTGAGTGAGGGGGCACCTCACGGCCGGCTCCCACCCTGACCGGCTTCCCGCTCCCGCCCGGCAGAGCCGGGCTCCGCGGGAAGCCTCGCGCCGCTCCGCACCCTCCTGCGAGCGGCCCTTGCGACCCAGCAATGTTCCGCTCGCATACGGGCACGGAGCGACGCGTCAGGAAACCGAGAGTGAGGGGGGCACCTCGCGGCCGGCTCCTGAAATCTTCCAGGAATCCTCACGTCGTCTTGACAAGCGGAAAGTAGTGTCGGCGCCATGCGCAGGCTTGGGTCCGCGGTTGCTCTCGTCGCCACAGTTGCGATCACTTCGGCCGCCGCCGCCACGACGCCGACCGCCGGGCGGCCTCTGCTCACGTTCGAGGTTGGTCCCATCACGCGCGGTCATGCCGAACAGACCATTTACAGGGGCCTGTGCGCGACCGACCTGCGCGGACACACATTTCGAATCAGCGACCCACACGACAACGTGGGTCAGGCCTGGTCGCCGGACGGCCGATTGATTGCCTTCACCCGCAGAGACGACAATCCCGGGCAGGACCATCTCGGTGACGTCTTCGTCACCGATGCCGCGGGGAGGGATTCCCGGAACCTCACGCGAGGGGCGGGGAGAGGATCGGGCAACGTCGTCGCATGGTCTCCCGACGGGAGCCAGCTCATCCTTCATTGGTCCGGATTTTGGGTGGAGACCAGTTATGTAGAGAACGTTGACGGTGGAGGCTGGCACCGTCTCGGCGTCGACGGAGAGTACGTCTCGGGCGGCTCATGGTCGCCCCAGGACCGGATTCTCTTCGTCGTGTGGTCGCCACTTCGAACACAATCCGAGTGGTCGCCTTTCTGGGTCCCGGCGATCTACGTCGCCGATGCAGACGGGACACACCGGTCGAAACTCATCGATTCGGCCGCGGCCGCCGTCTGGTCTCCCGACGGCCGGCAGTTCGCCTACCTCGCGTACAGACATCGCAATTGGGCAGGCCTCGGAGTCGCGAAGGCCGACGGCAGCGGCGCCCACCTTCTGGTCGAGGGCAGCGTCGGCCCCGCCGCGTGGTCGCCCGACGGCCGGCAACTTGCCTACTTCGGGTCGTTCGACGCTGACAGCGTCGCCCATACTCTCGAAGTGCTGCAAGCTGACGGCAGCGGGGCGCACCTTCTGGCCCAGGACGCCCAGGGCTTCCGAGGTGATGCTGCTTGGTCGCCCGACGGCAGCATGATCGCGTTTACGCGGGCACGGAGGTCGTACCGGCTCGCCGTGATCAGGCCTGACGGCACAGGCGAGCACGTTGTCCGTACCGGCGGCCTTCCGGCATTCAATCCGGTGTGGCGGCGCCCGGCACCCCTGCCCGACCCCCGTCCCTGCGTCGTCCGCGGCACCGCACGAGCGGACATCATCCGAGGAACGAGCCGGGGCGATCTCATCTACGGCAGGGCAGGTAACGACCGGATCTACGGAAAGGGTGGGGACGACGTCCTAATCGGCGGTAGCGGCCATGATCGGCTGTACGGGGGGCGGGCCAACGATTATTTCCCTGCGAGGGACGGAGTTCGGGACGTCATCTTCGGGGGTACCGGGCACGACACACGCGCCTTCGACCCCGTCGACGTGGTGCAGTCGGCCCAACCGCGCAACTACTAGGAGCCTGCGGGAGGAGCCTGCGGGCCGCAGCGCGGGCTTCGGCGGCGCAGGCGACGTCGCCTCGATCGTCACTAGCCCAAAAAACAGAGAGGCGGACGCTCGAAAACGCCCGCCTCTCAACGCCAGACTTGGTCACCCGGCGATCGCAAGGTGTATCTAGCTACCAGGGGGCAATCGACCCGGTCCCTTCGGGGACTTCGGGATCGCCGAAGTAGGTGGCGCACTTCCGGTTGCAGTGCCTGGGGACTTCACCGCAGGCTTGCCCGGCGGCATGTGCGAGGGTGGCATCGGTCCTTTGACTCCGCCCTTGACGTCCTCGCCCTCCTCGTCGGAAAGGTCGAGATCGCGGATCTCCTTGTCCTGCTCGCTCACAAGATTCACCTCCTCATCCTCTCGAGCGTCTGTGGGGACACTACAACGCTTTAGCCGCGCGCGACAACACCGCGACCTTTTTTGGGGGCATGAGCATTGACGAAAAGCATCAAACAGGGGGACAATCGTTGCTTAGCTTGGTGCAACCTGACAGCGCTATTCGATCGGCGAGGCCGGCTGTGAGCGCGGCGCCGCGATCCGTCCTCGAGCGGCCCGTGTTCTCGATCGCCGGCCGTATCTACCGCTGGCAGGACGTCCTCGAGGCGGGTTGCCACTGGGGTGACCTCGACGCTCTCGAACGGCAGGCTGCGGAGGGCATCGCCGCCCTGGATCGTTTTCCGGTCGGCGAGGCCGACGTCGAGGCCGAGGACGAGCGCTATCGCCACGAGCACAAGCTGCTCGCGGCCGAGGACATGGAGGCGTGGCTCGCGCGCTGGGAGCTCGCGCACGCGGATTGGCTCGAGTACTGTCGCCGCGCGCTGGCCCGAGCGGGGCTCGACGGTCGGCTCGAGGAGTCGATCGCCTCATATCCGCCGGATCCGGGTCGTGTCGCCGACGCCCTCTGGCCGGAGACGGTCTGCTCGGGAGCGCTGGGCGAATGGGCCTGGAAGCTCGCCGGCCAGCTCGCCTCCGCCGATGCCGTGGGGGTCTTGCCGGGTAGCTCGCTTGGCGAGGTCGAGGAGGCCTCGGAGGAACGCTCGAGACGTTTGCTGACGCCGGAGGCGACGGCAAGGGCTCTCGAGACGCGCCGCTCGGAGTGGGTCCAGGTCGAGTGCACCGTTCTCGAGCTCCGTGATGAAGGGATGGCCCGGGAAGCGGCGCTCTGCGTCGCCGAGGAAGGCATGTCGCTGCCCGAGATCGCCGTCAGAGCCGGCGTCCAGGTCGTCGAGCGAACCCTGTCGCTCGAGGAGGCTGCGCCCGAGCTCGCGCAGCCGCTCCTCGGCGCTACCGCTGGCGACGTCGTCGGCCCGGTCGCGATCGGTGACGTGTTCGTGTTCGCGGCCGTTCGCGACAAGCGCGTCCCGACGCTCGATGACCCGTTGGTGCAGACTCGGGTGCGGGAGGAGGTGCGACGGCGTGCGATCGACACAGAGATCGGAGAGCGGATCCGGTGGCATGAACGGCCCTGAGACCTTGCGGCTAGACGGCGCCGCGGCGGTCCTCGCCGAGCTGCCGATGTTGAGGGCGCTGCCCGAAGACGCGCGCAGGCTCGTCGTCGAGAGCTTCGAGCCCGAGTCGTTCGACTTCGGAAGCTCGATCGTGGAGGAGGGGGAGCCGGGCGACGCCCTCTACGTCGTCGTCTCCGGCACCGCACGAGTCCTCAAGCGCAAGGGGGACGGCGACGAGGTCTCGATCGAGATGCTCGGCCCGGGCGACGTCTTCGGCGAGATGGCATTGCTCGAGGGGATACCGCGTACCGCGACCGTCCGCGCGAACAGCGCCGTCGATGCACTCAGGCTCGACGGGACCGTCTTCCGGGCGCTCGTTCGGCTGAAGCCCGAGATCAAGGAGCACTTCGAGCGCGAGGCCGAGCGCGGCCGCCTGCGCTACCTCTTCCGCCTCTCGTCCGACCTCTCTCGCATCCGGGCGGAGACTCTCGACGAGCTGATCGACGCTCTGGAGCGGGTCACGGTCGCCAAGGGAGACGTCGTCATCCGGCAGGGCGAGCGCGCGAGCCGGATGTACTTCGTCGAGAGCGGCCGGTTGCGGGTGGTCTGGGAGAGCGAGGAACGCGCCCGGGGCGACATCGACTACAAGCGGCGCGGCGACTTCTTCGGAGAGCACTCGCTGCTCCGCGGCACGGCGACGGCAAGCGTCGAGGCGGTCACCCCGGCGACCCTGCTCGCGCTCGGGGAGAGCGACTTCAGGCGGCTCGCCGAGCTAGACGACGTGTTCCGCGCCGTGTTCGAGGAGCAGATCGCCAGGTACGACTTCAGGTTCGTCGCCCGCGTACCGCTCGACTTCGCCGACGAGCTCCTGCCGACGGATTGGTCGACGCCGGAGATCGTTGGCCTGGACCAGGTCGACGAGGTTCGCGAAGCCCCGCAGACGGACGAGCAGGTGGGCGAGGAGTGGGCAGGCGAGGAGATCGGTGCCCCACGCGGGCGGATCCGGAAGTTTCCCCACGTTTGGCAGATCGACGAGATGGACTGCGGCGCAGCCTGCCTGGCGATGGTCTGCCGTCACTTCGGGCGGGCGGTCAGCCTGACGCACATCCGCCGGGTCGTCCACATGGGCGTCGACGGCACGAGCCTGACCGGGATCGCTGCCGGCGCCGAGTCGGTCGGTCTGCGCGTTCGCGCCGTGAAGGCCTCGAAGTCGCGTCTCGACGAGCTGCCGCTCCCGGCCGTCTGCCACTTCGAAGGAAACCACTGGGTCGTGCTCTTCGACACGGACGGCCGGCGCGTGCGCCTGGCCGACCCCGCACGCGGTCTCGTTCGCATGAAGCGTTCGGAATTCGAGAAGAAGTGGTCCGGATACGCCGGGCTTCTGGCCTACGGGCCGGGGCTCGAGGAGGCACCGGTCGGCGAGCCAAAGGTGCTGTGGCTTTGGCAGTTCTTCCGCCCGTTCTGGCGCACGCTCGCCCTCGCCGCCCTCCTGTCCCTGATCGCCGCGGTCCTCCAGATGTCGCTGCCCGTCTTCACGCAGGTGATCTTCGACAGGCTCGTTAAGGGGACGCTCCATACGAGTTTCCTCTACCTGCTGCTGGCCGGCATGAGCGGCGTTCTGGTCTTGATGCTCGGGGCGAATCTCCTCCAGCGCTACGTGCTGAGCCGCGCCGCTGTCACCCTCGACCGGAGGACGCTCGACTTCCTGACCGGGAGGCTGCTCGCCCTGCCCATGCGCTACTTCCACTCGCGCCGGACGGGCGACATCCAGCGCCGCCTCGCCGGCATGCGCGAAGTCCGGTCGACGGTGGTCATCCAGGGGGTCAACGGGCTGACGTCGCTCGCCACGTTCGGCGTCGCGCTTGCGGTGATGGTCCACTACGACCTGCTCCTGACGCTCGTGTTCCTGGCCACAGCGCCGGCCTACGCCGGACTGATGCGCTTCTCCCAGAAGCGCCTGCGCCCGATGTTCGACAGCCTCGAGGATGCGTTCGGACGCTACAACTCGCATCAGATCGACGCCATCAAAGGGATCGAAACCGTCAAGGCCGTCGGCGCCGAGCATGCGTTCCGCAGGCGGATGCTCACCCAGTTCACGAACCTCGCCCACCGCATCTTTCGAGCGGACTTGACGATCATGTCCTACGAGGCGGTGGTCCAGATCGTCACCCTGGTCACGATCGTCCTCTTCCTCTTCGTGGGCTCGCTCCGCGTGATCGACCACGCGATGACGATCGGCGAGCTCGTCGCGTTCAACGCGCTCGTGCTGATGGCGAACGGCCCGCTGATCGTCCTGCTCGACATCTGGGACGACCTCCAGTACGGCAAGGTCTTGCTCAACCGTCTGAACGACATCGTCGAGCACGAGCCGGAGCAGGGCGCCAACGGCTCCGCGCTCGCGCCGGTTCGGACGATCGAAGGGCGGGTCGAGCTGAAGAACGTCGGCTTCCGGTATTCGCCGGTCTCGCCACCCGTGCTGGAGGGGATCACGCTCAGTGTCGAGCCGGGCACGATGGTGGCGATCGTGGGCCGGAGCGGCTCGGGGAAGACGACGCTCGTCCGCTGCCTCTCCGGTCTGCTCGAGCCGACATCCGGCGTGATCAGCTACGACCGCGTCGACATGCGCACGCTCCGGTATCGCGAGCTGCGGCGCCAGATCGGCTACGTTCTTCAGGACAGCTATCTGTTCGACGACACGATCGCGCGCAACATCGCCTTCGGTGATGAGGAGCCAGACATGGAACAGGTGGAGTGGGCCGCCCGGGTTGCGAACGCCCACGAGTTCGTCAATCGGCTCCAGCTCGGCTACAAGACGAAGATCGGCGAGTCGGGCATGCTGCTCTCCGGAGGACAGCGTCAGCGGATCGCGATCGCACGTGCCCTGTACCTGAAGCCGCCGGTCCTGGTCTTCGACGAGGCGACGAGCGCCCTTGACACCGAATCGGAGCGGGCCGTCCAGGCGAACGTCGACCAGGTCTTTCAGGGACGGACGTCGTTCGTGATCGCGCACCGGCTGAGCACGATCCGCGACGCCGACGTCATCGTCGTGCTCGAGAAGGGGCGCCTTGCCGAGCAGGGCTCTCACGAGGAGCTGATGAAGCGCGAGGGGATGTACTACTACCTGGTGAGCCAGCAGCTCGCGCTGTGAGACCCGATGCCTGAGCTCCCGACCGGCACCGTCACCCTCCTCTTCACGGACATCGACGGCTCGACCAAGCTGCTCCAGGCGCTGGGCCCCAAGCGTTACGTCGGTGCGCTCGACGCACACCGGCGGCTCTTGCGCGAGGCCTGCGCGGCTCACGGCGGGGTCGAGGTCGAGATGCAGGGCGACAGCTTCCACTTCGCCTTCGGAAGCGCGCGCGCGGCAGCCGAGGCCGCCGCCGCCGCCCAGCGCGCGCACGCCGGCCACGAGTGGCCGGGCGAGCCGGTCCGCGTCCGGATCGGTCTCCATACGGGCGAGCCCGTCGCCCACGGCGAGCTCTTCGCCGGCCTCGACGTCCATCGCGCCGCGCGCATCATGGGCACGGCCGAGGGCGGCGAGGTGCTCGTCTCGCAGACGACACGCGACCTGCTCGCCGGCGAGTTCGAGCTGCGCGACCTCGGCGAGCGCCAGCTCAAGGACCTGAGCGCGCCCGAGCGGATCTACGCGCTCGTCGTTGAGGACGGCCGGCCGGTCGAGCCGGCGGAGCCTGTGCGCGAGGAGCGAAAGCTCGTCTCCGTCCTCGTCGCCGAGCTCGTCGGGCTCAGCGCCTCCGACCCGGAGGATTTCCGAGCGAGCCTGGAGCCCTTCCAGGCCCGCGCCCAGAAGGAGATCGAGCGCTTCGGCGGCAGCGTCGAGAAGCTCGTCGGCGAGGAGGTGATGGCGTTCTTTGGGATCCCGCTTGCCCACGATGACGACCCCGAGCGGGCAGTGCGGGCGGGGCTTGCGATCCGCGAGACGATCCGGGAGGACGCGGAGGACCTCCAGGTGTGCATCGGGATCACGACCGGCGAAGCGCTCGCCCGACTAGGCGCCCGCACCGAGACGGGCGACCTGAGCGCCTCCGGCGACGTGATCAACGCGGCCGCGAGGCTCCAAGCTGCGGCGGGAGCCGATGCGATCCTGGTCGACGAGACGACCTATCGCGCGACCGAACGAGCGATCGACTACGGGGAGGCGACCTCCGTGCAGCTGAAAGTCACGGCGGAGTCTCAGCCGGCCTGGGAGGCCCTTGCGGTGCACCTGGGCCTGGACATTCGCCAGCTCGGGCCGCTCGTCGGCAGGGATCGCGACCTGGCGTCCCTCGTCGCCGCTGTCACCCGCGTGCGCGAGGAGCGCGAGCCGCAGCTCGTCACGCTCGTCGGCGTGCCGGGGATCGGCAAGAGCCGGCTCGTTTTCGAGCTCTTCGGAGCCCTCGAGCAAGAACCGGAACTGTTCAGCTGGCTCCAGGGGCGCAGCCTGCCCTACGGGGAGGGCGTCAGCTTCTGGGCGCTGGCCGAGATCGTGAAAGATCAGGCGGGGATTCTCGAGAGCGACGATGCCGAGAGCTCGGCGACCAAGCTGCTTGACGCGATCGAGTCGCATGTCGCCGATCCGACCGAGGTCGTGTGGCTCGAGCGGCACCTCCGCCCGCTCGTCGGCCTCCAGGCCGACCAGGAGCTTTCGGGCAGCCGTGAGGAGGCTTTCGCCGCCTGGCGCCGCTTTCTCGAGGTGCTTGCCGAGCCCCGCCCGCTGGTCGCGGTCTTCGAGGACCTGCACTTCGCCGACGAAGGACTGCTCGACTTCGTCGACCACCTGGTCGAGTGGGCAAGCGGGGTGCCGCTGCTCGTGCTCTGCACCGCCCGCCCCGAGCTCATCGCCCGTCGGGAGGCTTGGGGAGGCGGCAAGGTGAACTCGACGACCATCTCTCTCCCGCCGCTCTCCGACGACGAGACGGCGCATCTCGTGCACGCGCTCCTCGAGCAGCCCCTGCTTGACGCCGAGTTCCAGTCGACGCTGATCTCGCGCGCGGGGGGAAACCCGCTCTATGCCGAGGAGTTCGCCCGCCTGGTCGGGGAGGGCAGGCAGGTGGAGGAGCTACCGGAGAGCGTCCAGGGGATCATCGCCGCCCGCCTCGACGCTCTTCCGGAGGACGAGAAGGAGCTGATCCAGGACGCGGCCGTGCTCGGCAAGGTCTTCTGGCTCGGAGCGCTGACCCAGATGGCCGGACACGAGCGCGGCGGAGCGGAGCGGGGCTTGCACGCGCTTGAGCGCAAGGAGTTCCTCCGCCGGGAACGCAGCTCGTCTGTTGCCGGCGAAAGCGAGTACTCCTTCGGCCATCTGCTCGTCCGCGACGTCGCCTACGGCCAGATCCCGCGCGCGCGGCGAGCCGACAAGCATCGTCTCGCGGCGGAGTGGATCGAGGCACTCGGACGGCCCGACGACCAGGCGGAGCTGGTCGTCCACCATTACCTCGCCGCTCTCGAGCTCGCCCGCGCCGCCCGGCAGCCGCTCGACGAGCTTGAGACGTCCGCCCGCCTGGCGCTCCGGGACGCCGGCGAGCACGCGGAGGCGCTGAACGCCTTCATACCGGCGAGGGGCTACTTCCAGGCCGCGCTCGAGCTCTGGCCGCTCGACGATTCCGAGCGGCCGCGGCTCCTCTTCGCCTACGGGAAGACGCTCGTGATCACCGAGCAGTCAGGCGACGAGGTGCTGCGCGAGGCCAGCGACGCCCTCCACACGGTCGGCGATCGCGAGACGGCGGCCGAGGCGGAGGTGCTGCTCGCCGAGCTCGCGTTGTACCGGGGAGATCGCGCGTACGCCGACGAGCTCCTGCATCGCGTCGCCGGGCTCATCCAGGGCGCCGGCGATTCGCGATCGAAGGCGCTCGTCCTCAGCAGCCTCTCCCGCTTCCGCATGCTCGCCGACGAGTACCAGGAGGCGATCCTGCTCGGCCGCCAGGCACTCGAGCTCGCCGAGCGGTTCGGGCTCGAGGAGATCCGCGCGCACGCACTCGACAACGTCGGCGTTGCCAGGGTGAACCTGGGAGATGCCGGCGGAATCGCCGACCTCGAGCGCAGCATCGAGATCGCGCTCGCCGCAAGCTCGAGGGAGTGCGTGCGGGCGTACATGAACCTCGGCCAGGCCTTCTGGGTGCTCGGCGACCGACGTCGCAGCTCGCGCGCGGAAGAGGAGGGCCTGACCGCGGCCCAGCGGTTCGGCGGCATGGGAATCATGCGAGGGCTGCGCGCCAACATGATGGAGAACGACTTCGTTGCCGGTCGTTGGGACGAAGCCTTCCGCCTCGCCGACGAGTTCATCGCCGAGACGGAGGCGGGATCGCCGCACTTCTACGAGGGGACTCCGCGCTACATCCGCGGGGCGATCCGACTGGCCCGCGGCGACACGGTGGGAGGGCTTGCGGACGCCGAGCGGGGGCTTGAGGTCGCGAAGGGAGCCCGCGCGTCGATCTACGGCCCGTCGCTCGCGTTCTATGCAGAGGCGCTGCTCGCGTGCGGGCGGGCTGAGGAGGCGAAGACCATCGCTCTGGAAGCGCTTGCGCTCGCGGGCGAGAACGCCGTCGTGTTCGCGGGTTGTTGGCCAGTTCTGATTCGTGTCCTCGCGGCTCTCGGCCTCGGGGAGGAACTGCTCGCCGTCACCGAGGCGGCCCCGCCGACGCGCTGGATCGAGGCGACCAGGCTCTACGCCGGTGGTGATTTCGCCGGCGCTGCCGAGCTCTACGCGCAGATCGGCTCGCTGCTCGACGAGGCGGACGCACGCCTGCGCGCCGCCGAGTTGCTCGCCGAAGCAGGCGAGCGTGAGGAGGCCGCCGTCCAGCTCGACCAGGCGCTCTCCTTCTACCGCTTCGTCGGGGCGACGCGCTACGTCGATGAGAGCGAGGCCCTCCGCGCCGCGTCGGCCTGATCCGCCCTCGCGATTACGAGATACTTCGCCGCTGCCGTGGGTCGCCCCGACAACATCACGACGAACCCGAAGACCTTCGCTCCGTTCGTCTACGTCGACTTCGCGTTCGGCGGCCTTTCCGCGCTCTTCCTCGCGCTCCATTGGTGGGGGTGGGCGAGCGTCGTTCTCTGGATCGGCGTGCCGCCGAATCTCTATTTCGCCATCCCGGCGTTCTTCTTTCCGGAGTTCATCGTCAAGCGGACGAGCCTGCGCTCGCTCGCCGAAACCGTCTGGCTGCGCAACGCCGGGCTGCTCATCCTCATCATCTCGTCCGCCCACGTCGTGGCCGCGATCGATCCCGAGCGCTTTCAGGCGGTCGCCTGGCTGACGGTCGGCGGCCGGATGGCCGCCGGTGTCTACTGGGTGATCGTGGCGACGAGCAAGCCGGTGCCCGTCGAGCCTTCCGGATAAGGCCTCGGCAGGATCTCGGCGCGCCAGGCCGGGGAGGTGGCGAGAGCGCCTCGCTGACCTGATTACACTGAGCCGATGGCGCGGGGTACGAGAAGGCGGAAGGTGCTGGTCTTCGCGCTTGCCATCCTGGCCGCGCTGCTCGCCGCCGGCGGCGTCTCGGCTTACACGTTCCTGACGAAGAACGACCCCGTCATCTACTCGAACATCGTCCAGCAATACAAGTACGGGTCCTTCGGCAGCGAGCAGCTCCAGGGCGTTCCTTACGAGATCTGGGTCGTCCTCCCCGACGTCTTTCCCGACCTCCTGCCGAAAACCCCCGGGAAGGGCTGGGAGCGGCTCGGGTTCATCTACGAGCCGGGCCACGTGACGCCGATCGGCACGACGTACCGCGACAAGCCGATCGGGCTCGTCGGGCTCAACTGCGCGGTCTGCCACGTCGGCACCTACCGTGCCAAGCCGGGAGCGCCCCGGCACGTCGTCCTGGGCATGCCTGCCAACCGCATGAGGATCTGGGACTACATCGACTTCCTGCGCAAGGTCGGGCGCGACAAGCGATTCAACGCCGACACGCTGCTGCCCGCGATCCAACTTCGTTTCCCCGGGAGGCTCTCGTTCCCGGAGCGGGTCTTCTATCGCTACGCAGTCATCCCGAAGATGAAGTCGGCGCTCGAGAAGCTCAACCGGGACTTCGCGTGGCTCGACAGCCGGCCTCCGTACGGGCCGGGACGGGTGGACACGTTCAACCCCCTGAAGCAGCGCGCCGGGTTCGACATGAAGGCCGACCACACGATCGGCACGGTCGACTTTCCCTCCATCTGGGACCAGCGCGAGCGCCTCGGCATGCATCTGCACTGGGACGGCAACAACACGAGCCTCCAGGAGCGCAACATCTCGGCGGCACGCGCCGTCGGCGGCACGGACGATTCGCTCGACATCCGCCAGCTGAACCGCATTGCGAACTGGCTGCTCGACCTGCGCCCGCCGCCGTTCCCGGCCGACCGCATCGACCACAAGCTCGCGGCCCAGGGCGAGCGGATCTACGACCAGCAGTGCGCGTCGTGCCACGACATCGGCGGCGCGCGGGTCGGGCAAGTGACGCCGATCGGCCAGATCGGAACCGACCCGTCGCGGCTCAACAACTTCACGCCTCCGCTCGTCGCCACGCTGAACAAGATCGGCAAGGGGAAGCCGTGGCACTTCCACACGTTCCGCAAGACGCACGGCTACGCGAACTCACCGCTCGACGGGATCTGGCTCCGCGCCCCGTACCTCCACAACGGAAGCGTCCCGACGCTCCGCGCGCTCCTCTTCCCAAAGGAGCGGCCCGTCGTCTTCTACACCGGCTACGACGTCTACGACTGGAAGAACGTCGGCTTCGTCTCATCAGGCCCCGCCGCGCGCCGTGAAGGTTTCCGCTATGACACGCGGGTCCGAGGAAACGGAAACGAAGGCCACATGTACGGCACCGACCTGCCGGCCGCGCAGCGCCTAGCGATCATCGAGTACCTGAAGACGAAGTAAGGACAAGCCCGTCGGGGCCATCCTCGCGAGGCTGCCTTTACCGGCCATGTGTGGTGCCTGGCACCGGATAGGGCTGTCAGGGACGGGGCTGCCTGGGACCATCGATCGTGGAGTGGGAGGGCCGGTCGCGCCGTCGTTCCTCGGCAGCTGTGCTTTTGGTCGCGGAAAGTGCGCAGCACTTTGCGCGAGTCCCGGGCCCGTGGCCCGGGACCTACTCCCCGGCCCGTGGCCCGGGACCTAAGGCCGTTCCCAGCAGTCTGCCCACCAATCCGCGTGCGGCATTCCGCTGGTGCGGCTGAGGGTCAGGAACGCCTCGACGTCGAAGGTCGTGCGGCGGAGCTCGACCTCGAGCCGCCCGTCCACCGAGGTGAGGATCCCGTACTCGGCCCACGGGGCGATCCGGACGGGCCGGGGCCACCACTCGACGAAGGGAAGCCCGACGCTCCCGGGGTTGACGAAGAGCGACTTCTCGTACCGGCGGACGAGTTGCAGGTGCGTATGGCCGCCGACGAGCACCGGCTCCGCGTGCCCGTCGAGCATCTCCCGCAGCTCGTCGTCGGGCGTCGTCGCGAAGATCCAGTGGTCGTAGGAGCTCGGCGACCCGTGAAAGAAGAGCCCGGTGAGCCCATCGAGGTCGATCTCGAGGGTCGGCGCGAAGCTCCTCATGAACTCGCGGTCCTCGTCGGAGAGGAACTGCGCCCACCATTCGCCCGTGTCGATGAGCTTCTGTCCGACCTCGTCCTTCGCCTCCGGCATGCCCTCCAGAAAACAGGCGTCCCAGTTGCCCATCACGTTCAGGGAGTCGAGCTCGCGGATTCCGGCCAGGGCCTCGCCGGGCTGCGGGCCGACGGCGACGTCGCCGAGGCAGACGATCTGGTCGAGATTCTCCTTCTCGAGCTCGGCGACGACCGCGTCGAGCGCGGGGCGGTTGCCGTGGATGTCAGAGATGAGACCGAGGCGCACGGAGATACCTTGGGGTCAGGGCGCTAGCGCCCGACCAAGCCTAGTCGGCCGCCGCGACGGCGTGCGTTCTCGCCTTTGGCTGCTGCCCCGAGCCGGTCCTGGCCCAGGGGGCGAAGGGGTTCTTCACGCCTTTCAGCGCCGGCTCGAGCTGCGGGAAGTGCCTGAGCAGGACCGACCGCATGTCGTTCCCTGCGACCCAGTCGAGCCCCGTCTGCGTGTACACCTCGGGCCGGTAGTCGGTCGTGAAGAAGCGGTCGCTCTTGAGACGGCGCGACGCCATCAGGATGAAGACGCGAAACGCCGTGTCGCTGAAGCCGAAGCCCTTCGGGAACGGCTCCGCGAGGAGTCCCACCTGGAGGTCGACCGCGTCGATGTCGCCCTCGTAGACCTCCCTGATCTCGTCCTGCCACTGCTTGTTCGGCGTGATCTGATCGAACGAGGTGATGGGCCTCATGTGGAAGAGCTCCCGGAACTTCGTGTAGCGCGGAACGCCCCGCTCGCGCGAGCGCAGGATGTCGATCGCGGCGAGATCCATCTTGAACCCGTCGGGCCGGTCGAAGTGCTGGAGGAAGCGCGGGTAGTTGTGCAGCGCCATCGCGCCCGGATGCGAGGTCCCCATCGAATAGAGCGTGTTCAGCATCGAGAGCTCGCCCACCCGCTCGCGGGCGTGCAGGGCGTTCAGCTCCGGGAAGGTCAACTCCGCGAGGACCTGGTCGTTCAGCGAGCGGAACTCGAACTCGTCCGGGATCAGCGGGTGCAACCGGTAGACGGCGACGAATTCCTCGGTCAGCGAATAGGGCGTGCCGTGGTGGTCGGCGGGCGAGCCGGGGATGCCGCTGATCACCTCGCTCTTGCTGATGCGCCCGACGCGCTTGTGCATCCACTCGCCGGCGAGCCCCCACCAGTTTCCTTTCATCGCCAGCCGCAGCGTTGGGCTGTTCACGATCGACGGCGTCCAGTCGAGCGTGTGGATCTTGGCGATGAGGGCGCTGTTCGCGAGTCGGGCCTTGTCGTAGAGCTGCTCGTCGGACCAGGTCGGATACTCGGCACGGAGCCGGTCCGCGATCGCGTTGTGCTCCATCGAGAAGAGCACGTGCAACGCGTAGAGGCCGTGCCACATCGTCCCGGGCACGTCCGCGTAGTCGAGATCTTCCTCGAGAGCCAGCGGCAGCGTGCCGTCCGCTTCGATCCGGAGCCTGCCGCCCTCTCCGGTCCTGGCCTTGTCGGCGAAGTCCTGGTCGCGCCCGTAGATCTGGGAGCTGTCCCACCAGTGCGTGTCGCCCGTGCGCCAGGTCTGGGGCCCGTTCGGATCGCACGTCGTGTCCCGCGGCGTGCGCCGGATGATCATCGGGTTCTCCGGCCAGTCGTCGCCGTCGTCGAGGGCGATCTCGTACGGATCCTTCAGGTCGTTCGGGCCGTGGCTGAACCAGTCGTGGACCTCGAACTGGATCCAAGCGGCGGCGAGGATGTTCAGCGTCGTGGCCGGTAGGAACTCGTCTCGTGTCATGAGGTCGCGGCTGACCTTGCGGACGCTCGGCGTCGAGAACCTCGGCTCCTGCTCGGTGAACGTGTGCTCGAGGGGGACGTTGCGGCCGAAGCGCGAGCCGGTGCTGCCCATCAGGGGATCGTCAAGATCGTTGTACGTCCCGTCCCACGTGCGGGACGTGAGGTAGCCGGGCTCCGAGCTGCCGTTCGTCTCGGGCGGCTCCATCCCCGGCGGGTGGCCCGTGTCGAAGAGGTTCTTCTCACGCAGACGGTCACGCATGAGCGCAAGCAGCGGGAGGCTCAGCGGCAAAGGGAGCTTGTGCCAGCTCACCTTCCGGTCGACCTTGTGTGCCAGCTCTATCAGGCGCTCGCCGAGGCTCATCCAATTCCTTTCGAGATTCGTGTCCGCCGCGGGAAAGCGGAACTGTAGCCATCAAAGCAAAGGCGGTCGAAGGCGGTCAAATGCCGGTCGGTCCGCTGCGGTCTTACAATCTGTCGCCCGACTCGCCTAGATCCTTGTCGCGAAGAACTCACGCCGGCCACCTGTCCATTTTCGAGGGCTTGCCTCCCGAGGAGCTTGCCCGCCTGCTGGCGACCCTCGAGACCCGGGTGTATCCCGCCGGCGCCATCGTCATCGGCGAGGGTGACCGCATCAAGGAGGTGTTCATCGCCCAGTCCGGGAGCGCGGAGGTCGTGATCGCGGCCGAGGACGGGACCGAGCACACGGTCGGGCGAGTGGTGCCGGGCGGCACGATTGGGGAGATCTCCGTCCTGACCGGGCAGCCGGCGGTGGCGACGGTGCGCGCAGTCGCCGACTTCGAAGCGGTCGTCGTGACGGAGTCGCAGGCCGCGGAGCTGGTCGAAAAGTTTCCACGGATCTATCGCAACCTGGCGACGATCCTCGCCGAACGGCTCGCGCGCACGGACCGCCTCGCGATCGGCAAGCGCGAAGGCCATCTGATCGCGCTCGAAGGCGACGGGGCACCGCCCTTGCTCGGCTACGCGCTCGCTTGCAGCATCGCGTGGCACACGCGCGAGCGGACGCTCTTGCTCGTCCTCGCCGGGGAGGACCCGGACCCGGATCTCGTCGCTCTCGCTACGACCTCGAGCGAGCGGCCGTGGCGATCGGGGCGCGGGGCCGACGAGATCGGCGCCGACCTGATGATCGCCTCCGACCACGAGGCGTTCGGCCGCCGCGCGCTGCCCGCGACGCTCGAGGCGCTTTTCCACGTCTTCCATCACATCGTCGTCCAGCGCGATGCGGCGGAGTCGCCCCTGCTCGCCAGAGCGCAGAGGGTTCGGCTCGAGCCGATCGGGGGCGCCGGACCGAGCACGCCGAGCGGGCACCTGACGATCCGGGCGTGGAGCACCGCGCCGACCCACCCTCACCCGGACGCGGACCGGTTGCTCGAGGTGCCCGCGCTCACGGCCGAGGACGAGAGCGAGCTGCGCGCGGGGCTTCTGTCCAAGCGGTCGGCAGCCGGTCGTGGAATCGGCTGGGCGGCCCGCGACCTGACAGGCCTCAAGGTCGGCCTCGCGCTTGGTGCGGGCAGCGTCCGTGGCTATGCGCACGTCGGTGCGATCCAGGTGCTCAGCGAGGCAGGCCTGGACTTCGACTACATCGCCGGCACGAGCGTCGGCGCCGCGGTCGCCGGTCTGCTGGCGCTCGGAAACGACCACGACCAGATCGCCGGCATCCTCGACGAGTTCAGCCCGAGCCTGTTTCGCCTCAAGCTCCCGTACACGAGCCTGCTCTCCGACCGTGGCATGCGCTCCTACCTGCGGTCGATGGCGCCCGACGTGCTCATCGAGGATCTCGACACCCCGCTGGCGCTGGTCGCCGCGGACGTCGTCACCCAGCGCGAGCTCGTGCTGCGCCGTGGGCTCCTCTGGCAGGCGGTGCTGGCCAGCATTGCGATTCCCGGTGTCTATCCGGCCCAGAAGATCGGGCCCCATATCGCCGTCGACGGCGGCGTGCTGAACCCCTTGCCCGTGAACGTCGCGGCCGAGATGGGAGCAGGCACCGTGATCGCGGTCAAGTTGGGCGGTGGCTCTCCGATGCCGGAGCAGGACGTCGAGGCCACCCCAGAGAGCGGGAGGCCGCCTGCGGTGCTCGGCGTGCTCATGCGCTCGATCGACATGATGCAGCGCGGAATCGCCACCCAGCCCACCGACGCGACGGTGCTCACGATCGCGCCCAAGCTCGATCCGACCGGCGTCGGCCTGCGCAACATGCAGGACGGCCGGCGCTATATCGAGGACGGCGCCGAGGCCACCCAGGCGTCGCTGGCGCGGATCTCCGCCGCCCTGCCCTGGCTCCGTGCCTGAGCTCTCAGGGTCCGACAGCCTCCCTCCGCGCACGTAGTAGGCTCCTCCCGTGGCGACGCCTCCGCACGTTCTCGTCCTAGGCGGCGGCTTTGTCGCGCAGGCGGCCGTCAAGAAGCTCCGCCGGCCGATCCGGCGCGGCGAGGTTGCCGTGACCGTGGTCGACCGGGACAACTACTTCACCTTTCACGCCCTGATCGGCGAGATGGTGACCGGGCGCCTCCTGCCCAGCAACATCCTCAATCCATCCAGGCGCGTCTTCGCACCGGCGCAGGTGCACGTCGGCGAGATCGAGACGATCGACATCGAGGCAAAGCAGGTCGTGACCCGCAACCGCTTCGATGGAACCCGCTCCGAGCTCGAGTACGACCACTGCGTCGTCGCCGTCGGCACGGGTGAGAACCTCGAGGCCTATCCGGGGCTCGCCGAGCACGCATACCGGCTGAAGAGCTTCGACGACTGCTTCCGGCTGAAGAACCACATCATGGAGATGTTCGAGCTCGCCGACATCGAGCGAGACCCCGAGGAACGGCGCCGCCTGCTCACGTTCTTCGTCGCGGGCGGCGGCTTTTCCGGGTCCGAGCTGGCCGGCGAGCTGGCCGACTTCGTGCGCCGGCTGACCAAGCGGGAGTACCAGGGGATCAAGCGCGAGGAGTGCCGGGTCGTAGTCGTCCACCCGGGCCCGACGCTGCTGCCGGAGCTCTACGGGGGCAAGAACACCGAGCGCGACGAGCGGGGCTACCCGAAGCTCGTCGAGTACGGGATGAAGCACTCCCGCAAGCTCGGGGTGGAGCTGATGCTCGAGACGAGGGTGACCGGAGCGACACCGAACGAGGTCTACCTGTCGAACGGCGAGCACATTCCGACGCGGACGATCGTCAGCACGGTCGGCTCGAAGCCGTGGCCGATCCTGGACGAGATCGAGCTGCCGAAGGACTCGCGCGGCCGGCTTGTCACGGACGAGTTCCTGCGCGTCGACGGCCGGCCCGAGCTCTGGGCCGGCGGTGACTGCGGGTCCGTGCCTCATCCGAAGGGCGGCACCTGCCCGCCGGTTGCGCTGTTCGCGAAGAAGGAGGGGCAGCAGATCGGCAAGAACATCGCTCGCTCGCTGGCCGGGAAACCGCTGCGCCCGTTCCGCGGGAGCGTCATCGGGCAGGGAATCTCGATCGGCAACCGCACGGCGGTCGGGACGCTCAAGGGCATCCCGATGAAGGGCAAGCTGGCGTGGCTCTCGTGGCGCTCGGTCGTCTGGGGCTACGCGGTTCCGTCGTGGGACCGCCGGTTCCGGCTCCTCGCCGACTGGCTGATCTGGCCATTCGTCGGACGGGACATCGTCCAGATGGGGCCGTCCGAGAAGGCGGCCTACGACGCGCGGCATCACGTCTACCAGCCCGGAGCGGCGATCGCCGAGAGCTCGCGCCCGGTGCAGCTCGTCCACATCATCGTCGAGGGCGAGGTCGAGGTCTACCGCGGCCCCGCCGGCAACGAGGAGCTGCTCGAGACGATCGGCGCGGGTGACCATTTCGGGCGCAAATGGCTCGAGCGGAGGGGCGCGAACGCAGCGCGCGCAAAGTCACTCGTGCGCACCCTCGCCCTCCACGAGGACCAGGCGAACCAGCTTCAGGACGTACTCCTCTCGACCGAGCGGATCGTCGCGAGAACGAGCATGATGCCGGCGGTCGACATGGACGCGCTCAGGCGCGGCGAAGACTCTTAGAAAATCAAGCTAGGGAGGGCCAGATGGCGACGGAAGCTCGACAGGAGACGCACGGGGCCTCGGGGACGGGGTCGGAGGTCGATGTCAGGAACTGGTTCGGCGATCTCTCTTGGGAGGCGAGCGTCCTGGTCGAAGCTCGGAGCGTCGAGGACATCGTCGCCGCCATGCGCGACACCGACAAGCACCCGAGCCCGGTGCGCGGGCGCGGCTCGGGGCACTCGACGACCATCTGCGGGGTAGCCGACGGCGGCACCGTCGTCGACGTGACGCGGATGGACCGGATCCTGGAGATCGGCGAGGACACGGTCACCGCCGAGGCCGGCGCGCTCCTGATCGACGTCTCGAAGGCGCTCGAGAAGCGCAATCTCCAGATGTACGTCAACATCGAGCTCGGGAACGCGACGATGGGCAGCCTGGCCACGTGCGCGACGAAGGACGCGTCGATGCCCGGCGAGTACGGCCAGGTCAACTCGTACTGCGTCGGCATGAAGCTCGTCCTGCCGTCGGGGGAGATCCTCGAAGTGACCGAGGACGACCCGGAGCTGTTGCGAGCCGCGCGCTCGAGCTTCGGGCTCTTCGGGATCGCCTGCGAGGTGACGTTCAAGGTGCGCCCGCTCCAGGCGATGGCGGTCGAGCACAAGGTCTTCAAGGTCGACGACTATGCGCGCGAGCTGCCGGAGCTGTTCAAGCGCGGGCAGTCGATCATGATGTACATCTTCCCGTACCTCGACCGCGTCGGAGTCGAGTTCCGCAGGTACACGGGCCCCGCCGACCAGGCGACGAAGCCGCCAAATCACAGGCTCTGGAAGCTACGCAACTTCGCGTGGAAGACGTTCATGCCGGGTTTCGGGGCTGCGACCGAGCGCTGGGTGCCGAACCGCGGCGCCCGCTACCGCATGGTCAACGGGCTGAACCGGGTCACCCAGACCGTGATGCTCCCGCGCCTCAAGGCGGCGAACACGGTTCCGATGGAGCAGACGATCCGCTACCCCAAGGTCTCCGGAGGCTCGCGCTACACGTTCAGCATCTGGGCCTTCCCGGAAGATCAGTACGGGGACACGCTGCTCGCGTACTTCAAGTGGGCGAAGGCCTACTACAAGGAGAACGGTTTCCGGCCCAACATGCTCCACGTCGGCTACCGGATCATGCAGGACGACAGCTCGCTCTTCTCCTACACCTTCCACAGCAACGTGCTGACGATCGACCCCGTCTCGACGGGAGCGCCGGGCTGGAAGGACTTCCTGAAGGCGTACAACCAGTTCTGCAGCGACCACGACGGCAAGCCGCTCTTCAACCAGTCGTGGGGCTTGACGCACGAGCAGGTGCGCAAGGCCTTCGGGGACCGGATCGACCAGTTCGAGGAGTACCGGAAGCGCTATGACCCGAACGATCGGCTTCTGAACTCGTACTTCCGCGAGATCTTCCAGGGAGCGTAGGTGGCCGAGTCAGCGGCGGCAGCGGTCTCGAGGCGGTACTTCGACTCGGTCGCCCGACACGACCTCGACGCGGCGATGGCGTGCTGGGCGCCTGGCGGCATCGACCACCTCGCACCCGTCGGCGAGCTCCGCGTCCCCGACGAGCTACGGGCGTACTTCGAGGAGCTCTTCGCGGCCATGCCGGACTTCGAGTACGAGGTCACGAGCCTCATCGAGCAGGGCGACCGGGTCGCTGTGCACTGGACCGCCACCGGGCACTTCAGCGGCCGCCCCTATGCGGGGATCCGGGCGAACGGATCGACGATCGCGACTGAAGGCGCCGACCTGATCGAGGTCGAGAACGGCCTCATCAAGCGCCTCGACTCCTACTGGGACGACTCGGCGATCGCCCGCCAGATCGGCGTGCTCCCGGCCAGGCGCAGCGCCCAGGAGCGGTTGCTGCTCGGGCTCTTCAACACGAAGACGCGGCTGAAGTCACTCGTCGGCGGACGGCGGCGGCCCTAGCTCGGCTGCGCGCTCGACTCCGAGCAGCTCCTGCGTCGTGAAGACGCTCGTGACGAGGGTTGCCTTTCGCCCGTCCTCCGCGCTCGACGGCCACCAACTCTTCTCGCCGACGAGCCAGGTGAGGGCGGGCACGCAGATCGAGCGCACGAGGAACGTGTCGAGCAGCACGCCGAGCGCGACCGCGAAGCCGATCAGGCTCAGGTCCCAGCTCGGGATGATCGTGAGCACCGCGAAGGTGCCCGCGAGGACCAGGCCGGCGCTCGTGATCACGGGCCCGGTCGCGGCGACCGCGTTCAGCATCCCTTCGCGCGTGCCGTAGCGGGTCGCCTCCTCGCGGACGCGGCTCATCAGGAAGATGTTGTAGTCCGAGCCCAGCGCGACGAGGAAGATGAAGATGATCAGCGGCATCGCCGAGTGGAAGCCGTGCTGGCCGAAGACGTACCTGAAGATTGCCACCGTCAGCCCGAGGGTGGCGGCGTACGAGAGGACGACCGTCGCCAGCAGGAAGAGCGGCGCCACGAGCGCTCGCAAGAGCAGGATCAGGGTCGTCAGCACGACGAGGAGGACAAACGGGACGATCACCTTCGTGTCGCGGCTCTGCGCGATGCGCGCGTCGAGGCGCTCGGCGGAGCCGTCTCCGACCAGGACATGGACGCCGGGGACGACGGAGCCCGCGACGACGTCTCTGACCTCTTGCGCCCGGTCGAGCGCCTTCGGGCTGAAGGGATCGTCCGTGAAGATCATGCTGAGGATCGCCGCCCGCCCGTCGGTCGAACGCTGCCCGGTGTCGAGCACCCTGGCCACGCCGGGGACGGACTTGACGCGACCGGAGACCGCTGCGAGGTCCGCGGGCTGGAGCGGCCCCGCAGCGCGATCGACGAGGAGCGACGTGGGGTTGACCGTGCCGGGCGGGAAGGCCGACTTGAGGATCTCGTAGCCCTGGCTCGAGTCGTTCGTCTTCCGGAACTGCCTGAGCGGGTCGAGATCGGTCTTCCAGAGCGTGAGGCCAGACGCGCAGACGAGGAGAAAGATGACCGAGACGCTGAAGAAGACCGCCGGCTGGCGGCGAACGCGCATGCCGATCGCGCGCCACCTGGCGCTGCCGCGCTCGGGATCGGCCGCGCCCCCCGAGGCGACCGACGCGGCGCTCGGCCAGTACGCGCGGCGCCCGAGGAGACTGAGGATCGCCGGCAGCAGCGTGAGGCCGGAGAGCAGCACGACGGCGATCCCGATCGCCGTCACGGGCCCGAAGGTCCGGAAGACGCCGAAGACCCCGGCCAGCGTTGTCAGCAGCGCTGCGATCACGGTCACGCCGCTCGCCACCATCGGCGGCACCGCTTCCGGGATCGCCTGCCGTAAGGCCTCCGGGGCAGATTCCGTCCGTCGCAGCCTCGCGCCGTAGCGCGACACGAGTAACAGGCAGTAGTCCGTGCCCGCGCCGAACATCAGCACAAGGAGCAGCGAGGTCGACGAGCTGTCCACCGCCAGGCCGGTCCCGCGGTTCAGCAGGTAGACGATGCCCGTCACGATCGAGTAGGCGACCCCGACCACGATCAGCGGCACGAGCGCGAGAATCGGAGACCGGTAGACGGCGATCAAGAGCAGGAGGACGAGGACGACCGTCGCTCCGAGCAGCTTGAAGTCGGCGTCCTTGATCGCGCCGTTGTAGTCGGCCGTGATTCCCGGGAATCCGGTCACGTGCGCCTCCAGCGGGCCGCTGGTGGGCAGCTTGCTGCGGATCGCGTCGACCGTCGGGATGACGTGGAAGATCTTGCCCGCCTTGATCGGGACGATCGTGATTGCGACCTCGCCGTTCGCAGAGACCAGATTTGCTGTCGACGGTTGCGCGGGGAACGGAGCGATTGGCTGGGCGACCTTCGCGATCCCCGCCACGGCGCCGGCCTCGGCTGCGATCGCCGTCTTGTCTGCCGGTGTCAGCCCTCCCTTGTCCCGATAGACGATCAGGGCAGGACGGAGGTCGCCGCCGGGGAAGCGGTCACGCAGCACCTGGTGCAGACGGGCGGTCTGTGAGCCGCCCGGCAGGACGTACTCGTCGTTCGTGACGTTCGGGATCTTCGATCCGAAGGGCGCGAAGATCGCGACGAGCACGACCCAGACCCCGATGACGGCCCAGCTCGAGCGGCGGCCCGGGAACTGCGCGAGCAAACCCTTCATTGCGCGGAACCCTAACCGGACGCCGGGGAACGGAAGCGCGTCCTGTCGTGCTGCATATCCTCCAGCGCATGTGGAGACCACGGCGAGCGACGTCCCGGGAGCTGGAGACCGGCGACCGTCTCGGGGAATACAGCCTCGAGTCGCTGGTCGGCGAGGGCGGGATGGGGCTCGTCTTCCGAGCGGTCGACGGCGACGGCAAGGTCGTCGCGCTCAAGGTGCTGAAGCGCGAGCTAGGCGAGGACGAGGTCTTCAGGCAGCGGTTCAACCAGGAGGCCCGGGCTGCGGCCGAGGTCCACCACCCGAATCTGCTCCCGATCTACGCGGCGGGGGAGGCCGAGGGCAGGCATTACCTCGTCGTCCGCTACGCCGAGGGCGGGTCGCTCGACGAGCGAATTCGCGAGAGCGGCGCGCTCGAGGTCGATGCGACGCTCCGCCTCGCCGAGCAGCTTGCGAGCGGTCTCGACGCCCTGCACGACGCGGGTCTCGTGCATCGCGACGTCAAGGCGTCCAACGTCGTTTTCGACCCCGAAGGCACGGGGATGCTGACGGACTTCGGTCTGGCGAAGGGACGTGCCTACACGGTTCTGACCAGGCCGGGACAGGTGCTCGGAACTGCCGAATACCTCGCGCCGGAGCTCGTCAGAGGTGAGCGCGCGACGCCGGCCACCGACGTCTACGCGCTCGGCTGCATGGTCTGCGAGTGCCTGACCGGCAAGACGCCGTTCAGCGACAAGACGCTGGCGCAGATCGTGATCGCACATCTGGACGAGGACCCGCCCGATCCCTCGGTCGTGCGGCCGGAGATCGGGCCGGAGCTCGGGCCCGCGGCGCTGACCGCGCTCGAGAAGGAGCCTGCCGGGCGGCCGCAAAGCGCGGGCGCCTATGCGGCGCTGCTGTCTGCCGCCTCCAATCCCTAGAGGACGCGAGAGAAGGCGCCGACCAGAATCGAACTGGTGTGCGAGGCTTTGCAGGCCTCTGCCTAACCACTCGGCCACGGCGCCCGAGGATCGAATGGTATCCGGGCTTTGGTCGGCCCCTCCGCGATCCTGCGCGCCGATGACCGCGAGGCCGAGCTCAGGTCCGAGCCCGCGCTACTGGCGGATCTTGTCGGACTCGAGTGCGGTCGGGCAGCGCCAGAAGTCTCGCGACGGGCTGTGTTGGACCCGCGTGCACGAGCCGCGCGAGAGGCTTGGGGTGCCGGTCAGCTTTCCGGGCACACACTCGTGCCAGACGCCGCTCTGACCTGCGGGCGTTGCGACCTGCGAGCAGCTGCCGAAGAGCCCAGCGTCCTGCAGGACGTGCTTCTGCTGCACGAGACCGAGTGCCACGGCGATGACCGCGGCCACAACTGCGAAACGGAGAACCATTCCCATGCGTCTCGTATCGGCTCCCAGGAGCGTTTGCAATAGGTCCGTTTGCAGGAACTTCGTTCGGGTAGGGGAGAGAGATGCGGATCTTCCTCGCTGCGGCTCTGCTTGCGCTCGCGGCGCCGGCTGTGCTCGTCGGTGCGCGCTCGCCCTACAGCGACGCGTCGTGCCGCTCGAGCCGCGTCGCCTGGACGAACGACCGCTGCGCCGGCGCCCAGTGGGGGCTGACCGCGATCAAGGCGCCCGAGGCCTGGCGGACGACCCGGGGAGCCGGCGTCGCCGTCGCCGTTGTCGACACGGGCGCCGACTTCCGCCATCCGGACCTGCGGGCGCACCTCCTGCGGCGGCCCGGCTCGAACATGCTCGCGAACACCGCTTCCCGCTGCCCGTTCCAGGCGCCCGTGCCGGGAGCGCGCCGCTCGCGGAAGATCGCCCAGGACGACAACGGGCACGGCACGCACGTCTCCGGGATCGTCTCCGCGGTGACCGGGAACCGGATCGGGGTCGCTGGAGTTGCTCCGGACGCGCGCGTGCTGCCGGTCAAGGTGCTCGACCGAAACGGGTCCGGCAACGACCGCGACGTCGCGCGCGGCATCTGCTTCGCCGTCCGGCATGGCGCGAAGGTCATCAACCTCAGCCTCGGGAACGACCCGGTCTCGTCGATCGTCGTCGCGGGCAACGGCTCCGACACGAACCGGGCGATCGCCTTCGCGTACTCGCGCGGGGCGGCCGTGATCATCGCCGCCGGAAACGACGCCTTCCCCGCGTGCGACTTCCCAGCTTCGAACACGAAGGCTCTCTGTGTCGGCGCGATCGACCGCCGCGGGCTCAAGGCGACCTACTCGAACTTCGGCCTCGCGATCGGCGTCGTCGCCCCGGGAGGCGCGGCCAGCTTGGCGTGCGACAACGAGGACGTCTGGTCGACGGTCCTCGCCTCTCGTAAGCAGGACTGCGGCCAGGACGGCTACGAGCCGTTCGCCGGCACGTCGATGGCGACCCCGCACGTCTCGGGCGCGGCCGCGCTCGTGATCGCGCAGCTCGGCCGCAAGCGAGCGACTCCGAAGGCGGTCTACGACCGGTTGAAATCGACCGCGGACGATCTCGGTGTGCCCGGGCCCGATCCGTTCTTCGGCTACGGCCGGGTCGACGCCCAGCGCGCGGTCGGCCGCTAGAACTTTTGCCGTGACCTAACCAGAGAGTCGCGGGCCTTGCCTCCAGAGATCGGCTAAAGAGATTCCGGTCGCGGCGGGTCGTACTGTTGAAGATGACCATGACCGACGAATCGGTGGCCCTGGCGGCGCTGAGCGACATCTACGAGCGCCGTTACGCCCGCTTTCTACGTGTCGCGGAGGCGATCGTGGGGGACGCTGATGTGGCTCGGGACGTCGTCCAGGACGCGTTCGTGCGCCTCATCAGAAGTCGGCGGCGGTTCCGCGGCGAGGGCAGCCTGGATGGCTGGGTGTGGAGCACGGTCGTAAACACGGCTCGCAACCTGCGTCGCGACGCTTCAAAGCACCGGGCCGACGAACCGTTGATCGAGCCTGCTGCGACAAACGGGCACGTGGTCGACGCCGGTGTCCGCGCGCTGCTCGCGACGCTGCCGGAGCGACAGCGTCTGGTGCTCTTCCTTCGTTACTACGCCGATCTGGATTACAGGACGATCGCAGAGGCGCTCGAGATCCAGCCAGGAACGGTCGGCGCGACCCTCAACCAGGCGCATTCCGCGATGAAGCGCTTGCTCAAGGAGGTGCCACAGTGACGGACCATGACGTGACCGACTACGACCCTGGGGTCAACGAGATCCTAGAGAGGCAGGTACCGCTGCGGCTCGACGCTCAGTCGGATTGGGCCGGAGCGCTCCGCAAAGCAGAAGGCGCCCCAGAATCCGGCCGGAATCACCGCCCGCGCGGCCGACTGGGGGAGTGGGTTGCGGTGCGCATGCGAAGCCGACGCCTACTCGCGCCTGCACTCGTCGTCGCCGTCCTCGTCATCGCTGGGGCAGCGGCCGGCGGTCGTTTGTGGAGCGAGCCGTGGAACGGCCCGCCGTGGGGAACGGGAGCGATCGATACGACACACGCGACCAGCCTCGTCGAGTACACACTGCCCGGGGATTTCCTCCCTTGGAAGGCAGGTGACAGGATCGCGCTCTGGCATTTGCCACAGCCCGATGGAGGCACCTGCGTCTTCGACGGACTTGCTTCGCCCAGGCCCACCGCACAAACAGACCTTGGAGGCGGCTCCTGTGGTAAGGACTCCGGTCAGCTGCCTGCGGGGGCGCCTATCAGCATGGCTATCCAAGGGGAGACGGGGATAGATTCCGGCCTTTACTACAACTACCTGATCTGGGGCAATGTCAGGTCAGGCAGTGACATCGCAAGGATGGAAATCCGGTCCGACGCCGGAACTCTCCCGCTTGCATACAGCCATTACTGGTTCCTCGGGCAGCTCAAGATCCCGCCGAGTTTGGGATCCAAAAGTTCCGCGAGGCTGCGGCGGTCCTACGTCGTTGTCGGCTACGACAGTCAGGGTAAGGCAATCGCGCGCGGTGATCTGGCGTGGGCGCTCACTCGACCCCCTAACGCCTCACTCGGCCCCTAGCTCTGGCATAGGTGTTGAACGAAGAAGCTCGCCCGGCGGGGCTAGGAGTCGAGCCTGCGCCGCCAGGCCTCGCCGACGGCTCGGCCCTCGGGGGTGACGAGGAAGTGCTCGAGCGGGACGTGGACGAAGGCGAGCCGCGCTTCTGTGAGCAGCTCCCCGGAGTCCCAGAGCTCGCCGCGCACGTAGACCCGCCGTCCCCTCTCTTCCTCGATGAAGGCGCGCACCGACAGCGGCTGGTTGATCGGCACGGGCCGCCGGTAGCGCAGGAAGATCCGGCCCGTGACGACGGGGAAGCGGTACCAGGTCGCCACGAGCCCGCAGGCCTCGTCGACGAGCGCCGCGACGAGCCCGCCGTGCACGAGGCCCGGCCCGCCCTGATGGCGCTCGTCGAAGGAGAAGGTCGTCTCGTAGCGGTCGGCGCCCTCGGTCTCGGGCTGAGGGAGATGGAAGCCGATCGGGTTGTCGCCGCACCCGAAGCAGGCCGGGTCGTGCTGCGGCGGCATCTTCAGCGCAGGCCACCCCGTTCGAAGTGGGCCTTGAAGAAGTTCTCGGAGCCCGAGGTCGCCATCGCCGACGACGCGGAGATCTCGAGCGCGAGCGTCGCGGCGGCCACGATCTGGGCGAAACGGTAGACCTTGCCCGGGCCGGCGCAGTCCATCAACCCGAGCCAGGCGCGGGCGTAGGGGAGGGTCGTGCCGCCGCCGACGGTCCCGACCTCGAGCCCGGGCAACCGGATCGCCGCGTTCAGCCCGCCCTCGACGCGCTTGCCGGTGCCGTGGGCCATCGAGCTCGTGCCGACCATGCCCAGGTCCTGGCCCGTCGCTGCGAACACCGCGGCGATCGCGGTCGCCGGTGTGAAGGCCACGGACTGCATCCCGGAAGCAACCGCTCCGTGCGTGCCCGCCCAGGAGAGATCGAGCAGGTCGTCGATCGTCGTGCGCAGAACACGCCGCACCGCCTCGTCGGTCAGGGTCACTTCGGCGATCACGGTCTTGCCGTGGCCGCCACGCTCGAAGTAGCGGTGCGACGGCTTCTTGTCGCCGCCCATGTTCGCCTCGAGAATCGCGCGCTCGGGCTTCAGCGGCGCGTGCTCCATGACGTAGCCCATGTTCAGCGCGTAGGCGTTGCGGGTCATCATGTTCGGACCGCAGGCATCGCCCGTCGTGAAGGCCCACATCACGTGGCACAGCGGGCCCGCGACGTAGGTCTCGACCTCGCGCAGCTTTGCGTAGCGCGAGATCCAGTCCTCGTCGTGCGCAGCAAGCCACTCGCGCATCTTCGGCAGCTCGGCCTCGATCCAGCGCGCGAGCGCTGCGGCGTCCTCGGCCGAGCGGCAGGCGAACGCGGAGGCGCGCGTCATCCGGTCGCGGAGGACTTCGGTGCGGAAGCCGCCCGACTCCGCCGCCGCCCGCGCGCCGCGGTAGAGCGAGTCCGACAAGGAGCCTTCCGTGTGAGCGAGCGGGACGTAGACCTCGTCGGTTTTGCGGCCGTTCTCGACGAGCGTTCCGTCCGGTTCGGTCAGCTCGTACTCACCGAGCGAGATCGTCAGCGGTCCGATGACCGAGGTCGGGATCACAGAGACGCCGGTGAGCGCCTCCTGCGCCTCGACCCACGGCGTCAAGTCTTGCTCGAAGACCTCGGTGTCGATCCGACCGTCGAGAGCTGCCTGCCGCTCCGCGATCGAGTCCGGATCATTCTTGCGCGGCCATTTCCTGAGTTCCACGACGGGGACGATAATGTGCCCTCGATGGCCACCGAGCAAGTCGTCGAGAGCCCGCAGGAAGATCGGAGCGCCTACGCAGGCGTTCTGCGCTTCTACGAGCTGGCCAAGAAGCAGGAGTGGCAGGTTCGGGACCTGCCCTGGGGCGAGATCCCGCCGATCCCGGAAGGGAAGGGGACTCCGCAGCGGAAGGCGCGCCGCCGGGACATGTGGCGCTCCGTGCTGACCCAGCAGCTCCAGGCCGACGTGCTCGCCTGCGAGATGGCCTCCCAGCTGCTGAACGTCGCGCCCGATCCCGAGGCGAAGCTCTACTACTCGACGATGGTGCAGGACGAGTCGCGCCACACAGAAGCGTGGCTGAAGCTGGTCGGCGAGGCGGGCGGCGCCGCAGAGCACGACCCCCATCTGGACGAGCTCGCCCACATGACGCTCGAGGCCGACACGCTCGAGGAGAAGGTCTTCCAGATGCAGGTCTTCTACGAACGGCTGATCATCTCGCGCTTCCGGTTGATCGCGCGCGCGTCGCGCGGGACCGTGCTCGAGGACCTCTGCAACCGGCTGACGACCGACGACGGCATCCACCACGGCGCCGGGATGGCATACGAGAAGGTGCTGCTGCGGCACGCCGACAAGAAGACGAAGCAGGCGCTCGTCCAGGCCGCGAACCGCCTCCTGCCGACCTTCGTCGAGCACGCCCTCTGGCGGCCCAAGGAGCGCGCGTTCATCGGCAGCGCGATGCTGGCCCGCGACACCGAGCG
>DATHDS010000025.1:0-95081 GCA_035318925.1 Gaiellaceae bacterium
CGCCGCCGCCACCGCCTCCGCCGCCACCACCGCCTCCCCCGCCACCGCCACCGCCGCCTCCCCCGCCGCCGCCTCCCCCGCCGCCGGGCGTGCGCTGTCACGTACCTCGGGTGATCGGGCTCAGGCTCGCAGCGGCCAGGACACGAATCGCGCGCGCACACTGCCGGGTCGGACGCATCAGGCGCGCGCGCTCGAGACGAGTCGGCCGGGTGATCTCGCAAAGCCCGAGGCCGGGCGTCTTCCGCGCACGCGGGACCAGAATCAAGCTGGTCGTAGGCCGCCGCTAGACGGATCGAGACGCGCTCTAAATCGGCCCGTTAGGCCGGGCCCGGATCAGGTCTGCGTTGCGACACAAGATCCGTCGCTGATTCTCAGTCGGCGCGGAGGCGGGCTTTGCCCGTCTCCGCTCGTGAACGCCGTTCTTGAGGGATAACCGAAGAAAGTCGTCATGGCGTGCGAAGCACGCCGGACTTTCTTCGGCTCAGGCCATGACTTCAACGCGCTGCTCGGTCTGCGTCTGGCCCTCGACGAGGAGGACTTCCTTCAGCGCGCGGATCGAGACCTCGAGCTGATCGAGCGACGGCTCGCGAGTCGTCAGCCGCTGAAGCCACAGCCCGGGCGCGAGCAGCGTCATCAGCGCGCGGTTGCCGGTGTGCTTGCCGGCGAAGCGGATCAGCTCGTAGGCGAGCCCGGCGATCAGGGGCAGCAGCAGGATGCGGCTCGCGATCAGCCAGTACCAGTGCGGACGGCCGAAGAACGCGAAGACGAAGATCGCGATCACCATCACCCAGAGCAGGAACGCCGTCCCGCAGCGGGGGTGGATGAGGCTGAAGCGCTGCACCTTCTCCGGCACGAGCTCCTCGCCGGCCTCGTAGGCGTTGATCACTTTGTGCTCGGCGGCGTGGTACTGAAAGACGCGCCTGAGGTCGGGCAACAGCGAGATCACGAGCAGGTAGAGGACGAAGATCGTCACGCGGATCGCTCCCTCGACGATCACGAACCAGCCCGTCGTCTCGATCGGCAGCCAGCTCGTGATCAGCGCGGGCGTGACTTTGAAGAGCATGACCGCGAAGCCGATCGCGATCGCGAAGGCGAAGATGAGCGCGCCGCGGGAAAGCTCGGTCTGAACCTCGCCGTCGTCGCCCTCCTCCTGGGCCGCGTAGTTCGCCGAGATGGCGAGCGCGCGAAAGCCGATCGCGAGCGACTCGCCCAGCGCGATCACCCCGCGCAGGATCGGCAGCCGAAAGAACCAGTGGCGCGACATGACCGAGCGAATCGGGCGGTTGACCTCGGCGATCTCGCCGTCAGGCTTGCGCACCGCGAGCGCCCAGTTGGAGGGGCTGCGCATCATCACGCCCTCGAGGACGGCCTGGCCGCCGATCGCAGCATTGCTCATGGGAGGGAGCTAGTCGTCCTTGGGAGTGGCGCCGGCGGCCTTCTCGCGCCGCCGCTGGAAGCGCTCCACGCGGCCACCCGTATCGACAAGCTTCTGCTTGCCGGTGTAGAACGGATGGCAGGCCGAGCAGACTTCGACGTGCAGCTCCGACTTGGTGGAGCGCGTCTGGAACTCGTTGCCGCAGGAGCAGCGAACGGTCGCGAAGTCGTACTCAGGATGGATGTCGGCCTTCATCTGAGCTCAGGATAGCAGAGGCCATTTCGGGCACTACGTTGCCTCCTGAGACAACAGCAACCACGGTGTCCCCAGGGTCTACGGCCACCTTTCCGGCCAGCAATGCGGCGACACCCGCTGCTCCGGCCGGCTCGCAGGCGAGCTTCGCGCGTCCATAGAGGAAGCGCATCCCGTCGGCGAGCTCGTCCTCGGAGACGAGCATGGTCTCCACGCCGCGCGCCTGGCAGATCCGGATCGCGTGCTTGCCGGCAAAGGGGGCGCTGAGCCCGTCGGCCATCGAGTCGGGCTTGACCGGTACCGGCGCACCGGCCTCGAGGCCCTGCCTGAGAGCGTCGGACAGCTCAGGCTCGACGGCGACGACGCGACGGCCTTCCGCTGCGACGGCGATGCCCGAGACGAGCCCCCCACCGCCGACGGGCACGACGATCACGGTCGCGCCCGGAACGTCCTCCAGGATCTCGAGGCCGACGGTGCCCTGGCCGGCGATCGTGAACGGATCGTCGAAGGGATGGACAAGCGCACGGCCGGTCTGCGCCAGCAACTGGGTGAGCCGCTCGAACGCCTCCGTCGGGTCCGTGGCCTCGAGGTCGACCTCCGCGCCGTACGCACGTGTCGCGGCGATCTTCTGAGCGCTCGCGCTCTGCCACATGACGAGCAGCGCGTCGAGGCCCTCGAGCCCGGCGCAGTACGCAAGGGCCTGCGCATGGTTCCCAGCCGAGATGCTGATCACGCCCCGGCGCTTCTCGTCGCTCGAAAGCGAGGCGAGCTTCGTCAGCACGCCGCGCGGCTTGAACGAGCCGGTGCGCTGGAAGAGCTCGGCCTTCAGGTGGACCGGCGCACCCACCCGCTCGCCGAGCGTGGCCGAGGAGAAGACCGGGGTGCGGTGCAGGCGCCCCGCGATTGCGTCCCGCGCGGCGAAGACGTCGTCCTGCGAGAGCTCAGCCACGGAGCGCCTCGGCCGGCTCGGCGGTGAGTCTCGCGAGCGCCGCTTCCGAGGTCGGCTCGGGAAAATCGAGCCGGGGGAGGTTGCGGACGCTCGGCACGAGCAGCACCGCCAGCGTGGAGAGGACGAGATAGCCGGCCGCGATCCAGAGCGTCGTCGAGATACCGATCGCGCTCGATACGGGGCCCGCGAGGATGAGCCCAAGCGGTAGAAACGCCAGCGACCCCATCCAGTCCCAGGCACTGACGCGAGAGAGCGCCTCCTCCCGAACGTGCTGCTGGAGGGTCGTCTGCCAGACGGCGCCGAAAAACCCCATGCCGATGCCGCCGATCGCCTGGGCCCCGGCGATCACCGGTGCGGGCGCGCGCAGCGCGAGCAGTGCAATGGCCGGCACCATAAGCAGGGCGAGAACGCAGCAGACCAGCATGGGCCGCGGCGGTTTCCAGCGCAGCGCGAGCAAACCCCCGCCGAGCGACCCGGCGCCCCAGCCGGCGGCGATGATCCCCCACGACGCCGCACCGCCGAGCGACTGCTTCGCGATCACCGGGCCGAGCGTCATGAACGGCGCGATGACGATGCAGAGGAAGGTCGAGGCCCAGACGACGATCACCCACAGCCACGTGTGGGCGAGGAGCTCGTGCCAGCCCCCCTTGAGGTCGGCGATGAAGCTGCGGCGCTCTCCTTCCCGGCGGGTGCGCGACAGCCGGAGCAGCGCCAGCGAGGTCGCGCTCACGGCGAACGTCGCGGCGTCGACCGCGAAGACGATCCCGGGATTCGTCGTCGCTGCGATCACGCCGGCGATCGCGGGCCCGATGACGAAGGCGCTGCTCCGCGAAAGGCCCAGGATTGCGTTTGCCTGCTGGAGGCGTCCCGGGCTGATCGTCGCCGGCACGAGCCCGGTGGCGGCCGGCTGGAAGAAGGCCTCGGCCGTTCCGTAGATCGCGATCAGGACGGCGAGGTGCCAGAGCTGCGCAGTGCCGCTGAGGAGCAGGACCGCGAGGGTCGCCTGGACCGCGCACCGGATGAGGTCGGACACGAGCATGACCATCTGTCGCGGGAGCCGGTCGGCCCAGACACCGCCCACGAGCACGAGCAGGACGACCGGGAGCGTGTGTGCCGCCAGCACGACGCCAAGGGCGGTCGCGGACCGGTTGAGGGTGCCGATGACCGCGAACGAGAGCGCAACCGGCACGAGACCGTCGCCGAGCGTCGAGGTCGCCTGGCCGAGCCAGAGCAAGCGGAACTGACGCTCACGCAGCGCCCCGAAAACCTCCGTACCGGCCATGTCCTGACTCTACGTGAGCGCGTCCAGACCCCCGGCCGCCCTCTTAACGGGGTCAGACCCTGTTAAGACTCAACGGCTACGTGAGGGTGTATTCCGGGCCGGTGCCGCCTTCGGGCGGGGTTAGCCGGCCGCCCTTTGCGGTGATCGCGCCGCACTGGACGCAGTTCGACGGCGTGACCTCGACAGTGCCGCCCGCGGCCTCGTAGACCTGCGCCGGGCACATCCGCTCCCAGAGCACGGCCAGTTCCTCCGGGACGCTGGTCCGGACGCGGAGGTGGCTCGGGGCGTCGTCCCGGCTGCGGTTTCCGGAGAGGTAGACGCTCGAGAGCTTGTCGAACGTGAGCTTCCCGTCGGGCACGGGATACCTCTTGGCGCGCCCGGTGCGGAAGATCGTCTGGTCGGCGTCGCGCTCGGTCTCGAGGTTTCCCGGCGGGAAGTTGCCCTTGCTCGCGGTCATCGCCCCGGCCAGCATCCCGCCGACGTAAAAGCCGCGGCCGAACGCCTGGCGCATGTTGCGAACCTCCTTGAGATCGCTCCAGATGAAGCTCTTGCGGACGGCGTCGTCGTAGACCCCGAGCGCTCCCGGCGTCCACGGAGTGCGTCCGGGCCGAACCGTCTCGACCGCCGCCTCGGCGGCCAGGCGGCCCGACTCGACCGCGTAGTGGATGCCTTTCAGCGCCGGCACGTTGACCATTCCGGCCCCGTCCCCGCACAGGAGCAGCCCGGGCGCGTGTAGACGTTTCGGCAGCGCGACGAATCCGCCCTCCGGAATCGTCTTGGCGCCCCACGCGATCCGCTCCCCACCCTGGAGCATCTTGTGCACGAACGGATTTGTCTTCAGTTCCTGGAGCAGGTCGTGCACCGACAGTTCGGCGTCCCGGTAGTCGAGCCCGACGACCAGGCCCAGCGTGAGCATGTCGTCGCCCATCGGGTAGATGAACGAGCCGCCGAACTCCCGGTACTTCGCGCCGGCGCGCAGCGGCCAGCCCATCGTGTGCACGATGCGCCGCAGCGGGCGCTCCACCTTCCAGACCTCCTTCACCCCGAGCGCCCAGACCTGCGGGCTCTCGCCCTCGAGCCCGAACGTGTCGAGCGCGATCCCGGTCAGGTGACCCTGCGTGCCCTCGCAGAGAATGGTCACGCGCGCGAGGATGTCCGACCCCGGCTCGAAGTTGGGCAGCCGCTCCCCGTTTCGGCCGCGGCCCTTGTCGCCCGTACGCACGCCGAGCACGCGGCCGTCCTTGACCAGCAGCTTCTCGGCCACGGTCTCGGGCAGGATCGTCACGCCCGCCTCCTCGGCCTGCTCGGCGAGCCAGCGGGTGAGCTGCGAGAGCGAGGCCACGTAGTTGCCGTGGTTGCGCATGGTCGGCGGGGTCGGAATCCGCATCGCCGTCTTGGCGCGCAGGAAGTAGACGCCCTCGGCTTCGACCTCGCCGTAGAACGGCATGTCCTCGATGCCCTTCGTCCCTCGGAGGAGCCGCCGCAGGCTGCGTGGGTTGACGACGGCGCCCGAGACGATGTGCGAGCCGGGCTGCTTGGCCTTCTCCAGCACGGCGACCGGGACCTCGCCGAGCCGCTCGGCGAGCTCGGGCGATTCCTGAACGAGCTGGCCGAGACGGATCGCGCACGCGAGCCCCGCGGGCCCGGCGCCGACGATCAGGACGCCGACCTCGATCCGCTCGTCGAGCGGGTCGCTCGGCTCGGCGACGAACTCCCGTGCCCCGAACGGCGGCGGATACTCGGACGGACGGATAGTCATGCGCTTTTGCGCTGCTGCACGAGCTCGGTCAGCTTCGGAACGATCTCGTGCAGGTCGCCGACGACGCCCAGGTCGCAGAACTCGAAGATCGGGGCATTCGGGTCCTTGTTGATCGCAACCACGGTGCCCGAGCCCTGCATGCCGACCTTGTGCTGGATCGCGCCCGAGATCCCGCAGGCGACGTAGAGCTTCGGTGAGACCGTTTTCCCCGTCTGGCCGACCTGCGTCGCGTACGGGTACCAACCTGCGTCGACGACCGCGCGTGTCGCCGCGACCGCACCCCCCAGTGCCTTGGCGAGCGCCTCGACGAGGGAGAAGTTCTCAGGCCCACCGAGGCCGCGGCCGCCCGCGACGATCACGTCGGCATCCTCGATCGAGGGCCCCTCGGCCTCCTCGTGGGCTTGCTCGATCATCGTCGCGGCGGTCGAGAACTCTTCGAAGGCAGGCGTCAGCTCCTTGATCTCGGCCTCCCCTCCAGACTCGACGGGATCAAAGGTTCCCGGCCGGAAGAGGGCAAGCCGCGGCTCACTCGCCCAGCCCACGTCGACGTACACCGCGTCCTCCAACGCGGGCCGCTTACCGACCAGATCGCCGTCTTCCTGGGCGATGTCGACGAGATCCCAGTTCAGCCCCGCGTCGAGCCGTGCGGCGAGACCGCCCGCGACATCGGACGCGAGGACGGACGCGGCGAAGAGGACCGTGTCGATGCCCTGCTCGCGGACGAGCTGCGCGAGCGCGTCGACTCTCGGCTGGGGGAGCGGCGCTTCGAGCTCGGGCGCATCGGCGATGTAGACCTTCTGCGCGCCGTAGAGGCCGGCCTGCGCGGCGAGCTCCTGCACGCCCGAGCCGAGCACGACTCCGACGACATCGTCCCCAAGCGAGGCCGCCTTCGCCAGCACCCCGAGCGCGCCCTTCTGGAGCTCGCCCTCGTGGTGCTCGAGGAAGACCGCGACGCTCACAAGAGCTTCCTCTCCGCCAGGAAGTCGACGACCTGCTGCGCAGCGCTCCCGTCGTCCTCGATCTTGCGGGCATCGCCGCGCGGCGGGGGATCGCCCAGCGCCAGCACCGTCGTGCCCGACCCCTGCTCGCCGAGAGCTCCGGCGTCGAGGCCGAGGTCGGCGGCGGAGAGCGTCTCCTGCGGCTTGCTCTTCGCGCCCATGATCCCCTTCAGCGACGGATAGCGCGGCTCGTTGATCGCATCGGAGACGGCGACGACGGCCGGAAGCGGCGCCTCGATCACGTCGTAGCCGAACTCGGTCTGCCGCTTGCCTCGAACGCTCCCGTCGGCGACCGTCAGCTCGGCCACCTGCGAGATCACGGGTTGCCGCAGGCGCTCGGCGACCGCGGACCAGAGCACCGCGCCGTCGGAGTCGCTCGACTGCTGGCCGAAGACGACCAGATCCGCCGCCTCGCGCTCGAGTACGGCCGCGAGCGCGCGCGAGGTGGCGAGGAGGTCGGAGCCGGCCGCGGTCTCGTCGGTGACGAGCACGGCGCGGTCGGCGCCCATCGCAAGGGCCTTGCGAAGCGAGTCGAGGGCGCCCGCCGGCGCGAGCGAAACGAGGACGACCTCCCCGTCTCCCTGCGCCTCCTTGATGCGCAGCGCCTCCTCGACAGCCTGCGTGTCGAACTGGTTCAGCGACCCCTCGCCCGAGCGGTCCAGCCGCTTCGTTGCCGGGTCGATGCGCTTATGGATAGCCGCATCGGGGACTTCCTTGACACAGACCGCGATCTTCATGAGCAGGGACTCTAACGAGCGAAGCGAAGCCTGAGACCGGCGGAAACGTCTGTTAGTGTCCCGCCCTTCGAGCGCGGCCCGGCCCCCATGGTCAGAACCCGGACGACAGCCCGAGCACTTCTCGTGTTAGCCCTTTTCGGCCTCGCCGCAGGGACGGCTGCCGCCAGCCTGCCGGTCGAGCCGTCGCTCCCTCCGCACGCGAAGCCGAAGCCTCCGCCGCCCAAGCGCAAGCAGATCGTCTTCCCGGTGCTCGGCACCGTCGAGTTCACGGACGACTTCGGCGCAGCGCGGCCGCAGGGGCCCCACCAGGGAATCGACATCCTCGCCCCACGGCACGCGCTCGCGCTCGCCGCCGAGGCGGGCCGCGTCCGTTTCTACACGGGGTCCGCGAGGGCGGGCTGCATGCTCTATCTCGACGGACGCAGCGGGACGACCTACCTCTACATCCATCTGAACAACGACCTGACGGACGGCAACGACAACCGGGGACGCTGCGTCAACGGCGTCGCATATCCGCGCGGATTGCACAGCGGCGATCGCGTCACCGCAGGGCAGCCGGTCGGCTTCGTCGGCGACTCGGGGGACGCCGACGGCGTTCATCCACACCTGCACTTCGAGCGGCACCCGCACGGCGGGGTGGCGACGGACCCGTATCGGTATCTGATCGCGGCGCGGAGGCTGCTCTTCTACGCGCCGCCGGGGCAGACGTTCACGCTGACGCTGGCGGCGACGGTCACGTCGGTCACGGAGGGGACGCTGCGGGTACGCGTGAACACGCTGCACGCCCATCCAACGTCGCTCACGCTGCGCCGGCTCGACCGGCCGCTGGTTCTGACCGTCCCCGACTATGCGACCGTCGAGCGCGGCGCGAACGGTGAGACCGCCCTGCTCTCGAGCGCGCGGCGAGGCGAGCGGGTGACCATCGAGACCGAGGAGGCGCTCGTAACACCGCAGGCCGAGCTCGGCACGGCCGGCGTCATCCGCGCCGAGACCATCATCCTGCCGGCGGGGTAGCAGTCCGATGCGCTCGGTGACGACGGCGGACGGCCGCACCCTCAACGTCAATGAGGGCGGAGATCCGAACGGGGTCCCCGTCCTCGTTTTCGGCGGCACTCCCAGCTCGAACCTTCTCTACGAGCCGCATCTCCGTGATGCGGAGGAAAAGGGAATCCGCCTCGTCTCCTACGCTCGACCCGGCTACGGCGGCTCGACGCGCAACGAGGGCCGCACCGTCGCCGACTGCGCAGCAGACGTCGCCGCGGTTTGTGACGCGCTCGGCGTCGAGCGGTTCTGCGTGCGGGGAATCTCGGGCGGCGGGCCGCACACGCTCGCAGCGGCGGCGCTGCTCCCGGATCGGGTGGTCGCCGCAGCAGCGCTCGCGCCGGCTGCGCCGTTCGACGCCGAGGGCCTCGACTTCTTCGCGGGAATGGGCGAGCAGAACGTCGAGGACTTCCGTGCCGTCCTCGAGGGCGAGGAAGCGCACCTGGCGGTGCTCGAACGGGAACGGGAGGAGCTGCTCGCGATATCGCCGGAGCAGCTCGTCGAGGTGTGGGAGACGCTGCTCGGCCCGGCGGACCGCGAGGTGGTACGGACGGGCCGGATCGCCGCATTCGTACTCGAGTCCGCGCTGGCTGGCATAGGGGAAAGCCTCTGGGGCTGGTTCGACGACGGAGTCGCGTTCACCAAACCGTGGGGATTCGATCTCGCCTCGATCCGCGTGCCAGTGTTGCACTGGCAAGGCGAGCAGGACAAGTTCGTCCCCTCCGGACACGGCGTGTGGCTCTCCCAGCACATCCCGGGCGTCGATGCGCGCCTAACCCCGGAGGACGGCCATCTCACGCTCAGCGAGCGCCGCATTCCGGAAGTCCACGACTGGCTTCTGGAACGGTGGTCTCGCGGCTAGCAGGTCGCTACGTCTACCCGCGGCGCGCGCGCCGCGGAAAAACACCCTCCACGTCCTTGACGGTGTCACGCCTGGGGTCGACCCACGCCCGGTCGCGGCCCGGACCGCCCAGGACGCGGTCGCTCCGGCCGTCGCGCGCGTAGATGCGGTCGTTTCCTGCATCGCCCCAGATCTCGTCGGTACCGCCGCCGCCGTGGAGAGCATCGCCGCCCTTTCCACCCACGATGACGTCGTTCCCGCCGCGACCGAAGACGACGTCGTTCCCGGGGCCTGCGCTCACGAGATCGTCACCGTCCGTCCCGCGGATCGTGTCGGGGCCGTCGGTCCCCTCGTAGATGCACCGTTGCGCCGTTCCCGCGGTCCCGCCGCCTCGCGCGGGGCGGAAGACAACGCCGCCTTCGTCGACGCCGGGCGTGGACGTGAGCTGGGCGGTCGCGCCTCCCCCGACCACGAAGGCATAGAGGTCGGCGTTGCCCAGCGAGATTCCCGATCCGTAGCGCCACGACCAGTAGTGGGCGGGCCCCCACTCGTAGACGATCGTCATACCGTCCGGAGCCCACTGCGGCGCGTGGGCGACCGCGTCCATCGTCGACGGCGGCGCATACCTCCCGGTGAGTCTCCCCGAGCGATCGAAGATGACGCCGCCGCCGACGGCGAGCCGGGTCCCGTCCGGCGACCAGCTGAGGCCGTCTTCGAGGCTCAGCAGGCTGCTTTCGGGGCGGACGATCGTCTGCACCACCGTCCCCTCGGGCGTGATCAGAAGAACGTCGCGGCCGAACACCGCCGCGATCAGGTCTCCCCTCGGCGACCACGCGACGTCGCGGCTGCTCTGCGAGCCGCGAGTGATCGTCCAGAGCAGTTGCCCTTCAGCCGAGAAGAGGGACAGGTCGCCCTCGAGGCTGACGGCAAGCCGGTCACCGTTCGGAGACCAGTCCATTCTGCCCGGAAACCTTCGCGAGAGCTGGCGCTCCCTCCGCGCTGCCACGTCGAGGACCCAGAGGCCGAAGCGCCGGTAGGCGGTGTGCGGCCCGTCGAAATAGACATAGCGCGAGAATGCGATGCGGGCTCTGCTGGGCGACCAGCTCGGCGAGCCATCCTGCTCGTTCCTGCGCGGTGAGCTCGCCGCTCGAAAGTCGGTTGCGCCGGCGTGGGCGATGCGGATCGGCCCGATGTTCGACTTCTCCATGACCACCGCGAGCTCGCTTCCGTCCGGAGCCCAATCCATGCCGCCGTAGTCGCCGAGGCCGGCCAGTCTGAAGCCGCCACCGCCGGCATCGCCGCCTCGGGCGACGCACAGGGCGGTGCGATTCGAGAGGTTCCGAATCGTCACGGAATACGCGAAATCCGGAAGGCCCGGCGGCGAAGCCGGACGGGCGAGGGCGGCACTCCCAAGAGCTGCTACTCCGAGGGCGACCAGGACTACGATCCGCATCGAGCGGGAGGCTAGTCAGACGAAGTTCGAGATCTGTTCGGCCCCTGTATGAAAAACGTCAGGCCGTCGGGGCGCTGTCAGCCGCTCGGGCTCTTGGCCGGCGCTGACCTGCCCCACGAGGGGCGGCCGTACATGCCGGTAGCGAGCAGCTGCGGCCTGCCGCCGTCGGCGGCCAGGACCCACAAGCCCGAACTCGCATCGCCCGAAGCGCCTTCTGTCGACGCGGGCGAATCGGAGACGAATGCCAGCTGCTTCCCGTCCGGCGACCACGCCGCAGCCGACGAATCGAACGAAACGGAATCTGCCCCCTCGTCGTCGAACGGGATCCAATTGCCGTCGGACGGCCAGGAGGGCTCCTCGCTGGCGGCGTACGCGTCCTCCTCCTCGAAGGTGATCGGACGAGCGTCGCTCCCGTCGGGCCGGACGGTCATCAAGATTCTGGAGCTGTCGTCGTCCGCGCAGCCGTCCTTTGCGGGACAGGAGCTGCGCTCGGCGAAGAGCCGCTTCCCGTCCGAAGACCACGCGGGCGAAGAGGCGTTCCGCAGGACGAGCTGCGGATGACCGCCGTCAGGCGTGATCGTGTACACGCTCGTGCCCCCGACTGCAGCGCGCTCGACTGCGAGCAGGCTTCCGTCGGGCGACCACGCGGGCTGCGCCATCTTCGCCGTCCCCGGGATCTTGCGTGTGTTGCCACTACCAGCATCGATCAGGTAGATCGCGTTCCGGCCGCGTGCGGCGATCAGCCCATGGCGGCTTGCCAGAGGGGTGGCAGCGGACGCGATCCGCGGAGCCACCTGCCCCTTGGTCTTCTCCGAAGCTGTGGACGCCGCAGGAGTGCGCGCGATCGCGACGGGTCCGGCGCTCGGCTTCGGCTCCGGCCGGGAGCTCGGCTTCGGCGCCGCCTGGGAGCTCAGCTTCGGCGCCGGCTGCAACGTCCCCCAGGAAGGCTGGCCGTAGCTCCCTTTGCTGACCAGGTGCAGCTTGCTCCCGTCGGCGTTCATCGCCCACAGATCCATCGGCATGTCGCCGCCGCAGCCGCCGACCTCGCTGTCCGGCATGGGCCTGCTCGCGAGGAATGCCAACTGCTTTCCGTCCGGAGACCAGGTCAGCGAGGAGGTCGGGTTCGGGCGCGAGAGCGGAGTCGTCCGCTGTCCGGTGGCGAGATCCAGGACGACGATCTGCTGCCCGTAGTGCTTTGCCGTGTCGACCGTGTCAAAGGCAAGCTTCGACGCATCCGGAGACCAGGCGAGATTCCACCCGCTGTCGGCAATCGTCCGGACACCGCCTTTCTCGCCCTTCGGGCTCACGAGCTTGACCGCGCCCTTCCCGCCGACAAAGGCGATCCACTTCCCGTCGGGCGACCATACGGGCTCGGTTGCGCCGTCGGGGTCGCTCCCCTGGAGGAACGTGACCTGGTGTGCATCGCTTCCGTCGGTCAGGACGGTGACCAGAATCCTGCCGCCATCGAGTTGTGAATCGCACGGGTACGGAGCGCCGCACCCGTCTCGATCGACCACGAGTCGCTTGCCGTCCGGCGACCAGGATGGAGACGAGGCGTTCCGCAACACGAGTCGCCGCTCGCTGCCGTCGGGCCTGATCGTGTAGACGCTGCTGCCGCTCTCGTCCCAACTTTCGACCGCGAGCCGGCTCCCGTCAGGCGACCACGTCGGTTCGCCCATGCCAACGGTTCCCGGCACTTTCCACGCCTTCGTACGCTGGGCGTCGATCAAGTAAATGGCGTCCGCGCCGCGTGCCGCGATGAGCCCGTTTCGGGGAGAGGCCGAGCTGCCCGCGGTCGCGCCGGAGACGACCGCCAAGAGAGGCAAGGTCGCGAGCAGTGCCAGCCAGACCCTCACTCTCATCTCCTTCCGCGGACAGCGTTTCCCAAACCACGCGAAGAGTGACAAGCGAATGTCACGACGGTGTAACGATTAGCGGCCGGTGAAGCGGGGCTTGCGCTTCTCGACGAATGCGGACATGCCCTCTTTTGCGTCCTCGCTCGCGAAGAGGTCGCCGAAGCCGTCGCCCTCGGCCTGGAGGTTCTCGGCATGGTCACCCTGGAGCGCGCGGTTGACCGCCGCCTTCGCAGCGGCGAGTGCGATTGGCCCCTTCGCCGCCAGGGTCCGCGCCGTCTCCATCGTCTTCTCCATCAGCTCGGCCGGCTCGAAGACCGCGGTCACGAGGTGGATCCGAAGAGCTTCGGCGGCATCCACGGCCCGGCCGGTGAGGATCAGGTCCTTCGCGACGCCGAGCCCGCAGACCCGCGCGAGTCGCTGCGTCCCGCCCCAGCCGGGAATGATCCCGAGGTTGATCTCGGGCTGGCCGAGCTTCGCCGTCGACGCCGCGTAGCGGATGTCGCACGCGAGCGCGAGCTCGCACCCGCCGCCGAGCGCGAGCCCGTTCACGGCCGCGATCGAAGGCTGCGGGCCCGTCTCGAGGAGCCGGCCCACCTCGTGGCCCAGCTCGCCCCACTCCTTCGCCTCGGCCGGGCCGAGCCCGCTCATGTACTTGATGTCGGCACCCGCGCCGAAGGCACGCTCGCCCGCACCGGTGAGCACGACGACGCGCACGCCGGCGTCGTCGCGGAGCTCGAGCAGCCGGTCGCGCAACTCGGTGAGAGTGGAGACGTCGAGCGCGTTCAGCGCCTCCGGGCGGTTGATCGTGAGTACGGCGACCCCGTCCTCGCGTGCGAGGTCGAGGGCTATGGGACGGGGACCTTCTGCTTCAGGAAGTCGACGATCTCGCTCGTCGGCGCCCCCGGCGTGAAGATTCCGGCAACGCCCTGGCTCGTCAGCTCGGCGGCATCCTCGTCGGGGATCGTCCCACCGACGACGACGAGCACGTCCTCGGCCCCGTTCGCCTTGAGGCCCTCGAGGATGCGCGGAACGAGCGTCATGTGCGCGCCCGAGAGGATCGAGATCCCGACGGCGTCGGCGTCCTCCTGGATCGCGGTCTCGACGATCTGCTCGGGCGTCTGGTGTAGACCCGTGTAGATGACCTCCATCCCGGCATCGCGCAGCGCCCGCGCGATGATCTTCGCCCCCCGGTCGTGCCCATCAAGTCCGGGCTTCGCGATGACGACACGTATCTTTGCAGCCACAAAGCCCAGTCTAGGGAAGATCGCGCCCAGGTCGAACGTCTGGTAATGGGGAAATCGTGTCTATGAAGCTGACCGTCGTCGGGTGCTCGCCCGCGTGGCCAAATCCTGGCGGCGCCCAGTCTGGCTACCTGCTGGACGGCCCCGGCCGGCTGCTGCTCGACTGCGGGCCAGGCGTCCTCGCCCGGCTGCGTTCGAACGGGAGCAACGGGTGGCCGAAGGTGGACGCGATCGCGATCACCCATTTCCACCTCGACCACTGGGGCGACCTCGTGCCCTGGGTCTGGGGCACGATGTGGGGCCTCGGCCAGGACCATGAGAAGCCCGAGCTCTGGCTCCCGCCCGGCGGCCGCGAGGAGCTCGCGGCCTTCGGCACGCGCTTCGGGACATCCGACATGTTCGTCCGCGTGTTCGAGCCGAAGGAGTACGCGGAGGGCGTCCCGTTCGAGGCGGCCGGCCTCGAGCTGACGGCGCGCCGGCTTCCGCACTACACGGTGCAGACGTACGGCTTCCGCGTCTCGAACAGCGACCGCACTCTTGCCTACTCGGGCGACTCCGGTCCGAGCGAGCGTCTGGCCGAGCTGGCCGAGGACGTCGACCTCTTCCTCTGCGAGGCAACCCTCGAGCGCGGCGAGCTCGACGGCGAGCCGCGCGGCCACCTCTCGGCCGAAGAAGCGGTCGCAGCGTTCGAGGCCTCTGGCGCGAAGCGCTTGCTCCTGACCCACCGGCCGAAGGAGCTCCCGCTCGATGACGGGGTCGAGCAGGCCCACGACGGCTTGGAGCTCGAGGTCTAAGACAGTAAGGCGCGGTCGGCGCGGCGCCGGCGGTACCAGTGCACGGTTGCAATCCCGACCGGGATCAACACGATCAGACTCAGGAGCCCGGCGGGCACGAGCAACCAGGCTTTGCCCTCCTTGAACGTGCCGACACTCTTGGTTCCGCTCACCTGCGACCGGGAGACCGATCCCACCGCGGCACCGGTCGGAACGGACTGCCAGTAATCGACGACCCAGTGCCGCTGCTTCCCCGCTCCCAGTGGGTGCAGCCCAATCAGGTAGTCCCCCGGCGGGTCGCGAGAGCCTTTGGCCGGCGAGAGCGAGACCGAAACGCCCACGCCCTCGGTGTCCTCGTACTCAAGCCTGAATTTCGCCTGCCCGACCGGATATGGAGAAACCGGCAGGTTGCCCGCGTCCCAGCCCTTGCGCGTGAACCCTGCACGGAGCTCGGCCGAGGCGAGGTCCCAGGAGCGATCGACTTCCTTGCGAGCGACGGCACTGTGGACGAATCTCGATGCGACCTCGAGCATCCTCCTCTCGTCCCGATTCTTCAGCCGAACCGGCTTGGGCGAGGCGTTGTCGATGTGCGCCGGGATGTTCGAGGGGCCCTGCGCTTTGTACGTCACGTTCCATCTCAGCCCCGACGCGAATCCGACGACAATCGCACCGGCGACCAGGATCACCATGGCCGTGAGCCACGCCAGGCGTCGTCGCCAGCGGTACGACGCGAGGATGCCTTTCATCCTTCTAGTCTAGGAACGAAGGAGGGCGCGTTCGGCGCGGCGCCCGCGGTACCAGTTCGCGGTGCCGATCCCGAGGGGAACGAGGACGATCAGGCTGAGCAGGCCGACCGGCAGGAGGAGCCAGGCGGCGCTCTCGCTGGAGTTCAGGCCCGGCGGCGGCGTCACGGACGCTCCGAGCACGGTCCCACCCCCGGCTCCGCCGCTGCCCAGCGACTCCTGAACGCCGCTCGTCGGCGCGGCCTGCCAGTTATCGACGACCCAGTGCCGCTTGTGCGCCGATCCGAGCAGATGCAGCCCGATCATGAACACCTGCGCCCGCTGGTGGGAGGCCTTCGTCGGCAGAAGCGCGATCGTGTAGCCCACCCCCTCGACGTCCGAGTACTGGAGCTTCCAGCGCGCTTGCTGAACGGGGAAGCCGACGACGGGCATCTGCCCCGAGTCCCACTGCTGGCGCGTGAACCCGGCTCGGAGCTCCGGCGCAACGAGTTCCCACGACTGATCGACGTGCTTTCGGGCGACGGCGGTGTAGACGAACTTGTAGACGACCTTGAGCGACGACGCCTTGTCGTGACTCCTGAGCCGCACCGGCTTGGGCGGCTTGTTGTCGACGTGGGCCCGGACATTCGACGGCGGCACCGGTTTCGGAGTCGTGTTGGGCCACTCGACGACGAGCGCGACCGCACCGGCGACGGCGAGCGCTGAGGCGCTGATCCACGCGATGCGCCGGCGCCAGCGGTACGACGCGAGTAGGCGCTTCACGACGCTACTTAGGAGTGGGGACTCGGGGGCCGGCGACCGGCGAGAAGTAATCGACGAGCCAGTGCGCGTTTGCGCCTCTTCCGAACTTCTTCAGGGCGATCTGGGCGGTGATCGGCTGCTGCTTCGACCCCTTCGTAGGGATCATGACGACGTTGACTTGAGCTTCCCTCGCGTGCACGAAATTCGTGTTCTTCCAGTTGTACTTGACGAGCTTGGCGGTCGGAAAGTACGGAAGATTCGGCAGCGTTCCGGTCTTCCACTGCTTCAGCGTGTACCCGCTTCTCACGGCGGAATCCGAGATCTCGTAGGACCGGGCCAGGTTCTTGCGCGCGAGCGCGGTGAACATGAACTCACGGGCGACCTTCCACGCCGCCGGCGGGAATGGAATCTTCTTCGACGGTACCTGCGCGGACGGGATCGGCGGGTTCGCCGGCCCCACCCGCTCATTGGGAGTGGCCTGAGGGCCGTTGGAGGAGCCGTTGTTGGAGTACGTGATGATGACGGCCACGATGCCGGCGATCAACACGAGCGCCGAGATCCACGGGAGCAGCGTCTTGAGCCGCCTCGAGTTGACGAGTCGCTTAGGTCTCTCCATCACGGCCATCGTTCTTAAGACGGTAGCAGGCGGTTTCAGTTAGCAGACGGAACGTTTCTGGCTCTCAAGGGTGCGGAACCCACGGCCCGGTGAGCGTCGAAAAGTAATCGACCAGCCACCGCGCGTGTGAGCCGTTCCCGACCTTCCTGAGGCCGATCTGTGCGGTGGCAAGCCTCTCGTGCGAGGACTTGGTGGGGACCAGGATCACGTTGACCATAGCCTCCCGCGAGTACGCGTAGTTCGTATCCTTCCAGTTGTACTTCACGATTTGAGCGGTCGGGAAGGCCACGATATTCGGCAACGTTCCGGTCTTCCACTGCCTCAGGGTGAACCCGCTCCTCAATGTTGGGTGGGTGATCGCATAGGACTCGGCCAGGTGCTTGCGCGCCACCGCCGTGAAGGCGAACTCACGGGCAACGCGCCACGCGTCCTCGGGGAACGGGATGTTCTTCTGCGCTATCGGGTCGGGAATCGTCGGGCCGGTCGCGTTCTTGAGCGCAACCTCGGCCGTGTTCGAGAAGTGCGTGCCCAGGAAGGTGCCGATCCCGGCTAGGACAACGAGGACGGATGCCCACAGCAGCAGCCTGAGGCGACGAGAGCTGGCAAACCGCTTCGGCGCCGCTGCTTGGGTCACGCTTAACTCAGACGCCAGCCGGCGCCGTGGGTTAGAAGACCGGCGTCTCCCGCCAGACGCCCCACGTCTCGCGGAGCGCGTCGCACATCTCACCCATCGTCGTGTAGGCCCGCGCCGCGTCGACGATCAGGGGCATCAGGTTGACCCCCTCCTTCGCCGACGCCTCCTTGAGGCTTGCGAGGCCCGCCTCGACCGCCGCACTGTCCCGCTTCGCGCGCACGGACTGGACGCGGTCGATCTGCTTGCGCTCGAGCGCGGGATCGACGCGCAGGAGCTCGATCGGGGTCTCCTCCTCGGCCTCGTAGCGATTGACGCCGACGATGATGCGCTGCTTCGCCTCCACTTCCTCCTGGTAGCGGAAGGACGCGTCCGCGATCTCACGCTGGAAGAAATTCTCCTCGATCGCCGGGATGACACCGCCGATCTTCCGGATCCGCTCGAAGTAGTCGTACGCCTCGGTCTCGAGCCTGTTCGTCAGGTCCTCGACGTACCACGAGCCGCCGAGCGGGTCGATCGTGTTCACGACGCCCGTCTCGTGCGCGATCACCTGTTGCGTGCGCAGGGCGATCCGGACCGCGTTCTCGGTCGGCAGCGCAAGCGCCTCGTCGAAGGAGTTCGTGTGCAGCGACTGCGTCCCGCCGAGCACGGCCGCGAGCGCCTCGAGCGCCGTCCGCACGATGTTCACCTCCGGCTGCTGCGCGGTCAGCGAGACGCCGGCCGTCTGCGTGTGGAAGCGCATGAGCCACGATCGAGGATTTTGCGCGCCGTAGCGCTCGCGCAGCTCCCGGGCCCAGATCCGCCGCGCGGCCCGGTACTTCGCGATCTCCTCGAAGAAGTCGAGGTGTGCGTTGAAGAAGAACGAGAGGCGGGGCGCGAAGTCGTCGACGTCCAGGCCCCGCTCGACCGCCGCCTCGACGTACGCGAAGCCGTTCGCGAGCGTGAACGCGAGCTCCTGGACGGCGTTCGAGCCGGCCTCGCGGATGTGGTACCCGGAGATCGAGATCGGATGCCAGCGAGGCATCTCCTGGGCGCAGAACTCGATCATGTCCACGACGAGCCGCATCGAGGGCTCGGGCGGGAAGATCCACTCCTTCTGGGCGATGTACTCCTTGAGGATGTCCGTCTGGATCGTCCCGCGCAGCTCGGCGCGCGGCACTCCCTGCTGCTCGCCGACGACGAGGTAGAACGCGAGCAGCATCGCCGCGGGCGAGTTGATCGTCATCGAGGTCGAGACCTCGCCGAGCGGGATGCCCGAGAAGAGCGTCTCCATGTCGGCGAGCGAGTCGACGGCCACGCCCTCGCGTCCGACCTCGCCGAGCGACCGCTCGTGGTCGGAGTCGTAGCCCATCAGCGTGGGCATGTCGAAGGCGGTCGAGAGGCCCGTCTGCCCGTGCTCGAGCAGGTAGCGAAAGCGCTCGTTCGTCTCCTCGGCGGTGCCGAAGCCGGCGAACTGGCGCATCGTCCAGAGCTTCCCCCGGTACATGGAGGGATAGACCCCGCGCGTGTACGGATAGACACCCGGGTAGCCGAGGTCGCGCTGGTAGTCGATCTCGACGTTCTCGGGCACATAGAGCGGCTCGTTCGGGAGGCCCGAGATCGTCGAGGAGAGCTCGCCCTCGCGCTCGGGAGTGGCGTCGAAGAGCTCTTGCTTCCACTCCTCCGCGCCGCCCTCGATCCCCCGCTCGTCTTCGGCCGTCGCCATTTATCTCATTGTACGGAGCGGCAGAGGCGGATTAGGTCAGGCCGAAGGGCAGCCCTGCTCGGCTTGGACGAGAGCTTCGAGCGCGGCGCGGATTGCAGGGACGTCCTCGGCGATGAGCAACCGGATCGGAGCCCGGCTCATGCCGCGTCGAGATGCAACGGAGCTCGACCCGCCGGCGAAGCAGAGGGGTCGGATTCCGGAACGGGCAGGCTCGGGATCCAGACCTCGACCGTCGTCCCCTTGCCCGGGGCGGACTCGATCCGAAGCCAGCCGCCGGCCAGAGAAGCGCGCTCCTTCATCGCCGAGAGCCCGAGGTGACCCGCCACCGGCTTGAGCTCCTCGGGAGCGAACCCGATGCCGTCGTCGGTCACCCGAACCCTGTAGCCGTGGTCGCGCTCGTCGAGTACGACCGTCGCGTTCTCGGCTTGCGCGTGCGTCCGGATGTTCGTCAGTAGCTCCTGCACGATGCGGTAGAGGATCGTTCGCGCCTGGACGGGTGGCTGAGCGGTCAGATGGTCTTCGAGCTGGTGCTTGGTCGTTCCCTCGCTCTGGGTCTCCGCCAGATACAGCTCGAGTGCCGCCGAGAGCCCCTCCGTGTCGAGCGAAGGTGGATGCAGCTCGAAGAGGAGATGTCGCAGTCGCGAGATCGACAGCTGAATCGTCTGCTCGAGCTCCTCGAGCAACTGCAGCTGTTCGGGATCGTCGAGGCTGCGGCGAAGGATCTGCAGCCGCATTCCTGCTGCGGTGATCGCCTGGATCGAGTCGTCGTGGATCGCGCCCGCGATTCGGCCTCGCTCCTCCTCGCCCGCGCCGACGAGATGGGCCAGCAGCGCGCGCTCCCGCTCGAGGTCGGCTTGTGCTTTGAACCGCGTCAGGTCGCGCGCCATCGACGAGGTGCCGACGATCTGCCCGTCGACATCGCGGATCGCCGAGATCTTGAGCACGACGTCCAGGACGACCTCGTCCTTCCGCATCCGGGTCGTCTCGTACTGCTCGACCTCCTCCCCGGTCCGAAGCCGCTCGAGGATCCCGGGCAGGTCATCGGAGAGATTCGGCGGGATGAGGAGGGCCGACGAACGCCCGACTGCCTCTGCGGCGGGATACCCGTACATGCGCTCCGCGCCCCGGTTCCAGGTCACGATCGTGCCCTCGACGTCCTTGCCGATGATGGCGTCGTCGGAGGATTCGACGATTGCCGCCAACTGCCGGGCAGCGATCTCCTCGCCTCTGCGCTTGCTGACGTCGCGGATGAACGCCGTGGCGAGACGGCCCTGGTCGGTTTCGATTGCGGCAAGCGAAATGTCGACGGGAAACTCGGTGCCATCCTTGCGGCGTCCGGTCGTCTGCTCGTTGACGAGCACGATGTCTCCGCCTTCGTGGACGAGGCGGCCCTCCACTGTCTCGAGCGCACTCACGGAGATGTCGACGGGAAACTCCTTGCGCTCGCTCGGCTTGCCGAGCAGATCGAGCCCGGCCCCCGCGGAACGCATCGAGTCGTCGACGAGGTCGCCGGCCCGGTAGCCCAGAGGCGCCTCCTGAAAATGCTCCGGCAAGAGGTACTCGATCGGCTGTCCCATCATCTCGTCACGCGTGTAGCCGAAGAGCCGCTCGGTCTCGGCGTTGACAAGCTGCATCACGCCGCGTTCGTCGATGACCACGACAGCGTCGGGAGCCGACTCGACGAGCCCGCGGAAACGCTCCTCGCTCCTGCGCAGGATCCCATCCGTACGCTCGCGCTCGGCCGTGTCGCCGACGAGCTCGTTCATCATGCTCGAGATGGCGTCGATGGAGAGGCTCGCCTGGCCGCGGGCGGCACGCCTCATCGCTTCCACGATCTCGGTCGGCGAGGTTCCCTTCACGAGGTAACCCACGGCTCCGGCCGACATCATCTCGATCACGGTCTTCTGGTCGTCGTAGGCAGAGAGGGCGAGAACCCGCGTTGCCGGCGAGTATTCCGTGATTCCGCGAACGACCTCGACTCCGCCGCCGGGCATGCGTACGTCGACGAGCGCGATGTCCGGCTTCGTCGCCCGGGCGAGCGTTATCGCCTCGCCGGCGCTCTCCGCCGCACCGACAACCTCCATTCCGTCTTCGCCAGCGACCAGTGCGCACACGGCGAGACGAAGCGACTCCTCGTCGTCGGCGATGAGGACGCGCACCGTCGCGGGATCCGAGCGGTCGGAGGGGTGCAGCGAACGAATTGCCTCAGCGTCGCTCACCGCAGGACATCCTTCCTCGCGGCCCGATTGACGATGGTCAATGGCCGCTGACTCGACGTGAGCTTCCAGGGGGAAGCCCGACTTGCCCTCCATTCCAGCCGAAATATCGTATCCGTCCAATATCGATCGCGTCGTATCGAGACTGTCTACGTCTCAATACAGTCGCCATTGGGCACGCCACTCGGAAGCTCTCTCCGCGCGATATCGAGTCAGTCTCGCCCGTCGCCCGCGTACAGCTCCCTTGCCACCCGACGCACGAGAGGAAGCTTCTCCTTCACCCTGCCGGGCGGGTCGGCGCGCCACGCCACGACCATGTCGGGCATCGAAAGCGGAGGCTCGAGCGGACGGCGAAGCACGATGCTTCCCACGTCGCTCACCTCCTGGAGCGAGACCGGGCCGAGCGCCACGCCGAGCCCCTCCGCGACCGAGAGCATGACGTCGCGAGGGTTCATGCCGCCGGCATCGCGCACGTCCTCGAACTGGTAGCCGGCCTTTGCGATACGCGTCAGCAGCCCCTCGTGCAGCGCAGGGCTCGCTTCTTGTGGGAAGACCACGAGCGTTTCGCTGCGCAGGTCGTCCGGCCTGAGCACGGTGCGGTCGGCGAGTCGGTGGCCCGGGGGCAAGAAAGCCGCCAACAGCTCACCTACGAAAAGCGGCTCGGACTCGATGTCCGGATGGTCTCTCGCCTCGTGGAAGATGCCCAGGTCGAGCTCGCCCGCACCCAACCCGCGAGCCTGCTCGATGAAGTTGAGGTGCGTCACCTGAACGCGCAGATTGGGATCCTGGTCATGCAAAGCGCCCAGGAAGCGGAGGAGCGGCTGGATCGGCAGGTGCGGGACGCAACCGATTCGCAGCGGCGATGCGGCCCCGCCGGCCCGGCGAGCCTCGCTGACAGCGGTATCGAACGCGGAGAGAACCTTCCGCGCTTCGGTCGCGAGAATGACACCAGCGTCGGTCGCGCTGACCGTCCGGCTCGTCCGCTCGAAGAGCTGAACCCCGAGCTCCGACTCGATCTTCCGGATCGCCTGTGACAGTGGCGGCTGCGCGATGCGGAGGCGCTTGGCCGCCCGGCCGAAGTGCAGCTCCTCGAAGACCGCGAGGAAGTACCGGAGATGTCTCAGTTCGATCGCGGGAGGCGCCGAGTATCGCCCGTCGCGGCCCGAAGCGGCGCCCGCTGTGTCTTCTTTCCGTGTCATCGACTCTGCGTCCAGCTCAGAGCAGCGACACGCGAGACGCTGTCTCTTGGAAGGCCCTGGCGCGCACTATGCGGCGATCGCCTGAAAGAGTCCAATACTCGTCCAATCAATGGCGATACGCGGTCAATCTCGGTCCAGCGGGTCCGGGTGCGGACATCCTTCGCCCTCCTCGCTCCTTTGTTCGTTCCTCAACGTCCACCTAGGACGTTTTCGAGGCGTGTCAAGGACCGCGGAGCGCGTTTTCTACAACCACAGCCTTGCGAGCAGGCCGGGCGCCTTGTCAAACAGTTCGAGTCGCCGGACGGCTCGGCGGGCAACCCAGAGGCCCTCCCCGCGGGGAGGCTCGGATCTCGGCGGGAGATATCCAGCCAGCGGATCGTCGAGACCAGGCCCCCGATCCTCGATCTCACACACGAACCAGCCGTCGACCAGGCCCGCCCGCACCCTGCTCGCTCCTCCGCCGTGGAGGCGCGCATTCTCGAAGACCTCGCTCGCCGCCACGAGCATGTCCATGACCTTGGCGCGCGGCGCTCGGGCCGCCGTCAGCTCGGCGGCGAGCAGCTCGCGGAACTCCAGGGGGTCGTCTGTGGGTGCGAGCGTGCGGAGATCCAGCGTGGACGCGGGCTTCCCGGCCTGGGACGCAACAACGTCGCGGGGGTCCCGGTAGTCGGGGTGGCTCCCGGCGGAGCTCGCTTCGACGTGGGGGTGCGTCTGCCAGACCGCGTCGATGACGTCGTCCGACACGTTCTCGGTCCCGTAGACGCAGAGGACATGGGCAGGGCGGTCGGCGAGCGCGCGGTTGAGGATCGCCTCGTACGAGATCCATTCGGACCAGGCTTCGTACGCGGGCTGAAGGGGGATCTCTCCCGTCACCCGCGTGGACGTCGCCCCGGAAGCGAGTAGATCCTTCATCGTCGCGTCGTACGCGGCGACCGCGTCCACCGGACGGATGTAGAAGTCGGCGCAGTCCGTGAAGGCGACACCGTCGGCATCGCCGCCGAGCGCTTCGCGCAGCAACGACCAGTGTCGGCGCGTGAGGACGGCGATGGTCGGGCCTTCCTCGAGGCCTTCGCGAAGGAATGGGGCGACTCGCTCGACGAGCTGTTCGTCGGAGTCGTAGACGAGCGCCTCGTGACGGAGGCCGTCGGCGTCAGGAGGCATGGCGCTCTGCGAGTCTGGAGGAGACATCAGTTCCTGCACTAGGTCGCACCGTGCTCCGATCAAGCGGCACGTCACGCGGCGGTGGGCTGGAGGACGCGGCAACGCGAAGCTTGTCGAGTGCCTGCTCTTCGATCTGGCGGACGCGCTCGGCGCTGAGGCCGAGACGTCCACCGATCTCGCGGAGCGTCTGCGGCGAGCCGCCGACACCGTAGTGCTCGTACAGGATCGATCGCTCGCGGTCGTCGAGCGCATCCGTCAACGCATCAACCTGTTCGGTCGCCAGCCGCGCGAGGACCCGTTCGTAGTCGTCCTCGGAGACGGGATCGGCGATCTGTTCTTCGAGTGTTCCGGCCGTCCAGTCGTCCACTTCGATCGGCTCACCGAGCATCCGAGGGGGGTGCTCCGCCGCCAGGATGCTCTCGACCTGCTCACGACCGAGCTCCGAGGCGTCCGCCAGCTCGGCGATCGACGGCTCTCGTCCGTGCTCCTGGATGTAAGCCCGGCGGCTCTCCCGAACGCGCGCAAGTGCCCGGTGGGCCCGGTCCGAGAGCACGATCGGCCGGGCCATCTCGGAGACGAGGTCCTGCATCGCCTGGCGGACCCACCATGAGGCATACGGCCAGAAGGGCGTTTCAAGCGCTGGATCGAAGCGCCTGACCGCGCGTAACAAGCCGACGACGCCCTCCTGCAAGAGCTCGGAGCGCTGGACCCCGAACACCGTACGGTACCGACGGGCAACGCCTGCGATCGCCGGCAGGAACGCCTCGACCAGCTCTTCACACGCCGCCCGGTCGCCGGCGGCCGTGGCTAGCACGAGCGCCCGGTCGCGAGCCGGCTCGAGGATCCTCGTCGCGACGTCTCCCAAAGGGACGGGGACCGCGGCACCGCTGAGCCGGTAGCGAGACGAAAAACCTGCCGCAGTCATCCGTTCGTATGCCTCTTCCGCGCTACTCATGCACTCCGCACTCCGCACAGGAGCTGGAAGCTACGCGCACGGATACGGCGGCGATCTTCGACCTTCGAGGGCGACGCGAGCCCCAGACGTAGAAAGCGAGCCCCAGACGTAGAAAGTGTTGAACACAAGTGTAGACACCCTGTTCACTAAGGTAGCTGAGCCCTACCGTCTCACAGAATGGGATGAGCGCACCCTACACCTGCATCATCGCCGACGACCACCCGGCGATCATCGATGCGGTATCCCGTTACCTCGAGGACGTCGAGGACGTCGAAATCGTCGGCCGGGCGCGGGACGGCGACGAGGCTCTGCAGTTGATCGAGGAGCACGCTCCCAACGTCGCGGTCGTCGACGTCCGTATGCCGGGCGTTGACGGGATCGACATCGCCCGGAAGCTGACCGCGGAGGGATCGGAGACGGCGACCATCCTCTACACCGGCCATTCCGACCGGGCGCTCCTGCTGGAAGCCCTCGACGCGGGCGCGCGCGGATTCCTCGTCAAGGAAGCGCCGCTCGACGATCTTGCGCGGGCGATCCGCACGATCTGTGACGGCGGAACCTACGTCGACCCGGCTCTGGCCGGCCTGCTTGCCGGGCAGCAGGCAGCCGAGCGCCTCCCGACAGTGACCAAGCGCGAGCGAGAGGTCCTGCGACTGCTCGCCGCCGGCATGCGCAACGAACAGGTGGCAGTCGAGCTCTCGATCTCGCCGCTGACCGTTCGGTCACACGTGAAGAACGCGATGGAGAAGCTCGAGGCGGACACCCGCACGGAGGCGGTTGCGAGAGCCATCCGTGAGTCGTTGATCGCGTAGAGCGCGCTCCCGCCTCCTGCAAAAGGAGGATTCGACGCTTCGGGAAAACCCGATGGCGCAGGACGGCACCTGCCCCGATGGTTAGGGACATGGCGGACCTTCCTATCGGCAAGACGCAGAAGCTCGCCTGCGTTTTGGCCGACGACCACGATCAACTCCTCGCTGCAACCGAGAGCCTGCTGCTCGACGAGGGCATCCAGGTCCTCGGGACCGCCAGGACCGGGTTGGGCGCTCTGAGGCTCCTCGAGGAACAGCCGACCACAGTCGTCGTGCTCGACCTGCGGCTTCCCGACCTCGACGGCCTCGAGGTTGCGCGTCGCGTGGCCGAGATCGCCCGCAAGAAGACCGCCGTCGTCATCTACGCGAGCGACGCAGACGAGCGAGTGGTCGCCGAGGCGCTCGACGCCGGCGTCCGCGCGGTCGTCCTCAAGGACGGTGCACCGGACAATCTTCTGACTGCACTGAGCTCCGTGGCGGCGGACGAGATCTACGTCGACCCGCAGCTCCGGCACAGCGGAAGCGAGGAATCGTCATGACTCGGCTCCTCACTGCGGACGCCTGGCGCGAAGGACGCCTGTGGAAGGGCTATAGCCTCGTAGCACTCGCGCTCACGGTCGTGTACTTCCTGCTCGGTGGTCACACGGATACACAGCTCGTGATCTACCAGATGTTCATCCTTGCGGCTCCGATCGCGATCGTCGCCGGAGTCCTGCGGCACCGGCCGGATCACAAACTGCTTTGGCTGCTCTTCGCGAGCGGCCTGGGCTTGTGGTGCATCGGGGACGCCTATTGGGGCTACTACCGCTGGTTTCTCGGCGAGCAGGCTCCATATCCGTCGTTCGCAGACGTCGCGTACCTCGGCGGCTACTTCCCCCTCATCGCCGGGGGCTTCCTCCTGGTCCGCGGCTGGGGCCGACCACGCCTCGGGGATATGCTGGACCTCGCGATCGTCTCGCTTGCGGCCGGCATCGTCTCCGCGATCTTCTTGCTCAAGCCGCTGGTTTCGACATCGGACCCGATGTTCGCGAAGTGGATCGCGGTCGGCTTCCCCGTTGCGGATTTCGTGATCCTGGTCGTGCTCGCGCAGCTCATGTTCCGCCGGCGCATGATGAACTTCGCGCTCCGGGCGACCATCGTCGCAACCGGAGCGTTGGTGGTCTCCGATGCCGTCTACAGCTACCTCGCGCTCACGGGCTCGTACACCACTGGAATGATCATCGACGCAGGCTGGCTTGCCTGTTACTCCCTCTGGCCGATCGCGGCGCTCCATCCCTCGATGGCTCGGATCAGATCGCTGCCCAGGAACGAGACGGTGGGGCTGTCGGTCTGGCGCATCGGAGCGCTTCTGTCCGCAATGCTCGCCGCTCCCGCCCTACTGATCGTGCAGACAGCCTTGCATCGGCATGTCGAAACCGGCGAAATCGGAGTCATCATTGTCGCGACGACGCTGTTGGTCGCCGCGCGCGTCTGGATCCTTCAGCGCGATACCAAGAAGGCGCAGACGGCGCTCGCTCGAATGGACGAGCGACTTCGCGTCGCGCAAGGGGTTGAAGGCATCAGCACGTGGGAAATGGACCTCGTGACCGGCCACGTGTCCGTGTCGGAGCAGCTCGCCGCGATGATCTCGGGCCCATCCGAGACCGAGGTGACGGGCGAGAACTGGGCCAAGTTCGTTCATCCCGACGACATCGAGCGGGTCACGGAAACCTTCGAACACGCCCGCAAGCACGGGGGTCATTTTGCGTACGAGTACCGCTTCCGCTCTCCCAACGGCGAGGAAGGGTCGCTGTTCTCACGCGGAAAGGTCTTCCTCGGGGAGAACGGCACCCACCCCCGTGCCGTCGGCATCGCCGTCGACATCACCGACCGTGAAGCGATGGAAAAGCGACTCGAACGCAGCGAGGAGCGGTTGCAGCTGGCACAGAAGCTCGGCGGGGTTGGCACTTGGGACACCGACCTCGTGACGGGCGAGATCACCTGGTCGGAGAGTCTTCGCGAGATCTCCGGCGTCGATGACGATGTTCAGCCGACGAACGAGACCTTCGCGCAGCTAGTCCATCCCGACGACCGCCCCGGACTGACACAGGCGATGGCGAGGAGCATCGAGGACGGCCAGGACTTCGAGTACGAGTATCGGCTCCGGCGGCCGAACGACGGCGAGCAGCGCTGGATCCTCACGAGAGGCCGGAGAATGACGGACGCGAAGGGGAACGCAGTTCGCTTCCTCGGAATCGCACTCGACATCACCGAGCGGCACGCGATGGACGAACAACTCAAGCGCAGCGCGGAAGGGATGCGCATGGCTCAGGAGCTCGGCGGTGTCGGCAGCTGGGATGCCGACCTGGTCACGGGCAAAACGACGTGGTCGAAGAATCTGCGCCGGATCTCTGGCGTGACCGATGACGTGGACGCAACTCGCGAGTCGTTCATTGCGCTCGTCCATCCCGACGATCGCGCGGGATTCGAAGCGGCGATGGTTGCGGCCGTGGACCGCGGCGGCCATCTCGAGCTCGAATTCCGCCTCGTCCGGCCAAGCGACGGCGAGCTGCGTTGGATGCTCACCAGAGGGGATGCGGTGATCGGTCCGAACGGCAACTCGAGCCGCTTCCTCGGCGTAGTGGTCGACATCACCGAGGGCCACCTGGCACAGGAGCATCGGGCGAAGCTCGAGCGCCAGTTGCGACAGGCTCATAAGCTCGAGGCCGTCGGCCGTCTCGCAGGCGGCGTCGCGCACGACTTCAACAACATCTTGCTCGCCATCCGCGGCAACGGCGAGCTCGCCCTCGACGCGCTGAAGGACGGTGAGAACGCCACCGAGGAGGTCGAGGAGATGGTCGCCGCAGCCGACCGCGCCGCGGCTCTCACGGCGCAGCTCCTTGCCTACAGCCGCCGCCAGGTGCTCCAGGCCGAGGTCCTCGACCTGAACGAGATCGTCCGAGACATGGACAAGCTCCTACGCCGAATGATCGGCGAGGACGTCGAGCTGCACGCCGTCGTCGCCGACGAGGCCGTCCTGATCAACGCGGACCGCAGTCAGATCGAGCAGGTGATCGCGAACCTGGCCGTGAACGCCCGTGAAGCGATGCCGGAAGGCGGCGTGCTCACGGTCGAAGTGGCGATGGCAGAGATCGGATCGGAGCACGCGATCGACCTTCCGCCCGGACCGTATGCCAGGCTCACCGTCAACGACACGGGCGCCGGAATGGATCCGGAGACGGTGGCAAAGGTCTTCGAGCCGTTCTTCACGACCAAGGAGGAGGGGACTGGGTTCGGGCTCTCGACCGTCCACGGGATCGTCGTGCAGAGCGGCGGCTCGGTCTGGGTGTACAGCGAGGTCGACCACGGGACCACCTTCAAGATCTTTCTTCCGCTGACCGAGCAGGCGCAACCTCTGGAATCGACCTTGCCCGACAAGCCCGCCGTCATCGCCCGGAGCGAGGGTGAGACGATTCTGCTCGTCGAGGACGACCCGCATGTTCAACGGATCGTCCGCAACATTCTGAGTCGGTCGGGCTATCGCGTCCTGGCTGCCGGTGGTGGCGGGGAAGCCATTCGGCTCGCCGGAAACGGCGGCGGCACGATCCACCTGCTCCTGAGCGATCTCGTCATGCCCGGCACGAGCGGACGCGAGCTCGCCGTGCAGATCCAGGGGCTCCGTCCCGACATCGCGATTCTCTACATGTCCGGATACACCGACGACGCGGTCATCCGCCGCGGCGTTCTCGAGGCGGGCATGGCTTTCATCCAGAAGCCCTTCGGCGCCGATGACCTCGTGCGCCGGGTTCGCGAAGTGCTCGACTCCGACCGCGACCGGATGGTGGCGGCATGACGACTGCGAAGCCACGAATCCTGATCGTCGACGACGACCCGACCGTACGCTCGATGCTCTCTCGCATGCTCGGTCGCCAGGGCTACGACTGCGAACCGGCTGCGAGCGCGGCGGATGCTCGTCAGATGCTGGCGAGCGCGCCGTTCGACCTCGCGCTCTGCGACCTGAACATGCCGGGCGAATCCGGCCTCGAGCTCATCGAGCACGTCGCCGCCGAGCATCCCGACACGGCCACGATCATGGTCACCGGCGCCGACGACTCGGAGATTGCCGGGAAGGCGCTCGAGCTCGGCACGTACGGCTACGTCATCAAGCCCTTCTACAACAATGAGCTCCTGATCAACATCGCGAACGCGCTCCGTCGCCGTCGCCTCGAGCTCGAGAGCCGGACGCGCCGCACGACGCTCGAGACTGCGGTCCGCGAGCGCACCGCCGAGCTCCAGACGAGCGTCAAGGCCCTGCGACGGACCGAGCACGAGCTTCGCCAGTCGCAGAAAGAGACGATCTACCGCCTCTCGCGAGCCGCCGAGTTCCGCGACGGAGACATGGCCCCCCACATCGAGAGCATGAGTCACTTCTGCCACCTGCTCGCGGAGCGGCTCAGGCTCGATCGCGAGTTCTGCGCGCTGCTCCTTCTCGCAAGCCCTCTGCACGACGTCGGCAAGATCGCGATTCCGGATCGGATCCTGCTGAAGCCGGGCCCGCTCGACGCCGAGGAGCGCGAGGTCGTCCAGACCCACGCAGAGATCGGCTATCGCATGCTGACCGGCTCCGGGGGCGAGATGCTCGAGTTGGCGGCCAGCATCGCCTGGACTCACCACGAGCACTTCGACGGCGGCGGCTACCCCCGTGGCATCGTTGGATCGAACATCCCGGTCGAGGGCCGGATCGCAGCGGTCGCCGACGTCTTCGACGCGTTGACCAGCGACCGGGTCTACCGGCCGGCCTTCACGATCGAGCAGGCCGTGGCGGAGATGCGCCTGCTGCGCGGCACGCAATTCGATCCCGCCGTGCTCGACGTGTTCCTGGACTCGCTCGAACAGGTGCTCGAGGTCAAGAACATGTACGGAACACGTAGCTCGGCAACGACGTCAGCGGCGATTGAGCTCGCCCTCTCAGCATGAGCGAACGGACGACCGTCCTCCTGGCCGACGATCATCCCGGCATCCTCGCCGCGGTCTCGAAGTACCTGGACAGGAACGGGCTGGACGTCGTCGCCAGCGCACAGGATGGATACGAGGCGCTGAGGCTGATCGAGGAGAAGCAGCCGGACATCGCCCTGCTGGACGTCCGGATGCCGGGTGCGAGCGGGATCGAGGTCACGAGGCTCGCAGCCCGACGAGCTCCCGAGACCGCGGTCATCCTCTTCAGCGGTTACGGCAGCCGCGGCCAGGTCGCCGAGGCGCTCGATGCCGGCGCGCGGGGATTCCTGATCAAGAACGTCGCACTGGCGGAGGTCCTCCGCGCAGTCCAGGTCGTCTCGAGAGGCGGGACGTACATCGACGCAACGCTCGCCGCGGGCTTCGCCGTTCCCGAGGACGGCCCCACGCTCACCCGTCGCCAGCGAAACGTGCTGCGCTTGCTCGCAAGCGGCGAGCGGTACGAGGAGATCGGGCGCGACCTCTTCGTCTCGACGGCGACGGTCCGCAAGATCATGTTCAACGTCAAGTCCGAGCTCGGCGCCGCAACGGCGACCGAGGCGGTCGCCGCCGCGCTCCGCCACTCCTTGATCGCCTAGCGCCGGACCCTCCTGGCACGTCCCTCAATCTGAGGCCCCCGTTTGCCGATGCATGGGAGGCGCGAGTAGGTCCTCGCGCGCGCGAGAACCTATGCCCGGCAAATCCCCCCGCCTCACACTCCGAATTGCGTGCTACACGGCCGCTGCGCTCCTGTTCGCGGCCGGGGCGCTCCTCTGGTTCGTCGACCAGCGGGCCACTGCGCAGGCGGAAGGCCGCGCCGCGGCCCGCGCGCACTTTGTCGCCGACCTTCTCCTGCCCGATCGGCTGACCCGAGCCGACTTCGAACGACCGGTCACGGGTCGACGGCGCAGCCGGCTCAACACTCTCTTCCTCAGAGTCGTGCAGACCCAGCCGATCAAACGCGTGAGCCTGATCGCGCCGAACGGCCAGATCACCTATTCGACGGATCACCGCTTGATCGGCGAGCTGCCTCACGCCCGAGACAACGTGGCAGGCGCGTCCGCCGGTCGTGAGATTCGCGCGGTCGAGACGACCGAGATCGACGGTCGGCGCGTGAAGGTGTTCGAGACCTACCTGCCGGTGCAGTCGAAGGGCACGAATGCCGCTCCTCTCGGTGTCTTCGAGCTCTCTCAGGACTACAAGAAGGGAGTCTCCGACCGTGCCAGGAGCACGGTCCTGCCGGTGGGCGGCTTCCTGCTCCTGGCGCTGATCGTGCTCTGCGCCACGCTCGTGCCGATTCTGCGTCGAGTGACGGCCGCGGTCGAAGAGCGAAATCGCCGTCTCGTTCAGCAGGCCGCTACCCTCGAGCGCTCGCTGGCCGCGGCCCACGAGGCACGGACCGAGGCCGAAGCCGCCCGGCGCGCCCTGGTCGAGCAGAACAAGCGACTCCGCGAGCTCGACCGCCTCAAGGACGAGTTCCTCTCGCTCGTCTCTCACGAGCTACGGACGCCGTTGACCTCGATTCGCGGCTACCTCGATCTCGTGCTCGACGAGGAGGCCGGTGAGCTGAACCCCGAGCAGCGCCGGTTCCTCCAGGCCGTCGAGCGCAACTCCGGCCGGCTGCTGCGGCTCGTCGGCGACCTGCTCTTCGTCGCCCAGGCCGACGCCGGCCGCCTCTCGCTCGAACAGGGCAAGGTCGACCTGGCCGCGCTCGCCGCCGAATGTGTCGAAGGCGCCGCGCCCGCCGCGGTCGAGAAGTCGATCGAGCTCGTTCTCGTTGCCAAGCCGGTGCCGGCGTTCGTCGGCGACCGAGGCCGGCTGGCCCAGGTGCTCGACAACCTCGTCTCCAACGCGCTCAAGTTCACACCCGAAGGCGGCAGGGTCGAGGTCAGCACGAAGCTGAACGGCGAGCACGTCTCGGTCGAAGTCTCGGACACTGGCATCGGCATTCCAGTCGCCGACCAGCCGCGCCTCTTCGAGCGCTTCTTCCGCTCCTCTGTCGCCGCCGACCAGGCGATCCCCGGCACGGGCCTCGGGCTGGCGATCGTGAAGGCGATCGTCGAGGCACACAACGGCGAGATCAGGATCGACAGCAAGGAAGGCCGCGGCACCACGTTCCGGGTCGACCTGCCGCTGACGGCCGAGACCGAGAACGTCGAGGAAGCGGCGTGATCGAGCGCCAGTCCTCCGCTCGCCAGGTGGTGCTGATCGCCGACGACGACGAGGACATCCTCGAGCTCCTCTCGTTCCGCCTCGAGCGAGCCGGGTACGAGATCGTCCAGGCGAGAAACGGCGACGAGGCGCTGCGGCTCGCTCTCGACCTCCATCCGGCCCTCGCCGTCCTCGACGTGATGATGCCCGGTCTCGACGGCTTCGAGGTCACACGGGAACTGCGCCGCAACGCAGCGACGAGCGCGACGCCGGTCATCCTCCTGACCGCAAGAGCTCAGGCGACCGACATCGCCCGCGGCATGGCGGCCGGGGCCGACGACTACGTGAGGAAGCCGTTCGACGCGCGCGACCTCGCGGACCGGGTCGACCGCCTGCTTCGCCCTCCGCCTCCGCCCCACGTCGCCCGCTAGTCATCCTGGAAGCGAGTTACGCTCGCGGCGGTGGCGAAGATCCTGATAGTCGACGACGACCAGGACACCCGGCAGGTCCTGAAGATCCGTCTGGAGACGAACGGATACGAAACTGCGTTCGCCTGGGACGCGGTGACGGCGATCTCCGTGACGCGCGAGGAGCGACCCGATCTGATCCTGCTCGACTTCGGCCTGCCCGGCGGCGACGCCGTCGTCGTCATGGAGCGACTGCGGGCGTTCCCGGCGCTCGCCGACACCCCGGTCGTCGTCGTCAGCGCTCGCAAACCGCTTGGAACCGAACAGCGCGCACTCGCCCGGGGGCGCCTTCGCCTATGTCCAGAACCCGATCGACAACGAGCAGCTGCTCGCCATCATCCGCAGGGTCCTCGGCGAGGAATCGGGCTGAGCGACTACCGCCCGGCGGGGCGGAACCGGTAGCCGAAGCCTCGAACCGTTTCGATCGGCGACTCGCCGTCGCGCTTGCCGAGCTTCCGCCGGAGATAGCCGACGTAAAGCTTCACCTGGTCGCGTGAGACCGAGTCCGGCTCGTCCCAGGCGAGCTCGAGCAGCTGCTCCTGGCTGAGGACCTGATTGGCGTGCCGGACGAAGGCCTCCAGCACGTTGTACTCGAGCCGCGTCAGCGGGACCTGCTGCCCCTCGACGGAGGCGGTCCGCTGGACGAAGTCGACCTGGAGGAATGAGTCCGTGTACGAGACCGGTGAGTCGTCTCGCGGCGCCCGGCGAAGCAGTGCCTCCACGCGGGCGACGAGCTCTTCGCGGTCGAACGGCTTCGTGACGTAGTCGTCGGCCCCTCCGCGCAGGCCGCGGACGCGATCGGACTCCGAGTCGCGGGCGGTCAGCATCAGCACCGGCACGTCGCTCAGGTCCCGGATGCGCTCGAGCAGCTCCCAGCCGTCGAGGTCGGGCATCGTCACGTCGAGGAGGACGAGGTCGTGGTTTCCCTTGTGAAAGGCACGCAGCGCAGCGCGGCCATCGGCCTGATCGTCGACCTCGTATCCGGCCCGCTCCAGGACGAGCCGCAGAAGAGCCCGGATGTCCTCGTCGTCGTCGACGACCAGGAGCTGAGGCCTGGTTCCGGCCGGATTCATCCGTAGGGCCTCACTCGTCCGAGTGATTTCGAGGGCTCATACGGAATTCATACCTGCCCGCTGTCCCCCTTCCTACGCGTAAGGGCGAGAACTCGTCTGGAAATGGCGAGCTTCCACGAGCATCTGCGGCCGGCGAGAGCAGCGTCTCTCGCACAAGACCAGGGACAGTCGTCCATGCGGCGGGCGACGTTCCTCGGCCTGCTCGCCTGCGTTCTCGCGGCGATCTCGATGACCTCAATCCAGGGAGAGGACGCCTCGTCGCCGACCTTGCTCGGCCGGGCGCTTCACCTCGACGCCCTCGGCGCCCCCAGGCCCGATGCGCCGCTCGCCCGGCGCACTGCCCCGGGCGTCGACGTGCGGATCGATCGCCGGGGGTTCGAGGTCGCCGGCCCGAAGACGCTCGTCTCGCTCAACGGCCTCGACACCGGCAAGGCCGGCTGGGCGCGCTATGCCCGCGGCGCTTCCCGCCGAACCTCCTTCGGCCGCGAGACGATCGTCGTTGCCCCGCAGAAGACCGAGCAGTTCCTGACCGTCGATCAGCGGCAAGGACCTAAGACCTGGCGCTGGCGGCTCGCGGCCGGGGAGCTCCAGCCAATCGTTGGCGATGACGGTGCTGTTGGGCTGTGGTCCGGACATGCGCTTGCCAGCGTCCACGTCGATCCGGTGGCGCTTCTGGACACGGCTGGCCACGACGTCACACCCAGCGGCCTTCGGTGGTCGCTAGCGCGCGACCGGCGCGGCTGGCTGCTTGAGCTTCGTGTTGACGACGCGCACCTGCCATTGCCGTACGTAATCGACCCGGCGATCACCTACGTTGCCGCCGGCGGTGGAAACAACGCCGGGGGTGCGACGACTCTCGTGATCACGAAGCCTGCGGGCGTCGTCGAGAACAACCTCTTGGTCGCGCAGGTCACGGTTCGTGGCGGTACTGGAATCGGAGCGATCACCTCCCCGGGCTGGACCTCGACCGCGCCGGGATGGGCGACGCTGCGTCAGGACTACACCAACGTGAATGCCAGCCAGACGTTCTGGAAGGTTGCCGGCGCAGCGGAGCCCGCCACATACACGTGGAGCTGGGGCGCGACGTCGGCCAAGGCGTCGGGCGGAATCATCGCGCTCAAGGGAGTGGACAACGCCGCGCCCGTCGACCAGTTCGGCGGCTCCATGAACGGGACGAGCACGACGAACATCCTTGCGCCCTCGATCACGACGCAGACGGCCAACACGATGCTGATCGGCCTCTTCGGGAGCACGAGCAGTCCGTCGACGAACGTCACTCCCCCAGCGTCGATGACCGAGCGTTACGAAGATGCGTCGACGAGCGGCGTGAGCACGAGGAACGAGGGTGCCACCGAGCCGTTCGCCGCGGTCGGCGCAACCGGGACGAGAACCGCGACAACGGATCAGATCGGTTCATCGATCGGCCAGTTGATCGCCCTCAAGCTCGACACCACGAACCCGACCGGCTCGGTCACCGCTCCTGCAGCCGCGGCCATCGTGCGCGGGAACGCGGTCACCGTCTCCTCCGACTCCGCCGACGGCGGCTCCGGCGTCGCGAATGCGCAGTTCCAGCGCTCGCCGGCCGGCGCCGGAGTCTGGACGAACATCGTCGCTGCCGACACGACGAGCCCCTATTCGGTCGCCTGGGATACGACGGCCGTTGCGGACGGGCTCTACGACCTGCGCGTCGTGACGACCGACAACGCAGCCAACACGTTTACCTCGGCCCTGATCACAAACGTGCGCGTCGACAACACGAACCCGACGGGCGCAGTCACGGCTCCGGCCGCAAGCGCCAACGTGCGAGGCAACGCGGTGACGGTGAGCTCGAACTCCCTGGACGGCGGCTCGGGCGTTGCAAACGCGCAGTTCCAGCGCTCCCCGGCCGGCGGCGGCGTCTGGACGAACATCGGCGCCGCCGACACGACCAGCCCCTACTCGGTTGCTTGGGACACGACCGCGGTCGCCGACGGTCTCTACGACCTGCGCGTGATCACGACCGACAACGCCGGAAACACCTTCACGTCCGCGCTGATTACGAACGTGCGCGTCGACAACACGAACCCGACCGGTTCCGTGACCGCTCCTGCCGCTTCAGCCAACGTAACCGGAAACGCGGTCACGGTCAGCTCGAACTCCCTGGACGGCGGCTCGGGCGTCGCGAACGCGCAGTTCCAGCGCTCGCCGGCCGGCGGCGGCGTCTGGACGAACATCGGCGCCGCCGACACGACCAGCCCCTACTCGGTTGCCTGGGACACGACGGCGGTTGCCGACGGGCTCTACGACCTGCGCGTGATCACGACCGACAACGCCGGAAACACCTTCACCTCTGCCCTGATCACGAACGTGCGCGTCGACAACACGAACCCGACGGGCGCAGTCACAGCTCCCGCAGCCTCCGCCAACGTGCGCGGGAACGCAGTCACTGTCTCCTCCGACTCTGCGGACGGCGGATCCGGCGTCGCGAACGCCCAGTTCCAGCGCTCCCCGGCAGGCGGCGGTGTCTGGACGACGATCTCGATCGACAACTCGAGCCCCTACTCCATCGCCTGGGATACGACGGCCGTAGCGGACGGCCTCTACGACCTTCGTGTGATCACCACCGACAACGTGGGCAAGACGTTCACGAGCGCGCTGATTACGAACGTACGGGTGGACAACACGAACCCGACCGGCTCGCTCACGGCACCGGCATCAGCAGCGATCGTGCGCGGGAACGCGGTCACGGTGAGCTCGAACTCCCTCGACGGCGGCTCGGGCGTCGCCTCGGCGGCATTCCAGCGCTCCCCAGCCGGTGTCGGTGTCTGGACGACGATCTCGACCGACAACTCGAGCCCCTACTCCATCGCCTGGGACACGACGGCAGTTGCGGACGGCCTCTATGACCTGCGCGTGATCACGACCGACAACGCCGGAAACACGTTCACGAGCGGGCTCGTCACGAACGTGCGCGTCGACAACACGAACCCGACCGGTTCCGTGACCGCTCCTGCAGCCTCGGCCAACGTCACCGGAAACGCGGTCACGGTCAGCTCGAACTCCCTGGACGGCGGCTCGGGCGTCGCGAACGCGCAGTTCCAGCGCTCCCCGGCCGGCGGCGGCACCTGGACGAACATCGGCGCTGCCGACACGACCAGCCCCTACTCGGTTGCTTGGGACACAACCGCTGTTGCGGACGGGCTCTACGACCTGCAGGTGATCACGACCGACAACGCGGGCAACACCTTTACCTCCCCGCTCATCACCAACGTGCGGGTCGACAATACGAACCCGACCGGCTCGGTCACCGCTCCTGCATCTTCCGCCAATGTGCGCGGAGCGGCCGTTACCGTCTCCTCTGACTCCGCGGACGCAGGATCGGGGGTTGCCAACGCGCAGTTCCAGCGCTCCCCGGCCGGCGCCGGCGTCTGGACGAACATCGGCGCTGCCGACACGACCAGCCCCTACTCGGTCGCCTGGGATACCACCTCTCTCGCCGACGGCCTTTACGACCTGCGCGTGATCACCACCGACAACGTCGGTAAGACGTTCACGAGCGCGCTCGTCACTAACGTGCGCGTCGACAACACAAACCCGACCGGCGCGGTGACCGGACCGGCGTCGGGGGTCACTGTGCGCGGGAATGCGGTCACCGTCACCTCCGACTCGGCAGACGGAGGCTCGGGCGTCGCGAACGCGCAGTTCCAGCGCTCCCCGGCCGGCGGCGGCGTCTGGACGAACATCGGCGCTGCCGATACGACCAGCCCCTACTCGGTTGCTTGGGACACGACCGCTGTTGCGGACGGGCTGTACGACTTGCGCGTCGTGACCACCGATAGTGCGGGCAACACCTTTAACTCGGCGTTCGTCACGAACGTGCGCGTCGACAACACGAATCCGACCGGCTCCGTGACGGCGCCCGCCGCGTCCGCCAACGTCCGGGGAGCCGCTGTGACCGTCTCGTCGGACTCGGCTGACGGCGGCTCCGGCGTCGCGAATGCGCAGTTCCAGCGCTCGCCGGCCGGTGGCGGCGTCTGGACGAACATCGGTGCCGCCGATACGACCAGCCCGTACTCAGTTGCCTGGGATACCACTGCCCTCGCTGACGGGCTCTACGACCTGCGCGTGATCACGACCGACAACGTCGGGAACACCTTTACCTCCGCGCTCGTCACGAACGTGCGCGTCGACAACACGAACCCGACCGGCTCGATCACCGCACCTGCCGCGAGCGCGAACGTGCGCGGGGTGGTCGTGACCGTCTCCTCCAACTCGGCCGATGGCGGCTCGGGCGTGCAGCAGGCGGACTTCCAGCGCTCCCCGGCCGGCGCCGGCACCTGGACGACGATCGCGACCGACAACTCGAGTCCGTACTCGGTCGCCTGGGATACGACGGCGGTTGCCGACGGGCTCTACGACCTGCGCGGCGTGACGACCGACAACGCAGGTAACACCTTTACCTCCGCGCTCGTCACGAACGTGCGCGTCGACAACACGAACCCGACCGGCTCGATCACAGCTCCCGCAGCCTCGGCCAATGTTCGGGGGGCGGCGGTCACGGTCAGCTCGAACTCCGCGGATGGAGGCTCGGGTGTGCAGCAGGCGGACTTCCAGCGCTCGCCCGCGGGCGCGGGCACCTGGACGACGATCGCGACCGACAACTCGAGTCCGTACTCGGTCGCCTGGGCTACGACGGCGGTTGCCGACGGGCTCTACGACCTGCGCGTCGTGACGACCGACAACGCCGGCAACAGCTTGACCTCGGTCCTCGTCACGAACGTGCGCGTGGACAACACGAACCCGAGCGGCTCGGTCACCGCACCTGCTGCGAGCGCGAACGTGAACGGGGCGGCGGTCACGGTCAGCTCGAACTCCGCGGATGGAGGCTCGGGCGTCGCGAACGCGCAGTTCCAGCGCTCCCCGGCCGGCAGCGGCGTCTGGACGAACATCGGCGCCGCCGACACGACCAGCCCCTACTCGGTTGCCTGGGACACGACGGCGGTTGCCGACGGGCTCTACGACCTGCGCGTCGTGACGACCGACAACGCCGGCAACAGCTTGACCTCGGTCCTCGTCACGAACGTGCGCGTGGACAACACGAACCCGACCGGCTCGGTCACGGCGCCGGGCGCCGGTGCGAACGTGACCGGCAACGCAGTGCCAGTCTCCTCCGACTCGGCAGACGGCGGCTCCGGCGTTGCCAGCGCTCAGTTCCAGCGCTCGCCGGCAGGTGCCGGCGTCTGGACGACGATCGCCACCGACAACTCGAGCCCCTACTCGGTCGCCTGGGACACGACTGCTCTCGCGGACGGCAGCTACGACCTACGCCTGATCACCACTGACAACGCCGGCAACACGTTCACGAGCGCCGTCCGAACGGTGACGGTCGACAACAGCGCACCCGCGGCGCCGGCTCTCTCGTTCGACAGCTTCACGAACGCGTCGGCGACGGGCTCGACGGTCTACTATCGGACCGGCGTCGCCGGCGGCTTCACGGTCACCGGGACGGCTTCGGATCCGCAGTCCGGCCTCGACTACCTGACGTTCCCAGGCCTGGGCTCGGGCTGGACGGGCGGCGGCGCCGACATGAGCGCGCCCTACAACGGCGTCTACACGTTCAACACGAGCGCAAACGATCCGACGGAGCCGAACGACGTCACCGCGACGAACAACGTCGGGATCACATCGAGCCCGGCGAGCTTCACCGTCACGCCAGACTCGTTGGCTCCAGTCAGCTCCATCCTCTGCGACGGCGGCACGTGCGCCGGTGGCTGGTACACGAGCGCGGTCTCGGTCAGCCTCTCGGCGAACGACGGCGGCTCTGGCCTCCAGGAGATCCGTTTCACGACCGACGGCACCGACCCCAGCCCGATCAACGGCAGCGTCTACGCCACGCCGTTCAGCGTCCCGGCTACGATGACTGTCAAGTTCCGCTCGTACGACACGGTCGGTAACGAGGAGGCCGTCGCCTCGCAGCTCGTCCGCATCGACACGAGCGCTCCGAGCGCTCCGAGCCTCACGCTCAGCGAGAGCCCGGCCTCTGGGAACCAGCACGTCTCCGGCGCGACCCTCTACTACAACCCGCAGGGCGGAAACTCCGGCAGCTTCACCGTCGACGCTTCGGCGAGCGACGCCCAGTCGGGGATCGAGAAGGTCACGTTCCCGGCCCTCACAGGCATGACGGGCGGCGGAGACGACACGTCGAGCCCGTACCAGGGCTTCTACAGCTGGACTGCGAGCACCACCGGTTCGGGAGCGCAGACGGTCACTGCCCGCAACAACGCGGCCCTCACGTCGAGCGCCAACTTCACGGTCACGCCCGATACGACCGCGCCGGGCAGCCAGACCGCCACGCTCGTCGGCGGCCTGTACTACACGAGCGCCTCGGTCGCCTTCACGACCGGTGACGGCAGCGACTCCGGAGCCGGGCTCAACACGTCGAGCGGTCTCGTCGAGCGCGCCTCGGCAACACTCTCGAACGGCACCTGCACGGGCGGCTTCTCCTCCTTCGGTGGCTCGTATTCGAGCCCCGACTCGAGCGTCGTTTCCGGCAACTGCTACCGCTACCGCTTCACGATCGCCGACAACGTCGGCAACGTCTCCATCGCAGTCGTCACCGCCGATGCGAAGGTCGACACCTCGGCCCCGACCGGGACGATGGGCGACCCAGGCGCGAACCTCCGCGGCACGGTCGCGCTGACCTCCACGAACGGGGATCCCGAGTCGGGCGTCGCGACGGTCACCTACCAGCACTCGCCGGCCGGCCAGAACACGTGGACGGCCAACGCAGCCAGCTGGGACACGACGGGAGTCGCCGACGGGCTTTACGACCTGCGCGTGACGGTCACCAACAATGCCGGAACGACGACGAACTCGGCGATTGTCGCGAACCGCCGTATCGACAACACGGCGCCGAGCGCGAGCATGGACGATCCCGGAAGCCCCCTCTCGGAAACCGTCACGCTCACCTCGACGGCGAGCGACGTCAGCGGCTCGGGCCTCGACACCGCGACCTTCCAGTACTCCTACCAGGGCACGGGCCCGTGGACGACGATCGGCACGGATTCGAGCGCGCCCTTCAGCGTCGACTGGGACACGACCGCCGGCCTCGACGGGCGCTACAACCTGCGGGTGATCGCCTCCGACGTGGCAGGCAACTCGACGACGTCCTCCACGGTCACCAACCGCAAGATCCAAAACCTCCCGCCGCTCGTCAACATCACGGCACCCGGGAACTACATCAACGCGGCCTCTCCAAGCCCGTTCACGATCACGACGACGACAGAAACCCCGCAGTTCGCCGCCGACAACGTCGAATTCTTCCGGTGCACGGATGGAAGCGCGAACTGCTCGACGGGCATCTTCGCTTCGATCGGCGTTGATTTCACGAGCCCGTATACGGCATCTTGGGCGCAGGCCTCTGAGCCCGAAGGGAACCGGACGCTGAAGGCAGTCGTCACCGACGTCGACGGGGGTACCGGCGAGGACATCTTCAACGTGACGATCGACCGAACGGCGCCGACGGGCTCGATCACCGGTCCCGGCGGAGGGGCCTACGTCGGCGGGACGACGGTCGCCGTCTCGTCGGACTCGGCCGACACCCTCTCCGGCGTCGGCCAGGTCGTCTTCCAGCGCTCGCCGGCCGGTCAGAACATCTGGGCTGCGATCGCCACCGACACCACGCTGCCCTATTCGGTGAACTGGGACACGACGTCGCTCTCGGACGGTGCCTTCGACCTGCGTGCGGTCACGACGGACCTCGCGGGGAACTCCTTCAACGGCCCGGTGCGAACGGTCAACGTCGACAACACCGGCCCGACGGCGACCCAAGACGACCCGGGCGCGAACCTGCGCGCGCGCGCGACCCTCAGCAGCTCCTCCTCAGACCCCGCCGGCATCGCGCAGGTCGTCTTCCAGCGCTCCGCCGCCGGCCAGAGCACCTGGACCCCGATCGCCACCGATACGACCTTCCCGTACTCGACGAGCTTCGACACGACCGCCGTCGCCGACGGCCTCTACGACTTCCGAATCGTCGCCACCGACAGCGTCGGCAACCCGACGAGCTCAGCACCGGTCGTAAACCGCAGGGTCGACAACACCTCGCCCAGCGCCACCATGACGAGCCCCGGCGCCAACATCCGCGCGACGGTCTCCCTCGGCTCGACGACGAGCGATAGCGGCTCCGGCATGGCAAGCGTCCGCTACGAGCGCTCGCCGGCGGGGCAGAACACCTGGACCGCGATCGGCACCTCGAGCACGTCGCCCTACTCGCTGAACTTCGACTCGACCGCGGTCGGCGACGGCCTCTACGACCTGCGCGCTGTCGCAACCGACGTCGCCGGCAACTCGACGACCTCCGCTGCCGTCACCGGCATCCGCGTCGACAACACGCCGCCGGACGCGACGATGAACGACCCCGGCGCGAACATCGGCGGGACGATCGGGCTGACTTCAACGACGAGCGACGGCGGCTCGGGAATCAACACGGTCACGTACCAGTACTCGCAGGCCGGCCAGGCGAGTTGGACGACGACTCCTGCGAGCTGGAACACGACGCTCCTCGGTGACGGCCTCTATGACCTGCGGGTAATCGCGACCGACAACGCCGGCAACTCGACGACCTCAGCCGTCGTCGCCGACCGGCGCGTCGACAACGGAGCGCCCACGATCTCGATCTCCCAGCCCGGCACATATGTCAACGGCAGCGACGCCGACCCATTCACGGTCACCGCCTCGAGCCCGGACACCGATCTCGCCAACGTCCAGTTCTTCGCCTGCGACAATGCGAGCGCGAACTGCTCGGCCGGCAACTGGGTGCTGCTCGGGACCGACACGAGCGCCCCGTACAGCGCGGCGTGGGTGCTTCCCGGAGCCGACGGCAACCGGGCCCTGCGCGCGCTCGCCACCGACCTCGCGTCGAACGCCGGACAGGCCATTCACAACGTTCTCGTCGACCGCGCGGCTCCGAGCGGCGGATCGGTCTCCTACCTCGACGGCTACGACACGACCGGCTCGCTGGCGATCACGACCTCGAACGGCACCGACTCGGGCTCGGGCGTGGACGCCGCCTCGGGCGTCATCCAGCGCGACGCGGTCGCACTCGCCGCCGGCGCTTGCGACACGTTCGCGGGCTCGTGGACGAGCGTGACGAGCCCGGACTCGGTCGCCTCGGGCAACTGCTACGCCTACCGCTATCGGATCGCCGACCTCGCCGGCAATGTCGCGACCTACCCGTCCGGGAACGTGGCGAAGGTCGACACCTCGGCTCCTTCGGTGCCCAGCATCTCCTTCTCGTCCCTGACGAACGCCGTGACGAGCGGCCAGACGGTGTACTTCCGGGCCGGCGTCGCCGGTGGCTTCACGGTCACGGGCTCGTCCAGCGACGGCCAGTCGGGCATCGCCTCCTACGCCTTCCCGGCGCTCGGCTCCGGCTGGAGCGGCAGCCCGTCGGGCGCGAGCGATGCCTACAGCTTCAGCTCCTCGGCCGCCGATCCGACCGAGCCGTTGAACGTGACGGTGCAGAACAACGCGGGTCTCACCTCGAGCCCCGGCGCGTTCACGGTTACGGCGGACGGCACCGCCCCGGTCAGTTCGATCGCCTGCGACAGCAGCGCCTGCTCCGGCGGCTGGTACACGAGCGCCGTCTCGGTCAGCCTCTCCGCGAGCGACGCCGGCTCTGGCCTCCAGGAGATCCGTTTCACGACCGACGGCACCGACCCGAGCCCGATCAACGGCACGGTCTACAGCGCCCCGTTCAGCGTCGGCGTGACGACGACCGTCAAGTTCCGCGCCTACGACCAGCTCGGAAACGAGGAGTCGGTGGGTTCGCAGCTCGTCCAGGTCGACAGCTCCGCTCCCTCGGCGCCCACGCTCTCCTTCGGGTCCTTCCAGAACGCTGTTCTCGCGGGCGGAGTCATCTGGTACCGCCCGAGCGCTTCGAGCGGCCAGTTCGCCGTCACCGCGAGCTCGAGCGACTCGGAGTCCGGCATCGCCGGCTACACCTTCCCGGCCCCTGCAACCGGCTGGTCGCGGTCGATCAGCGGCGCGACCGCCACCTACAGCCACTCCGGCTCGCCATCCAACCCGGTCGAGCCAAACGATGTCAGCGCCCAGAACAACGCCGGTCTCTCCTCAGCGCCGACGAGCTTCACGGCCGACCCCGACGGCACCGCGCCGCTGAGCTCGATCACCTGCGACGGTGCCGCCTGCTCTGCCGGCTGGTACACGAGCTCGGTTTCGGTCAGCCTCTCGGCTAGCGACACCGAGTCAGGCCTCGCCGAGATCCGCTACACGACCGACGGCTCCGATCCAGGCCCCGGCAACGGCGCGGTCTACTCGGGCGCGTTCAGCGTCGGCACGACGACGACCGTTCGCTACCGCGCCTACGACCAACTCGGGAACGAGGAGGCGATCGGCCAGCAGCTGATTCGCATCGACGGAAGCGCGCCAGCAGCACCTGCGCTCAGCCTGAGCGAGAGCCCGGCGAGCCCGAACCAGCACGTCTCGGGCACGACGCTCTACTACAACCCGCAGGGCTCGAGCTCCGGCACCTTCACCGTCGATGCCGCGACGAGCGACCCCGGCTCGGGCATCGACCGCGTCAGCTTCGCGGCGCTCACCGGAATGACGGGTGGCGGCGACGACACGACGAGCCCATACCAGGCGACCTACGACTGGAGCTCGGGCTCGAGCGCTTCCGGCGCCCAGACCGTCGTCGCGCACAACAACGCCGGCCTCACGTCGAGCGCGACCTTCACCGTCACCCCCGACACGACGGCGCCGAGCGGCCAGACGATCGACAACGACGGCGGGCCGTACTACACGACGCTCTCCGTATCGCTCACGATCGCGAACGGCTCCGATTCCGGCTCGGGCCTCGACGCCTCGTCTGGGGTCGTCGAGCGCCAGTCCGCGACGCTGACGAGCGACAGCTGCGTCACGTGGAGCGGCTGGAGCCCGGTCAGCCTCGTCGGCGGGGCGGACACGAGCGTGGTCGCCGGCAACTGCTACCGCTACCGCTACTCGATCTCGGACAACGTCGGTAACCAGTCGAGCCCATCCTCGACGAGCGGCACGGCCAAGATCGACACGTCGGCCCCGTCCGCTCCGACCATCTCCTTCTCCGCGCTGACGAACGCCTCCGTGAGCGGCCAGACGGTCTACTTCCGCTCCGGCGCCGCCGGCGGCTTCACCGTCACGGCCGACTCGAACGACGCCCAGTCGGGCATCGATTTCTATGCATTCCCCACGCTCGGGCCGGGTTGGAGCGGCACGACTTCGGGCGCCGCCACGGATTACACGTTCAGCTCGTCGGCCTCCGACCCGGCCGAGCCGAACAATGTCACTGCCCAGAACAACGCCGGCGTCACCTCGAGCCCCTCGTCGTTCACGGTCACGCCGGACGGCACCGCGCCGGCCAGCTCGATCAGCTGCGACAGCGCCGCCTGCGCCGGCAACTGGTACACGAGCTCGGTGTCGGTCGCCCTCTCGGCGAGCGACGCGGCCTCGGGCGTCCAGGAGATCCGCTACACGACCGACGGCTCGGTTCCAGGCCCGGGCAACGGCACGGTCTACTCGACCCCGTTCAGCCTCGGGGCGACGACGACCGTCAAGTTCCGCGCCTACGACCTGGTCGGCAACGCGGAGTCCGTCAACACCCAGCTCGTCCAGATCGACACCTCCGCTCCGGCGGCGCCCGCGCTCACGCTCAGCGAGAGCCCGGCGAGCGCCAAGCAGTACGTCTCGGGGACGACGCTCTTCTACAACCCGCAGGGCGCAAACGCAGGCAACTTCACGGTCGACGCGGCGACAAGCGACGCACAGTCCGGCATCGACCATGTCGCGTTCCCGGCACTCGGCGGAATGACCGGCGGCGGCAACGATTCCTCGAGCCCGTATCAGGGCAGCTACTCCTGGACGAGCGCGAGCGGCGCCTCCGGAGCGCAGACCGTGACCGCGCACAACAATGCCGGTCTCACGAGCAGCGCGAGCTTCGCCGTCACGCCTGACACGGCTCCCCCGACGGGCGGCTCGGTCGACTACGTGGACGGATATGCCGTCGGCTCGGTCACGATCACGACGGCCGACGGCGCCGACGCGCTCTCCGGTGTCGATGCTGCCTCCGGCGTCATCGAGCGCGACACGACGAACCTCGTCAGCGGCGCCTGCGATCCGTTCCCGGGCAGCTGGAGCGCGGTCACCTCACCCGACTCGACGATCTCCGCCGGCCATTGCTACCAGTACCGCTACCGCGTCTCGGACAACGTCGGCAACAACGCCGTCTACACCTCGACGAACGTCGTCAAGGTCTCCGTCAGCGCGCCGAGCGCGCCGGCCCTGACGCTCGCCGAGGCGCCGAGCAACGCAAATCAGTTCGTCGCCGGCACGACCCTCTTCTACAACCCGACCGGCGCCAACTCGGCCACCTTCACCGTCACCGCAATCGTGGCCGACTCCGGCGGCTCCGGCATCGACCGGATCAGCTTCCCGGCGCTCGCCGGGATGACCGGTGGCGGCGACGACACGACGAGCCCGTACCTGGGCAGTTACGACTGGAACTCCGGCAGCAGCGCCTCCGGTGCGCAGACGGTGACCGTCCACAACAACGCGGGCCTAACGAGCTCGGCGACCTTCACCGTCACGCCCGACACGGCTCCCCCGACCGGCCAGAGCGCGACCGTCACCGGTGGCTACTACACGAGTCTCTCGGTCCCGGTCACGCTCGCGAACGGCTCCGACGCGCTCTCGGGCGTCGACGCTTCCTCGGCAGTGCTCGAGCGCGAGACCGCGACGCTCGCCAACGGCAGTTGCGTCGGCTGGTCGGGCAGCTGGAACACGGTCAGCCTCACCGGCGGCGCGGACACGACCGTGCAGTCGAACCACTGCTACCACTACCGCTACTCGATCTCGGACAACGTCGGCAACCAGTCCGGCCCCTCCACCTCGAGCGCCGACGCGAAGGTCGACGCAACGAACCCGGTCACGGGCGACGACGCGCCGGCCGGCTGGAGCAACGCCGCCGTGACGGTGACGCTGTCCGTCACCGAGACGGGCTCGGGCGTCGCCTCCACTGTCTACCGCGTCGACGGCGGCTCGTACCAGGCCGGCACCACGATCCTGATCCCGGCCCCAGCCGATCACTCGAACGACGGCGTGCACACGATCGACTACCGCTCGACCGACAACGCTGGTAACGCCGAACCGCTCCAGACGACGGCGGTTCGCATCGACACGACGCTCCCGACGACGACCGACGACGCCCCCGCCGGTTGGCGCGACTCGGCGGTCACCGTCACGCTGAGCCCGGCCGACGCCCTCTCGGGCATCGCCTCGACGCAGTACCGCATCGACGGCGGATCCTTCCAGAGCGGCGTCTCGATCTCGGTCCCGGCTCCGGCCGACCACTCGAACGACGGCGTGCACACGATCGACTACCGCTCGACCGACAACGCTGGTAACGCCGAGCCGCTCCAGACGACGGCGGTTCGCATCGACACGCAGCTGCCGAGCGGCGCGCTGACCGCGCCCGTCGACGGTGCCCACGTGAACGGCTCGGTCGCGATCTCGGCCTCCGCAGGCGACCTGCCCTCGGGAGTCGCCTCGGTCGAGTTCCTCGTCCGGCCGAACGGCTCCGGCTCCTTCAGCACGATCTCGACGGACACAACGGCGCCCTACGACGCCGCCTGGGATTCCACGGGCGCGGCCGAGGGCGATGCAGAACTCGAGGTCGTCGTCGTCGACAATGCGGGCCTCTCGGTCACCTCCGCGATTCGCACGGTCGTCGTCGACAACCCGCCGGTGCCGACGCTCGCCGATCCGGGCGCGAACCTGGCGGGCTCCGTGACGCTGAATGCGGCGTCCCAGGCCGATACCGCCCAGGTCGTCTTCGAGCGCAGCCCGGCCGGCGCGGGCACGTGGACGCAGATCGCAACCGACACGAGCGCACCGTTCTCGGCCGACTTCGATACGACCAGCGTCGGGGACGGCCACTACGACTTCCGCGCCGTCGCCACAGACCTCGGCGGCTTCGACGGCACGAGCGCACTCCGTACCGCGCTCGTGGACAACACCGCGCCGGGCGTGTCCGTGAGCGATCCGGCGGACGGCGCGGTCGTCGGCGGGGCGAACGTCCACATCGCTGCGATCGCATCTGACCTCGGCGCGGGCGTCGCGTCCGTGCGCTTCGAGCAGCGACCGGCAGGTAGTGGCGCATTCACGGCGGTCGGCACCGACACAACGCAGCCGTACGAGGCGAGCTGGGATGCAACCGGTCTCAGCGGAAGCTACGAGCTCCGAGCGGTCGCGACCGACGCTGCGGGCAACCCGGCGACCGCGACCACCGTCACGGTGACCGTCGACACGACGGCCGCAAGCGTGACGCTCGAGGACCCGGGCGCGCTCCTCCGTGGCGTCGTCAACCTCGCGGCAAACGCACCGAGCGGTGCCGTGGCGAGCGTCTCCTTCGAGCGCCGCCCGGCCGGTGGCAGTTGGACGAGGATCGCCCTCGACACGACTCGGCCGTGGAGCGCGGCGTTCGACACGAAGAGCGTCGCCGACGGCGTCTACGACCTGCGGGCCCAGGCGCTCGGCGGCGCAGGGCAGGTGCTCGCAACGCACTCGCGCGACCGCATCTCGATCGACAACACGGCGCCCACGATGCTCTCGGTGACCCCGGCGGACGGCTCGGTCGTCTCGCCGGTGACGAGCATCGCGCTCGTCGCAAGCGAGCCGGTCTCCGCGGTTCAGGGCGCCACCCTCGACGGCTCTGCAGCCCCGGCGCAGATCTCCGGCTCCGACGTCACGTTTTCGACCAGCCCGCTCGGCCTCGGTGCCCACACGCTGATCGGTGCCTTCGTCGACGCAGCCGGCAACAGGGGTGCCTTCGCCGTTCACTTCACGGTCAAGGTCAAGGCCCATGCACCGCTCATCCTCCGGGTGGACAAGCCCAAGACCGCGACTCGGTCCCGCGGGACCGAGTGCGTCTTCGGCGTCTCGATCTTCCTCTCGGGCCATGCCCGGGTTCAAGCCACCCTCGTGAGCCCGACGGGCCGGCGGCTCCGCGCGCTGAAGACGAACCTGTCCGCCGGCCGGCACTCGCTGCGCTTCATCGTCCCAACCGCCTCGCTCCCCCCGGGCCGGTACACAATCCTCGTCGTCGCGACCGCCCCAGACGGGTCGAAAGCACACAAGCGCGTGTACGTGAAGGTCGCCGCCGCGCAGACGACCGTGAACACCCACGCGGAGAACACGACCATCTCGAGGGAGGTCGTGACCCCGGTCGCGCCGTCCTCCGGCCCAAGCGTCGTCGCGGCAGCCCCGGACTCCACGACGCCGCCTGCTCGCACGAGCAAGCCCGAGCCGAAGAAGCAGCCCCCGCGCGCGAAGAACGGGGCGCTCGAGGCGGCGAGCCGCTACGCCGGCAGCTCCAGGCCGGGCCACACCTTCGCCCTGGCCGGCATCCTCCTTCTCCTCGGCGGCGCGCTCGCGTTCCTGATCAAGATGGAGCTGGGACGCATGCTCGCGCCGCGGCGTTAGCGAACGAGCACCTCGACGGCGAAAGCCGCTGCAATCGCCAGCAGCGCTGCTCCGATCCCCCGCCGCAACTGTGTCTCCGAGATGCGGCCGGTGACTCTGGCCCCGAACCATGCGCCCGGAAGGGCTCCCGCAAGCCCGGCCGCTACGAGATCCCATTCGACCTCGAGGCGGGCCGCGTGCGCGGCGAATCCGGCGACTCCGAGAAAGAAGCCGACGACGAGGTTCGTGCCGACGGCGCGCCGCGTGTCCAGCCCGACCGAGCGCAGCAGCGCGGGCATCCGCAAGGTGCCGAGGATGACCCCGAGCGCCCCGCCGACCAGGCCGATCACGAAGCCGAACGCAGCGGCGGAGCGAAGGCGCGGCGACGGAGCCGGCCGTGCTCGAAACGGCGCGATGAGCAGGTCGACCCCGTTCCAGGCCAGGACGGCCGCGATCCCCCCGAGGAGCGCCCGCGTCGGAACCAGGTGGCCCGTCAACGCGCCAATGACCGCGCCGACCACCGAGGTCGGAGCCATCCACGCGACCACGCGCCAGTCCACCCGTCCCTCACGCGCGTGACGGAGCCCACCGGAGGCCGCCGCCGCGGCGCTGATCGCGATGTTCGTCCCGGCGGCCGCGCTCGCGTTCCCCGCAGCGAGCAGCATCGCCGGCAGCCGCAACGTGCCGAGCACGAGGCCCACGGCCGAGCCGAGATATCCCGCGACGAACGACGCCGCGAAGGCTAGGAGGAGCTGCCAGGCCTCCAGAGCGGCTCCTCGGCGCCTGCGTTCGCCGCCCGCGCGAGGATGAAGAGGAGGTCGGAGAGGCGGTTCAGATAGACGAGCGCGAGCTGGTTCAACTCCAGCTCCTCGGCCGCTTCGAGCGCTTTCCGCTCGGCACGGCGACAAACGGCGCGCGCGACATGGAGCCGCGCCGCCAGTTCTGACCCGCCCGGAAGGACGAAGCTCGTCAGCTCCGGAAGGTCGGCGTTGAACCGGTCGCAGTCGCGCTCGAGGGCGGTGATCTGCTCGTGCGTGATCCGAAGGCGGTCGGTGACCCCGAACGGAACCGAGAGGTCTGCCCCGAGGTCGAAGAGCTCGTTCTGAACGCGCGTCAGCACTTGACGAAGCTCGTCCGGGACGTCGGTCGCGAGCACCAGGCCGAGCAGCGAGTTCAGCTCGTCGACACCGCCGAACGCCGCGATCCGGCAGTCGATCTTCGGGACGCGGGTGCCGTCGCCGAGGCTCGTCTCGCCGCGGTCGCCGCCGCCCGTGTAGATCCGGGTCAGTCGGACCGGCTCATCCCGCTCGCGGGGCATGGGCATAGATTACGGCGCATGGACATCCGACCGGCCCGGGATGGCGAGGTGGACGCGATCGCCGAGCTCTATGCCCGTTCGCAACGCCGCATGACCTACCTCCCGCCCATGCCCGACGAGCACATCCCGCTCGTCGCCGGGATGATCGGCCGCCACGACGAGCTCTGGCTTGCCGAGGAAGAGGGGCGCATCCTCGGGTTCGTCTCCATCGACCATTCGCAGTCCGACGGCTGGGAGGTGCTCGAGCGGCTATTCGTCGAGCCCGACGTGCAGAACCGGGGAATCGGCACGGCCCTCCTCGAGCAGGCAAAGGCGCTGCGGCCGGACGGTCTTGTGCTCTGGCTGTTCCAGAAGAACACGGGGGCAATCCGCTTCTATGAGCGGCACGGCTTCAGACTCGTGAAGCTCACCGACGGCGCCGAGAACATGGAACACGAGCCGGACGCGCTCTATGAGTGGCGGCCCTAGCCCCCGAACTTCTGGCTGCACTATCCCTGCGCCAGGGCCGGCTCCTGGAGGCCGAGGATCGAGCGTGCGATGACGAGCCGCTGGATCTCGCTTGTGCCCTCGTAGATCTCCGTGATCTTCGCGTCGCGGTAGTAGCGCTCGACCGGGAACTCCTTCGTGTAGCCGTACCCGCCTAGGATCTGGATCGCCTCGCCGGTCTGGCGCCGCGCCATCTCCGAGGCAAACAGCTTCGCCTTCGCGCCCGCTTCCGTGTGCGGGCGGCCCTGCTGCTTGAGCCAGGCGGCCCGGTAGATGAGCAGGCGGGCGGCGTCGATCTGGGTCGCCATGTCGGCGAGCTTCCACTGGATGGCCTGGAACTCGGCGATGCGCTTGCCGAACTGCTTGCGCTCGAGCGCGTAGTTCCGCGCAAAGTCGTACGCGGCCTGGGCGATCCCGAGGGCCTGGGCGCCGATCCCGATCCGGCCGCCGTCGAGCGTCGCCATCGCGACGGCGAAGCCCTTCCCCTCCTCGTGCAGTATCCGGTCCCGCGCCACGTGGGCGCCGTCAACGGCGATCGAGTTCGTGACGGAGGAGTTGAGGCCGAGCTTCTCCTCCTCCCCGGTGACGCGGATGTGATCCGCGTCGAGGATGAACGCGGAGACCCCCTTGGCACCCGGCGTCTCCGGGTCCGTCCGCGCGAAGAGCAGGAACGTCCCTGCGAAGCGGGCGGTCGAGATGAACTGCTTCGTGCCGGAGATCGTCCAGCCGTCCTCTGCCGGCGTGGCGCTCGTCCGTAGCGAGCCCGCATCCGATCCCGCTTCGGTCTCGGTGAGCGCGAAGGCGCCGAGCACCTCGCCGCGGGCGAGCGGCGGCACGAAGCGGGAGCGCTGCTCGTTGGTGCCGAAGGTGAGGATCGGGAGCGTGACGGCGCTCGTGTGCACGGCGACCGTGACGCCGACTCCGGCGTCGGCACGCGACAGCTCCTCCAGGACGAGGATGTACGAGAGGAAATCCGCGCCCGCCCCGCCGTACTCCTCGGGCACGCAGGCGCCCATCAGCCCCAGCTCGGCGAGCTTCCCGAAGAGCTCCTTCGGAAAGTGGTGCTCGCGGTCCCACTGGGCGGCGTGCGGCTCGATCTCGGCAGCCGCGAACTCGCGTGTCAGGCTCTGGATCTCTCGTTGGTCGGCAGTCAGCTCGAAGTCCACGCGGCGAGTATACGGCTGTCCTATTATGACATGTATGTTATAACGAATAGAACGTATCTGTTATCCTCCAGGCAATGGGCAGCGGAGACCTCCTACGCACGGCCCGCCTTCGCGCAGGCCTGACCCAAGATCAGCTCGGCCGAGCCGTCGGCCGGTCTCAGTCTGCGATCGCCAGGTGGGAGAGCGGTCACGTTCAGCCGAGCCTCGAGACCCTGCGCGAGCTGATCCGGGCGTGTCGGCTCGAGGTGACCTTTGGGCTCGCGAACTTCGACGACTCCTACGACTCGTTCATCAACGGGCTCCTCGATATGAGTCCGGGCGAACGAGTCGCGGATTCAATCGCGCGAGAGCTCGTCTACGCGCGGATCCGAGGCAAGGCCGTTGCCTGAGCTCCGCTTTGGCGACATCCTTCGCGTCCTCAAGGAGCATGACGTGCGTTTCGTCGTGATCGGAGCCATCGCCGCGATCGCACAGGGCTATCCACTCACCACGCAGGACATCGACATCACGCCTGCGCGTGATCCAGACAACCTCGAACGCCTCGCCGCAGCGCTTCGGGAACTGGACGCCCGTCTTCGCACCCCGAAAGACGACGAAGGAGTCGCGTTCCCCATCGATGCACAAATGTTGGGAAACGCCGACATGTGGACACTGCGAACGCCGTTCGGCGACCTCGACGTGAGCTATGTGCCTTCAGGCACCCACGGCTACGAGGACCTCCGGCGAGATGCTCGAACCGAGACGATCGAAGGCGTCGAAGTCGCCATCTCGTCTCTCGTCGACATCATTCGCTCAAAGGAGGCGGCCGGGCGAGTCAAGGATCAAGCCCAGCTGCCCGCTCTCCGACGAACCCTCGAGTTGGTTCGTGGACGCGAACGTCAGTCGTAGCGGTAGAAGCCCTCGCCTGACTTGCGCCCGAGCCGGCCGGCGGCGACGTGTTCCCGGAGCAGCGGGCAGGGCTCGTACCGCCCGTCGCCCAGGCCGTCGCGGAGCACCTCCATGATCGCGACGCAGGTGTCGAGGCCGATCAGGTCGGCGAGCGCGAGCGGCCCCATGGGGTGTGCGAACCCGAGCTTCGCGATCGTGTCGATCGCCTCGGCTTCGGCAACGCCCTCGTGGAGCGCCCAGACGGCTTCGTTGATGAACGGCATCAGGATCCGGTTCGAGACGAAGCCGGGGAAGTCGTTCGCCACCGCAGGCGTCTTGCCGAGCTCGCGCGCGAGCTCCGTGATCGCCTCAGCGGTCTCGTCCGAGGTCTCGCGGCCACGCACGACCTCGACGAGCGACATGACAGGCACCGGGTTGAAGAAGTGCATGCCGATCACGCGGTCCGGCCGGACGGTCGCGGCGGCTAGAGTCGAGATCGGAATCGAGGACGTGTTCGACGCGAGCACGGCCTCTGCGGGCAGCGTCTCGTCGGCGCGCCGGAAGACGTCCTCCTTGACGGCCGCATCCTCGACGACGGCCTCGACCATCAGATCGGCCGCGACGAGCTCGTCCACTGGCTCGACCCGGCCCAGCACCTCGTCGGGGTCGGCCCCGCCCTTCTCGGCGATCTTGCCCAGACTGCGGCGCATTGTCTCGAGACCGTGCTCGACCGCTCCAGGAGCAGCGTCGTAGAGCGAGACGCGCCGGCCGGAGCCGGCGACGACCTGGGCGATGCCGCCGCCCATCTGGCCCGCGCCGACCACGAGAACGTGCCCGAATCTCACGCGCGGAGGCTACTCGCGAGGCAGGTCTTCGCGCCGCCCCATGGCGACCGGAACGAGCAGCACCGCGACGATGATCCCAATGAAGAACACGAACGACAGCGGGTCCGCGTCCCTGTGCCGTTTGAACCCCCCAGATGGCTCACACGACTGCTCGCCGGCACTGGCCGCATGCCCGGCGATCGCAGGCGTGGCGGCAGGCGCACAGGGATACGCAGCGGCAGGCCCAGCCCAAACGCTCAGAGCCAGAAGCAGAGGGAGGACGACGAGAATCAGCCGTCCGACGAGCGCCGGCCGACGCGGCGGCGTGCGTCCGGAATTGCCGCAGTGCATGTGTACTCAGTAGGACCGATATTTCGCCCCTGTGTTGGCCATCCGACGCAAGATCACTCGTTCGAGGTAGGTCCTGACTAGCCACGTCCAGGGCCAGGCCCTGGACAGGTCCTGTTCAGACTTCGAGGAGGAGGGCGTCGCCCTGGCCGCCGCCGGAGCAGATTGCGGCTAGCCCGAGGCCGCCGCCGTTGCGGCGGAGCTCGTGCACCATCGTGCCGAGGATCCGTGCGCCCGAGGCCCCGATCGGATGGCCGAGCGCGACCGCGCCGCCGTTCACGTTCACCTTCTCCTCGTCGGCCCCGAGCATCTTCGCCGAGTTGAGGACGACCGAAGAAAACGCCTCGTTCAGCTCGACTCGCTCGACGTCGTCGATCGTCTTCCCGGCCTTGTCGAGCGCCATCGCACCCGCCTTCGCCGGCGTGCGCGCGAGGTAGGCGAAGTCGTCGGCGACGTAGCCCTGCGAGACGATCGTCGCCAGGATCTCGAGCCCACGCTTGCGCGCGAACTCTTCGCTCGTGACGATCACCGCGCCGGCGCCGTCGTTCACGCCGGGCGCATTCCCCGCGGTGGTCGTCCCCTGGGGGTCGTAGACCGGCGGCAGCGCGGCGAGCTTCTCGAGCGAGGTATCCCGCCGGGGCCCCTCGTCTGTGTCGACGTCGCCGACGGGAACGATCTCGTCGGCGAAACGGCCCTCGTCGATCGCCTTGACCGCGCGCTCGTGTGAGCGCAGCGCCCAGCGATCCTGGTCCTCGCGCGAGATACCGAGCTCCCGGCTCACGAACGAGGCCTGCTCGACCATGCGAAGCCCGTCGAAAGTCGACGTCAGACCGTCGTGCTGCATCGAGTCGATCAGCGTGCCGTCACCGAGGCGATAACCGAAGCGGGCCTTCTCGAGCAGGTACGGCGCGTTGGACATCGACTCCATGCCGCCCGTGACGATCACGTCGAGGTCGCCCGCGCGGATCATTGCGTCCGCGATCTCGACGGCGCGGATCGATGACGCACACACCTTGTTGACGGTGTCGGAGCCGACCTCCTTCGGGATCCCCGCGCCGACCGCGGCCTGGCGCGCGGGCGCCTGGCCCACTCCGGCCTGGAGCACCTCGCCCATGATCACGTACTCGACCTCCGCGGGCTCGAGCCCGGCGCGCTCGAGCGCGGCCTTGATTGCGATCGCGCCAAGCTCGGGCGCCTTGTACCCGGCAAGGCTGCCGCCGAGCTTCCCGAACGGCGTGCGAGCGGTAGAAACGATGACGGATCGAGCCATAGCGAGAGCCTAACTGTCGGGCCAAACGCCACAAAAGCGGCCGGGCCATGTCCGGTGCCTGGCACCGGACATGGCTCCTCGAGCCCCGGCCGAACCCGAGATTCCGCACAACCGAGCCATCCGGGGTTAACCGCCGTAGCGCTCGATGAAGTCGAGCACCCGCTGCCAGGCATCGGCCGAGTCGTCGGCGAACTCCTCGTAGCGGCGGTCGAAGAAGCTGTGCGGCGCCCCGGGGTATGTGACCACCTCGTGCTCGACCCCGGCTGTGGTCAGCGCCTCATCGAACTCGGCATTGAGCTCGGCCGTGATGTTCTGATCCTCCCCCGCCTGGAGCGCCAGGATCGGAGCGTCGATCTCGCGGGCACGCTGCGTCGGGCCGGGCGACTCGCGCTGCGCCGGGTTGCCGTAGAAGCCAACCGCGCCGGCCAGGCCGTGGCCGCCCGCAGCCGACAGCCACGAGTTGCGGCCGCCGAAGCAGAAGCCGACGGTGAAGATCGAGCTGCTGCCGGCCTCGCGGAGCCACTCGACCGCGGCGCGCACGTCGACCTGGATCCCCTCCGGGGTCGTCTGCGCGACGTGCTCCATGTACTCGAAGTCGTCTCCGCGCTTCTCGGTGCCCGCCGTGCGGCCGAAGTAGTCGATCGCGACGGCGGCAAGCCCCCTCTCCGCAAAGCGGAGAGCGAGCTCCTCGTAGAAGCGGTAGAGACCACGGACGTCGGGGAGGATGACGACCCCATTTCCGCTGGGCTCCTCCGGGGCTGCAGCGAACGTGGCGAACCGGTTCCCGTCGGCGCTCTCGAGGATGAGATCGCGATGCTCGATGGCACCGCCTTCGATCGGCGGGATCGGCGGCAACGAGTCCAGCTGGAAGCACATGCGGCGACCCTATACGCCGAGGAGAGCCTGTAATCATCCCGCCGTGTGCACGGGCATTCGCCTCGGGCTGGTGGGCTGCGGAAGGTGGGGAAGATTCATCCTCCGCGACCTCGTCGCGCTCGGCGCGAGGTGACGGTCGCCGCACGTTCAGCGGACGGCAGGGCTGCCGCACTCGAGGGGGGCGGCGCGAACGTGGTCGAGCGCGTGGATGACCTCCCGGAGATCGAGGGAATCGTTGTCGCGACGCCAACGCCGACGCATGCCGAGGTCGTGGAGCGCGCCCTCGAGCAGGGGGTGCCGGTTTTCGTCGAGAAGCCCCTCACCGACGACCTCGCGGCGGCCGGCCGGCTTGTCGTCGGGGTCCCAGTACTCGGTGACGGCGTAGATGTGCAGCGACGGCTCGCGGAAGTAGAAGCCGTGCGCAAGGCCGCGCGGGATGACGAGCGAGGCGGGCTCGTCGCCGCTCAGCTCGACCATCGCCGAGAGCCCCTCGGTCGGAGAATCTTGCCGAAGGTCACCCAGCCCCACGGAAGCTCGTCCGTACGGGAGAGTGAGGTAGTCCTCGTGCCGGACGTGGACGTGGACACCGCGGAGCACGCCCGCTTCCGAGCGAACCGCATTCCACTGAATCGCGCGACGCCGGTCTCCCATTCGAGCCGGTAGAGCTCTGGAAGACGCCGCGCTCGTCCGCGTGCGCGTTGAGCGACCGCAAGAGAGTCCCGCCCGGGAGGGGCGCAGGAGGAGCCACGATCACGCGGCCGTTATATCGCGTTCCTCCTGCGCCGCGGTACGAAGTGGGTTAGCTGACCCTGAAGAACCCGTGCATCATCGACTCGTGGACCGAGCAGTAGAACGACCACCTGCCGCGCTTGAGCGTGATGGTGATCGTCTTCGTTCCCGTGAACGCCGTTCCGGTCACGTGCTTCTCGATCTTCGGCTTCGGGCTCTCACGCTCGAGCGTGAAATTGTGGATCGCTGACCGGTCCGTGACGGTCACCCTGTAGGTCCCGGCCTTCAGGGACGTGAATCTCTTGCCGCCTTTCCTGAGGGAGATCGTAAAGCCGGGGCCGACGACGCCCTTCAGCGTGGGCGTCGAGGCGCGCTGTCCAAGCGCGCTTGCAGCCAGGCCAACGGAGAGCGCGAACGCCGCGCCGGCGAGAACGAGGATTCTGGTCATACGGAGCTCCTTTACGAGGTGGTCCCTTCTTCATCCCCCTTACGGCGCCCGGACGTCCTCGGTTTCCTCAACTGACGTGTGGCTACGATCAGATGGCGGGCCGTCGCCCGCCCGTCGCCATGGAACCGATGCCTTTCCCATCCGTCAGTAGGAGCACGCCGTGATTCGGCTTCCGGTCGCCGATCCCGGAATCCCCGACACGCGCTCGCCAGCGCGGCTGCTGGTTTGGGTCGGGCGCCAGCAGGTCGGCACGCTCGTCGCCGGCGTCCTCTTCGGCATCGCCTGGATGGTGGCCCAGGCGCTGATGCCGTTCGCAATCGGCCGTGCGATCCAGAACGGCATCGTGAACCACGACAACCACTCCCTTGCCGTGTGGACGCTTGTCCTGCTCGGGCTCGGCGCGACCCAGGCGGTCGCCGGGGTCATGCGGCACCGGTGCGCCGTCTCCAACTGGCTCCAGGCCTCGTTCCGGCTCGCACAGGTCGTCGCGCACCACGCCGCCCGGGCGGGCCCTGCCGTGCGGAACAAGCTTTCGACGGGCGAGGTCGTCGCCACCGTCACGAACGACGCGATGCGAGCGGGTGGCGCGTTCGACATCACCGCGCGGCTGGCCGGAGCGATCGTCGCGTATTTCGTCGTCGCCTTCATCCTGCTGTCGGCATCCGTCGTTCTCGGCCTCGTCGTCCTGATCGGCGTGCCCGTGCTCGTCCTCCTGCTCGGTTTTGTCATCAAGCCGCTCCAGGCCCGGCAGCTCAAGCAGCGCGAAGAGGTCGGCAAGCTGACCGCGCTCGGCGCCGACACCGCCGCGGGGCTGCGCGTCCTGCGAGGCATCGGCGGCGAGGCGGCGTTCTTCCAGCGCTATCACGCCCGCTCGCAGGAGGTGCGGCGAGCCGGCGTGCGGGTCGCGCTTCCGCAGTCGACGCTCGACTCGGCCCAGGTGCTGATCCCCGGGCTCTTCGTCGTCTTCGTCACCTGGCTGGGGGCGCGCTTCGCGCTCTCGGGGAAGATCGACGTCGGGGACCTGGTCGCTTTCTACGGATATGCCGCGTTCCTCGTCATCCCGCTGCGCACGGCCGCGGAGGCCGTGGACAAGATCACGCGCTCGCACGTCGGCGCCGGGAAGATGCTCAACGTGCTCCGGGTCGAGCGCGAGATCCTCGAGCCGGAGAGCCCGGTCGCCGAGCCGCCCGTCGGCGTACCGCTTGCGGATCCGCAGTCCGGGCTCGTGATCGAGCCGGGGCGCCTGACCTGCATCGTCTCCTCCCCGCCCCAGGAAGCCGGAGCGATCGCCGACCGGCTCGGGCGTTTCGGCCGGGACGACGGCGCGTTCCTCGGCGACGTGCGGCTCGCGCACCTCCCGGTGGAGACTGTCCGACGGCGGATTGTCGTCAGCGAGGCGGATCCGGTGCTCTTTTCGGGGACGCTCCGTCGAGGGCTCGATCCCTGGGGGCGGGCGGAGGACGACGGGGCGATCCATTCGGCGATCGCGATCGCCAACGCCGAGGACGTCATCGAAGCCCTGCCGGACGGACTCGAGACGACGATCGACGAGCGCGGGCGGTCGTTCTCGGGCGGCCAGCGCCAGCGGCTCGTGCTCGCCCGGGCGCTGCTCTCGGACGCCGAGCTGCTCGTGCTCGTCGAGCCGACGAGCGCCGTCGACGCCCATACCGAGGCGCGGATCGCCAAGCGGCTGCGCGAGGCGCGCGACGGCAAGACGACGGTCATCGTCACCACGAGCCCGCTCGTCCTCGACCAGGCCGACCGCGTCGTCTTCCTCGAAGGCGGACGGGTCGTCACGGACGGAACGCACCGAGAGCTCCTACGGACAAGCCGCGCCTACAACTGGACCGTGACCCGAGGAGAGGACCTGTGAGCGATCTGCTTCCGATCGCCAACGGCCCCGACCTTCGCGCCGAGGCCCGACGGCTCGGGCGTCGTCACCGGAAGGCGCTCGCGGGCACAGTCTGCCTCCATGCAGCGGCGGCGGCGGCCGGCCTGGCCGGGCCGCCTCTGCTCGGCAAGATCGTCCAGTCGTTGCAGGAGGGCACCACGCGTCGGCACATCGACACCCTCGTCCTGATCCTCGCGGCGGCCCTGTTCGTGCAGACGATCGTCACGTTCGGAGCGCGTCTCGCGTCGTTCGTCCTCTCGGAGAAGATGTTCGCCGAGCTGCGCGAGGACTTCATGCTTCGGGTGCTCGCGCTGCCGCTCTCGACGGTGGAGCGAGCCGGTACGGGAGACCTCGTGTCGCGTACGACTGCCGACGTCGACGCGCTCGCGCGAACGGTCCGCTTCGCCATCCCGGAGACGCTGATCGCCGCTGTCACGACGATCTTGACCGTGGCCGCCGCGGTCTGGGTGAGCCCGATCGCAGCACTGCCATGCATTACGGGAGTGCCATTGCTCCTGGTCGGCACACGCTGGTATCTGCACAGGGCGCCGGCGGGATACCTGTGGGAACGCGCCTCGTACGCGACCCTCGCGGGCACCGTGAGCGAGACCGTCGAGGGCGGCAGGACCGTGGAGGCGTTGAGCCTCCGCGAGGAGCGCGTCGGCCGGATCGACTCCGATCTCGACAATTCCTATCGCGCGGAGCGGCGCACGCTGTTCCTCCGCACGATGTGGTTCCCGTCCGCCGAGTTCGCGTACGTCCTGCCGGTCGCCGCCTCGCTCGCGTGGGGCGGCTGGCTCGTCTCGTCCGGCCGCGCGTCGATCGGTCAGGTGACGGCGGTCGCGCTCTTCGTCGTCAAGCTCGCGGACCCCGTCGACCGGTTGATCTCGTGGCTCGACGAGATCCAGGTCGGGCTGACGTCGTTCGCCCGCCTCGTCGGGATCGCCCGCGTCCCGCCGGACCGGTACGCGACCGACGACGAGCCCGAGGGCGATCGGCTGCGCGCCGAGGGCGTGCGTTACGCATACGTCGCCGACCGCGACGTCCTGCACGGCATCGACCTCGACCTCGAGCCCGGGGAGCGGGTCGCCGTGGTCGGCCCGTCGGGCGCCGGCAAGTCGACGCTCGGGCGCCTGCTTGCGGGCATCCACCCGCCGCGGGTCGGCCTCGTCGAGGTCGGTGGCGTGCGGTTGGTCGACCTGCCGCTCGACACACTGCGGACCGAGGTGGCACTGGTCACGCAGGAGCAGCACGTGTTCGTCGGCACCCTCGCCGACAATCTCCGCCTCGCCCGGCCGAGAGCCTCCGACGCGCAGCTGACGGAAGCCTTCACGGCGGTCGATGCGATCGAGTGGGTCGAAGCGCTGCCCGACGGCCTGGAGACGGTCGTCGGCGCGGGCGGCTACCCGCTCACGCCCCCGCAGGCACAGCAGGTCGCGCTCGCGCGGCTGGTGCTCGCGGACCCGCACACGCTCGTCCTCGACGAGGCAACCTCGCTACTCGACCCGCGGGCCGCGCGCCATCTCGAGCGCTCGCTTGCGTCCGTGTTGGACGGCAGAACGGTCGTCGCGATCGCGCACCGGCTGCACACGGCCCACGATGCGGACCGGGTCGCCGTCGTCGAGGACGGCCTCCTGAACGAGCTGGGAACCCACGCGGAGCTCGTGGCCAATCGCGGCCCATACGCGGCACTCTGGGACTCCTGGCACGGCGACCGATAGGTCCCGGGCCAGGGCCGGGACTCGCAGAAAGTGCTCCACACTTTCTGCGACCAAGAGCACGGGAGCCGAGGAACGACGGTTCGACGAGCACGCTCTTGGCGGTCGCTGATATCGCGACGGTGACCCTTTCGGACTTTGCAACAGTCTGTTGCAAAGTCCGGAGGCGTTGGCCCCGAGGGTCAGCGCGTTCTTGCGAAGCGCTGGACTGCTTCGAGGAGCTCTTCGGTTTTTGTCGCCGCGTCTGCTTCGTCTCCAGACGTCAGCGCTCCGGCCACGCAGTGGCGGACGTGCTCGTCGAGGATCTTGAGCGCGACTGCTTCCAGTGCTGTGTTGACGGCCGCGATTTGGGTGAGGATGTCGATGCAGTACCGATCGTCCTCGACCATGCGCTCGATGCCGCGGACCTGGCCCTCGATGCGGTGGAGCCGCTTGACGAGCGCTTCCTTGTCCTTGGTGTAGCCGTGCTCGTGGCTCTCGGTCTTGCTCATGTGCGCACGCTCCTGAATCGCCTCAGGCGGAGGCTGTTGGTGACGACGAACAGGCTGGAGGCCGCCATCGCCGCCGCTGCGACGATCGGGCTCACCAGGCCCGCGACCGCGAGCGGGATCGCGGCGACGTTGTAGGCGAAGGCCCAGAAGAGATTGCCCTTGATCGTCCGCAGCGTCCTGCGTGCGAGCCGGATCGCATCGGCCGCAGCGCGGAGATCGCCCGAGACGAGCGTCAGGTCGGAGGCCTCGATGGCGACGTCGGTGCCGGTGCCGATCGCCAGCCCGAGGTCGGCCTGGGCGAGGGCGGGAGCGTCGTTGACGCCGTCACCGACCATCGCCACGACCCGGCCAGCTTGCTGGAGGCGCTTCACCTCCTGCACCTTGTCGTCGGGAAAGACTTCGGCGAGCACGCGCTCGATGCCCACCTCGCCCGCGACCCGCTCGGCGGCGGCCTGGGCATCGCCGGTGAGGAGAACCGGAACAAGGCCGAGCGCTTTCAGCTCGCGAATCGCCTCGGCACTCGTCGGCTTGACCGTGTCCCGCACCTCGAGCCTCGCGCGCGGTGCGCCGTCCCAGCTCACCTCGATGCCGCCGTCGTTGCGGCCGACGACCACCTCGTGGCCCTCGACGATCCCGGAGACGCCGACGCCGGGCTCGTTGCGGAAGGCCTGCACTGCGGGCAGCTCCCCCACCTCGGCGCGCGCCGCCCGGACGACCGCCCGGGCGATCGGATGCTCGCTCGCAGCCTCGACCGCGCCCGCGAGGCGCAGCACGTCGCCGCGGCTCGCGCCGTCGAGCGGCACGACACCGGCCAGCTCCATCCGCCCTTCGGTGACCGTTCCGGTCTTGTCGAGCACGATCGTGTCGACCCGGCGCGTCTGCCCGAGAATCTCCGGCCCCCTGATCAGGACGCCCAGCTGCGCTCCCCGGCCCGTGCCGACCATGAGCGCAGTCGGCGTCGCCAGGCCTAACGCGCAGGGGCAGGCGATGATCAGCACCGCGACCGCCGCCGTCAACGCCGCCGCTGCCGAGGAGCCGAACGCGAGCCAGCCCGCGAGGGTCAGCAGCGAGACGACGATGACGACCGGCACGAAGATCGCCGAGACGCGGTCGGCGAGGCGCTGCACAGGGGCCTTCCCGGACTGCGCCGCCTCGACAAGCCGCGCGATCTGGGCGAGCGCTGTATCTGAACCGACCCTCGTCGCACGGACGACCAGCCGGCCGTAGGTATTGAGCGCCGACCCGGCGACCTCGGATCCGGCGGCGATGTCGACCGGCACCGGTTCGCCCGTCAGCAGCGACTGGTCGACGGCCGAGTCGCCTTCGACGACGGCGCCGTCGGTCGCGATCTTCTCGCCAGGCCGAACGACGAAGAGCTCGCCGACCTGGAGCTCCGAAATGGAAACAAGGACCTCAACGCCGTCCCGCAGGACGCGCGCCTCCTTCGCACCCAGCTCGAGCAAGCGGCGGATCGCCTCGGAGGAGCGGCCCTTCGCGCGCGCCTCGAGGTAGCGCCCGAGCACGACCAGAGTCGTCACGACGGCCGCGACCTCGAAGTAGACGTCGGAGTCGAGTCCCGCGACGAGCACGACCGACGACCAGAGCCAGGCCGCGAGTGTCCCGAGCGAGATGAGCGTGTCCATCGACGCGGCGCCGTGGCGCGCGTTTCGGAGCGCAACGCGGTGGAATCCGGAGCCGGCGACGAAGACGACCGGCGCCGACAGCACGAGGGCAACCCACTCCCACCCCCCGAACTGGAGCGAAGACACCATCGCAAGCAGGGCAACCGGAACCGTCAGCACGATCGCCAGCGCCAGTCGCCTCGTCAGCGTTCCGAGCGCTTCGTCGTGGTGATGAGCCTCGTGCGCGGGCGCGGCCGGACTGGCTCCGTAGCCGGCCGACTCGACCGCCCCGACGAGCGCGTCGACCAACAGGCCTCGATCGGAGCGCACCGTCGCCTGCTCGGTCGCGAAGTTGACCGTCGCCTCGACGCCGTCGAGCTGGTTCAGCTTCTTCTCGATGCGCGCGGCGCAGGAGGCGCAGGTCATCCCCTGGAGGTCGAGGCGGACTTCAGGCTTCTGCAGGGTTCCGGGCATCGTCGCTCATCATACCGCCCGGGGGTATCTCGAACTAGTCGGCTTCGGCAGTCGCGAGCGCTCCGTGCCCCTCCTGTTGCTCGTGCACGGCCGCCTGCTTGTTGACCAGGAACGAACCGCCGATCGCCGCCCCTGCGACGGCGAAGATCGCGCCGACGAGAAACGCGGCGTGGTAGCCGCCGGTGAGCGCGGCCAGCGGGGAATCACCGGAGGCGCCCAGGCTGTCCGTGCGGGACGCTGCGAGGCTGGCGAGAACCGCGAGCCCGAGCGCACCGCCCATCATGAACGCGGTGTTGACGACTCCCGAGGCGAGCCCGGATCGTTGCGGCTCCACGTCGCTCATCGCCGCGAGCAGCAGCGGGTTGAACGCCATGCCCGCGCCGAACGCGAGCAGGATCATCCCGGGGAGCACGTCCATGACGAAGCTCCCATCGACGGGTGCCCGCGCGAACAGCACGAGCCCGGCCGCAGCCAATGACAGCCCGATCGTGAGCGGAACCCTGAGGCCGAAGCGCAGAACGAGCTTGGCGGAGAGCCCGAGGGAGAAGGCTCCCATGATCAGGTTTGCCGGCAGGAACGCAAGCCCGACCCGCAGCGGGCTGTATCCGAGAACGAACTGGAGGTACTGGGCCGAGAGGAAGAACCAGGCAAACATGGCTGCCGCCCAGAGGACGGCGACGACGTTCGCGGTCGCGACGTTGCGCAGCCGGAAGAGGCTGAGCGGCATCAGCGGCGACGAAACCCGCGCCTCGATCGCGAGGAAGACCACCAGGAGCGCAACTCCGGCGCCAAGCAGGCCGAGCGTCTTGCCCGAGGTCCAGCCGTTCGTGTTCCCGTTCACGATCGCGTAGACGGCGAACATCAGCGAGGCCGTCACGGTGACCGCTCCCGCGACGTCGAGCCGCTCGGAAGCCGCCGGCCCCGGGCCGCCGGGCAGCAGCAGCAAGCTGAGCGCGACGACGAAGACCCCGATCGGGAGGTTGACGAGGAAGATCCAGTGCCAGTTGAGAACGTCGGTGAGGACGCCGCCGAGCAGCACGCCGATCGTTCCGCCCGCGGAGAGCACGAAGCCGAAGACGCCCATCGCCTTCGCCCGCTCGGCCGTCTCCGTGAACATGATCATGATCAACGAGAAGGCAACCGCCGAGACGACCGCGCCGCCGAGTCCCTGGACAGCCCGCGCCACGACCAGGAGGCCCTGCGAGTTCGAAAGGCCGCAGCCGGCCGACGCGAGGGTGAAGAGCGTGAGCCCAATCAGGAAGAGCCGGCGGTGACCGAACAGGTCGCCCAGCTTGCCGCCGAGCAGGAGGAAGCCGCCGAACGTCAACAGATACGCGTTCACGACCCAGGCGAGCGAGGTCTGCGAGAAGCCGAGGTCGCTCTTGATCGAGGGCAGGGCCACGTTCACGATCGTCGAGTCGAGCACGATCATCAGATCGCCCAGGCAAAGGACGACCAGCGCCAGCCAGCGTGTGCGGGCGTCCAGTCCGGTCATGGGTTCGTCTTCCTTTCGCTCCAATTTCTACTCATCTGGACGGTTTAGACCTGGCTGCGGCCGAAAATTCATCGGTGCGAGCCGATGAGTTTCCCGCGGCGGGGCGGTCCCTCTATGCGATGCCCGCTTCGGTGCCGGATACGGTCACCTTCACGATCGACGTGCGCGGCGTCGACCCGAACGCGGTCACCGTCGACGCGCTGGCGCGGCTCCAACTCGCGGCGAGGCGGCTCTCGTGCCGACTGCTACTGCGCAATGCATCGCCGGAGCTGCTCGAGCTCGTCGCGTTCATGGGCCTCGCCGACGTCCTGCGGGAATCGGGCTAGGCCTCGAGCCGCGCGGGCAGGCCGAAGAGCGGGAAGAGCGTGTCCGTGTCGAGGAAGAACGTGAGCTCGACGATGCTGCCGTCCTTGACCTCCAGCACCTGGAGCGCCCACGGGTCGTAGCCGCTGCCCGATTCGCTCGGCTTGTACTGGCCGAAAGCGGGCGCTCCGTTCGCCGCCACGGTGGGGATGACGCGCGAGCCCTGACAGCCGATTCCCGGCCCCCACCACCAGGTGAAGATGTCGTCTCGTCCCTGCAGCCAGAGGTCAAACGGCGGCATCGACTGGATTGCGTCCTCCCGGATCAGCGACGTGAGCGCGTCTATGTCGTAGCGCTCGAAGGCCTCGACGTAGCGGGCGAGGAGCTCGGCGTCCGCCTCGTCGACCGAGCGGGACGTGTCCCCCACGCTCAGGTCGCTCGCCTCGAGCGTTGCACGGGCTCGCTGGAGTGCGCTGTTCACCGACGCGACGCTCGTCTCGAGCAGCTCCGCGACCTCGCCGGCCTTCCAGCGCAGCACCTCGCAGAGGATCAGAGCCGCGCGCTGGCGCGGCGGCAGATGTTGGAGGGCCGCGACCAGCGCGAGCCGGGTCGTTTCCCGCGAGGCAGCGACCTCCGCCGGGTCGTCCGGCAGCGGCTGGATCCAGGTCACTTCGGGCAGCGTGTTGAGGTTCGCCTCGACAGGCTCCCTTGCCGGCCCCAGATCCATCGGCCGCGCACGCCGCTCGCGCCCGTCCAGCATGTCGAGGCAAACGTTCGTGGCGATCCGGTACAGCCAGGAGCGGAGTGATGCGCGGCCCTCGAAGCTGTCGATGCTCCGCCAGGCCCGGATGAACGTGTCCTGCACGGCGTCCTCGGCTTCGAACGGCGAGCCGAGCATCCGGTAGCAGTAGCCGGTCAGCTCGCGGCGATGCTGCTCGAGGCTTTGCTCGAGCTCGCGAGAGGCGGAGGACGTCTCCATGAGGGGCATCCTAGATAGGACGTTCACCCCGGCAGAGAATCATCGGCTCGAGCCGACGAGGAACAAGAGAGCTAGGGCAGCAGCGGGGTTTTCTCGGGCTCCGGAGGAAGAAGCAGGAGGTGGCTATGGACGACGGCGACCGCGACGTCGCTGAGCTTGCCGCCGTTGTGCTGGGAGTGGTCGCGCAGCCGCTCGAACGCCGCGTCGGCGTTGATCGAGTACCGGGCCATGAGGATGCCTTTCGCCTGCTCGATTATCGCGCGTCGCCCGAACGCTCCCTGAAGGCTCTGGTACTCGCTGAAGCGCTGGAGCGTGATGTCGATCGAGCTTTGCAGCTCCTCGGGCGTGCCCTCGATGATGTAGGCGAAGACGCCGCGCTTCGCGGCCTCGTGTACGTAGGCCGGGTCGTCGGCGTGGAGGATCGCGATCACCGGGCAGGAGGCCTCGCGGACGATCTCGGAGATCAGCTCGAGCGCATGCTCCGAGCTCGACCCGAGGCCGACGAGGGCGACATCGGGGTGCTCCCTGGCCGTGGCGACCCCGACTTCCTTGACATAGATCTCGCGCGCGATCACGTCGTGTCCGAGCCCGATCACCACGGTGGCGAGCAACTCGAGACGATCGCGCCGCTCGTTCGCGATCAGAACGCGGAGGTGCTTCAGGTCGCTGTCGTCCATCGCCCGGTTTGCTCTCATTTCATCGGAAAACTGCGGCTTCCTCCGAAACCGATTGGCGAAGCACCGATTTTACCGACTTCTCGATCGGCTCCACAAGATCAGGCCCAACAGAAACCTCTCGCAATTTGCGTACGAGAAGCGAGCTGACCCCTTTCGCGATATCACCCTTTCGGGGTACAAGAACGGTGCTACTCCTCAGCTACCCTCGGTTAGCGGTGCTGTAAACATCGGCACCGGGATGCCCGCCGGATCTCAAGCAAGTGGCCCGGCGAAACGTCCTCCCACAGACGATGCGGGTTGGGCACGTTGGAGCCGGCCTTACGCCCTCCTGGTCGGCGCTCATACCCCCGACTCCCTCGGAGGACACCAATGAGTTCAGCACCTTCCTTGACCTTCCTCAAGCGGGGAAGAAAGCACCCGCCCACTGCCTCCTGGAGCCTCCAGGCAGTGCGGCCGGTCGAGATCGTCGCACCGGACCAGCTCAGCACCGCCTTGCTCCTGGAGTACGCCGCCCCGGTCTTTCCGGCCGAGCTCGTCTCCGGCACTTCGTGGATCGTCAGGTTGCAGCCACCACCGAGCGGCGGAGGATGGGTGCTCGAACTGCTCGCGCTCGTCGAGCGCTGGCTCGAATCGGCCCGGCTTCCCTGCGCCAACGTGCTCTACGGCGGGCGCAGCTACATGATCCGTACGTCCGTGCATCTCGCGCTCGCCGGGGCATCCTCACAGGAGGAACGCGCCACGGGTTAGGACGCAAAGACTTCTCCAGCCGGCAACGGGCTGTCCTTTTCGGACGCCCAGCAGGCTTCACAGGTACAAGAAAGGCCCCGTCTCCCCCTATCTCCCGGCGAGGCCTTTCTTGTGCCACGAGTCGTTTAGGTCAGCTCCTCGTTCCGACGGTAGAGCGCTCGCCCGCAGGCTGCGGGACGATCCGGATGTACGGCTTGGGCGATTCCCAGCCGTCCGGATACGTCTCCTTCGCCTCGTCCTCGGAAACCGAGCCGGCGATGATGACGTCGTCGCCCTGCTGCCAGTTGACCGGCGTCGCGACCTTGTGGTCGGCCGTCAGCTGGAGCGAGTCGATGACGCGGATGACCTCGTCAAAGTTGCGTCCGGTCGTCATCGGGTAGACGAGGATCAGCTTGACCTTCTTGTCCGGGCCGACGACGAAGACGTTGCGCACCGTCTGGTTGTCGACTGCCGTCCGGTTGGCAGGATCGCCGGACGTCTCGTTGGGGAGCATGCCGTACAGCTTCGAGACGTTGAAGTCGGCGTCGCCGATGAGCGGGTAGTTGGGCGCGTGCCCCTGCGTCTCCTCGATGTCGGCGGCCCAGCCCGAGTGCTTGTCGATCGGATCGACCGAGAGCCCGATGATCTTCGTGTTCCGGCGGTCGAACTCGGGCTTGATCTTGGCCATGTAGCCGAGCTCGGTCGTGCAGACGGGCGTGAAGTCCTTCGGATGCGAGAACAGGACGCCCCAGGAGTCCCCGAGCCAGTCGTGGAAGCGGATGCTCCCTTCCGTTGTCTCCGCCTCGAAGTCGGGCGCCGTATCGCCTATCTGAAGAGCCATTTGTCTCCCTCCTTGGCTTCTGTGTCCAACAGTGGGTCAGCGCGAGCGTATGCCTCTCCGCTCGCTGCCACAAGCCGGGTCAGGGCTCGACTTCTTCCTCTTGGGCTCTCACGAACATGAGAGTCCCCGCCGATGACATCAACAGCATGGTCTCTTCCGCCCAATTGGAGCTGTTCGAGCGCGGACGCGGGGAGGCGGGCCGTGCGCGAGAGTGAAGCCCGCAGCCGGTCGATGCTCGACTCATCGCTCGACGCGATCGTCATGATCGACGAGCACGGTGCCATCGTCGAGTTCAATCCTGCGGCCGAGAGGACCTTCGGCCGCTCTCGAAGCGACGTGCTGGGCGAGCAGATGGCTGAGCTTTGATCCCACCGGCCTTGCGCGAAGCGCACTACCACGGCTTCGCGAATTTTCTCGCGACAGGGGAGGGCCCGATCCTCGGCAAGAGGCTCGAGCTGAGCGCACTAAGAGCCGACGGAAGCGAATTCCCGGTCGAGCTTGCCATCACCAAGGTGACCTCCGACGGCCCGACGCTCTTCACCGGCTACCTACGCGACCTTAGCGAGCAGCGCCAACTCGAGCAGCAACTCCGCCACGCGCAGAGGATGGAGACGGTCGGGCGCCTCGCCGGCGGCGTTGCGCATGAGTTCAACAACATCTTGCAGGCGATCACGAGCTACAGCGAACTCGCGAGCGCCCAGGTCGGACCCGGCCAGCCTGAGCTGCGCCATAGCATCGACCAGGTCAGTGCAGCGGCCTCCCTGGCGGCGGCGCTGACGAGGAAGCTGCTCGCCTTCAGCCACCAGCAGGTCGTGCAGCCTCGCGTGGTTGATCTCAGCGCGATGGTGGAGGAGTTGGCGGCGATGCTGCGCCCGCTGCTCGGGGAGAGGATCGAGCTCATCCTCGACCTAGAGCCCGCCGGCGCTTCCGTCGAGGCCGATCCCGGCCAGCTCGAACAGGTCGTCATGAACCTCGTCATCAACGCGCGCGACGCCATGCCCAGCGGCGGGCACGTGACGCTCACGGTCGCCACCCTCGAGGTCGCCGAGCCCAACGGATCGCGATTGGTACCACCGGGGCCCTACGTTCAGCTCGCCGTCTCAGACACGGGAACGGGAATGGACGAAGCGACGATCTCGCGCGCGTTCGATCCGTTTTTCACCACGAAAGAGGTGGGCGAGGGAACCGGATTAGGGCTTGCGACCGTGCACGGGATCGTCACCCAGAGTGGTGGCGACTGCCAGATCACGAGCGTCTTGGGCGAAGGAACGACATTCCGCATCTACTTTCCCCGCGCCGACGCCGTGACCCAGGAACCAACGCCCGACCGGAGCCCACAGGGAGCGCGCGGCAACGAAACGATCCTGCTCGTCGAGGACCTGGATGCCGTCCGCGGAGTCCTGCGCAGGATCCTCGAGCGCAAGGGCTTCGAGGTCATCACCGCCGCCAGCGGAGCAGACGCGATGGAGTCGGCGAGAGCGCTGGAGACGCCGGTCGACCTGCTCGTGACGGACATGGTCATGCCCGGGATGAACGGCCGCGATCTGAGCAGGGAGCTCGTGGCGCTCTATCCGGGATTACGCGTGCTCTATATGTCCGGACACACCCAGGATGCGGCACTGCACGAGGAAGCGGAGGCCGGACGAGTTCATTTCCTCCAGAAGCCGTTTTCCGCAGCCACATTCCTCGACACAGCTCGCAAGGTGCTCGACGGCCCGGCGTCACGCTGAGCCGCCGCACGCGCGATTCGGAAGGGTTCCCGGCCGAGCTGCGTCTAGAAGTGATGCGGCAGCTCTATGCGCGCAGAGTGCAAGCCGGTATACCTAGCCGATGAACGTCGACGTTGCGGTCGGGTCGAGGACCCGGTCGTCGGCGCAACCGACATCGGGGCGCTCTGCGTGACGAAGCGCTGACGCCGAACCTCGACCGACCGGTAGAAAACGCCCCAGTGTTGGCAGCTTCGGCTCTGGTTGCAACGGGCGTTGACACGACGAGGTCGTGATATCCCCCGATGGAGCGTCGCGCGCTGGGGGCGTTACTTCGATACTGCGTAGAGCGGAAGGCGTGTCGGCTCGTTGCGTGAGCGGCCAGTCCGGTGCGTGCCCGTGTGAATTGAACTGCGGCCCATGGCGACTATTCCTCTACCTGTCGACGAGCGCTCCCTTGCAGTCGGTTACCGACGGCTGGCGGGCCTCTTGCGCGATGTCGTGGCCGAGCAGTCGGTCGACGCCGTGTTGGCGCGCGTCCTGGCGACCCTGCGCGAGTTGATCCGTTGTGAGGACGTGGTCATCTGGGAGCCCGCCGGCGACGACGAGTTGGTCGTGGCGCTGGTCGACGGCGAAGACCAGGCGGAGCTGCGCTCGCTGCGAATCCGGTTCGGCGAGGGCTTGACCGGAAAAGCGGCCAGCGAGCATCAGCCGATCGTCTCGAACAATGCGCAACTCGATCCGCGCGCGATGTTGGTGCCGGGCACCCAACCGACCCCGGAGTCAGTGGTCTGCATGCCGCTCCTGGCGCGCGACGCATTGCTCGGGGTGCTGACCCTCTACCGTCACGGCACCAACTCCCCCTTCAGCCACGAAGAGATCGAGCTCATCGCTGACTTTGCCGCTGTCGCCGCACTTGCACTCGACAACGCGAGAACCCGCAGCGAGCTCGAGCTGCTCGCAACGACCGACGATCTCACCGGGCTCCCGAACCGACGCCACTTTCGCAGCGAGCTCGAACGAGAAATCTCCGCAGCGCGCCGCTACCGCTCGCCGCTGTCGTTGCTCTTGCTCGACCTGGACGACTTCAAGGCGATCAACGACGGCCACGGCCACGAGGCCGGTGACGAGGCGCTCAGAGCGATCGCCCTTGCAATCCAGCAACGCTTGCGCGCGCCCGACCTCGCCGCGCGGATCGGCGGCGACGAGTTCGGTGTCCTGCTTCCGCAGACGGGGCGGGAGGCGGCGGAGGCGCTCGCCAGCGACCTCGAGCACGCGGTCCGCGAAGCCCTGACTCCGCCACTGACGACCACGGCCTCGATTGGGGTCTCAACCCTGCAAGCAGGCGGGGCAAACGATCTGCTCGCCGAAGCCGACCGCTTCCTCTACCAGGCGAAGCGCTTGCACTCCGCATCCTGATCTGATCGCACCGATCCGGCCGGAGTTCACCTGACCGGCATCTTTTCGAACTGATACGGCAGGTCGAGCTCGGGATAGCTCGCGCTCTTCAACATCGGATAGTGCGTCCCGAAGTACTGGTTGAAGAGAAAGCGGAACGAGTTCACGGTGTTGAGGCTCTGAGGGAGGCGATGCTTTGCCGCGCCCGGAAGATAGAAGGCGCTGAGGCCTTTGACGCGCATGTCCTGAACGACGGCCTCCCCGAAATCCTCAGGCAGTGCCTCGAAACCTTCGTCGGACTGGATGACGATGATCGGAGGTGTCTTGGAGCTCGCGAGGATTGCGTCCGTTGCTTCCAGAAGCTTGAGATTGACGAACTCAAGCTGTCTGACGTAGTACCTCATCCCCTGCCGCGTGCTGTGACCCGTATCGGACTGGTCGGGAAACGTGACGTCTTGACCTCGCGCTCCGAAGACATAGGGGTCGTGGGGCAGCAACGTATGGAAGACGACGAGTTTCGGGCCGGGCTCCTTGGGGGTCGCCTCGAGGTGGGCAAACGCCGAGCGGACGCTCTTTCGGAAACGCTCGTCCGTCGCAGCGTCGGTGAAGCCGTATCGCCCACCGACCAACCGGAGGACGCTGTCTCGCAGCCAGAGATATGTCAGGTTGTCGGGTGCCGCGCGCGTAGAGATGTGCGGGTTGTCGGCCGCGAACGTGATGTTGTCCGAGTCGATGTGGATGTAGCGGTAGCCGAGCGACCCGAGCACACGCGACGCACGGCTGTCCTCGATCATCTTTCGTACGAGCAGCACGTCCTGCGAGCTGCGCCCGAGAAGCTTCGGGAGGCGGCTCAGATAGTCCATGTTGAGCGTCGAAGCCATGTTGAACTCGCTCTTCGAGTAGGGGCTGCGACTCTGGCCGGCCAGTGCGAAGCCGCGCTTCTCGAGCCGGCGGATGAATCCGGAGTCGTCGTAGTTGAAGTACCGCTTCAAGACATCCGGGCGCTCGTAGTCGTCCGGGATGATGAAGTAGATATCCGGACGGCCAGCACCGTTTGCGACGGCCGGTTTCTGGACGGCACTCGGCCAGAGGCGGGGGTCGGAGATCCGCAGCGGCGGATGGTCGATTCTGTACATCACGGCCTTGTAGACCGGGATCACGAGTATTGCCAGGGCGAAAACGCTCAGCGCTCGGTTGAGATTGGTCAAGTCGCTCTTCGTGCGTAGAACTGCGAGGGCCGCGAGGACGAAGAGCGCCATCCAGAGCGGGAAGAGACTTCGGTCGCTGAGGCTCGATCGAGCCACATCGGCGGTGAAGATCCCGTAGTAGAAAAACGCGATGACGGCGAGAGACGCCAACGCGCCGGCTTTGGTGCCGCGCCTGAATGCAAGCGCGAACAGGACAAAGAGTGCCGCACCGCTTGCCGCCGCTAGCGCAAGCGCCCTCCAGAGCACCTGCACGTCGACCTCGGACTGGTTGTGCTCGAACAGCGAGAGCACCGGGTAGACCGCGAGCAGGATCGGCGAAAGCAGCGGGCTCACCGCGTTCATCAGGAAAATTGAGCGTTCTCGCAGTCGCGTGATCATCAGTGGTTGCGCCGACGACCCTCTCCGTCATAGATGAACGTAGCCTGAACACACGGGACACGCCGACACGCTCGACTCCGAGAATGAGTCACGACATCCAACCTCTCATGCGGCGGCGTTCAGGTCGCCTTCAGAGCGGTTTCGACACGATCGAAGCCCACGTCCAGAAAGAGGTGAATCGATGAAGCAATGGCACAAGCTCATTCTTGCTCTGGCCACTTTCGCCGCTTGCGTTCTTGTCGGAGGCGTCGCTCTCGCGGCGTCTTCCGGAGCAACCCGGTCGAAAGGCCCGACCGTGCAGAAGGCAACGCACTCGAAGGCGAAGTCCCCCGGTTCGCCGGGTGTCTCACAGGACCAGCAGGGTCGAGGCAGCACATCCGGCGACTCCGACAACCTGCAGCAGGGGGATCAGGGCTCTTCGGACTCCGGCCAGAGAGAGAGCGGCTCGGAGTCGGAGTCCGGCGCCGACCCCGAGCAAGGTCAGCCGGGCGAGCCGGCGCAGGGCCACGAGGACCCGCCCGGTGACGTGAACCACGAATGCACCGGGGACTGCCAGGAATAGCCCCCCGTTCAGGTGCCGTTCAGGTCACGGCCGCCATGCTTGGAGCGTGAAACGAACAGCGCTCCTCGCATCGGCGGCCGTCGGCATTGCGCTGACCCTCGCAGCGTGCGGAGGCTCGTCGAAGAGCTCGGCTCCTTCAACGACGACGGCTCCTCCGCCTCGGGTGAAGAGCACGCCGCCCCAGCCGAGCGCGGGTCAGGGCGCAGCCGCGCTCGAAGCCGAGGCGGCCTCTGCGGCCACGGGCGACATCCCCGACAACCAGGTCTTCCTCACGCTCCGGAACAACAAGGCCGGCTACTCGATCAAGTACCCGGAAGGCTGGGCTCAGAACGGCTCGGGCGACACCGTCTCGTTCCGTGACAAGAACAACGTCGTCCGGGTGGTCGTCAGGAAAGGCGCGGCACCGGCTCTCGCCGATGTGCAGCGCCGGCTCTCGGCACTCCGCGGAGCGCGGGTGTCGAGTCCCCCGACAAAGACAACGGTGAGCGGAAAGCCCGCGATCCATCTCGTCTACGAGACGCAGAGCGCCAGGAGCCCGGTCACCGGCAAGACAGTGACGCTCGGCGTCGACCGGTATTACCTCTGGAACGGGAAGAGCGTCGCGATCGTCGATCTCGGCACTCCCGTCGCGCCGGTCAAGGTCGACAACGTCGACGCCTACCGGTTGATCGTCCAGAGCTTCCGGTGGAGATAAGAAGCCTCTACCAGGAGCCGGGGGCGCGAGCGGAGATCGCCTGGGGCGCGCTCGAGTTCAACGACGTCTTCAAGATCTTCCACTCCGGGCCCGTCGAGACGGTGGCTCTGCGCGGGCTCGACCTCAAGATCCAGCCGGGGGAGCTCGTCGCGGTCTTCGGGCGCTCCGGCTCGGGCAAGAGCACGATGCTTCACCTTGCCGCCGGCCTCGAGGAGCCTTCGGCCGGCGATGTGCTCGCGTTTGGCCGTTCGCTCGTCCGTCTCCAGGAAGCCGCGCTCGCCGAGTACCGGGCGAAAAAGGTCGGGCTCATCTTCCAAAGCCACAACCTGTGGCCGGCGCTCTCGGCGCACGAGAATGTCGCGCTCTCATTGCAGCTCGCCGGCAAGTCGGATGTCAGGCGCACGGCGGACAATACGCTCGAAGCGTTCGGGCTCGGCAGTCGGCGAGCCGAGAAGGCGGGCGCACTCTCAGGGGGCGAGCAGCAACGAGTCGCGATCGCAGCCGCGGCGGCCCGGGAAGCTTCGCTCGTTCTCGCTGACGAGCCGACCGCGGAGCTAGACGAGAGCAACGAGCAGCTCGTCCTCCAGGCGCTCCGACGGCTTCGCGAGGACTTCGGGAGCACGGTCGTCGTCGTCAGCCACTCGCGACACGTGGCCGAGGCGATGGACCGAGTCGTCGAGGTTCGCGACGGACGAGTCGTGTGACAAAGGTCGCGACACGAACGGCGCTTGCAGCCTGCCGCGGAGTCAGCGTCGTCTACGGGCGCGGCACAGCGCAGGTGACTGCACTCAACAATGTCGACTTCGAGATCGAGGCGGGCGAGAGCGTCGCGCTGCGTGGGCGTTCAGGCTCCGGCAAGACGACGCTTCTGCACGTTCTGGGCGGCCTGGTGGAACCGACCTCCGGCTCGGTCGAATGGCAAGGAGAGCCGCTCTCATCGCTCGACGTCGCCGCCCGCGCAAGGGTTCGTGCGCGAGGCATCGCGTACGTCTTCCAGAGCGCGAACCTCCTTCCGTACTTCACCGCCTTCGAGAACGTGGCTTTTGCGGTGTGCGTCTCACAGAGCACGGAGGCTTCAGCGCCGATCGGCCTGCTCGAGCTCGTCGGCCTCACCGCGAAGGCCGACAACCTGCCCGCCGAGCTCTCGGGAGGCGAGGCGCAACGGGTGGCGATCGCACGCGCTCTCGCACAGCGGCCGCGGCTGCTGCTCTGCGACGAGCCGACCGGCCACCTCGACTCCGATACGGGCGATCGGGTCCTGTCCCTCATCGAGGCGCTTCAGCGCGAGTACGGCTTCACGCTCGTGATCGCGACCCACGACAGCGATGTGGCCGCACGTTTTCAGCGGCAGGTAGAGCTATGACGACCTATGCGCGGCTGGCCGCCGTCGGCCTCGTCCGTGCTCCGGGCCGGACACTGACCCGCGTCCTGGTTCTCGCCGCCGCGGTCGGGCTGCTCGGAGCCATGCTCCTCTTCATCGGCCACTCGTTGCGAACGATGACGGCGAGCGCGGTCCGCAGCGTCCCGCTCGACTGGCAGGGGCCGGTCGCCTCGCACGGTGCCGCCGTGAGGGTCGCGCGAGGCGTTGCGAGGGAGCCGGGGATCCTCCAGGCTTCGCCGACTGCGACGGCTTCATTCGCCGGCGCCGAGCACCGCGCGCCGATCGGCCGGATCCACGCCGGCGCCGGCGCGATCCTTGCCGTTCCGCCCGACTACCTCACGCACATCGAAACCTTCCGTTTCCTGCAGGGCTCGCTGAAGCCGGGCGAGATCGTGCTCGACCAGCAACTCGCGGCCACCCTGCAAGGGCACATCGGCGACCAAGTCCTGCTCTCTGTTCGGAGGGGCGCCAAGCCGCTGCCGTTCAAGGTCAGCGGCGTCGCGATCGTGACCGCGCCCGACGTCCTCTTCCAGCCGCTGAACCCGCAGCTCGGCCCGGCACCGGCACAGCCCCCGGCGAACATCGTCGTCATGCCGCTGGAGACCTTTGCGAGCCGAGTCTCACCCGACCTGCGTTCGATCGCCGCGGCTTCGCCCGGTGGCTCAACAGTTCCAGGCGCGCAGACCGGAGTCCAGTGGCAGGTCCAGGCTCAGGTCGACCCCTCGACCCTATCCGGCGGTCCCAGTCACGCGCACGCCCTCTCCACGCGCGCGAAGAACCGGATCGAGCGGTCGCTGCCGGGCCAGGTGCAGTTTGTCGACAATCTGTCGGACAACCTGAACACGGCCGCCGGAGACGCGCTCTACGCCCAGACGCTCTACATCATGCTCGCGGTCCCCGGCGCGCTGATCGCGCTCGGCCTCGCGTATCTCGCCGCCCTCGGCACGGTCGAGCGCGACCGTCGCGAGCTCGCGCTGCTGAGAGCCAGAGGCGCGTCCAGGCGCGACTTGTTCATGCTCGCCTCGATCGAAAGCGCGCTGATCGGCACCGTCGCCGGGCTCCTGGGCGCAGCGGCTGCCTTCCTCGCGGTTCGCCTGCTCGTTCAAGGTGGCGTCGGACTGACGATGGGACGAGCGCTCTTCGCCATCGGAGTCTGCGTCGCGCTTGCTTTCGCCGGCGCGGTCGCCGCACGCATCGGCGCGAGCGTCGCGGTGTTCCGCGGCACCGTCAGTGAGGGCAGGCGCAGCGCACAAAGGGAAGGGAAGCCGCTCTGGCAGCGTCTCTACCTCGATCTGCTCGCGCTCACGGTCAGCGGCCTCGTCTACTACCTGACGGCACGCACGGGATTCTCCGCGGTCGTCAATCCCGACTCGAATCCCACGCTGTCCCTCTCGGTGTACATGTTCCTGGCGCCCGCCTTCCTCTGGCTCGGCGCGACGCTTCTCCTCGTGCGCCTGCGCGGCGGCGCGCTCGCCTGGCTCGTCAGACGGACGGCCGGCGAGCGGGCCACGACCCGAAGCGGATTCCTGCTCGCGAGCGCCGGCCGTCGCGGTCCCGCAATCAACCGGGGCCTCGTCGTTGTCGGGCTCCTGCTCGCCTTCGGCGTCAATCTCGGCGTCTTCACGGCCACGTACAACCAGCAGGCGCGTGTCGACGCTCAGTTGACCCTCGGTGCCGACGTCGTCGTCACCGCACCGCCGGGCGTGACCGCACGCAAGGGCCTCGAGCGGAAGATCGCGCATCTTCCCGGAGTGGCTGGGACATCGGCGCTCGACCACTCGTACGCCTACGTCGGCCCGGACCTCCAGGACACGTACGGCGTCGACGCGTCGAAACTGACCAGCGGGACAGCTCTTCGCAACTCCTACTTCCTCGGCGGAAGCGCCGGCGAGCTGATGGGCCGGCTGCGCACGACTCCCGACGGCATCCTCGTCTCGAAGGAGACGATCACCGACTACTCGCTCCGTCCAGGTGATCTGGTCAAGCTGCGGGTACTCGACCGAAAGGCGGGCTCCTTTCGTGTCGTGCCGTTCCACGTGGTCGGCGTCGTCCAGGAGTTTCCGTCGGCGCCCAAAGACTCGTTCATGGTCACGAACCTCGCGTACCTCGAGCACGTCACGCACGATCCCGGCCCCAACGTCGTGTTCATCAAGACGAGCGGCGACCCGACCGCGGTCTCGAGGCGAGTGGCCGCCGCGACTAGGGCCGACGGCGGGATCGTCAAGAACATCCGGCAGCAGACCATGCAGACCGTCAGCTCGATCACAACAGTCGACTTGACCGGGATCAGCCGCATCGAAGAGGCATTTGCGCTTGTACTGGCCGCGGCGGCCATGGCACTCTTCGTCTCGGTCGGCTTCGCCGAGCGCAGGCACGAGCTCGCGACGATGGCAGCGATCGGAGCGTCTCTGCGCGAGGTTGCGGCTTTCCTCTGGAGCGAGGCGGCGCTGGTGCTTGCCGCGGGCCTTGCCCTCGCCGCAATGCTCGGCTGGCTGCTCAGCGAGATGCTCGTCGCGATGCTGCAGCATGTCTTCGACCCCCCGCCTGACCACCTTGCGGTGCCGTGGAGCTTCCTCGGCGGCCTTGCGGGTGCGGCGCTTGCCGGAACGACCATCGCCGCCGTGGTCGCTGCGCGAGCGGTGAGGAGCATGCCCCTCGGAGCCATACTGAGAGAAGAGTGATCGAGCCCAAGGTCCTGATCGCCGAGGACGACCATGAGCTGCGGGGAGTCCTCATCCGAGGTCTGCGCGAGGAGGGATTCCACGCCGAGGGCGTGCCCTCGGGGTCCGAGCTGCTGCGCCGCGGCACGACAAGCGTCCCGGACGTGTTCGTCGTGGACGTCGGGCTTCCAGACGCCGATGGGCGCGACGTCTGCCAGGCACTCCGCACGAGAGGAATCGAAGCGCCGGTCATGTTCCTCACCGCGCGGGACGCACTTCCGGACCGCATCGCCGGGTTCACCGCCGGCGGGGACGATTATCTGACGAAGCCGTTCGCCTTCGGCGAGCTCGTCGCCCGCCTCCATGCCCTCGTTCGCCGCGGCGGAGCAGATCTCACGGTCGAGGCCGGTGCCCTCCGGCTCGATCCGACTTCGCACCGCGCCTCGGCCGGCGGCAAGAGCGTTCCGCTCACACCGACCGAGTTCAGGCTCCTGGCGCAACTCGCTGCGCACCCGGGAGAGGCCGTCCGCCGCAAGCAACTGGTCGACGCTGCCTGGCCACACGGTGCGATCGTCCGTGAGAACACGCTGGACGTCTACGTCGCGCGCCTCCGCCGCAAGCTCCGAGCGCTACCTGGTGCCCCGGTGATCAGGACGGTGCACGGCGTCGGCTATGCGATCGAATGAGCAAACGCTTCCTCCCCCACGGAATTCGTAGCCGGCTCCTGCTTGCGGTCGTGCTCTCGGTCGGCGTCGCCCTCGTTGTCACGATCACCGCGTTCAATCTCATCCTCGGCCGGAACCTCTCGCACGAGGCTGACGCTGTCGTCAAAGCGAGGGCGCGAGCGCAGGTGGCAGCGCTGCAAGTTGAGAACGGCCGGCTTGTCGAAACCGAGGCGCCGGAGGACACATCCGCAAGCTCTCTCGTCTGGATCTATGGAGCAAGCGGCCACGCCCTGGAGGCACCGCGAGTGGGAGCGAACCTCAATCGGCAGGCGCGCCTGCTTTCGGGCAGTCGCGAACGACTACTCGACTCGCGAGACGGTGACGTCCGGCTGTTCGTCCTCCCCGTGCTCGATGGCAACCGACGCGTGGGGACAGTGATCACAGGCGTCTCGCTCGAGCCGTACAGCGAAACCAGGAGCTCGGCGCTGGTGGCCTCGCTCGGGCTGGGCGCCGCATTGCTCCTCATCGTCGTCCTCGCGGCACGCTGGGCTCTCTCCTCCGCGCTGCGGCCTGTCTCCCAGATGACCGCCGAGGCCGCAGCCTGGAGCGATCGGGACCTCGACCGGCGCTTTCGGCTGGGCGACCCGCACGACGAGCTCACCCAGCTGGCTGCGACGCTCGACGGGCTCTTGGATCGCCTGGCCGCGAGCATGCGGCGAGAGCAGCGCTTCTCGGCGGAGATCTCCCACGAGCTCCGGACGCCGCTGGCGCGAATCTCGGCAGAGGCGGACCTCGCGCTCCGCCGCGACCGCGACAGCCACGAATACCGCGCGACGCTCCAGGCGATCCGCCGAGACGCCGAGCAACTCTCGCGCGCGCTCGAGACCCTCGTCGCCGCCGCACGGCAGGAGAGCGGCCCGCCGCGGGGGACCGCTGATGCTGCTGCGGCCGCGGAAGCTGTAATCGAAGCGTGCACTGCGCAAGCGGGCGAGCGGAGCGTTGACGTCATCCTCGAGCGGCCGCAGACGCCGATACGCGTCGGCGTCGACCCGGACGTCGCGGAGCGAATCCTCCAGCCCCTGGTCGAGAACGCATGCCGCTACGGCCACGGGCGGGTGCAGATCTCGATCGACCGCAACACGGACAATGTGACCTATACGGTCAAGGACGACGGACCGGGAATCGCAGGGCGAGAGCGCGACCTCATCTTCGAGCCTGGTGTGCGTGGAAGCGCAGCGGCGGACAACGGCGATGGAGCCGGGCTCGGCCTCGCGCTGGCCCGTCGCCTTGCGCGTGCGGCAGGGGGCGATGTCGACGCGGAGCCGAGCCCTTCAGGCGGGATCGTTCGAGCGAGCCTCCCGATCGGCTAGCGACGAGGCCGCGTCGACGCTTCGGGCAAAAGGCTCGACAGCTTCCCCGTCGACGAACGCGAAAGGCCCCGTCTCCGGGGCCTTTCCAGTAGCGGGGGCAGGATTTGAACCTGCGACCTCCGGGTTATGAGACGTCTGTTGCTAGGTCAGACAACGGATCCTCCGGCCTACCGCCTCGGCTCAAGTCGCCTGAGGTTGGCTCAGATCAGCTCAGGCGGGCAAAAGTTGAGCCAAAAGTTTCGCCGTGGGCAACGGCGATCAAGGACTCAGCATGTTGCCGACGGAGAGCAGGGCGCCCACGAAACTGAGCACGATTCGCGTATCTCGCGCAAGGTACCGACGCGAGATCCACCCGCTCAGAAGTGCAAGAGCACCGAGCACGATCAGCGCCTCCTTCTCGTTCACCGTTCTCACCTCCTACGGGTTCTCCGGGGGGCCGGGGGAGAACCCAACTCGTCAGCTTCCTTCGCCGCCTCAGAGCCGGCACGAAGTAGTAGCCACCGACGACCACCTGCTGGTCGAAGTGTTCGAGCAAACGGTCCTTCCCAGGCGAGGGCTGCCCTGGTACCGGACTGAAGTCGGGGTTGTCCATCCAGGCTCGGAAGATGAATTCGAACTGTGTGGAGATCGTTCGAGCGAAACAGATGAAGACGAGCCCTCGCCGCATTCCGCCGGCGGTCCTCTCGATCAGTGGATAGCCGCGCCGGAAGATTCGCCGCGGGAGATCCTCGGGACGACGCGGGTTCACCTTCCGCACGTGTGAGTTGAGCGGCACCGTCAGATTGGACTGGTCCAGTTCGAAGGCGGGTGGCTCATCAACTCGAACAGCATCGTCGGCCAGATCGAGGCTCGCTCCGGAGACCTTGAACCGGCCGATGGTCTTCTCTTGATCGTCGTACGAGCTCGTGTCCCAGCTCTTGATCTCGTTGACGCTCGCTCGCACGACCGCGTACGTCCCCTCTCGAGTCCACTCCGGCTCGGAGGTCGGCCGGTCGCGAAGACCCGGGGGCGGAAACGTTGCTCCGCCGTAGGTTCCCTGGCTGGGTGGAGGAAGCGGTGGATACTCGGCGACCCTCGCCGGATCGACGAAGACGAGCGCGCGGTCGGCTGGGTCGGCATAGGGGCGCAGGTTCGACGTTCCGTCGAGGAAGCCAATCAAGGCCCGTGCCTCGAGCCGACGCTTCCTGTTCAGGTCCTCGGCATGGGCTGTGTAACGCGATTCGCCCGTCTGGGTCCAGAGGATCGCGAACTCCACTCCAAGCTCCTCTTCGATGCGGCGAACGACGTGTTCGTTCATGTAGGGATCCTCGGAGCGGATCTGGAGTAGGAGGTCGCCCGACTCGTGCAGCTCTGGCGCGCCCCCGATCAGGTCCCACATCGTCTGCGGCGAGGGCGGCAGGTCCTGCGGGCGCTCGGCACCGACGATGCCGAGCGCGTCGAAGCCGAGATTTGACACGCCAAGCGTCACCGACAACCGACGAAGTGGGTATTTGTCATCGAAGCCGAGTTCTCCCGTTTCGGGTGGCGGCTGGTCCTTGGGAGCCCCCGTCATCTCGTCGAGGTTACGGTCGAGGTCGCGCTGAACGAGGGCGGCCAAGGTGTCGAGCGCCTGCCAGCTCGCCGCCGGGGTTCGGTCGCCTGCGAAGTTGAGCGCCACGAGGAGGAGATGCGAGGGCGGGCGCTCGAGGATTCCTTTCTGTGGAAACGGCATCTCGTACCCTTTCAGTGTTGGCGGTCGATCGGCGGTGCCGGATCGTTGCCATAGCTGTCCTTGTCGCAGATCCGGCCTTGGCGATCGTGGATCACGACCTCCGAGCGCTGGTTCTGAGCGATCTCGCGTGCCGCGTCGATCGCCTCCTTCTGGGTGCCGTGGTGCGAGGTGTCCCGGCTGTTGCCCTCTCCACGGACGCCCCACCCATCCGGTCGTTGTTAGCCGAACCTCCCTCGACCGGATCGACGGCGAGGAAGCGGCCCAGCTTCGGGTCGTAAGGACGGGCACCCATCTCGATCAGATCCGTCGCCGTATCGAGTTTCTTGTCCCAACGTCCGGTGAAGCGCTCGAGGGCTTGGTTAGCAGGCTGCGTCTGTCCTTCCTGGCGTCGCCGCCTGCGTCCCTGGCTTTCGCGGCGGCTACGTGTTGCGCCGCGAGTCAAGCGCCGAGGTCGAGTTCCTCGTCATGACGCTGTTTGACTCGCTTGATCGGCCCGCGGGACGGATACATCCTGTCCGGACACTGGATAACCCAGATGGTCGCAGGCGGACCGCCGATTGATAGGGCTTTCTCAGGGGTGAGAGTCGGTGCGGGCGCCGACGCCCAGTTCGACGATCTCGCTGGCAAGCTCGACCAGTAGGGGATCGTGCGTGGCACATACCACGGCGGTGCCGCGTTCGCGCGTGAGGCGGGCCAGCAGCGAGCAGGTCGAGCTCGCATTCGCCTCGTCGAGACGAGCGGTCGGCTCGTCGAGCAGAAGGATGTCGACGTCAGCGGCGAGCGCGCGCGCGATCGCGACGCGCTGGCGCTCGCCGGCGGAGAGTCGCATGACCGGATGTCGCAGACTCTCCTCGATCCCAACGGCATCGAGCGCCTCCCTTGCGCCGTCAGCTGAGGCGCCGCGGAGGGCCAGGCCGAGCTCGACGTTCTCGAGCGCAGAGAGATATGGGACGAGCCCGGGCTCCTGTGTGACCAACGCGATGCGGCGGCGACGTAGGTCGGCGAGCTGCGAACGATTCAGGTCGCCGAGCTCCCGGCCGCCGACCTTGACGACACCGCTCGAGGGCCGCTCGAGGCCGGCGAGAAGATGGAGGAGCGTCGTCTTGCCGCTGCCCGAACGGCCGACGATCGCGGCAATCCGGCCCGGGACGAAGGCCGTGGTGACCTCCTCGAGCACGGTCCGCGAGCCGTAGCGTTTGCCGATGTCGATGAGCTCTGCGACGGCGGGCGCATCCGGGGCAGCCACGGGAACGGCGTCCCTGGAGGGGTCGTCGGGCGGCTCAGCGAGTCGCTCGGCGACCTCCGCCGGAGTCACCGTGCTGTCTAGGGGCGCGCCCGGCAGGCGGATCCAACCGCGCGTGGCAACGAGCGTCCGGCCGCCTCCGCCTCGCGCCTCTTCGACGATCCTCCCGTCGCGGATCCAAACCTGACGGTCGGCCACCGCGGCCGCGCCCGGATCGTGGCTGACGATCAGCGCCGAGCCGCCGCGCTCGCGCACGAGCTCGCTCAGCAGGCGGTAGACCTCCTCGGCGGTCTCTTGGTCAAGCTCCCCCGCCGGCTCGTCGGCAAGCAACAGCCGTGGCCGGTGGGCGAGCGAGGCGCAGACCGCGACGCGCTGCTGTTCGCCCCCGGAAAGCTCGGCCGGGCGGGCATCGCCGCGACCTTGAAGGCCGACACGGTCCATGAGCTCGTCCGCGGCCCGCCGACTCGAGGCGGCGTCGCGGCCGAGCAGTCGCAGCTGGAGCGTGACGGTCTGACGGCACGTCAGGTCAGGTGAGAGGGAGCGCGCGTAATGCTGGTCGAGCAGGCCGACCCGCTCGGCGCGAAAGGCGGAAAGTGCCCGGCCGCTTGCCCGACCGAGGTCGGTCCCGAGCACGGTTGCGCTCCCGGCGCTGAGCCACTCGAGCCCTCCGACAGCGCGCAGGAGCGTGGTCTTCCCCGAGCCGCTCGGGCCAAGGGCGACGACGATCTCACCTTCCTCGACTGCCAGCGTCAGGCCCTGAAGCGCGGGTGTGCCACCGGCCGATGACGGGAAGATCCGGAAGGCGTCGCGGACGTCAACGGCCCGACTCATTCGAGGCTCCAGGACGGTCGGTCCGGAGTGTCCCCCCGAAACGCGCGCCGGGTGGTCAGCTCGACGGCGACCGCGGCCGCCAGGAGAAGGCCGACGAGCCCGAGCGCATCGAGAGCCCAGGCCGCCTCGAGCCGCAACGGGGGCTCGGGCGTCGATCCTCCCGCAGAGAGCCCGACCAGCGTGACCACGAGGCGCGAAAGCAGCAGGCCGAGCGCTCCGCCGGCGACAAGGGCGGCTGCGCCGAGAACGGCCGCGCGCACGCGGAACTGGCGGCGCAGCGTCTCCGGCCCGACCCCTTGTGCCTCGAGATCGAGGAGCTCGCCCCGCTCGTCGCCCAGGTCGGCGGCGAAGGCGAGCCAGAGCGCGAGCACTGCCAGCACCAGCGCCGCGAGCGCGGCTGCGCCGAGTATCAGGCTGATCCCGCGCGCGAGAGGATCGGCTGCCAGCTCGTGCTCGAGCTCACTACGAGAGGCGACGCCGAGCGACGAGAACGGCGCCCCTCCCAGACCGCGCTCAACCTTTTGCGACTGAGCGGCAGGAACTGCGAGCCAGAGCTCGGTCGGCCTGCCCCGGCCGGACCGGGTCCCGGTGAGCGCGACCGCGAGCCTGCTCTCGTCTGCGACGACGAACCCCTCGCTTTCTTGCTCGGCGGCGGGAAACCGTCTCGCAACGCCCACGATCCGAGCCTGAACCCGCCCGACGCTGAAATCAAGGACGAGCGCACCTCCCACGCCCGCCGCGGCTGCGATTCCGGGACTGGCGATCACCCGCAGCGGTCGTCCGTCGGTCGCCTGGCGCCGGCGGACGAGCACGGTCTGGCCACTCGTGAACTCGTATGAGACGCGAACCTGCCCACGGGCTTCCCGCAGCGCGGCCCCACTCGCGAAGAAGCCTCGCCAGCTCGTCAACCTGCGACCCCGGGCTCTGAGCGGGCCGAGCACGATCGACCCTTGTGGAATCCTCCCCGCCTGCGAGCTCTCCCCTGCGCGATGTGCGAGCCCGGCAGCCTCACCGGTCGCGACCGAGATCTCGAGCCCGATAAGTTTTAAGTGACCCGCCGCCGGAGTCCGCGCAGTCAAGCGGTCGGCCCCACGCTCGGCGAGCCCGAGCAGGACGAGGCGACCGGTCTCAGTCTCGGCAGCGAGGACGAGCTGCACGGGCGTACCGCTCGCCCTGGCGCGCAGCGAGACCGCGGCGCCGGCCGGCAGCGAGACGCCACGGAGCGACACCGGCGGATCGGCCCCGACGCGGGCAGCGAGCGTCGAGAGAGGCAGCGCGGCGAAGTCGCGGCGCCAGTGGAGTCCGGCAAAGGCATCGGGCGGCAAGCCGAGCACCGTAGGGGTGAGGACGCTCGTCCCAGGCCCGGGGACATCGGCGCTCTCCCGGACGACCGGAAAGGACTGAACGCCGGGCGCAATGCGGTCAAACCTCTCAGGCGTGCCGAGATCGAGCGGGGAGCCCGTTCCGGTTCTCTCGGTGAGTCTGAGGTCCAGCGGGATCGTAAAGGCGGCCTCGTCAGCGGCGCCCTGCTCGAGCGTTGCCCGATATGCGGTCGCGAACAGCGCCAGCCCGACCGCAACGACGAGGAAGGAAGCGGTGGCCGCTGTCCTGGCAGGGGCCCGCGCGAGCGCGAGCATCGCGAGACGGAGCGCCGGAGGGCCGCCGCGAGTCAGTCGTTCGGCCGCGCGCATCAGCGGTCCGAGCAGGCGCGCTGCGGCGACGGCTGCAGCAAAGCAGACCAACCCCGGTAGGAGCAGCAGGAACGTGACGTCGTTTCCGGATTCGAGCGTCCCGGCGTCGAGAGCACCTCGCGTGAGCCCGATCACGACCACGCCGACCGCACCGATCGCGAGGACGTCGAGGATCTGCACCCTACGGCGGGCCGAGGACTCGGGCCCGCGAAGGCTGACGGCAAAGAGAAGAGCCGTGGCGGCAAGCCAGAGCAACAGCACGAAAACGACGCCAGACGCCGAGGCCGGCCCATGCTGAAGGACGCCGGCCCAAGGCGCGTCAGCCCTGAGAGCGACGATCACGACCGCAGCCAGGCCGCCGAGGGCGCCGACGATGCCGCCGCTGAGCGTCGTCGCGCCGATCTCCGTACCGACCGCGAGGAGCGACTGCGCTGCGTTCGCACCTCGCTGGACGAGCCGCCGCCGCTCGGCCGCCAGACCTCGACGAAGGCCCACGGCGGCTACGAGCGCAAACCCCAGGAGAAGTGCGCTGATCTGCCCGCCGATCAGGTTCAGCCGTTGTCCTGCGACCCGCGTGGTCGTGCGCGCGGCGAGGAGCGCGGCGTCCGGGCCGCCCAGCTTGTACTGGCCCCCTGCCTGGGCGAGCACGGTCTGCGCACGAGACTCGCGGGCCAGGACGTCGTCGATCTGCCAGACGTGGACCCCGCTAGGCGCGATCGGCGCGATCCAGCTGTAGACGCGATAGAAGCTCGCGAGGGTCGGAATCCCGTCGAACGCGTTCGCGCCGTCGGCGAGCAGCCGCGTGGGTTGGCTGCCCGAGCCGCGCGGTCCCGGCTCGAGCCACGGGCCGAACATGGAGGCGTCACGGACCTCCGCGGTGCCCACTCGCACGAGGTTGATACCGTCCTGCCGCCAGGACGAGTCGGCCCCGGCACCGACCTGGAGCACCTCGCAACGCGCGGGCACGCATTCGTCCGGGAGACGTCCCGAGCGAAGTCGAACGAGCCCGGCCAAGCGGTCGAGGCTGGCGAGTTGAACGAGCCGACTGTCGATCACGAGCTCGCGGAAAAAAGTCCCGGCGAGCGGCTCGCGAGACGTCAGCGGGGAGAGCACGCGCCTCACGTCGCGAGCGGCCGAGCCATACCTCTGGCCAGGAGGCAGGCCGAACGAGTCCACGCGAAAGCTTCGCTCGCTCGCGGGCAGCTTCGCGAGCTCGGACTGCACGGCCCGATCCTTCGCGACGAGACCGGCGCCGAGCACGGCGACGAGCATCGCGGTTGCGCCGGCTACTCCAACTGCGAGGAGGAGCGACCGGCCCGGCCGGGCCCGCAAGCGCGCGGCGGCGACGGCTGCCGGAGCAACGGCGCGCCGAGTGAAGCGCCAACGGCCAGGCCGCGTCGACGCGGCCGCTGCGGCGCGTTCGCTCACGCCCGTGCCTTTCGTCGACGGTAGGCCCTGGTCTTCGCGCGGTTACCGCAGATCGACATCGAGCACCAGCGCGCCGAGCGATTCCTCGAGTAGTCGTAGTAGCTCCATCGGCACTGACGGCATGCCTTCAGCCGCCGCCAGCTCCCGTCGAGCATCGCTGCCATCGCGACGGCGACGATGTGGCCAAGAGCGCTGTCGACGCCGGCCGCCTCCGGCTCCAACTTCACCTGTCCTGCCGGCGTCATCAGGATCGACAGCCTGGCGGCGCGGGCGGCCCGGTTGATCGCAGCGACTGCGTCGGGCGGCGTCGCGAAGCCGTTGTTCCCTCGCAGGAGAGAGCGCAGCGCCTCGCGGAGCTCGAGCGCACGAGCGAGGTCGGTGAGCTTCGATCTCGCAACCTTGACCGGAAGGTGTTCGCCGAGCCAATCGCGCAGATCCGCCGGCGACCCGAGCAGCTCGCGCCCATGCTCGTGATCAACCGTGTTCACGAACAACTGCACGAGTCGCAGCGGCTCGGGAGCAGCTTTGGGAATGTCATAACGCGGCACGACGCCATCCTCTAACCAGCAGCACAGCCACCGATTCTGCCGGGCAGACGTCTCAGACGCAACACCACCGTTTGTCTATTGCCGGTGTACATCAGAGGGGACGGCTAGGCGATCGCCTAGCCGTCCCCATGTGCTCGGTCAGCGCCCGAGATCTTCTCGGCGCACGCCCGAACGGGCCATGATGCTGCTGATCGCGTCCCAGGAAACCACGCGCGCCTTGTGCGCACGGGTCGACGCGGCCGTCCGGCTCATGATCGAGCTCGGCGCCAGCGGATTTGCGAGGAAGGGGACACTCCTCCCCGTCCCTTGCTGGACGGCCTCACCGGTGATCTGGCCGAAGTCGTTGATGTCGTTGGCGGCGCAAAGATGCCCCGAATAGTCGGGCGCGAGCTCATTGAGGTCGCTCATGACGCCGTGCTCCCAGATGAACGCCCGGCACGCGAAGCCCGCCGAGTACGACACACCCACGACTTGGCGATCCTCGTTGATGCCCAGCGCCTGGCTGAACGGATCGTCCCCGAGGGAGCCGAGATCGATGATCCGCCCCGGCTTGGTCGAGAGGAACGCGCGCGGGCGGAACGAGCCGCCGTCAGCGGCCGACCGGTTCGCGAAGCCGACGATGTCGCCCTTGCGGTTGATCGCCATCGGCGTGTTCCAGGCGACGCCGCCCAGATCGCCGATATTGATCGGTACGCCGTTCTCCCAGAGGACCGAGTGCCTCGCGCTGAACCGGCCGAACGCCCGGTCGCAGCTACCCGAGATGCCGACGACTTGGCCCTTGTCGTTGATCGCCGTCGCTGAGGTCGCCGAGTCGCCGAGCAGAGGCGGGAGCGGTTGAACGTCGTCTTCGCCAGGCCCCCAGATCACCGCCAGGAACTGAAGAACCTGCGGGGAGACACACGTCGGATCGTGCACGCTGTTCTCGGCCCAGCCGACGGTCTGCAGGTGGTTGTTGGTACCTGTCGCGAAGCTGTTGTACCCGCCGAGCGTGTCGAGCGCCCGCTTGTTCCCGTTCTGCCAGACGAAGCCCGAGCAGTTGTGCCTCGACTGCGTGAAGAAGTACCCGCAGCTCCAGATCTCATTGAGCGGGTTGAGCTCGTCGGTCTCGGCGATGCCGCTGATCACGCCGAGCTCGTTCTTCACCGGCCAGAGAACGGCGCTGTTCGTCCCCGGCCCGCCGAACGTCCCAAGGTCGGTGACCGAGCCGAAGCGCCACAGGGCTGCGTGGAGATCGCCCGTCGCGATCGTGGAGTGGCCGACAACCCAGTCCGTGTTGTTGACGCTCGTGCCGACGCCGTAGCTGCCTCCGAGCGACCCGAGCTCCTGGACCTCGTAGCCCGGCGTCGTTTGATGTGAGGCGCCCGATGCGCCGGTGACTAGCATCGCCGCGACTAGGAGCGCCACGAGAACCCCGGCGAGAACAACGCTTGCAGATGCCGGCCTCCGGCGCGTCACGGTTGGACGAGATGATCCAAACTTGTCCATTAGCTTCTCCCTCCCTGGCATAACGCCACTCGATCCGCGCAGTGTGTGCCTGGGCGGGCGTGGGCATTCGCCAGATCCGGACGAGTCAGTCCTGACCGGCCCTCGTCCGCCCGCGGCCTCTCAAACCTCTGGTCGTCCGGATCTGGCTAGACGCCACGCCGCACCCCGTGCAGGCTAGGGACCGCAGTAGAGCGATCGGCAAAGGAGGCTCGGCATGGACGACGCACAAGCGCTAACGCGCCTGAACAATCAGTTCATCGAGGCGTTCAAGCTCGCGTCATGGGAAGTGCTCGAGCCGGTCCTGTCGCCGTCCTTCCGTTACCTCGACGGGGCAACCGGGGAGCTCTGGCCTCAAGAACGGTACGTCGCGAGCCTTCGTTCCAGTCCGTCGCCGACACTGTCATTCGATCAGGTTTCTATCCATGTTGACGGCGACACGGCGGTCGTCTCGGCTCGTACGAACCGCACGCCAGGCCAGTTCAGCCGCTACGTCGATACCTATGAACGACGCGCAGATGGATGGAAATGCGTCCACGCTTGCGTCTGGCCGCTTTAGCGCAGACGTAAGCGACCTCTCGTCGGAATGCGCGCCCCGATGCGCGCGTCCTGCGGGCGATCATTCCCCAGCTCGCCCTCTTCATTGAGAAGTGACGGCCCTGACTGACGAAGGAGGGAAATCATGTACGCAGCCCTCGTGACATTGACGATCGACCCGGACCAGGCACCTGCCGCAGCTAACGCGCTCGTCGACGAAATCCTGCCCAAGGTCCGCTCTGCCTCTGGCTTCGTCGCCGGCTACTGGCTCGAGCCCGCCCACGGCGAGGGGTTCTCGATGATCCTGTTCGAGACGGAGGAGCACACCATGCAACTCCGCCCGTGAGCAGCTGGGACGCCCCCCGGCGTCACGATCAACAGTGTCGAGTTTCGGCGAGTAGCGGCCACCGCCTAAGGTGCAGCCGAAGTCCGGCCGCCCCGCGTAAACGACGTCTGCACGCGCGTAGGTCCTCGTTCGTCGCGAAGCTGTCCGACCAAGCGCGATCGGGCATGTCCGGATCCGGCCGGTACGGCAGCCTGTCGGCAGCTATATCTGCGGCATGGATTCGTTCGGTGCCGTCCTGACGACCGGAATCTACTGTCGGCCGGGGTGCGGCGCGCGCCCTCGCTCCGAGAACGTGACGGCGTTCCAGCTTGCAGCAGCGGCGGAGGCGGCGGGCTTTCGAGCCTGCTATCAGTGTCGTCCGTATCGATGGCCGCAGTCGGTCTCTTGGACCGGGCCGGAGCTCGTCTGTCGCGCCGTGCGCTTGATCCTCGGTGGTGCGCTCGACCGGGCCAACGAGGAGCAACTCGGAGCGCGCCTCGGTATCTCGGCACGGCATCTGCGTCGCTTGTTCACCTCGCATCTCGGTGTGACGCCTGACGGGCTGGCACGGTCGGCACGTGCTCACTTCGCCCGGCGCCTGCTCGATGACACCGACGTGTCGATGATCGAGATCGCGTTGGCGACCGGATTCGGGAGCGTCCGCCAGTTCAATCGCGCCTGCCAGGAGATCTTTCGGGCCTCGCCACGCGAGCTCCGCGCCAAGCGGCGCAAGGCCGATCGCCTGGTCGTCGACGGCGGTCTCCCGCTGAGGCTCGGCTTCCGCGGCGCACTCGACTGGGCGTCGGTGGTTGGCTACTTCGCGGCGCGGGCAATCCCGGGCGTCGAGCACGTTTCGGGGCACACCTACCGCCGGACGATCATCATCGACGGCGATCCTGGCGTGCTCGAGCTGTCCCCGGGTGGCGATGATTACATCCTGCTGATCGCGCACCTCCCGCACTGGGAGCAGTTGATCCACGTGGTCGGCCGGGCTCGTCGGATCGCGAACCTCGACCTCGATCTCGACGAGCCGACCGGTCATCTCGCCGGCGATCCGACGATGCGCCAGCTCCTTCGAGCCCGCCCCGGTCTCCGCACCCCAGGAACTTGGGACCCGTTCGAGACAGGCGTGCGGGCGATCATTGGCCAACAGGTGACGGTCGCCGCCGCGAACACGATCGCCGGCCGGCTCGTCGAACGGCTCGGAACACCAGTCCCCGGCCTCCAGCAGGTCGGCCTCACACACACGTTTCCCGAGGCGCGGACGCTGGCGACCGCGGATTTCGCGGGGCTGGGCTTGATACGCGCGCGGCAGGAGGCGATCCGTTCCTTCGCACGCGCCGTTGCTGACGACGAGCTTCGGCTCGATGGCAGCGTCAGCCTCCACGAGCTAATCGACTCGATCACTCTGATCGACGGGCTCGGAGCGTGGACGGCCCACTACCTCGCGCTCCGGCTGGGTGAACCCGACGCCTTCCCGATCACCGACGTAGGGCTGAGGCGTGCGCTCACGCGCTTCGCGCCGGGATCAGGAGCGGCGCTTCCGACGCTCGTCGAACGGTGGCGGCCTTGGCGAGCGCTAGCGGCGACACACCTGTGGATGGCCGATGGCGCGCATCGGCCGACCGCCGTCCGGATGCGCGCGGCATGAGCACGGGTGGTGCGCAGCCAACCACCGCCGAGCAAGGTGTGCTCGATCTCCGCACGTACAGGCTCGTGCCGGATGGCCGTGACGAGTTCGATCGCCTCTTGCGGGAGGGAGCGCTGCCGATGCTCCGCCGCGCCGGCATTCAGGTCGTGGGTTACGGCCCTTCGCTCGTTGACGAGCACCACTACTTCCTCGCACGTTCCTTCTCGTCGAGAGCGCAGCGTGAACAGCAGCTCGGCGTGTTCTACGGCAGCGACGAATGGCGCGAGAACTTCGACGCCCCGGTGATGGGCCTGATCGAGAGCCACCATGTTGTGGTCGTTCCGCTGACGGCACGCACCGAGCAGACGCTTACCGCTGCGCTGCTCTCGGAGCCGCCTCGCGCCCACCCTCCGTCGAATTGAAGTACGGCTTACGTGGTCGAGACGTATGGTGTTTGCGACGACTCCGCGCGGGAATTGGTCTACTCCGACCTGTTTCAGTGGCGTCGTCGAGCCGTTCTCAGAGAACCGCTACCGACGCCGACGAGAACGGGACGTATCAGAAGGATCACCTCATTGATCAGGCCGCGCTGGATCCAGGTCCGCACCAGCGTCCCGCTACCGGTGATGTGGAAGTCCAGGGACGACGCGTCGCAACGTGATTCGCGCCATCTGCGGTCTGACCACGTTCACGAGATGCCGCCGAGGGCGCTGGGAAGCCGCGCCTGAAAGTCGAACACGCCCACCCACCTTGGGCGAAGGTCGATCCCTGGCCATCAGCGTGCCAGGCTGATCGATCTCGCCGAGATACGCGCGAGCTGCTTCGTCGCCCAGGTAGCGTCGTGACGGATGCCCTCCACCTCGCTGATGGGTCACTCGCCCGCGCTCGCCATGCCGGGAATCTTCATCCCCGAGGCGCGCTACCCCTTGGGCAGACGCAACTCCGCGCGCAACCGCCCCGCCACTTTTTTTGAAGCAGGCTCCCCACCCACCCCCTCTCGCCTTCTCCCCCGGTCCGCGAAATGGGACTGGCTTTTTCGTGAGTTTCGAGGCACTGTCATGACCGATGTCACGCCGAGGACGACCCCGAGCCGCGACGCACGAGCAGGTCGAGCAGGTTCGCTCGCTGGCCGCCGAGGCAGTGAGCGAGCGGAAGATCGCGGAGATCGTCTTCGGCGATGCCCGCTACCGAGGCCGGGTTGAGCGCCTTCTCCGCACTCGAAGCTCATCGCCCGCGGACGAGCTTCCTGGTGGCGACAACGGCAGCGGGGCGGAGGAGCAAGAACTGCCTTCGACCCGCGAGTTGCTCAACCGCCATCGACGACGACTCGCAAACGCAGGCGAGCTGCCCTCGCTGAAGGAGATCGAGCTGCTGCTCAAGCTCGAGCGGCAGCTCGAGGCAAAGGAGACACTCGAGCGCCTACGCGCGCTCATGCGCGAGGTCAGCTAACGACTAGCTGAAGGCCTTTATGAACCGATTGGCGAGCCGACCGCGGCGCGGAACGGCCGCGCCGTAAAGCAGCGGTTCCGCACGACGGCTATGACCCCGCGACCGCGGCGATCCCGTTTTAGTGGCGAACCCGAGAACCTCCAGCACCGGGCCATCCGCAAGCCCCTTTCCCGACGCGAGAACTGGCCGAACGGCTAGGCGACGATCCCGCGGGCTCAGCCAGAATGAGCAGAGAGGGGGATGAGGGCGGTGGCCATCTGCGGCATCTGCGGTGCCAAGTACGACGAGCGGGCCTTCCAGGTCGTGGTGCCCGGGCTTCGCGCTTCCTTCGACAAGGTCGACTGCGCCGAGCGCGCGCTGAAAGAGCATCGCCGCCAGGAGGCAAGACGGCCTGAGCTTGAGGAGGCACTCGTCAATGAGATCACGCGGCTACGCGAGCAGCTTCGCGAGCAGCTTCGCGTCTAGCGAAACGCCGATCCCTCAGCTTGAAGCGCGGGGTTTGACCAGTAGGTCCTTCGTCGGCTTCCGCTCAGGCGGGGCTCGAAAGGAAACGCAGGTCAGTTCAGCGAGGAATGGCTCTTCAAGAAGCCCGAACTTCTCGACACGCCAGAGTCCGCCTTCGGCAAGGTTGACGATGTCGCCCTTCACATACGCGTGCTCTCCAGCGCCAAAGTCGGCCGCGCGGTCGGGCTCGCCCTGCGTCTTTAGTCGAAGCATGTAACGAGCCGTGATCGCGCCCCCCTGCTCGACAATGGTGCTGGCCCCGCAAGTCTGAACTCTGTTTGCCTTGGCTCCTCGCCTCGCGCGCGCTATGGGGGGCGCGTCGGTGGCCTACGGGCTTCCGGCCGGGGTTCTGGCAGCAGGGCCAGTCGAAACCACTCTACTCCCCTGGCGATCGACCAGGTCGAGCCTTACCGGCGGCCGACCACCAAGTTGACCCTGGCGCCGCGCGCGCGCCTCGCCCCGGCCCGCGGGCTCTGCGCAATCACGCGGCCGACTCGCCTCGAGCGAGCGCGGCGGATGCGCCCCACAGAGCAGTGCGCCCTGCGGATCCTCGTCCGCGCCCGAGCGAGTGTCAGCCCGATCACCCTCGGGACCCTGCAGCGCACGGACGGCGGTGGGGGTGGCGGTGGCGGAGGCGGCGGCGG
>DATHDS010000026.1:0-19586 GCA_035318925.1 Gaiellaceae bacterium
CACGCAGCAGGTCGTCGAGGACTGGTCGCTCGATCGCGAGGAGTACTCCGGCGTCCTCCGCTACTACGAGCTCGCGAAGAAGCAGGAGTGGCAGGTCCGCGACCTCCCGTGGGGCCAAGTGCCGCCGATCCCGGAGACGACGAAAGGGACGCCGCAGAAGCGCGCGCGCCGGCTCGACGTCTGGCGATCGGTCGTGACGCAGCAGCTCCAGGCCGACGAGCTCGCGTGCGAGATGTCCTCGCAGCTCCTGAACATCGCGCCCGACCCGGAGGCGAAGCTCTATTACTCGACGATGGTGCAGGACGAGTCGCGCCACACCGAGGCGTGGCTGCGGCTCTCCGGCGAGATCGGCGGTACGGCCGAGCGCGACCCGCACCTCGACACGCTCGAGGAGAAGGTCTTCCAGATGCAGGTCTTCTACGAGCGGCTGATCATCTCGCGCTTCCGGCTGATCGCCCGCGCGTCGCCCGGCACGGTACTCGAGGAGGTCTGCAACCGGCTCGCCACGGACGACGGGATCCACCACGGCGCCGGCATGGCCTACGAGCGGGTCCTGCTCCAGAACGCGACGAAGAAGACGAAGCAGAAGTTGGTCGATGCGGCGAACCGGCTGCTTCCGATCTTCGTCAAGCACGCGCTGTGGCGTCCGAAGGAGCGGGCAGTGATCGGCAGGCTGATGTACGAGCGGGACGTCCAGCGGCTGCACCAGGACCTCGAGGAAGGCATAAAGCTCGCCGAGTCGCTCGGCCTCGACGTCAGCGACGTCCAGCTGCCTTCGCTCTAGTGGCAGCACGCTTGATGGACGGGAAGGCGCTCGCCGAGCGCATTCGCGGCGAAGTCGCCGAGGAGGCGCGCGAGCTAGGGGACGTCGGTCTGGCCACCGTGCTCGTCGGCGAGGATCCCGCCTCGGAGATCTACATCCGCCTCAAGCACAAGGCCGCCGCCGAGGTCGGTATGCGGGCAAGGGACGTTCGGCTTGCGTCGCAGGTCACCGAGGAGGAGCTGCTCGAGCAGGTCGCGCAGCTGAACGCAGATGACACGATCGACGGCCTCCTCGTGCAGCTGCCGCTACCCGACCACATCGACGAGGCCCGGGTGATCCGGGCGATCGAGCCCATGAAGGACATCGACGGCCTGCATCCACTGAACGCGGGGCAGCTCTACCTGGGTGCGCCCGCGCACGTAGGTGCGACACCCACCGGCGTCATGGCGCTGCTCGCGGAGTACGACGTGCCGGTCGAAGGCGCGCGGGCCGTCGTCGTGGGGCGGAGCGACATCGTCGGGAAGCCGGCGGCGCTGCTCCTCCTGCACGCGAACGCGACGGTGACCGTCTGCCATTCGCGCACGAAGGATCTCGCGGCCTACACACGCGAGGCCGACATCCTCGTCGTCGCGGTGGGCCGGGCCGCCGTGATCGGCTCCGAGCACGTGCGCGAGGGCGCGACGGTGATCGACGTGGGCATGAACCGTTCCGGCGACCGCGTCGTGGGCGACGTCGACCCGGCCGTGGCCGAGCGCGCGGGGCTGATCACCCCGGTCCCCGGTGGCGTCGGTCCGATGACGATCGCGATGCTTCTGCGGAGCGCGGTTCAGGCCGCCCGCTACCGGCGGGGGCTCCTTGCGTTCCCCGGAGCGTGACGTTATCTTTCTGCCGCTTTAGAGAAGCGCCGGCGGCTCGTTTCGGGGGCCGTCGTTGTTTGTTCAGAAGGAGGAACGTTGGCTGAGGGCAAGGTCAAGTGGTTCTCGAACGAGAAGGGCTTCGGCTTCATCGAGCGTGACGACGGAGACGACGTGTTCGTCCATCACAGCGCGATCCAGATGGACGGCTACCGGTCACTGACCGAGGGTCAGCAGGTGCAATTCGAGGTCGTGCAGGGCGACAAGGGCCTGCAGGCTGCGAACGTCACCGCCGCCTAGGAGCTTCCGGACTCGAGACGACCGCGGGCCCCGGAAGGGGCCCGCTCCTATTTGGGAGGATGGGGAGAGTTCGGCGAAATATGGCTGAGTCGCCGGGACGCGCTGCTCGCCCCGAGGGCGGGTCCTCAGTCGCGCCCAGGCTACTAGCCTGGGCGCTCCCTGCGTCCGCGCCCTCGGAACGACCATCGCGCCCCGGCAACGAGCAACATTCCGCCAAACTCTCCGCAGATGGCGATCTCTCGTGATGAGGTTCTGCATGTCTCACGGCTGGCGCGGCTCGCGCTGACCGACGATGAAATCGAGCGCCTGGGCGCGCAGCTGAACGCGATCCTCGAGGCGGTCGGCAAGGTCGCCGAGCTCGACCTGGAAGGGGTCGAGCCGACCGCGCACCCGCTCGAGCTCGTGAACGTGTGGGCAGAAGACGAGCCGCAGCCCTCGCTGCCCGTCGACGAGGCGCTCGCCAATGCGCCCGACCGCGAGGCCAGCTTCTTCAGGGTGCCGCCGGCATGAGCAGCTCGTTTCGTTGGCGCACTTTCGGCACGGTCGCGTCACCCACGCGTGCGCTTTTCCTCGCTACGCTCATAGCGGGGAGGAGGCCATGGGTACCGGCCGGAGGGACATGGCCGTGATCGACACCCTGCGGCTGACCGCCGAGGAAGCGAGCGGCCTCATCGAGCGTGGCGACGTCTCTTCCGCCGAGCTTCACCGTGCCTACCTCGACGCGATTGCGGAGCGCGACCCCGAGCTGCACGCCTACCTGACGACCGTCGCCGAGCCCAGAGGAGACGGAGTGCCGATCGCCCTCAAGGATGTGATCTCGACCAAGGGCGTGGAGACGACGGCCGGCTCGAAGATCCTCGCCGGCTACATCCCGGTCGCCGACTCCACCGTCGCTGCCCGGTGCCGCGCAGCGGGCCTCCCGCTGATCGGCAAGACCAACATGGACGAGTTCGCGATGGGCTCGTCCACAGAGAACTCCGCCTACGGTCCCTCGCACAATCCGTGGGATCCCGAGCGCGTTCCCGGCGGCTCGTCGGGCGGCTCGGCGGCGGCGGTTGCGGGCGGCCTGGCTCCGTGGGCACTCGGCTCCGACACCGGCGGCTCGATCAAGCAGCCCGCGGCCCTCTGCGGCCTCGTCGGCCTGCGTCCCACCTACGGCACCGTCAGCCGCGCCGGGATCGTCGCCTTCGCGTCCAGCCTCGACCAGGTCGGCCCGATCACGAAGACCGTCCGCGACTGCGCCCGCCTCTACGAGATCATCGCGGGCCGCGACCCGGCCGACTCGACCACCGTCGAGCTGCCGGAGCCCGTCGCGATTCCGCAGGCCGAAGACCTCAAGGGCCTCAAGATCGGCGTCCCGAAGGAGCTGAACGAGGCCGAGGGCATCGAGCCCGGCGTGAGCGAGGCGGTCAACCGCACGATCGAGCTCGGCCGCCAGCTCGGCGCCGAGGTGGGGGAGACGACCCTGCCGCGCTCGGTCGAGTACGGCCTCCCCTGCTACTACCTGATCGCGCCGTCGGAAGCCTCGTCGAACCTCGCCCGCTACGACGGCGTCCGCTACGGCCTGCGCGTCGGCAACGGGGACATCCGGGCGATGTACGAGCGGACTCGCGACGAAGGCTTCGGCGACGAGCCCAAGCGCAGGATCATGCTCGGCACCTACGCGCTCTCGGCCGGGTACTACGACGCCTACTACGGCCAGGCGCAGAAGGTGCGAACGATCATCCGCGACGAGTTCGACGCCGCGCTCGAGCGGTTCGACCTGCTCGTCAGCCCGACCTCGCCGACGGTTGCCTTCCCACTCGGCGCAAAGACGGACAACCCGCTTGCGATGTACCTCTCCGACGTCCTGGCGATCCCGCCGAACATGGCGGGGCTGCCCGGCCTCTCGATCCCGTGCGGCCTCTCGGAAGGGCTGCCCGTCGGCCTGCAGCTGATCGGGCCCCAGTTCTCCGAGAACCTGCTTTTCCGCGCGGGGCACGCGCTGGAGCAAGCGCTGGAGTTCGACACGGTTCCGGAGCGGCTGAGGTGAACTGGGAACCGGTCATCGGTCTCGAGATCCACGTCCACCTGAAGACGCGGACAAAGATGTTCTGCCGCTGCGAGCTCGAGTACGGCGCGCCCGAGAACTCGCGCACGTGCCCCGTATGTCTGGCGCACCCCGGGGCGCTGCCCGTGCCGAACCGGGCCGCGGTCGAGATGACGATGCTGCTCGGCCTCGGCCTCGGCTGCGAGATCGCCGACCGAGCGATCTTTCACCGCAAGCACTACTTCTACCCGGACAATCCGAAGGGCTACCAGATCTCCCAGTACGACGAACCGCTCTGCAACGACGGGAAGATGACCCTGGCGACCGCGGACGGCGAGCTGGAGGTCGGCATCGTCCGCGCGCATCTCGAGGAGGACGCCGCGAAGAACGTGCACATGGGCGGCGCCGGCGGACGCATCTCGGGCGCAGACCGCACGCTCGTCGACTTCAACCGGGCCGGGACGCCGCTCGTCGAGATCGTGACCGCGCCCGATATCCATTCGGCGGAGCACGCAAAGCGTTTCCTCCAACTGTTGCGCCAGACCGTGGTCGAGCTCGGGATCTCCGACGCCGAGATGGAGAAGGGATCGCTGCGCTTCGACGTCAACGTCTCGGTTCGGCCCGAGGGCTCCGACGAGCTGCGCATCCGCACCGAGCTCAAGAACATGAACTCGTTCAACTTCGCCGCCAAGGGCATCGAGCGCGAGATCCTGCGGCAGATCGAGATCTACGAGTCGGGCGGCGAGGTCGTGCAGGAGACGATGCACTTCGACCCCGGCAACGAGTCGGCGCCGCCCCTGCGCTCGAAGGAGGAGGCGCAGGACTACCGGTATCTGCCGGAGCCCGATCTCGTGCCGCTCGAGCCCGCGCGAGAGCTCGTCGAGCGTCTCCGCGCAGAGCTGCCGGAGCTTCCCGCCGAGCGCATCAAGCGGTTGGCCGTCGAGGTCGGCTTCGAGACTGCAGAGGGGCTCGTCACCAGCGGGCGAGACCGCCTTTACGAGCAGGTCGCCGGCGATCGCACGGCCGTGGCCAACGTGCTCATGAACCAGTTCGCCGCGACCGGGATCGATCCGGCGGCCGTGAACGCGGGGGAGCTGGCGAAACTGATCGAGGCCCGCGACCGGATCCCGCGGCAGTCCTTCACGGAAGCGCTCGCAGCCAGCGGGAGCGAGGACTTTTCGGCCGAGCGCTTTCTCGGTGACGGCCAGATCACCGAGACCGGAGACCTCGAGCCGGTGGTCGACCGGATCCTCGCGGCGAACCCCGGACAAGTCGAGTCCTATCGCTCGGGGAAGGAAGGGCTGCTCGGGTTCTTCGTCGGCCAGGTGATGAAAGAGACCGAAGGGCGTGCGAACCCGCAGGTCGTGAACGAGCTGTTGCGGAAGAAGCTGAAGGCGTGACCGCCTCGCGGCGGACTTGACGCCCGCTGAGTTAGTCGGCCTTCTCGACCGGCGCGGGCTTCTCGGCCTTCTTGGTGGCCCGCTTGGGCTTCGCGGCCGCGGCCTTTGCCTTCGCGGCGGGCTTGGCCTTCTTGGGCGCAGCCTTGGCGGCCGGCTCGGGCTGCTCGGGCTCAGACGTCTCGGCCGGCTGCTCGGGCGTCTCTGGCTCGGGTGTCTCGACCGGCTCGGGCGTCACGGCCTCCACGGGCGCCTCGGCCTCCACGGGCGTCTCGACGACCGCCTCGGCCCTCTCGGCGGCTTTTGGCTTGGCGGCCGGCTTGGCCCGCGCGGGACTGCGCCGGCGTGCGGGAGTGCCCCTCGTCGTGGCGACCGCCGCGGTCTGGCGCTTCTCCCGTTCCTTCTTCTTGCGCTGGCGGTCGGCCTTCCACCGGCGGATCGGTCTCGAGCCACGTCCCATGGCTCAGAACACTAGATAAGTCCGCACGACCTCGCCGTGTTGGGCCACGGGTAGTAGCCCCGTCCGCTCCGATGCGCGCGCTCGGCGACCCACATCTGCTCGAGCGGCGTCCAGTGGTTCGCGGTGCCCTTGCGGCGGAGCAGGTCGCGCCCGTACCTCCGCTGGAACGAGAGGTCCATCTGCAGCCCGCCGTAGTAGGGAGCGTTCGGATCGGCCCACGCACCCTCGTAGCGATGAATGCAGAGCCAGCCGGCGCGATGTGGCGGGCGGGCCGCCGTGCGCCACGCGCGGAGTGCCCGGCGCTTCCACAGATTGCGCACCCACACTTTGAACGAGTGGCTGGGATCGGTCTCGGCCGCCCGTGAGGCGGGGGTTCGTCCCACGCCCATCAGCCTCTGCCAGCGCCAGGTCTGGTGCTGGTAGCGATGGATCTGCCTGACGACCGCGCGATCGGTCGGATAGAGCTGGGTCGTCTGGCCTTCGGCCGCGGCGCGCCGAGGACCGCCCAGCGCGACGAAGATCAGACCTATGAGCACGAGCGCGGGCAGAAGCCGCAGTAGTTGTCGGAACAAGAGAACCCCCTTGTCGGAGCCCCGTGCTCGCTGGACCGACTGTGCCGCAGTCGTCCGAGCAAGCTCCTGGGTGGGCCCCGGGATCGCTGTGTCAACGCTGTAAGACTCGGACCGTAGCGGTTGGTTAGCGCCTTGTGGGCGACGAAGCTGTAAATCCTCCGTAAAGAAGAAGTGCTGCAATTGCCACAAAAACCCCCGTTTTCGCCGCTCCCAAGCCGGAGACAGCGGTTCCAGCAGCGGCAACAGCGACGCCCGAGAGAATCAAGGCGTTCCCCAGCGGCCGCCGCCTGATCGTGGCAATTGCTACAACGCCGACGGCCGTCGTGCCGGCGATGTTGCCCACGAGCGCGACGAGCCGCGCAGGGAAGAAATGGAGGTGATCCTGCGCCGCCGGGATGCTCGAGCCCCAAGTGCCAAACGTGGGAACGGCGAGCGCGATTCCGATCGCAAGGCCGATGTAGACGAGAGCAAGCCACAGCGCCCACCGACGCCGGGTGAGCAGCATTGAGCCGAGCCCTAGGAGCGGTGCCGTCAGCAAGCCGCCGAAGAGGTAGTACACGCGGAAGGCTCGCGAATCCCATCCCGCCGCCGCTCCCCAGGCAAGCGCAGCCGAGGCGACGGCGTAGCTGACGAGCGCACCTCCCCAAGCGGCCAACTCCGGCGCCTTGCGCGCCCGCCAGCGAGCTGTAAGCAAGCCGCCCAACCGCAACGCGAGCAAGCTTGCCCCGAACGCAAGAAGCGCCTCCACGACGCCAGCCTAAGGCTGAGCTACGTTTACGGCTTGGCTGAAAAGCGCTATCTGCTCACGCCTGGGCCTACCCCCGTGCCGCCTGAGGTGCTCGCGGCGATGGCGCTTCCGATCGTCCATCACCGCGGCCCCGACTTCAAGCCGATCTACAAGCAGTGCCTCGAGCGGCTTCAGGAGGTCTTCCGGACGAAGGGCGACGTCCTGCTCTACACCGCTTCAGGGACCGCGGGGCTCGAGTCGGTCATCTCGAACCTGACGTCTCCGGGCGACCGCGTCGTCGTCGTCTCGGCCGGCTACTTCGGCGAGCGCTGGGCCGACATCGCGACTGCCTACGGTTGCGCCGTCGATCAGCTGCGGTACGAGTGGGGCGAGACGCCCACCGCCGAGGATCTCGCCGCGCGCCTGTCCGAGCTCGGCGGGGCGAAAGCCGTCCTCGTCACCCAGTCCGAGACCTCCACTGGAGTCGTTGCCGACGTCCGCGCTTTCGCGGCCACGGCCAAGGAGGCCGGGACGCTGATCGGCGTCGACGCGATCTCGAGCCTCGGTGCGCTCCCCTGCGAGACCGACGCCTGGTCGCTCGACTCGGTCGTGGCCGGCTCGCAGAAAGCGCTGATGGCTCCACCCGGGCTGGCCATGGTCTCGGTGTCCGGCGCTGCCTGGGAGGCGAGCGAGGAAGCGAAGGCGCCGCGCTTCTATCTCGACTGGGAAGGCATGCGCGCGGGCCAGGAGAGTCTCGATGCGCCCTTCACGCCGGCGGTCTCGGTGGTCGTCGGTCTCAACGTCGCGCTCGGCATGATCCTGGAGCGCGGGCTCGAGGCCGCGTTCGAGCACCACGTGCGGCTCGGCCGCGCGTGCCGGGAGGGGATCAAGGCGATGGGCCTGGAGCTCTTCTCCCCCGACGACGACAGCTCGGCCGTCGTCACGACTGTCAAGGTTCCCGACCCGGTGGACGGCACGCAGCTCCTGCTCGACCTCCGCGACCGGTTCGGGATCACGCTCGCACCCGGGCAGGGGCCGATCAAGGGCAAGGTCTTCCGCATCGGGCACATCGGCTTCTTCGACATCTTCGACATCACGACGGCGCTCGCCGGGATCGAGCTCACGCTCGCCGAGGCGGGTGCGGACATCGAGCGCGGCGTCGCCGTTACCCAAGCGCTCGAGACGTACGAGCACCAGCCGGCGTGACACGTGCGAGGGTTCTTGTTCGCGAACTGATCGCCGAGGCCGGAATCGAGCTCCTGCGCGAGCGGTTCGACGTCGACGTGGACGCGGACGGCGACCTGGCGAGCCAGATCGGGAACTACGACGCGATCGTCATCCGCTCGGCGACGAAGCTCGACGCCGAGCTGATCGGGCGAGCCGACCGGCTGAAGGTGATCGGGCGCGCGGGAGTGGGGGTGGACAACGTCGACGTCGAAGCGGCGACCCGGCGGGGCATCGTGGTCGCCAATGCACCCGAGTCGACCGTCATCTCTGCGGCGGAGCACACGATCGGGCTTCTCCTTGCCCTCTCGAGGAACATCCCTCAGGCGCACGCGGCGCTGAAGGCCGGGCGCTGGGAGCGCTCCGAGCACGGCGGCCTCGAGCTGGCCGGCAAGACGCTCGGCGTGCTCGGGTTCGGCCGGATCGGTCAGCAGGTGGCCCGTCGCGCGCTCGGGCTGGAGATGCGCGTCGTCGCGCACGACCCGTTCGTCGCGAAGGAGCGCTTTCGCGAGCTGGGCGTCGAGCGTGCCGAGACCCGCGACGAGGTGCTCGCCGCCGCCGACTTCGTCACCCTTCATCTCCCGCTGACGGCCGAGACCCGGAGCTCGATCGACGCGACCGCCTTCGCGGCGATGCGCGACGGCGTCCGGCTCGTCAATGCCGCCCGCGGCGAGTTGCTCGACGAGGACGCGCTGCTCGAGGCGCTGCGCTCCGGCAAGGTCGCGGCCGCCGCGCTCGACGTCTTCAACACCGAGCCGTACGAGGGCCCCTTGCTCGAGCTCGACAACGTCATCGTCACGCCGCACCTCGCCGCCTCGACCGAGGAGGCGCAGGATCGAGCGGGAGTGATCGTCGCCGAGCAGGTGGCCGCCGCGCTCGAGGGATCGCTCGTCACAAACGCCGTCAACATCCCGTCGATCGGCGCCGAGGATCTCGAGATCCTGGGCCCGTTCATCCCGCTCGCCGCGACGCTCGGGCGGCTGGCGATGGAGCTCGCCGGCGGGGCCGCCGAGCGCATCGAGCTCGCCTACTTCGGCGCCCTCTCGGGCTACGACACGCGCTTGCTGACGGTGGCGGCCCTGAACGGCGCCTTCCAGGGGCGCTCGGACCAGCCGGTCAACTACGTGAACGCTCCGATCATCGCGGCGGAGAGTGGCGTCGAGGTGGTCGAGGAGCGCCGGCGCGCGTCGCGTGACTTCACGAATCTCATTCGGGTCTCGGTGCGGGCGAACGGGGACGAGCTGCGTGTTTCGGGAACGACGATCGGCCGAGAGGACCGCCGCTGGCTCGTGAGCGCGCTCGGCTTCGAGCTGGAGATGGAGCTGGCGCCCCTGATGGCGTTCTTCCGCTACGACGACGTCCCCGGCGTGATCGGCCGGGTCGGAACCCTGTTCGGCGAGGCTGGCGTCAACATCGCGAACATGACGGTCTCAAGGACACGGAAGGGCGAGAAGGCGCTGATGGCGCTCTCGCTCGACAGCCCGGCGCCCCCGGAGCTTTCGGACGCGTTGCGAGCCGCCGGTTTCGACGACGCGTTCTTCATCTCGCTGACGGATTAGGCTTCGGCGCGCCGCGGGTTCAGGCGCCGTGCCACAGCGCCGACGCCTCTGAGCTTGGCGATGATCCTGAAGCCGGGGCGGGTCTTGACGACGTCCTCGTGATCCTGGAGCTCGTGGCCCGGCGCGACGAGGAAGTGCGCCCCATCGGCTCTCGTCTCCTCGTAGTCCTCGAGCGGTGCTGCGATCCGCTGGCCGCACTCAGGGTCCCCGCACTCGCAGACGAGCTCGGCCTCGTTCGCCCCGAACCGCTCGGCGGTCAGGGCGATGCGCTCGTTGACGTCGCGGAAGCGCGACTCGGTCTTGGCAATGTGTAGCTCTTCGCTTCTCATCGGGGGTTATGAGAGAAACGAAGAAGCCCCCCGGAAAGTTTCGGTGCCATTCCTCCTCGATCGTGGCATGGGCGGGCCTGTTGAGGCGTCGTCCCTCGGCAGTCGTGCTTTTGGTCGCGGAAAGTGCGCAGCACTTTGCGCGAGTCCCGGGCCCGTGGCCCGGGACCATTCGCCTAACCTTGACCCCATGGTTCGCCCCTGGCCGGAAGCCGTCGAGCGCGTCTCCTCCTTTCTCAGCCAGATGGGCGCCGAGGCGCGCATCGAGGAGTTCGAGACGGGCACGCCGACGGCGGTTGACGCCGCCCGCGCCGCTGGCTGCAAGCTGGGCCAGATCGTGAAGACGCTCGTCTTCGACGGCGAGGGGCGCTGGGTGGTGGCGCTCGTGCCGGGCGACCGCCGAGCCGACCCGAAGAAGATCGCCGCAGCGGCCGGCGCGGCAAAATTGAAGATCGCGTCACCCGAGCAGGTCGAGCGTGCAACCGGCTTCGTCGCGGGTGCCGTCGCGCCCTTCCCGCTCCCGAAGGTCGACCGGGTGTTCGTCGACCAGGGCCTGCTCTCGTACAAGCTCGTCTGGGTCGGCGCCGGTTCGCCCAGCCACATGGCGGTGCTCTCGTCAGCCGACCTCGTGCGCCTGGCCAGGGCGCAACCTATGGACGCCGTCGAGGCGGCCACGTAACCTTTGACGGACTTCGGCAAGGAGGCAGCTCGTGCGTGAGACCGACAAGATCTGGATGAACGGTGAGCTCGTCGACTGGGCCGACGCAACGGTCCATGTCGGCACGCACGGGCTCCACTACGGGACCGGCGTGTTCGAAGGGATTCGCTGCTACGAGACCGAGAAGGGGCCGGCGGTCTTCCGGCTGACCGACCACCTGAACCGGTTCGACAACTCCGCGAAGCTCCTCTACATGGAGCTCGGGTACTCGGTGGAGGAGCTCCACTCCGCGTGCATGGACCTGATCGGAGCGAACGGGCTGCCCGAGTGCTACCTGCGGCCGATCGCGTTCTCCGGCTACGGCGAGCTCGGTGTCTCCACGGCCGGAAACCCGATCGACGTCGTGATCATGAGCTGGCCCTGGGGCGCCTACCTCGGCGAGGAGGGCCTGAAGAACGGGATCCGCGTCAAGATCTCGTCCTGGCAGCGCGTTGGCCCGAACACGATCCCGCACGCCTCGAAGGCGACCGGGATCTACCTGAACTCGATGCTCGCGGTGACCGAGGCGAATCGCGCCGGCTACGACGAGGCGATCCTGCTCACCGCCGACGGGTTCATCGCCGACGGCTCCGGTGAGAACGTCTTCGTCGTCAAGGACGGTAAGATCGCGACTCCGCCGCTTTCGACTTCGATCCTTCCCGGGATCACCCGCGACTCGCTGATCCAGATCGCACAGGACCTCGGTTACACGGTCGAGGAGAAGAACCTGATCCGCTCCGACCTCGCAACCGCAGACGAGATCTTCATGACCGGCACCGCCGCCGAGGTGACGCCGATCCGCGAGGTCGACGATCGCGAGATCGGGCCCCCGGGGCCGGTGACGAAGGAGCTGCAAACCGCCTACCTCGACACGTGCCGCGGCAAGAGCGAGCGCTGGGCGCAGTGGCTCGAGTACGCGAAGATCGGGAACGCAACGCCAGCCGAGGCGTGAAGACCGAGACACGGGTCCCGCTCAGCCGCCCGTACATAGGAGACCGCGAGGAAGAGCTCGTCCTGGAGGTGCTCCGTTCCGGACGGCTCTCACTCGGGCCGACGATCGAGCGCTTCGAGCAACTGATCGCCGAGCGCGTGAGGGCACCCTACGCGGCAGCCGTCTCGAGCGGGACCGCGGGGCTGCACATGCTGTGTCACCTCGCCGACGTGGGGGAGGGCGACGAGGTGATCACCTCGCCCGTCTCGTTCGTCGCAACGGCGAACTGCTTCATCCTCGAGGGCGGGCGGCCGGTGTTCGCGGACGTCGACCCCGGCACGCTCAACCTCGACCCGGCTGCGGTCGAGGCGGCGATCACCGACCGGACGAAGGGCATCGTGGCCGTCGACATGTTCGGCTACCCCTGCGAGCTCGACGAGCTGCGCGCGATCGCCGAGCGCCACGGGTTCTGGATCATCGACGATTCGTGCGAGGCCCTCGGCGCCGAGTACAAGGGTGAGCCGATCGGCTCGCACGGCATCTCGGGCGCCTTCGGCTTCTACCCCAACAAGCAAGTCACGACCGGCGAGGGCGGCGTCATCACCACGCATGACGAAGAGGAGTGGGAGATCCTCAAGAGCCTGCGCAACCAGGGGCGCTCGTACGACTCGCGCTGGTTCCACCATGTCCGGGTCGGGTTCAACTACCGGTTCTCGGATATCCAGGCTGCGGTCGGGATCGCGCAACTGGAGAAGCTCGACGAGATGCTGACGATGCGGAGCGAGGCCGCGGCACGCTACGGGATGTTGCTCGAGGCGGTCGACGCGGTCGAGCCGCCGCACGCCGACGATGCAGACCACAAGCGGTCATGGTTCGTCTACGTCGTCAAGGTCGCCGAGGGCATCGATCGCGACACTGTCCTCGAACGGCTCGCCGCCCAGGGCATCGAGGCCGGCCATTACGTCCCGGCAGTCCATCTCCAGCCGTACATGCGAGAGCGCTACGGCTTCACCGAAGGCACGTGCCCGGTCGCCGAGGATGCGTGCGACCGAACGCTCGCGCTTCCCTTCTTCCCGCAGCTCGAGGCCGAGGACCAGGAACGAGTCGTCTCGGCGCTGCGGGACGCCGTCGCGTAGGGGGATAATCCCGGCATGGCGGACGGCTCGGGACGGATGATCTTCCTCGGCTTCGGCAAGTACGCGCGCGCGGACAAGATTTACGCGGTCGAGCCGATCGTCGGCAAGGACCGCGGCGGAGGTCACCGCACGCGGGTGTGGATCGAGGGCGTGCCGGACCCCATCATCGCCGGCCGCACGGAGCGGACGATCCTCCACGACATGGGCCAGGATGCCGCGATGGGCGCGCCGATCATCGACGAGGCCGTCAAGCTTGCGGAGCGAATCGTCGCCGACGCCGACAAGGGCCGCGTGGATCTGAACGATCTCGGTCGCCGGGCGCGGCGCCTGCTCGAGAAGACCTCCCGCCCCGACGACGGCGAGAAGCTCTTCTAGGACTTGAGCGATCGATTTGGTCCGCCGGTCGAGGACCCGGCCGGCGAAACCGATCGTCCGGGGCGCCTCGCGTTCCTGCGCGGGCTCACAATCGACCTGACGCCTCTTCGCGCCTCGCGCGACTTCCGGCGGCTGTGGTTCGGCAACGCGATCTCCCTGCTCGGGAGCATGCTGACCACGGTCGCGATCCCGTACCAGGTCTACCAGCTCACGGGATCGACGCTCGCCGTCGGCCTGCTCGGAATCGCAGCGCTCGTTCCACTGCTGACGATCTCCTTCCTGGGCGGGGCGATCGCCGACGCGGTCGACCGGCGGCGCCTCTTGATCGTCTCCGACCTCGGGCTGGCCGCGATCTCGGGCCTCCTGGTCACAAACGCAGCGCTTGAGCAACCCCGCCTCGCTGCCCTGTACGCCGCCGAGGCGCTGGGCACGGCGTGCTACGCCATCCAGCGGCCTGCAATGGACGCACTCGTGCCGCGGCTCGTCGGCGAAGATCAGATCGCGCAGGCCGCGGCCGTCCAGGGGATCTACGGCTCGTTCGGCCACGTCGGCGGCCCGGCCCTGGGCGGGATCCTGATCGCGTCCGCCGGGCTGACGGCCACCTACGCGGTCGACGTCGTCACGTTCACGGCTTCACTCATCGCCGCGCTGCTTCTCCCCAAGATGCCGCCACTCGCAGCCGTCGCGCGCCCCGGCCTGAGCGCGATCGCCGAAGGCTTCAGGTTCGTTCGCCAGAAGCCCGAGCTGAAGGGGATCTTTGCGGTCGACACCGTCGCGATGGTCTTCGGGATGCCGAGCGCCCTCTTTCCGGCTTATGGGGTTCACTTCGGCGGGGGAGCGCGCACTGTCGGTTTTCTCTACGCGGCCCCCTATGCGGGCGCGCTGCTGGCGACGCTGCTTTCAGGCTGGGTGACGAGGGCGCGCAGGCAGGGCCTCGGAGTCTGCATCGCGGCCTCGGCCTGGGGAGCGGCGATCGTCGGCTTCGGCCTCGCGCCCAGCCTCTGGCCCGCCTTGATCTTCCTGGCCATCGCCGGCGGCGCCGACGACTGGAGCGCCATTCTCCGCTCGACGATTCTCCTGACCGTGACCCCGGACTCGATGCGAGGCCGGCTCTCGGGTATCGAGCTCGCGCAGGTCGCGAGTGCCCCCACGCTCGGGAACGTGGAAGCCGGAGCGCTCGCCTCCGTGACGAGCCTTCGCTTCTCGGTCGTCTCCGGCGGGCTCGCCTGTATCGCCGGCTGCTGGCTCTTCCTGGCAGCCGTGCCCGCCCTGCTCCGGTACGACTCGCAGCGAGCGGCGCGTGAAGCTGCGTAGGAGCTTCTTCGCGCGCAGCGTCCACGAGGTCGCGCCCGAGCTCGTCGGCGCGACGCTCCTCGTGGGCGGCGTTGGCGGACGCATCGTCGAAGTCGAGGCCTACGACCGCGAGGATCCGGCCGCGCACAGCTATCGCGGGCAGACCGCGCGCAACGCCTCGATGTTCGGCCCGCCCGGGCACGCGTACGTCTACCGCTCGTACGGCGTCCACTGGTGCCTGAACCTCGTGTGCGAGGACGCGAGCGCCGCGTTGGTGCGGGCGCTCGAGCCGACGCACGGCCTCGATACGATGGCCGCCCGCCGCGGCACCGCCGAGCCGAGGCTTCTCACTGTGGGCCCGGGGCGGCTGGCGCAGGCGCTCGGCATCACCAGCGAGCACGACGGGCTGCCGCTCGACCGGCCTCCCTTCGAGCTCTATGCGGGCGAAGACGTCCAGGTCGAAACGGGGCCGCGCGTCGGGATCACGAAGGCGACTGAGCGACCGTGGCGCTACGGGGAGGCGGGCTCGAAGTTCCTGAGCCGGCCGCTCAAGCGGCGACGGCGATCCTGATGATCATCCCGGGCGCAGCCGCGACCCCTGCCCGCGGTAGCTGGAAGACGACCCGACCCGGCCGCCCCCTGGGCGCCTTCTCCACCTGGTACCGAAGCCCGTGCCGCTCGAGCTTGCGCTGTGCCCGGCTGACCGGCAGGCCGACGATCTGCGGCACGACGCCGTGCGTGGGCTTCGCCACGATCAGCTGCACCCGGTCGTAGGCCGAGAGCCGGCCGCGCTTTGGCACCTGGCCGAGCACGACATTCAGGCGCTGGCCGGGCGTCGCCACGTGGTAGACGATCTCCGGAGTCAGCGGCTGTCCGATGAGGTGGGTGCGGGCAGCCTGCACGCTCTGGCCGACGAGGTCCGGGACCTCGACCTCGTTCGGCTTGCAGTTCGCGGTCTGCCGGGGCTGCTCGTTGGTGAAGAAGAGGACATCCCTCGGCGAATGGCAGTGTCCGTTGTCGATCTGGATCCGCCCGTCGCGGTAGACGACCTCGCGTGGTGACGCGTAGGGCGTGGGCGCCGACGGGAACGACTCCGGCTCGTCCTTGAGATACGGGAGCGCCGCTTGCATGAAGGTGTGCCAGATGTCGGCCGGAAACGTCCCGCCGGCAACCGGCTGACCGTGATACTCGGTGTTCATCGACTTCAGCCCGCGTGGATATCCGACCCAGACGGCGACGGTCAGCTGCGGGACATACCCCACGAACCAGGCGTCGCCGTAGTTCTCGGTTGTCCCGGTCTTCCCGGCGGCCGGGCGGTCCGCAAGAGCCGCCCGGTGGCCCGTGCCCTCGGTCACGACCTTCTGGAGGATCGAGTTCAGGATCGCGGTCTTCGTTGGGCTGAGGACACGGTGCGGGACGGGCTCGTTCTTCCGCCTCCCGATCTTGATCACCGCGCGCGGCACGTCGCCGAGGATCGAGCCGTCGATCCGGTTTCCGCCGTTCGCGAAAGTCGAGAACGCGCGTGCCATCTCGAGCGGATTGGCCGCCTCGGCGCCGAGGCCGATCGCGAAGTAGCTGTTCAGCTTGCTGCTGATCCCTGCGTTGCGGGCGATCCGGGCGACCTGCTGGGGGCCGACGACCGACGTCAGCTGTGCATAGACCGAGTTGTCCGAATGGATGGTGGCCGACGCGAGGTCGATCGAGCCGAGATAGTCGCCCTCGTAGTTGTGCACCTGCCACAGCCGGTCGCCCAGCGGGATCACCACCGGGTGCGACACGAAATGCGTCGCCGGTGAGATTCCCTCGTCGAGCGCCGCGGCGAGCACGAAGGGCTTGAACGCCGAGCCGGGCTGCCGCTCGCCCTGGACGGCGAGGTTGAACTGGCTCTCGCGGTAGTTCGCGCCGCCCACCATCGCGAGCACGTCGCCGTTTCGAGGGTCGATCGCCACGAGCGCCGCCTGCGGACCATCGGGATTCGTCAGGACCTTCGCGATCGCGGCGCGTGCTTTCTTCTGGAGCCCGAGGTCGAGGGTCGTCTTGACGCGGAGCCCGCCGCCGAACACGCGCCCGGTGCCGTACTGGCCGTTGTTGATCAGCTGCTCTTTTACGTAGTTGATGAAGTACTGGCCCACCCGCTCCTGGGTTCCGGGCAGCTTGACCTCGTCCGGCGAGGGCAGGGCGGCGCTTCGCGCCACTTGGTACTCGTCCGGCGCGATCACGCCCTGGTCGCGCATCTGCTCGAGAACGAGCCGGCGCCGCTCCTTCGCGGCCTTTGGATTCGTCACCGGGTCGTACGCGGAAGGGTCCCGCGGGATCCCGGCGAGGAGGGCCGCCTGCGGCAGCGTGAGCTGGCTCGCGTTCTCGTGGAAGTACGTGATCGCCGCCTGCTCGATCCCGTAGGCGCCGTTCCCGAAGTAGATCGTGTTCAGGTACGCGGTCAGGATCCAGTCCTTCGTCTTGCGCTGCTCGAGCTGCCAGGCGAGTGCCGCCTCTTTCAGCTTGCGCGCGACCGAGCGGTTGTCGTTCACGTAGGCGTTCTTGATGAACTGCTGGGTGATCGTCGAGCCGCCCTGGACGACGCTCTTGTTCTCCACATCCGCCAGGAAGGCGCGTCCGATCGCGCGCAGGTCGACTCCGCGATGGTCGTAGAAGCGCTTGTCCTCGATCGCGACGATCGCCTGCTTCATGATCGGCGCGATCTCGTTGGACTTCAGGATCACGCGGCTCTCGCGGCCGCGGAGGACCGCGAGCAGGTGCCCGTTGCGGTCGAACATGTAGCCGTCGTGCTCGAACCGCTGCTGGTGTGCGGGGTCGAGCTCCGGGATCTGGCTCGCGATTGCGGTCACCATTCCGAAGAAGAACGAGGCCGTCGAGAGCAGGCCGAGCACCATGACCAGCGCGAACAGGCGGAGCTTGCGAATTCGGCGGCCGGCTTTGCGGCGGCCGTCCGGCAAAGCCGGCCGGCCTCTTGGCGGCATCGCAAGCGAAGCCGTAGTGCCCGGCCGAGGTTTCCGGCGTAGACGCAAGGTCCGGAGTCTAGACTCGCCCGCGTGAGTTTCGACGACCTCACCCGCAACGCCGTCCACGTCGCCCCCGAAGGCGAGCTGGAGCGCAAGCTCGAACTGGGCCGGCCGCTGCGCGTGAAGCTCGGGATCGACGTGACGGCCCCTGACGTCACACTCGGGCACGCCGTCCCTTTGCAGCGGATGCGCGCCTTTCAGGACGAGGGACACCTAGGCGTCCTGATCGTCGGCGACTACACGACCCGGATCGGCGATCCGTCAGGGCGCTCCGCCGAGCGCCCGATCCTCGATGAGAGCGAGATCGATCGAAACGCGCAGACCTACTTCGAGCAGGCATCCAAGATCATCGACCCGGCCCGGACGGAGGTCAGGTTCAACAGTGAGTGGCTCTCGAAACTCGATTTCGCCGAGACGTTGAAGCTGACGCGCACGATCACCGTCGCGCGCCTGCTCGAGCGCGACGACTTTTCGAACCGCTTTGCGTCGGGCGCGCCGATCTCGGTCTCCGAGCTCCTGTACCCGCTCATGCAGGCCTACGACTCGGTCGCGATCGAGGCCGATGTCGAGCTGGGAGGGACCGACCAGCTGTACAACCTGCTCGCGGGGCGCGACGTCATGGGGGCCTATGGCGTCGAACCGCAGGTCGCCCTCACCGTCCCTCTCCTCGTGAGCTGGGACGGGGCGCGGATGAGCTCGTCACGCGGGAACTACATCGGGCTCGCCGAGCCTCCGGAAGAGCAGTTCGGCAAAGCGATGCGAATCTCGGACGAAATCCTGCCCGAGTGGTACGCGCTGGTGATGGAGGCCGAGCCGCCGGCGGGAGACCCGCTCGAGGCGAAGCTCGAGCTGGCGCGCTTCATCGTGCGCCGCTCGCACGGGGAGGAGGCCGCGCGGGCAGCCGAGGATCACTTCACGCGCGTGGTCCGTGAAGGCGAGGCTCCAGATGACGTTCCCGAGGCCGTCCTGCCCGCTGACGGAACGGTGCACCTGCCGGCGCTCCTGGTCGAGCATCTCGCGATCGGCTCGACGAGCGAGGCGCGGCGGCTCATCGGTCAGGGAGCGGTCAAGGTGAACGGCGAGGTCGTGAGCGAGCTCGACCTGCCGCGGGACGCTCTCGACGGCGCCCTCGTTCAGGCCGGAAAGCGTCGTTTCATGCGCTTTCGAGCCGCTTGACACTCCCCCCGGTGCTGCTACCATTCGCAAGCCGCCTCGACGGGTGGCGTAAGGAACGTCCCTGTAACTCGACACTGGAGCGCCTTCGGACGCAATCGGATACGACCCAAGTAACCGAGAACTCTGCAGGCCTCTGGCGCGAGTCGGAGGCTTTTTTACGTCCCTCGCACGGCAACGGTCTTTGAAAACTCAACAGCGTGAAACGTCGAGAGCCTCGAGGGGTTCCACACCTACTCGAGGTCATTAACTCGTCACACCCTCAGTACGAGGGTGCGACCTTTGAGCTTCAGGCTCATCGAGAAGTAGATGTCTAGCCGGCCTCTCGAGGCCGACGTGACAACCATCTTCACGGAGAGTTTGATCCTGGCTCAGGACGAACGCTGGCGGCGCGCTTAACACATGCAAGTCGAGCGAGAACCATGGCTTCGGCCATGGGGACAGCGGCGAACGGGTGAGTAACACGTGGGTAATCTGCCCTCGACACTGGGATAGCCCGGGGAAACCCGGATTAATACCGGATAGCCTCTCGAGCTCTCGGGCTCGTGAGAAAAGATGGCTTCGGCTTTCGGTTGAGGAGGAGCCTGCGGCGGATTAGCTTGTTGGTGAGGTAACGGCCCACCAAGGCGACGATCCGTAGCTGGTCTGAGAGGACGATCAGCCACACTGGGACTGAGACACGGCCCAGACTCCTACGGGAGGCAGCAGTGGGGAATCTTGCGCAATGGGCGAAAGCCTGACGCAGCGACG